>JAZUOO010000021.1:0-71154 GCA_045604705.1 Eubacteriales bacterium
TGCTAATTTTTCTTCTTTACTATGGTGTGTATTTGTTCCACCTTTTGGTCTTCCCATAAATCTCAACCCCTTTTCTTTAGTATAGCATAAAAAATGATGGTAGACACTTTTTTTGTGTCTACCATCATTATATCACTTCACACCGGTATCGAATGTACGTCCTTTTTGTATTAGAAGTATATTTGTTAATATTCTACAACCCGAAATGAATTACCCAACTGTTTTCTGCAATAGCTTTAAGCAACAATTCTTTTAGTTCGGATAATTCAGGTATTTTTTCAATAACACAAATAATCGGCAACATTGACGCAGGCGGAATAAGTGTAATTCCGCAATATGCAATTCCCTTGCCTTGAATATCAAGTGTATGCCAATAGAACTCTATATCATTGAAACTTGAAACAATATCTTCCAAATAAATATCATCAACAGATATACAGTTATATTTTTGCGGTTCATACTCATCATATCTTTGTCCCTTTTGAGGACTTATTTTCATTATACCAAACTCGTGTTTTGCCATTGTTTACCTCTGTAAAATGGGTTTATAATTAAACAGTATGTATGGAAAGTGCTCTGTGAAAGCAGGACCCTTGGGACGGCAACGGAAATCTTTATGACAGGGAGGTTATTTGTGAAATTATTTTTTATCGTTACAACCGGAGCTATTGCCGCAGTTACAGTCGCCTTGTGTTATTTTGCTTGAACAGGTTTTGGAGTGGGGACAGCCGATACAGGTTGCTCCGTTCTTTTTCTGTTTGAGGATGTACAGACAGGCACCGCTGATTACAGATAAGAGTATTGCAATAAGTATAACGTTCTGAATCATAAAATCACTCCTTTTACTTGCCGCATATAACCGTTATGTACCGGGGAATGCGGTTATTATTTTTTTGCGGTTGCGGCTTTGTCTGCTTTTACAATGAGGTATGCTATGACAGCTGCAAACACAAGTACAGCGCAGAGTCCGCCGATTGCGGCACCGATATTGAGTGCTTCACCTGTGATAAGTGTACCTATGGTGTATACAAGATAGCCTATTGTGTAGCCTACGCCGAGCTGGAACATGATAGCACCGAAAAGCCACTTGCCGCTCTTCATCTCGGCGTTCATTGCTCCTATTGCCGCAAAACAGGGAGGACTGAAAAGGTTGAACATGAGGAATGCAAGTGCTGCAACGGAGGTCATTCCAAAGGTTGAGGCAACGCTTGCACCTGCACCCTCTACCATTTCGAGAGCTTCGGTGTCGATAAGATTGGAAATACCGTAGCAAACCGCAAGAGTACCGACCACATTTTCCTTTGCAATAAAGCCCGTAACTGCCGCAGCCGCCATTTGCCAAGCCGCAATACCGATAACCGGCACAAGCAGTACTGCAATGGGAGAAGCTATTGTTGCAAGTATTGATGTATGTGCCAAACCATCCTCAACAAGTCTTAATTTCCAGTCAAAGGACTGCATGATGAATACCACTGCATTACAGAGAAGAATGATTGTACCCGCTTTTACTATGTAAGACCAGCCTCTCTGACACATTGAACCGAATGCTCTTGCAAGGCTCGGTGCTTTGTATTCGGGAAGCTCCATAATGAAGTAGGATTTTTTGTTTCGAACACCCGTGATTCTGTTTATAAGAAGTGCACCGATAAGAATAATAATGATACCGACAAAGTACATAAGAGTACCAACCCAGCCTGACTCCGGGAAGAACGCACCTGCAAACAGAGCGATAACAGGGAGCTTTGCACCGCAGGGCATAAAGGGAGCGAGCATTGCCGTTGCACGTCTTTCGCGGTCGTTTCTTATGGTTCGTGCCGCCATGACACCGGGAATTGCACAGCCTGTTCCTATAACAAAGGGAATAACCGATTTTCCGGAAAGACCAACCTTTTTAAAGATAGGGTCAAGCACAACGGAAACTCTTGCCATATAGCCGCAGTCCTCAAGAAGTGCAATGAGGAAGTACATTACCATAACAAGGGGCAGGAAACCGACAACCGCTGAAACACCACCGATGATGCCTTCCGTGAGAAGTGCTACGAGAAATACATTGCCACCCTCAAGACTTACGCCTACCCATTCCTTGAACATATCAATAAGAGTAACAAGACCGGGAATGACAAGCTCCTTTTCGGTACCCTCTCCGAAAACATAGCCCTCGGCAATCCAAGCACCGAGCCACGCCTGTGAAATCTGGAACACAAGGAACATAACAAGTGCAAAAATCGGAATACCCAGCCATTTGTTTGTGAGTACGTTGTCAATGGCATCACCTTTGTTTTTGTCCTTTGTGAGCACCTTTCTTGTCTCGACTTCCTTTACTATTTTGTTTACAAACTCGAATCTTTTTCTGTCCGCCTGCATAACAGACTTTTTATCCGTAAGGTCAACTCCTGCATCGGTGTAGGGTGCTTTTTGTGTACTGCCTATACTTTTTACCGCTTCTTCAATAACGGTTTTAAGTCCATTTGCACTTGTGGATACCGTTTCGATTACGGGACAGCCCAGCTTTTCGGACAGCTTATCCTCGTCAATTACCGTTTCCTTTTTCTGGTTTATATCACTTTTGTTAAGAGCAACTACTACGGGGATTCCAAGCTCTAAAAGCTGTGTTGTAAAGAACAGACTTCTCGAAAGGTTTGTTGCGTCAACGATATTTATAATGGCATCGGGAGCCTGTGTCTTGACGTACTCGCTTGTAACACTCTCCTCGGATGTAAAAGGCGACATGGAATACGCTCCCGGAAGGTCAACCGCGATAAGCTCTTCGCCCCCGCCAAAATAGCTCCTTTTTACCGGATGCTCTTTTTTGTCAACGGTTACGCCTGCCCAGTTACCTACCTTTTCGTTACTGCCTGTCAGAGCGTTATACATGGTGGTTTTTCCCGAGTTGGGATTTCCTGCCAGTGCAATTCTCATGTGTTGTCCTCCTTATTTAAAATCGGATTGTTACTTTCCCGATTCTGTTACTGTTACACGCAGGTTAGCTAAAACTAACCGATTCTCCGAAAAAACTGCTGACACACTTCCCACTCTTAAATCAGAATAGCGTCTGCCAGCTGAGTGTCAATGCTGTATCTTGCGTCCTTTATGGAAACAACACAGGTACTCTTTCTTCTTGAAACCACCGTGATTGCTTCGCCCGCATAGCATCCGAGCGAGAAAAGAAATGAATCAAGCTCCTCGTCGTCGGTTGCGATTTCTTTTATTATATACTCTTTGCCGATGTCAGCGTCGTTCAATGTCATTACAATCACCCGTCTTTGCGGAAAATAACCGAATATAAGTTAGTGTAATCTAACTACAATGTTAGTTTAGCATAACTAACCGGATTTGTCAATAGTTTTGCGTCAAAAAATTACAATTTGTGAAATCCAATGGAATTGGTGGGAATTAGTGTGTTATCAATAGGTATATTTTTACAAAAAATCAATTATTAAGTTCTGGTGTCAAAGAGTTTACAAGCCCCATTTGACAAATACAAAAAGATATGTTATAATATACACAACAAACTACGGAAAGGCAGATACGCAATGATAATAAAGGAATCCGCCGAGAACTATCTCGAGGCAATACTTATGATAAACAACAAAAAAGGCTACGCCAGAAGCATAGATATTGCGAATGAGCTTGGTTTTGCGAAGCCCAGCGTATCCGTTGCGATGAAGCATTTCCGTGAAGAGGGCTATATAGAAACGGATGCAGATGGCAAGATAACCCTTACCGCAAAAGGTCTTGAAGTCGCGGAGCGTGTATATGAACGTCACAAGGTAATAGCCGACGCACTTATGGCACTTGGCGTTGACGAGGAAACCGCCCTTGAGGACAGCTGTAAAATAGAGCATGACATAAGTCAGAAAAGCTTTGATAAGCTGAAGGAGTTTCTTGAGAGAGTAAGGGGAGAGAGGAATTAGGGAACAGAAATCGGAGAATGGAAACTATGAACCGGGGAAGGATGATTTCCGTACAGTGTTTTTGTGAGATTTGATACCTTTGATAGCGGAAATCTTCATTATTTAAAAAAGTGAGATACACAAAAAAACAAGCCTTGACGCAGAGTACTCAACTTTTCGTCAAGGCATTTTTATATTCAATTGAAGAAAATACAGTTTTCAACCTTCTCTAAATCCTGAATCCTAACCCCTCATTCCAAATAAAACGTCGGTACTTCCATCGGGATTCCGCCGTTCTTTGCAGACTCTATTGCTACAAGTCCGGGAAGATTTACTTTTGCTGCAAATTTTTCATTGAGAATCGGCTTTTCACCTGTGTATGCGGCTTTGCAGAAATCGTCAATGAGAAGCTTGTGGGTTGCCATGTGTCCGTTGGGAAGCTCGGCGTATTCCTTTGGAAGTCTTGCCATTTCCTTTTCCTGAATCTTTGCAACACAGTCCCACTGCCATTCGCCGTTGGCTACCTGCTCCTTGAAATCGGCTTTTCCGTAGTTCTCTATCATACCGGAGGTGTTGACATAGTCGCTGACATCGGTAAGGTGTACTCTTTCCTTTTCGTCTTTGCCAGTTGTAAAATCCTTTTCTACAAGGATGTGCTGTGCGTTACTGAATTCATAGCCGCCTTTTGTGCCGTAAAGGGCAGATATGTATGAGCTGGGCTTGCACCAGCCGAAGCTTCTTGCCTCGGTAACTCTTGCGCATCCGCCGTTTGCAAGCTCCATAAGTATGAACTGATCTATAAACTCATTGTCCCACTCATTGTTACCCTTACCGAATGCCGTATCTTGCTTGTCTGCCTTTGTTCCGTAACAGGAAACCTTTACCGCATAGGAGTCAACGGCTGAAAGTATCATTCCCGTGGAATGTGTCGGATAGAGCAGTGGTGGCATACCTCTTTCCGCATGACGCTTGCCGTAGCTTATTGCATCAATGTGGTGATAGTATTGGGATGCTCCGTATTTGAATTCGCCGAATTTTCCATCCTTGTATGCTTCGCGGCAGTACATTGCACAAGGGTAGTAATAACAGGTTTCTCCGAGCATATAAATCTTACCCGTTTCCTTGACAAGCTCGCAAATCTTTCGGCATTCATCGACAGTTGAAGCCATGGGGACGGCGGAGTAAACATTCTTGCCTGCTCTGAGTGCTTTTTCGACTATCTCTCCGTGAAGATGTCTTTGGGTGAAATTTGCAACGCAATTTATGCTCTTGTCGGAGAGTACCTGTTCGTATGTGTCGATTATTTCAACACCGAACCTCTCGGAGTACTCCTTTGCACGCTCGGGGATAATATCGCATACATATACCTTTTCCGTGTTAGGGTGTGCCTTAAAAAGAGGTACGAAAAACTGTGCGAAAGCTCCGCAACCTACAATTGCAATGGTTAATTTCTCAGTCATAATAAAATTCCTTTCGGGAGATACATAATAAGAAACGGGAAAACTTAAAACCGAAAATGAGCGTTTCCCGTAATCACCATCATTATACTTCTGTATCACACTGTCTGTAAATGTCATTTTTCAACACTGAATTGTCTTTTTTAGACTTTGTTTGTAAAAGAATCTTGATTTTACGGGGGAAGTACTTTACAAAATTGTTTTTTTGTGATATGCTGTCCTCGTAAGAATTTCCGAAATCGGGTGATGACAATGGAACTTGAAAATGCAAAGCTTTTTGTTCGCCAGGCTGTGCGGGGAGTTTTTGGTGGGAATAAACCTATGGACATCCGTTATACCCTGCGCACTCTTGATTCAAGATTATTTTATATAATCTCCGGAAAAGGCGAGGTAACCATAGAGGGTACCGTCTACAGCCTGTCACCGGGAAGTGTCGTTCTTTTTAAAGCAGGCACTCCCTATATGTGGAACGTCACGGAAATGCAATTTTATATAGTAAATTTTGATTATTCCGACAAATTCTCGCACGAAGCAGGCGCGTTCCATCCCATCCACGCCGAAAACTTCAATGAGTCCGAATGCTTTGACTGCGGGGAGATAACGGACGAGACCAGGCTCAATTCGCCGACAGTCCTTCGTACAACTTCAAATCTTGAACCCTTATTCAAAATGATTGCGGCGGAACACGGAGTTGGCGGAAAATACTCCCGTGAGCTTATCTCAAACGCCGCGAAAACACTAATATATGCAATTCTTCGCTATGAAAGCGAGGGACATACAACCTCCATCGAAAAGAGTGCTCCACTTGTGCGTGACATAATCAGCTTTATCGGTGAGAACATGGATGCGGATATATCTAACAGCACTATTGCAGAAAAATTTCATTTCAATGCATCATATATAAATCGTGTGTTTAAAAAGCATACGGGCACTACTCTCCATGAATATATTATCGGAGTACGGATAGACGCCGCTGCGGAAAAACTCAGATCCGAAAGCACATCCGTGTCTGAAATTGCAAAGCTGACAGGATTTTCTGGAGCTGTCCACTTTACCAAGGCATTCAAAAAACGAATGGGTATAAGTCCTACCGAATACAGGAATATGTGAAAGTGCAAAAATGACAAGTGTATGTCACTAAAGGTCATTTACAAGTCAGGATGTCGGGTATATAATGAAACCGATGATAAATAAAAACGGAAACAAAGTCCGGAAAATAAATTTTTTGGCTATAGAAGTTTATGACTTTGATGTCGCAGACATCAATCTTGCTTTGCAAGACCTCACAAGCTTCCGTAATCACGAAAGGAATGGTTATAATTATGAAAACAAGACTTACAATAGCAATGATAGGCTGCGGAAGATTCGCAGATTTCTTTGTGCCGCTGTTTAAAGCACATCCCGAAGTGGAAAAAGTATACGTATGCGACATAAGAAGCGAAAGAGCACAAGCGTACAGCGAAAAGTTCAATGTGCCGATAATCGAGAGCTTTGAGGCAGCACTTGCAAGTACGCAGGTGAATGCAGTTGCAATCTTCACGGAAAGACAGAAGCACGGTCCCATGGTAATTGAAGCACTTAAGGCAGGTAAGCACGTCTACAGTGCAGTTCCTTGTTCTATTTCCGTTGACGAAATAAGAGAAATTGAAAGACTCGTGCGTGAAACAAGACTTACATATTCCATGGGCGAAACAGGTTATTACAGAGCTGCAACCCTATTCTGTCGTGAAAAGTTTAAAAAAGGTGAGTTCGGACAGTTTGTTTATGCCGAAGCTCAGTATAACCACGATATAAGAAACATGGAGGAAAGCTTCAAGAGCAGCGGCGGTGACAGATGGAAAGAATACGCCGGTATCCCGCCTATGTATTATCCCACACATTCAACGTCAATGATTCTTAGCTCCATGCCCGGAGTATATGCCACAAGCGTAAGAGCTCTCGGTTATGTAAGCACCGAAAGAACAGACATCTACGGTACACAGGGACAGAATCTTTACAACAATCCTTTCGGTAATACGGCGATGCTTCTGACACTTTCAAACGGCGGTATCGCAAGAGTTTCCGAAAACAGAAATGTAGGCTGGAAAGCCCCCGAAACATACATTTCACAGTTCTACGGCACAGACGGAGGTTACGAATTCTCCGTTGCAAAGCACTATTTTGCCCATTGGGACAAAGACCGTCCCGGCAAAGTGAAAATGAGTGACGTAACGGAAGGCTTGACACCTCCCGCAGTCAACGAGCTTGTCAACACAGATTTCTCAAGAGCTATTCAGGAAATTGCCGACGGTGCAGGCTTCTTTGATTTCTCGCCCATACAGGATGGAAAGAGGCTTCCCGAATCCTTCAGAGGTCTTCACAACGGTCACAACGGCACACATCATTACATAATAGATGACTTCTGCAAGGCGGCAGCAACCGGTAAACTCTCGCCCACAAACATCTGGGAAGTGGCAAGATATAATATCCCCGGTCTTATCGCACATCAATCCGCACTTGAAGCGGGAGCCGTTATGACTGTGCCGGATCTCGGCGAGAAGCCCGCCGATTGGGATGTTGTAGATCCTTATGATTTTGAGTATAATCAGAAATAATTTTTCTCATATTATTTTTACAAAACAATATGGAGATGTTATGACCACATCGGATCTCGGCGAGAAGCCCACCGATTGGGATGTTATTGATCCTTATGATTTTGAATATAATCAGAAATAAGTAAAAAGAGTCACCTTGGAGCAAGATTCCAAGGTGATTTTTGTTTTTGGTGTGGTGGTTGTAGGTGTTTGTTAATGGTATTGGTTTACATCCTCGGAGGTTTTGTATAAGTGCAAGCATTATTCTTTCGGCACGGAGTGCGGGGTAGTGACACCCTGAATATCTAATTCCAAATTTGCAGGTACACAATAAATTTTTAATTATGAATTCTAATTTCCTTTAACTGTACACCGCTAAGTTATCCGTCTTTTAGCTCCTTAATGGTGTGGATCTTTTTATTGTCATCCTCGATATATTTGATAATGTCATCGAGATTTTCCGTTATCCTGTAAAGCTCAAGACAATTTTCTTTGATAAAATTTTTCCCAATGACCTGCTTCATAACCTCATGTAAACTGTCATAATAATTCATAATATTATAGACCGCAATAGGCTTGTTATGCCGACAAAGCTGTTTGAGTGTCAATATTTCAAAGAATTCCTCATAAGTTCCTATGCCGCCGGGAACGACTATGAATGCATCCGCATTATCCTCCATTATCTGTTTCCTTTGACGCATGGTTTCCGGCATTATAAGCTCGTTACAGAAATCGCATATTTCCTCAACGGTTTCTTCTTTGAAAAATTGGGGGATGACTCCGAAGATATATCCGTTGCCGCGTCTGAAACCTCGTGCCGCCGCCCCCATAAGTCCGTTACCGCCGCCGCCGAACACAAGGGAATGACCTCTCTTGGCAAGTATTTCTCCCATGTCCTCGACTATTCTCATATATTCCTTGTCAATTGTCGGAGAAGCTGCTCCGTATACGCATATTCTCATGATTTTACTCCTTTAATAAGCACTTTGTTTAATGTTATTATACATGAAAATTTTCCTGTTGTAAAGAGGGACTTTTAAATAAATGTCCGTTTTTCGAGAGAATTACCGGATATTACGTAAAATTCTTATGTGTGTCTAAATGACTTTTTAATAAAAAAATTCAAATTTATGTGTTTCTATATTTTTGATTGCATATAACGGTTGCATTTTGTGTAAAAGTATGATATAATGATTCTGTAAAAAATAAATCTGTACCTTTTGTACAATGTATCGACAAAATATACTCAAAATAGCGAAAACGGCATAACTCAAATATAAAGCCGTCACAACGGCAGAACGGAGACTACTATGGGACTTATTAAAGCAGGCCTCGGCGCACTCGGCGGTGCACTTGCAGATCAGTGGAAGGAGTTTTTCTACTGTGACTCACTTGAAAATGATGTACTTATGGTAAAGGGACAAAAGCAAATAAGCGGACGTTCCTCAAATACAAAAGGAAACGATAATATTATCTCGAACGGATCGGGAATTGCTGTAGCCGATGGTCAGGCAATGATGATAGTAGATCAGGGCAAGGTAGTGGAGTTCTGTGCAGAGCCCGGTGAATTTACATATGACTCTTCAACTGAACCGAGCATCTTTGCGGGAAGCCTGGGTAAAAGTATCCTTGATACTTTCAAGACCATAGGTAAACGCTTTACATACGGTGGAGATACCGGTAAGGATCAGAGAATTTACTACTTTAACACAAAGGAGATTATGGGTAACCGTTACGGTACCGCAACACCCATTCCTTTCAGAGTTGTGGTAAACGAACAGCTCGGCTTCAAGCTTTCCGTGGATATAAGATGCAACGGTGAATATACATATAAAATGGTAAATCCCATGCTGTTTTATACAAGCATTGCGGGAAATGTTTCTGATGAATACAGGAAGGAAAATCTTGAGGACATTCTAAGAAGCGAGCTCTTATCCGCACTTCAGCCGGCACTTGCAAAGGTAGCAGCGCAGAAGATTGAATACTTTGAGCTTCCCGCACACACAACCGAGATAAGAAACGCTCTTTGCGAGGTTCTTCGCCCGGACTGGACTGAAACAAGAGGTATTGAAATTGTAAAACTCACAATTAATTCTCTCTCTATTCCCGATGATCAGAGAAAGAAGATTACAGAATGGGAAGAAACCGCAATGACCACAAATCCCAATGTCGCAGGTGCAAGACTTGTAGGTGGACAGACCGATGCAATGAGAACCGCGGCAGCTAACGAAGCAGGTGCAATGACAGGCTTTATGGGGATGGGAATGGCAATGAATACTGGTGGTGCAAACGCACAGCAGTTCTATGCAATGGGGCAGCAGCAAGCACAGGCAGCACACGATTCCGACAGTTGGAAATGCTCATGCGGAGCTGTGGCAAAAGGAAAATTCTGCTCGTCCTGCGGTGCAAAAAGACCTGAGCCTGCAGTTGACGGTTGGAAATGTTCCTGTGGCACAACGGTAACAGGAAAATTCTGTCCCGAATGCGGAGCGAAGAAGCCTGAGGATGGCTGGAAATGCTCATGCGGTGCGGTGAATAAAGGCAAATTCTGTTCCGAGTGCGGTGAAAAGAAGCCTGCAGGTGCTCCGTTATACCGCTGTGATAAATGCGGCTGGAAACCGGATGATCCGAAGAATCCTCCGAAATTCTGCCCCGAATGCGGAGACATATTTGACGAAAATGACGCAGATTAATACTACGAAAAATTAAACCTTCAAGGAATGTGCGGGCAGCCGACGAAAAACGGTTGTCCGTATTATATAACCGATTATCCGCAAAAAGGCAAATGCCACTAGTTGCGGATAACGAAAGGAGGAACGATTTTGGCAGTTCTTCAAGAGTATAAATGTCCGTGCTGTGACGGTGCAATAGCCTTTGACAGCGAATCGCAGAAAATGAAATGCCCGTACTGCGGAACCGAATTCGACGTTGAGACCATCAAAGACTATGACAGAAACCTTGGCGAGGACGGCGAGGACGACATATATTGGGAAAAATCCGATGCTCCCGAATGGCAGACAGGAGAGCAGGAGGGACTGAAGGTCTATCAGTGTAAGTCCTGCGGAGGTGAAATTATCACGGATGAAACTACCGCGGCAACCGAATGCCCGTACTGCGCAAATCCCGTTGTAATGATGGGACAGCTTTCGGGGAACCTCAAACCCGACTATGTTATTCCCTTTAAGCTTAATAAAGAGGAAGCAAAAGCGGCATTGCAAAGGTACTATAAAGGGAAAACTCTTTTGCCAAAGGTTTTTAAGGCTCAGAACAAGATAGAGGAAATAAAAGGAGTCTACGTCCCGTTCTGGCTCTTTGATGCGGATGCAGATGCTCACATAAGATATAAAGGTACAAAGGTTCGTTCCTGGAGCGATTCCAATTATTATTACACGGAAACAAGATTTTACTCGGTAATACGCAGCGGTAATATAGGTTTTCGCCGTATTCCCGTTGACGGCTCGGAAAAGATGCAGGACGATCTTATGGAATCAATTGAGCCGTACGACTTTTCGGAAGCCGTGGATTTTCAGACTGCGTATCTTGCGGGTTACTTTGCCGATAAATACGATATTGACTCGGAGGCAAGTATTGAAAGAGCCAACATAAGAATAAAAAACAGCACAGCCGATGCTTTCAGAAGTACGGTTATTGGGTATACAACAGTTACACCTGAGGCTACAAGCATAAACATAAAGTCGGGAAAGACCTCATATGCACTTCTCCCGGTGTGGATTCTCAACACGGAATGGAACGGTGAAAAGTACAGATTTGCAATAAACGGTCAGACGGGTAAGATAGCAGGCAATCTCCCCATGGACAAGGGGGCATTCGCAAGGTGGTTTCTCGGTATTATGGGCGGAGTTGCCGCGGCGGTTTTAGGACTTATGTGGCTGTTTTGGATGCTTTAAGGAGGTAGGGCTATGAAAAAGAAATTACTTTCCGTAAGCTTTGCTCTTCTTTTTGCAGTTTTCTGTATTGCAGGCGTACTGGCAAAATCCTCTCTTCTGGTTGATGACGCAGAGCTTTTGTCGGAGGACGAATACAGCTATATTCTTGAGCTTCTCGAATCCGCAGGCAGCTCACAGGATGCCTCCTTTGTGATAATCACCACCTATTTAACGGGTGGTGAAACCATACGGGAATATGCCGATGACACCATGGATTACGGTGGGTATGAATATGACTGTATATTACTGCTTGTTGATATGGAGCGTATGGAATATTACATCTCGACAGGCGGGAAATACAATAATGATTATGTGAATATTGAAGTTCTTGATGATATGGAAAATGATATAATCCCTCATTTGCAAAACAGAGATTTTTTCAGTGCCTTTCAGGATTTTGCAAACCATTGTATGACTGTTGATCTTGATGGTGCAGATAATTACAACGGCTATTACAATTACAATGACTATGACAACGACTATGACCGTGAGCCTTTCGGATGGTTTCCGGCAATACTTACTTCGCTCGCTGTCGGAGCACTTGCGGCATTCATAACTACATCGGTAATGCGGGGACAGCTTAAAAATGTCAAGGCTGAAACAAGAGCCGCAAATTACGTTGTAAGCGGAAGCATGAATGTTACGGAATCCCGTGATTTGTTCCTGTATCACCACATTTCAAGACGTCCGAAGCCTAAAAGCAACAGCGGTTCGGGCGGTTCGTCTCACAGGTCGTCTTCGGGTAGAAGTCACGGCGGCAGAGGCGGAAGCTTCAGATGAACACAAAACATACAATAGAAAAGCAAACGGCGGTGTAACAGGATACACCGTCGTGTCTTTTGATATATACATAATGTTTTTGTATTAATAAGCCGTATTCCTCAATAAGAGTACGAAGCTGACTCTCTAAAAATTCACAGTTAACGGGACTTGTAAAGTCGAGGATAGCCGAGAAGCCGTTCCACCATTACTGAATTGCAGGTCTGCCTGCCTCGTTCACTGTAACTTCAAGCTCTGTTTCAATAATGATTTTGCATTTCTGATTGTTACGTCAAAAGTATCCTCGCCTCGGATATATCAGCACTTATTGGAAAGATGTATCGGCATTCTAAGTGTTGTGCAGTCGCTGTGCCGCAATTCCTTTTCAAGTATTTTAAATCTGTATGTTATTTTCATTGCTTTCATTGTGTCGGATTTTTTGAATTTTTGCTTAAAAAATGGCTGCCATAAGACAGCCAAATTACAATTTAATCAGGATAATTATTTATCAGAGTATCTCCGATTTGTATGCGAAGTCGGGACAATTGCATCAGCTTTGACACATCATGCAGCTTCCGCTTCGCTGTCGCTTTTTTCTTCCCTGAGAATTTTGAATATTTCGTTTATGTCGTGAAGTGAGAGTCTTCCGTCGTTGTCAATATCGTTTTCGGATTTCACTGCTTCAATATCTTCGCCGAGATCCTCCTTGACGGTTTCTTTAAACTCATTCGAGCTTGCACCACCAATGAATTTGAGTATGTCCACAAGATACTTGTGAACTTTTTCACCGTCATCCTTGCTGTAGGAATCGGTTACAGTGCTCTGATACATAGCACATTCTTCGCATACCGTTTCCTTTTTTCCCTTTGTGGCAAATGTAGGCTTGCGAAGAATATTCTCTTTTATTTTTCCTTTGTTTTTTTCTTCACTATGAATGTCATCAAAGTCAACACGAACGTCGATGTCTCTTTCAACACCACTCTCGCCCGGGTCACTTGCGATGAAGTAGTCAATTTCAATACGGTATCTATCCTTGCCTTCTCCGTACCAGCCGCTGTTGTTATTGCTGTCGGGAGTGTCAATGTGAGTATAGAACGGCTCATGCTCCCAGAATTTTCCGTCAAGGCTTGTTCCGAAACGATAGATATATCCGTCTTTATCTCCGAAGTGGGAATCCTCTTTCGCAATTTTTTTAATCAGGGTATTATGAGCACCGTTGGGAAATACATAACGCACCTCTGTAGGAGTGTTGTAAATAAGAACTCCGTCTATAAGTGAAAGACCTGAGAAATTTCCCGGATAGAAGCTAGTTGTTCCCGGAACATACCAAAGATCGTTGAATGTGACAACATTTCTTTCCAAGCTATCCTTTTTTGAACGGGCAACAATGGCGGAGGTATGGACGCTTTGATTGTAAGCGGTATAGTAATAATTCTCATTGTCAAAAACAATAGGTGCGCTACCAGCAAAAACGAATCCGTCATCATTTTCTTCAGCCATGTGTCCCCAGAAAGCATCAGCATAGGATTCTTCGCAAACTATTCCGTCTTCGTTGGAAAAAGCATAGTGGAACAGGGGGGCTCCGCCGTTGCCGTAACCGTAAATATCGGCACTTGCAAAGTCTTCGTCGCCCACGAGAAAATAATCATGGCTTACATGTCCGGGTGTGTTTGGAGTCGGGTCATCCCACGTTGCATCCACGTGATACCACTCACCGTCAATTTTTACTGTGTTCCACACATGATTCATTTGTTCGCTTGAAGAATACTTTGATTCAACGCCGCAAAGACCGAGAACATATTTGTAGAGCTTTGAATATGATTCACAAACACCCTTACCCTCTTTCATAAAGCGATAAGCATCATGAATTATAAGGGAAGTGTCGTATTCATAATTAATAACGATATAATCATGCAGAAGAATAGCCTTTTCAAGAGCGGAATCTGCATTTTCATTTACATATTCGGCGATTTCACCGGTAAGCTTTTTGAAATCTTTCTTTGCAACATCTATTTCCGGTTTAGACATGGTATAATCCGGATATAACTCAGATATGTAATATGTTCCGTTTTGGGGCAGTACGTATCCGCATCCGTAACCGTTTGTTATATAGAACAGTTCGGGATGCTGATCAACAAAACCTCTGAAAATATCGGCAAACTGCGACGTATAAGCAAATTCGTCGTTTTCGTCGTAATTGCTTTCGTCAATTGTGAAACAAAAATCATCCTCATCAAAGTGGATAACAGTATCTGCATTTTCAAGTCCTTCAAGAAGCTTCGTGTAACCCTCTTCATAATTATTATCAGACATCAGTGAAGCGGAATCATGAATAATAGCTTCGTGATAAAAAGACCCGATGGGTTGGACAACAGATTCTCCGACGAGTATTTCACTTCCGTCTGCCTCTGCGGCAAACACCGTTCCTGTTAACATCAGTGCCGATAATGCGGCAGCTAAAAAATATTTTTTCATGCAAATTATTCCTTTCGCGGATACCAAAATATCCATCAGTATACACTATACATTTTATACCACCACTGATCGAATGTCAACCTTTTTAAGGAAAATTTAATGATTAAACCAATAAGTATTATCTTTCTGTTAACTTTAGAAACTTTTTTCGGATCAATACTCTCTCTGACAGTCTACCTTGAACACTCTGTAATCCGGAATATTGTCACACTTGGTAAATACTTCTCTGAACGCCTGCAGGTGTCCAAAGCCGTAGCCGTAGTTGGGGAACAAGAAGTGACCCTCCGACCACTCATTCCAGTTGTCAAGCACAAAATGTTTTCTTCCGATGCTGTCCTTTGGAAGTGTGTCAATAAGCTCCTTTGCTCCAACAAGCAGACGCTTCCATTGCTCAGGTGTCAGCTCCCACTCCCATATGCCCTTTACCGGGTCAAGACCGAATATCTTGTGCCAGGGGCCTCTTGACCACATTACGCTTGCTGTGTACATAAAGAATTCAGGATATTTTTCTATTCTGTTCTTTATGCATTCAAGCTGATAATCTACGATAATATCTCCGGGAATCTTGAGCGTTTTTAGATAGTCCTCCTGCTGCTGTTTTGACAGTAAATCCTTGTTGTAGTGCCAGCAGTACTGATGAGCGAAGTCATATCCTTTAGAAATCATATTCTCGGTATAAGAAAATTCTTCGGTACCGTGCTCTGCCTGATAGGAAATGTTGCTCTTGTTCCAGCCGTTATCCATACAGCCTATCATTATGCCGGGGAAGCCGTACTTCTTTATTTCCTCGTGCATAACGGACAAGGCTTCTTTCGTCTTTTCGTGTCCTCCGAGAGCTTTTTCGAGATTATCTTGCGAATAAATATAAAGCACGGGCTTGCCGTCTATCTTTTGATATGTGGGGAGCTTGAAATAATTCTCAACCCAGAAAGGCATGAGATTGTCCGTGATGTCCGCAATATCTGTGGCAGCACCCCATTTTTCGTCACATTCCCACATGATTGCAAAGTCCATATAATCTCTGTAGCGGCAGTTGAAATATGCCTCGTGGATTGCGTGATTAAATCTGAGGTTTTTCACGGTGACGGGTTTTCCGCGATTGTCGCTGTAACGGTACCAGCAGTGAATAAAACAGTTGATACCGTGCTCAACAGCCCACTTTATTTGCCAGTCCATGACAACAGGGTCTGATTCATCGTAATAACCTATAATCGGTGTTCTTTCGGGGAACGTTCTTAAATCCTCAAAGCCGTTGTGGATGTCTGCGGCTCCCTTTTTCCAGCCCGGATAATAGTGGCAGGCGACATAATAATCACTTTTTACGGGTTTGGGTACGGGAACATAACTTTCAATTCTGTTCATCTTTTGCACTCCTTTATATATAATTATTAATATTTCCGCAAGGAAACACCATAGCGAGCAGACATAAGTTCCATTCAGTGATTGTCGCTGCTCACATTTTTCCTTTTAGAAAAAAAGTATTGCATTTTTGTAACATCTGTATTATAATTGTAAAAAAGAGCAAAAAGGTATAAAAAAAGCTACAGATTTTATAAAATCAGCTACAGATGAAAGGTGATTTGTATTGGAACAAGTGAATATTGACAGACTCACAGGATTTTACTACCACAAATTCAACGAAGGCTACACTTTTGAAGGTCACACCCACTCCGCATGGGAGATAAACATAATAACAGCCGGCAAAATGAGCGTAACCTACGGCGACAGTGTAATGACCCTCTCAGAGGGCGACTTTTTCGTTGGTGAACCATGGGGCTTTCACTGTAACCGTGCCATTGGTAAGGACGCTGAAATGGCGGTGATTCATTTTGAAAACACAGACGCCTCTACGGGGAACCGGAACGGCTATTCGGTAAGGACGCTTACGCAGGACGAATTCTCCATAGCCCGTCTTATGCTTGCAGAGCTTTTGCGCCGAAGATATGATGACGGAGCACTGGGTGAGGACACCCGCGAGGAATACACCAACGCCCGTAAGCTGTGCGAGGTTCTCGTATCAAGAGTTATGGGAGCGAGCAAGATAGAACTTGAAAACAGTTCTCCGAAGGTCATTCTGTACAGAGCAGCCGTAGAATACATGGAAAAAAACATCGGTGAAAAGCTGTCCATTGAGAAAATATCGAAGCATCTCCACATATCCCCCGCATTTCTGAAAAGTATCTTTCTTGAATTTACCGGCGGTGGGGTAATAAGCTACTTTACGCAAATGAAAATCCGCCTTGCAAAAAAAATGCTTGAACGCGGCAAAAGCATCTCTATAGTCAGCGATACTCTGGGCTTTTCATCCCAATGCTATTTCTCATCTGTTTTCGGCAAAATTGTGGGCGACACTCCTAAAAATTATCAAAAATGTCATTCCTCAAAGGAATAATTATGCAATATTGCTATTGATAAAATCATATATTTGGAGTATAATAAATATTTAGGTATAATGGTATAAATGTTAAAGAATAACTGAAAACAAAACTGTAATTACTTCTTTATTTCATTGAAAGGTGAAAGGTAGCTTACTTTATGAACGGTTATATCAACGAAAAGGCAATAATATATAAGGAGTTCCTGCAAGGCAAAAAAGCCACGGTGATCGGTGCGGGCATAAGTAACATTCCCCTTATAGGATTTCTTCTTGACAACGGCTGCAAGGTAAATGTAAGGGATAAAAAGGAGAGGGAGGCTCTTTCCGAGACACTGGATATTGCTTCGCTTGAAAGCCGCGGTGTCACCTTTGGACTCGGCGAGGGGTATCTGCGTAACATGGACGCAGACATCATATACAAGACCCCCGGCGTAAGATACGACAACGTGGAAATAATCGAAGCCTATGACAGCGGTTCATACATCACAAGTGAAATGGAAGCATTTATATCCATCTGTCCCGCAAAGATAATTGCCATAACAGGAAGCAACGGAAAGACCACAACAAGTACGCTGTGCGCAAAGCTCCTTGAAGCCTCGGGACACAGAGTATTCCTCGGCGGCAACATCGGCAAACCGCTTTTGGCCCGGATTGATGAAATAACTCCGGATGATTTTGTTGTCCTTGAGCTCTCCAGCTTCCAGCTCCATACCATCAATAAGTTTGAAAATCCGGGGCTTCCCTTTGCGTTTATCAATTTCCCTGAATCTGCAATCATTACAAATATAAGTCCGAATCATCTTGACTGGCATATCTCCATGGAAGAGTACGCCGAATCCAAAAGAGCAATTTTTGACTTTATGAAAAATGAAGGACGACTTGTCACCAATGCCGACTGTGCCATATCTTCGGGCTTCGCAAGGGACACTTTGGACAGAGACATAGAGATTGTGTTGTTTTCAAAATCCGCTTCCGAAAAGGCTGGCATATTCTGCCGTGACGGTGAGATAATAAGAAAGATGGGCGGTAAAGAAGTAAAGCTTCTTGATGCCAATGAAATAATCATCCCGGGACTTCACAATGTGGAAAACTACATGGCGGCATATGCGGCAACAGAGCCTTATCTTACCGAGGATGCTCTTTATAAAGTTGCAACCACTTTTACGGGTGTCAGCTACAGACTTGAGCTTTGCCGCGAAAAGGATGGCGTAAAATTCTACGACAGCTCCATAGATTCCTCACCCTCAAGAACTGAAGCCGCGCTTTCCGCATTTCCCGAGTCAATGAACAAAAAAATAAACATAATCCTCGGAGGCTATGATAAAAAGATTCCCTTTGATACATCTTTCGGACAGGCGATAATAAAGAAAGTGAAACGTGCTTTTCTCTGCGGCGACACGGCAAAGAAGATACAGGAGGCCATTCTCAAGACTCCCGGCTTTAACGAAGATACAACAGAGCTTGTCATGTGCGATTCCTTTGATGAAGCGGTACAGGGTGCCTGCAGGGCTTCCGAAAGCGGCGAATGCGTACTTTTATCACCTGCTTGCGCTTCCTTTGATGCCTTTAAGAACTTTGAGGAGCGTGGTAAGAGGTTTAAGGAGATTGTGAACAATGTATAATGCAAAATTCATGGATGTGGGAAGAATCCGAAGGATTCTTCTAAGACCGCTTGCGGTCTTTTTAATGCATAATTGAAGGTTCGCAATTTTCGTTTTGTTTGAATTGTAACTTATAAAAAACCTTGGAGCAGAATAATGAAAACCGATATACTTGGAATTTTTGAAAAGCTTAAAAATATAATGACCGTCTCCGGCTACGAAACTTTGAATGCGGAAGCTGTAAGAGAAGTTGCACTTGAATGTACGGATTCCTTTTTTCAAAGCTCAGAAATAACAAAAAGCGGTAGTGTTATACTCTATCATAAATCAAAAAAAGAAAAGGCAAGAACGCTGCTTCTTGATGCCCATATTGATACAATAGGTCTTACTGTAGCGGAAATTTGCGGTGAGGGCTTTATAAGATGTGCGCCTGTGGGAGGCATTGACAGAAGAATCCTCACAACAGCCCAGGTGGAAATTTTCGGCAAAGAAACAATAAGAGGACTTTTCGCCAGTGTTCCTCCGCATCTTACAAACAAAAACGGTGAGAATACACTTCCGGATTTTGCGGATATGCTTGTTGATACGGGAAAGACGGACGAGGAGCTTCGCAACATAATATCCGTCGGTGATCCCGCTGTGTTTGTCGGTGAAACAAGAAAACTTCTCGGTGACAGGGTTGTATCGGCACATCTTGACGATAAGATATGCTGTGCGGCGATTCTTGCGGCGTGTGAAAGAGCGAAAAATCGAGATATTGACTGCAATGTTACGGTGCTTCTGTCCTCAGGTGAGGAAACAAGAGGCGGCGGTGCAAGAACGGCTTCCTTTATAACGGAGGCTGACGGAGCTGTATCCCTTGACGTAAATTTCGCCAAAGAAAAGGGTGTTCCCGACTACCAATGCTCAAAGCTCGGTGACGGTGCAATGATTTCACGAAGTGCCGTAACGGACAGAAGAATGACGGATATTGTGGAAAAATGTGCGAAAAATGCCGGAATAAAGCACAAGATAATCGCAGAAGTTGACGGTACGGGCACAAACGCAGATACAATTGAGGTTGCAAACAGAGGTACACCCTGTGCGGTGCTCTCGGTACCGATAAAATATATGCACACACCGGGAGAGGTTTTCTCGGTATTTGATGCGGAATGTGTTTCGGATATACTTCTTGAGGTTATGAAAAATTTCGATACAATATCAAGAGAAAAGGGTACGCTTCTCGGAGTAAGGGTGCTGAAAGGGGAAAATGAAATATGACAGAGCTTCTTATGGCACTTTGTTCCTCCGACGGTGTTTCGGGAAATGAGCAAGGGCTTCTTGACAGTATTGCACATATGCTTCTTCCCTTTTCGGATAAGCTGTATTTTGACAGAAGCGGTAATCTTGTATGCTTCAAAAAGGGAAAGCAAGTGCCGAAAAAGAGGGTAGTCTTTGCCGCCCACGCAGACGAGGTGGGACTTGCAATAAAGCATATTGAGGACGACGGTACGCTATTGTTTACGGATATAGGTATTCTTGCATCCTCACTTCCCGCAAGGAGAGTACTGGTCGGCGAAGACAAATTGCCCGGTGTTATCGGAACAAAGCCCATACATCTTCTTCCGAAATCCGAACGTGAAAAGCAGATAAGCTATGATGAACTCTATATTGATATAGGTGCAGACTCAAAAGAACAGGCACAGCAGTATGTAAAGGTCGGCGACTACGTTTCTTTTGACAGCGAATGTGTTATGCTCTCGGACAAGCTTCTTAAAGCAAAAGCCATAGATGACAGGGCAGGGTGTGCGGTGCTGATAAGTCTTATAAAGTCAGAGCTTGAATACGACACATACTTTGTTTTTACAAGACGTGAAGAGCTTGGGACTCTCGGTGCAATATCTGCGGCGAACAGCCTACAGCCGGATATATGTGTTGTTTGCGAAGCCACAACTGCATCCGATATATTTGGCACACCCGATATGAAAAAAGTTGTAAAACTCGGCGGTGGTGTGGCACTCCCTTTTATGGATGGCGGTACGCTCTATACGAAACGACTCCTGAATATCGCAACCACACTTGCCGATGAAAAGGGGATAAAATGGCAGACCAAAACAATGGTAGCCGGCGGTACGGATGCAAGGAGCTTCCAGCGTGAGGGACACGGCTGTGAGGTTCTTGGTGTTGCATTGCCCACAAGATACATCCACAGCTCTGCGGGGGTATGTAATCTTGATGATTTCAAGGCTCAGCTTGACATTTGCCGCGAACTTTCAAAAGTGCTCGGAGGAATTGAATGATGATTGAAGTATTGAAAAAACTAAGTGAAATTCCCACAGCCCCCGGAATGGAAAAAGGAATACTCGCCCACATACAGGAAAACTATGCAAAAGACTCGGAATATTTCTTTGACGGCATGGGAAATCTGACAATATCGAAAAAGTGCGGTAAGGAAAATGCAAAAAAAATAATGCTGTGTGCCAAAGCCGATACCGACGGATTTATTGTGAATTACATTGAAGAAAACGGATACCTCAGAGTTACAAAGCTTGGCTTACCGGCTATGGTTTCATGTGCGTTCACACAGCTTATTTCGGATAAAGGTATCTGCGGCTTTATTGTTCCCGAAAAGGGTGCAGAGGTCAAAGAAGCGGATACGTCAAAGCTGTATGTTGACATCGGAGCAAAATCGAGGCAGGAAGCTGAAAAGCTTGTGAAGCTTGGCGATATATTTGCAAGAATTCCGACACTTACAGAACTTTGCGGCACAAGAATCGGCGGAAGCTGTGCGGCATCAAGAGCTCCCATGGCGATTTTGCTTGACATTCTTGCAAATGAAAGCTTTGATAATATTGACCTTCACTTCTGCTTTAATGTACAAGAGTCCCTTGCACACAGAGGCTCTAAAACCGCAGCATTTGATATATCTCCCGACCTCTGTATTTACATTGACACTTGTGAGAGCTTTGATACAATCGGAGCGAACAAAAGGGGAGAAGCGATTCTCGGCGACGGTGCGGTAATATTTGCAAAGGCAAGTGACTTTTGTGCAAATCCTGCTTTGCGTGAAAAAGCGGAGAATGCGGCGAAAGCTGCTAATATCACATACAAAACCTGTGTTTATCCCGAAAAAACAACCGGTGCGGCACTCATTGCAGCTTGCGGCAAGGGTGTGCCGTGTATAGCTCTTGCAATTCCTGCAAGAAATATCGGAAGCGGTGCGGAAATATTTGATACCAATGATGCGGAAAACGTAAAGCAGCTTATCCTTGAAGCAATAAAGACTTTTTGAGTAAAAGCCTGAAAAAATGGTTTGCAGTCAGATAATCAGAAAGGAATAGTTATAAAAATGGAAATTTTGGAACTTATAGAGAAAAGTGAAAAAGAACTCAAGGAAAGCGGTACCTTTGAAAAGCTCGAAGCTGTTGCCTTCAAGAATCAGATAAAGGTAATGGACGCTTTCAGAAAGTACAAGGTGTCGGAAGCCCACTTCGCAGGTACAACGGGCTACGGCTACGACGATATGGGCAGAGATACCCTTGACAAGGTGTATGCCGATGTGTTTGAGTGTGAAGCGGCATTTGTACGTCACAATATTATCTCGGGCACACACTGTCTGACAATAGGACTTTTTGGACTTCTTCGTCCCGGTGATACACTTCTTTCGGCTACGGGCAAGCCCTATGATACGCTTGAAGAGGTAATTGGTATCAGAGGTGAAAAGGGCAATGGTTCTCTTGCGGATTTTGGTGTAAAATACGATGAAATAGACTACAACGGTGATGATATTGACCTTGATGCTCTTGGAAAGAAACTGCGTTCAGATGACAGTATAAAGGTTGTATTCATTCAGCGTTCAAAGGGATATTCCGTAAGAAAAACTCTATCTTCAGAGGAAATAGGCAAGGCGGCACAGCTTGTACACTCGATAAAGCCTGATGTATTTGTGGCTGTGGATAACTGCTACGGTGAATTCTGCGATGAGCACGAGCCCACATTCTGGGGTGTTGACATTTGCATGGGTTCTCTTATAAAGAATCCGGGCGGCGGAATGGCGGACTGCGGAGGTTATATTGCAGGAACGGCAAGAGCTGTTGAGCTTTGTTCCTACAGACTCACCTCTCCCGGTGTAGGGCTTGAAGCGGGAGCAAGTCTTTACGGCAACACAAGAAATATGTTCAAGGGTATTTTCTATGCACCACACACGGTATGCGAGGCACTTAAAACTGCTGCACTGTGTGCAAAAGTCTTTGAAAATCTCGGATTTACTGTTTATCCTGCCCCGGAAGCTGAAAGACATTGCCTTATCCAGACAGTGAGCCTTGAAACAAGAGAAAAACTCCTCGCATTCTGTAAAGGTATCCAAAGCGGTGCTCCGGTAGACTCCCACGTTACTCCCGAACCATGGGATATGCCCGGTTATGCAGTTCCGGTAATCATGGCGGCAGGAGCATTTGTCGGCGGAGCCTCCATTGAACTTTCTGCGGATGCTCCATGTGTTTCTCCATACACCGTCTATATGCAGGGAGGTCTTACATATCAGAGTGGAAAATTGGGTGTTCTTTATGCGGCGCTCGAAGTAGAGAATGCAATTAAAAATTAAAAACATACAATTGAGGATACAGGTCATAGGAATCAGTGAACAGGGAACGAATAATTCGCTTTTAAATTTACAGTCAATTCAAAAGAAAACTAAGTTTTCTATATTACCTAAACTCTAAAAGCAAGGAGATCAATATGTGGGAAAACAAACCGTGTCTTGCAGTACATTATGACAGTCCCGATGTATGTGAGCAGATAAGCTGTTTCGTGAAGTCGGCTTTGATTGTTTCTTGTCGGTTACGATGATAAGCTCGTGCAGAACCGTGGAATCGCGGGAAATGCGGAATGTACTGTCAGTCATTTCATATAGTGGAAGTGGATTTTTCGACGTATAAGGGACAGACCGTTACTCTCACCTGCCTTGCATTCGATTCCGAACAGAAGCCGTGCGCAAGCAGAAGTATAAAAGTTAAGATTGAATGAGTATAAAGCGGATAATTATAATATGGTAAGCCTGTATTAGCTTAAAGTACGCATGGGATGCATACCGCCTCCCGGTCACTGTGGATGTGTAGCTCTGCGGTGACTTTTTCCTTTATCCTTGATGCTT
Organism: Eubacteriales bacterium; assembly: GCA_045604705.1. Lineage (GTDB taxonomy): Bacteria > Bacillota > Clostridia > Oscillospirales > CAG-382 > SIG622. The sequence continues at coordinate 24,214 of JAZUOO010000021.1, forward strand.
TGATTGAAAATGTACAGTCTCGCGATATTTACATACGTGAGCTTATGACAAAGCTATAGGCTACGAGTTTTAAGCAAACGTGTTTTTTCAGATCCTCCATGGGTTTTTTCAAAATTCAGCTTGTGTCTGTATTGCCGAACGTCAGTAAGAAGTCCCTCGATTCCCACTTTCAAAAGCTTTAGACAGCCAAATACCATGTGGCAACTTTCCAAGAATTGTTACAAAATCAAGCTTGAAAATTCGTAAAATGTGTTATATAATGTAAATTGATTTATTATGTTTAATTACAGGAGGAATTTCCTTATGCAGAAGAAACAGGTATATGTATCCGCAGAGGGTCTTAAGAAATTACAGGAAAGACTCGAATATTTAAAAACTACAGGTCGTAAAGAAGCTGCAGAAGAAATCAAAAAAGCAAGAGCCTTCGGCGACCTTTCGGAAAACAGTGAATACGACGAAGCGAAAAATCATCAGGGCCTTCTCGAAAAGGAAATTGCAGAGCTTGAAGAACAGCTTTCCAACGCAGTTGTGATAGAAGAGACAGCCTCTACCGATACCGTAACAATAGGTTCAAAGGTTAAGGTATACGACTACGAATTTGAAGAAGAGGTTGAATACAGCATCGTAGGTTCTACGGAATCCGATCCGCTTCAGTTCAAAATCTCCGATGAATCTCCCATAGGTAAGGCTCTTCTCGGAAAGAGAGTCGGCGACGAGTTCTTTGTTGAAACTCCCGGCGGAGATGTTAAGGTTAAGATTATAAATATTTCCAAATAAGTGGAAGAAAGTGCGGATTGAAATGCGGAATGCATAATGCATAATGCGTAATGCATAATCGAGGTTGGTTTCTTCGAAACCTTCATTAAAATTTAAAATAGTAAATACGCACATATAATCCCTGCGATGCGACCGTGGGTTGGGAGCATTGCACGGAACCAAGTAACAAATTTGAAGTCCCAAAAAAGAGGCACAGCAATACCGTTACGCCTGTAGCTCCCAAAGCTACCCCCGGAGCCGGAGCGTAGCGAGGGCGGAGCATATTAAAGTTCTTTGCGGAGCTTTCTTTCAAGAAAGCGACATCCCCCGTAAGAAAGGAAAATTAAAATGAGTGAACAGATAAACAACAATGCACCGGAAGAGAAGGTGCTGACGGAAAAGGAGCTCAGCCAGCAGATGCAGGTGCGCCGTGAGAAGCTTGCGGCACTTCAGGCGGCAGGCAATGACCCCTTTGAAATAGTAAAGTATCCTCAGGATACACATACGGATGAGATTATCAATAACTTTGATGAGATGGAAGGCAAGACTGTTTGTATTGCGGGTCGTCTTATGGCGAAGCGTGTTATGGGTAAGGCTTCCTTTATCAACGTGCAGGACAGAAACGGCAACATCCAGTGCTACGTCTGCAGAGACGATCTTGGTGAAGAACCCTATGCAGGCTTTAAGAAGTTTGATATAGGTGACATCGTTGGCGTTAAGGGCGTAGTTTTCAGAACAAAAATGGGCGAAAAGTCCGTACATGCATCCGAGTGCGTGCTGCTTTCAAAGAGCCTTAGAGTTCTTCCCGAAAAGTACCACGGACTTAAGGATACGGAAATCAGATACAGACAGAGATATACAGACCTTATAGTAAACCCCGAGGTTAAGGACGTATTTGAAAAGCGCTCAAAGATAATCAAAGAGGTGAGAAACTTCCTTGATACAAAGGGCTTTATGGAGGTTGAAACTCCCGTACTTCAGACAATTGCGGGCGGTGCATCTGCAAGACCTTTTATAACTCACCACAACGCTCTCGACATTGATATGTACATGAGAATAGCTCTTGAGCTTCCTCTAAAGCGTCTTATCGTGGGCGGCTTTGAAAGAGTATACGAAATCTCCAGAGTGTTCAGAAACGAGGGTATTGATGTCCGTCACAACCCCGAATTTACTCTTATGGAGCTTTATCAGGCATATACGGACTACCACGGAATGATGGACATCACCGAAGAAATGTTCAGACACGTCTGCATGGCGGTAAACGGCACAACAACCATTACTTACGGCGGTCATGAGCTTGATCTGGGAAAGCCTTTTGCAAGAATCCCCATGGTTGAAGCTGTAAAGCAGTTCTCAGGCGTTGACTTTGATACTCTTAACACCCTTGAAGAAGTAAGAGCAGCTGCCGTGGAAAAGCACGTTGAATACGAGGAACACCACCTTAAGGGCGACATTCTCAATTTGTTCTTCGACGAATTTGTTGAAAAGAACCTTATTCAGCCTACATTTATTATAGACTATCCCGTTGAGATTTCTCCCCTCACAAAGAGAAAGCCCGACAAGCCCGAATATACCGAGCGTTTCGAGCTGTTCATCGTGGGCAGAGAATACGGTAACGCATACTCCGAGCTTAACGACCCGATTGATCAAAGACAGAGATTTGAACGTCAGGCAGAGCTTCGTGCTGCAGGCGATGAGGAAGCAAACCTCATTGATGAAGACTTTATGTGCGCTCTGGAATACGGTATGCCCCCCACAGGCGGTCTGGGCGTAGGTATCGACAGAATGGTAATGCTCATGACGGGAGCAGAGTCCATCAGAGACGTTATCCTTTTCCCCACGATGAAGCCTATCGAAGACGGCAAGAACAACAGACGTGAAAAAAAGGTTGCAGAGGTTGAAATTGAAGCTGTAGAAGAAAAAATAGACTTTTCAAAGGTAGAAATAGAACCCCTATTTTCTGAATTTGTTGATTTCGAAACTTTCTCAAAGTCCGATTTCAGAGCAGTAAAGGTAAAGGAATGTGAAGCGGTTGAAAAGAGCAAGAAGCTGCTTAAGTTTACTCTTGATGATGGTACCGGTACAGACAGAATAATCCTTTCCGGTATTCGCGAATACTACGAGCCTGAACAGCTTGTGGGCAAGACGCTTGTCGCAATCACAAATCTTCCTCCCAGAGCAATGATGGGCATTGAGTCCAACGGTATGCTTCTTTCCGCTATCCACAACGAGGAGGGTGAGGAAAGACTCAATCTGCTTATGGTAAGCAATCGTATACCTGCAGGAGCGAAACTTTATTAAAATTAAGTATTTGTATTGATTTGTTTTTTGGGATATTTGCTTTATAATAGATAATAAGAGTTGTAATGAATTAAGACGTTTTCCGTATAAGGAAACGTCTTTTTTGATATTATCAGTTTTTCGTTGTATTTCAGGAATTTGACATTTAGCTATTGACGGTTTTATTACGGTTGAGAAAACTATTATCAACCGTCGAATTTTAATGGGAATTGAAATTTAGACTGATTTTCTCTGTGATAGTATAAGTATAAGGTTTTATAAATACAGAAAGATACCACCTTGCCCGTGAGAGAGGTGGTATCTTAAACATTTGCTGTTTACTTATCAGCTTTGTTGAATCATTAGAATATCAAAGCTTTGTTTGTCCTGTGAAAATATACTGTTTACGGTTCGTACTTTGTCCAGTCGGTAACTTCGCTAAGATTAATCCACTTTTCGTAAATATTGTTCTTCATTTCGAATTCATGGCTGTTTGTTGCTTCCTGAACAGCGATATAATACCATGCTGACTCATCACTGTTATCGGACCATTTTATCATATCATCATGTAAATCATCGATAGTTTCAGGAACACGGTTGAGTACTCTGTTAATCATAGTCATTGCTTCTGCACGGGTAATGAACTGGTCAGGTCTGAAGGTTTTGTCTTCATAACCTCTTATCCAACCATGTGCCGCCGCTTCATGAATTTCAGCTTCAGCCCAGTGACCTTCAACATCTGTAAAGTTGTCAACAACTTCAAATTCCGAATCGTCAAATCTTGCACAGAATGAAGCAAACTCAGCACGGGTGATATATTCATTCGGCATAAATTCGGTTTCGGTTCTGCCGAAAACTATTCCCATCTTTGTAAGTGTGGAAACCGAAGTTCTGTACCATGCGTCCTCTTCAATGTCATCGTATGGATTTTCGCTTGCAAGATTTTCATTACGAACATCTTCCTTGAGAAGTCTGAACAGGATTGCTGTCACCTCTGCACGTGTAATATGCTCAAGCGGTCTTACCGTGTCATCGGGATAGCCTATTATGTACGCAAAGTGATGCTCGCCGTCAAGTGCATCCGGAGTATCGTGACCGCTACCTGCACCGCCATTGTCCTCAACCCATGCTGCGTAAACGGTAATGTTTTTGTTCATTTTTACTTCGTCTACATCTTCGGTAAGTGATTCATCAAGATGCCAACCATCAAACACATAACCATCTTTTACGGGAACCTTTGTAAGCTTAACGGTCGTACCTGAGGTATACGCTTCCATAGCTATTTTATTTCCGCCGTTTGTTTCGTAGGTGAGAGTGTATCTTGTGGTAATACCACCGCCACCGCCGCCACCGTTTCGTGTCCACTGTGCAACGAAGTTGATATTTCTGTCAACCGTTACGGTATCGTCGGGATTAAATGTATTTTCGCCCTCTTTCCAGCCATTAAAGGTATAGCCGCTGCGTGTGGGTTTTGCCTTTACTGTAATTTCGGCACCTGCGGGAACTGTAATTGTGCTGTAATCCACACCCTCGGCACCCGTACCGCCGTTAAGGTCATAGCTTACCGCATACTGTGCAATAAATCTTCCCAGGAATGAAACATCGTGGTTGGGCATTGTAAACTTGTTGTTTACAACATTCGCTGTACGTGTGTACCAGCCATCAAAGAAGTATCCTTCAAGCTCAAGCTTTTCTTTAACTTCAATATTCTCTGTGCCGTAGCGTACATTTTCTATGGTCAATTCGGACAAATCAGGAGCATTTTCAGGCTGTTCGCCGTAGTATATGTACTCTACATTGTATACGTTTCTGTCGTAATAAATATTAAGAACAAGGTTTCCTTCTTCAGTGTCAGGGTCAACAGTAACGTGTCCGTAGCTGTTGCTTTCCTGGCTGTTAACGTGGAAGCCCGTATACGGAACAGTTTCCGCTTCAACGTGCTGTCCTACAAGTGCTTCCTTTGTGTATGAAGAGTCAGAGTCAAGTGTGTAATCATTCTCATCAAAGGCATCTCCTGCATCTACGTTCTGCAACCAGTAGTTAACTGTGTAGTCCACAAGATTGGAACTAAATTTACCCTTTAATACAACATCTTTGTCCGGCATTGTAAATTCGCCGTCAACAATCTCTGCATCAGAGGTGTTCCAGCCGTCAAAGGTATAACCGGGAACAGAAGGAGCATCGGCTACAGTAACTTCCTTGCCGTAATGAACGTTATTTTCCTGCTCGGGAAGCTGCTCGTCTGCACCTGCGGGAGTAGTTCCTTCATATTCGTATGTTATCTTGTGGGGATTTCTGTCATAGAAAAATTCGATAACCAGTGAGCCGTCAGGAAGAATTTCTTCCGTCTTCGAGCTAACAACAACTTCACCTACGGTAGTAACGTTTTTGAAGCCGGGAATGGTAAGTGCGTATACCGTAATGTCCTCGTCTGTTGTACCTGTACGCTTTGCCTCGCTGTAAATCTCATATCCGTTGAGATCTTTCTTTTGCGTCATATGGCGGATTATATAAGGTGTATTTGTTTTCGCATCAAATGTTCCTCTAAGGCGTACATTGTGCATCGGCATAGTAAACTCATTGCCTACTATTGTTACGACATCCTCATCGCTTTCCTGAGCAACAGAAGTCCAGCCTACAAACACATAGCCTTCGGGAGCATCAAGTACGTCAAGAAGCTCTACTTTTTCCCCGTGACGGTATGGTGACTCGGCATCTTGAGGTGCAGTAACACCATCGGGAACAAAACCGTCTACAAAATATGTTACATTGTACTCGGTTCTCTTGTAGTAAAGTTTAAGCACCAACAAATTATTTACATCAACAATACCTTCTTCGGGATTTGCGTAATCAAATGTGTATCCCGGGAAGTTTCTCTTAGCTGCCGTAATTTTTTCGCCGGTTATACCTGTGTGGTAATTTATATTCTCAGTGCTGTCTGGATATGTGCCGTCAGCATTCTGGAGATAATGATGAACCTCATACTTTGTGTCGCTTCTCGGATTGAAGTTGCCTTCAAACACAACATCGTGTGCAGGCATTTCAAAGGTTCCGCTTGAGGGAATTCCGCTTGTTTGCGGATACCAGCCGTCAAAGGAATATCCATCAAGCTCCGGTTTTTCCGCAACATCAATATCCTCTGTGCCGTAACGTACATTTTCCCTGGTCAATTGGGACAAATCAGGAGCATTTTCAGGCTGTTCTGCCGGTTCATATCTGTATATTACTTTGTATTCTTTTCTCTTATAGAAGAATCTAAGCTCTGTTTTACCGTTTTCATTGATTTCTGATGTTGCTGAGTATTTTTCGTGACCCGTATCAAGCTCAAAACCGACAATTTCCTTGATAGGCTCTGCAATTGCGTTGTCTCCGGCAGTTCCTGTGTGATTGAATGTATAGTCAGGAGCATCGGATTCAGGATCTTCGGAATAAGAATAAGTGCCGTCGAGCTTCTGGAAATAGTGTTTTTCTACCCATGCAACACCTTCAATACGTTCAAAGTTGCCGTAAAGTGTAACATCTCTTGCGGGCATGGTAAAGCTTTCCGTATCGTTGCCAACGGTATATCCGGTTGAATGCCATCCGGCAAAATTGAAATGATCAAGTGTAAGATCGTCTTTAACCTCAACCTCTTCACCGAATTTATAGGTTTCAGGTTCCCAATTGGATATATCAGGAGCACCCCCAGGCTGAGTGGGATTTTCATAAGCATAGGTTAATTTATATGAATTTCTTTTGTAGTAACGCTTAAGAACGAGAGAACCGTTACCTGCGATTTTGCCGCTTAATACGTTATATTCGTTGCTTTCGTCAAAGTAGAAGCCTTCAAATTCCTTTTCGTTGGCGTATACGGTTGTACCCGTTGTACCTGTATTAGAATAGTTTACAGTATTATCGGCAAGAACAAACTCGTTATCTGTTAAGGTTTCAAGATAATACTCAACAGAGTACGAGGTATCGACATTTGCTGTAAATTCACCGATAAACGCAACGTCGTTGTCCGGCATACTGAAGGTTTCGAGTGCTGTAGCATCTGTACTTAACGATTCCCATCCAAGGAATTTATAACCTTCTTCATCAGCATTTTCTGCAACGGTTACAACTTCTTCAAACTTATGTTTTTTGGTTGCGGGAGGATCAATCTCTTCGGAGTAATCCGGCTTTGTGGGAACATCGCCCGTAAAGTCGTATGTTACTTCATACTCGTTGCGGTCATAATAAAGTATGAGTTCGAGATCATTTTCTGTAGTTACGGTTCCTTCCGTAACGTTAGCTGCTGTTTCATCGTAAGTAAAGCCGTGATAATACTTAGGAAGTGCTACTGCTTTACTGCCGGCAAATGCGGTTTTGTCATCAGTTTCTCTTGTCTCATATACTCCGTCTTCCATTGTTTCCGTTTTATGGATAACTTTATAGGAGCTGGTAATGGGAGTAAATGAACCTATTAATCTTACAGGACTATCGGGCATCTTGAATTCGCCGTTTGTAACAACAACCGACTGATTATCCGGCTTCCATCCGCTGAAGGTATAGTTTTCTGCAGTTGCATCGGGAGCGATAGTTACAGTTGAACCGTAAGGTACTTCAGCATTTGCAGGATTTCCGTTGTATTCTGTGCCTGAAAGATCTGTTGCATCAGCGGGTGTTGTACCGCTGTATACATATTCAACCGGATATTTGTTGACGGTAAATACCCCTATAATTTCAACATCTTCGTTGGGCATTTCAAATTCATCGCCGGGTTTAACATCTTCGCCGTCAATTGTCCAGCCACTGAATTCGTAGCCTTCCTTTGTGGGCTCTGCGTCAATTGTGAAATCCGAACCTGTGAAACGCTTGTATGTTTTGTACTCATTTTCGTCAACTATGTAGGTAATCTGACGAGTTTCAAGCTCAGGAGTGGTTACCTCAGCTGCAGGAATTTCCTCGCTGTTTACAAGAGATGCAAAACCGCTATTGGTGGGAAGAATACCGTCGCCCAGTGTTACGGATGCTGCATCAATAACATCGTAATCGGGAATTACTTTAAAGGAAACCACAAGCTGTTTGCCGTAGAAGTCATTATTTTCACCTCTGCCGGTTTCGGATATAAAGTTTTCATCAAAATTAAAGCCGTTAACGGTAAGTCTGTCGCCCGATTCGGAAATCTCATAGTCAAGGTTTTCGTCTTCTTCAAGCTCCTCCGACCAGCCGTTTTGGGTTTTCGCTCTCGTACGGAGTGTAATCTCGGTAGCATTGCCGTTTTCAAAATCAAAATAGGGCGAAATGGTATCAACCATTGTAGCCTCTTCACCCATGGTAATGGTCGGGTGGTCAATCTCCTGGATAATGGATTCAAAAATCATCAAAAGTGATGTTGTGCTGTCAGGAGTCAGATAATAACCGTTGTTGATGCTACCGTTTTCGCCGGGGGTAGTCATATTTTTAGCATTCGGGTAGTTTGATGACACATAATGCATAAACTTGTTGATATTTTCATCTATATCGGTTGCATCGGCATTAGTATCTATACAAACGCTGTAAATGGTAACATCTGCGGCACTCTTCATATTACCGGCAACGGTAATTGCGTTGTTTGCGACAGAATCCTGGAAACCGTTGTTGTATGTCGGCGAACCGTCTGAAAATACAATAACAACCTCTTTGCGGTCAACCGCACCCTCATCGTTTACTGCACTGCGGTTCATAAGAACTGCCTGTGCAAGATTCAAACCGTAGTCAACCGCTGTAGCACCATTAGGACTGATTGCATCTACAGCCGCTTTAAGCTCGGCAGTACCATCCGAATCAACGGGGGTAAGATTTTTTACAACCTGTGAATATCCACGGTTGTTGCCCTCGGTAACCGTGGGCACTGTGCTGTTATAATAGTTTTCATTGGCAAACTTAACGATAGAAATGGTGTGCATCTGGTCCACTTCAAGACCCTGGTTCATCTGTGCGGTAGCGTCAATAAAGGTTTTAACCGCATCCTGAAGTGATTTCATTTTCTTGATAGTCTGACTGTCGACAGTTGCCGAATAGAACTGTACAACACTGTAAGAAGAATACTGGCGGTCAGTCGAAATATCACCGGATAATACGGGGTATATAATTACTTCTGAATTACCCACCGAATATTCGTACATCTCAAAACCGTTTGTATCACGACCTGTGTATGAAACACGGGTATATACAGGCTCTTGTTCGGTACCTGTGTTTATGTAGTATGTGGAGGAGGTGTTTTCCAAGCCATAAGCTGTGTGTTCTTCTTCCCAGAACCACCAACCGGTAGTATATGTATACTCAGAGCCTGTTGCTTCATTGTATCCGGTTATTCTGGTTGTTGTGTAATTATCGTCCATAGAACCGGAAGCATCAAGCACAAGCACAATATCGGTAGGTTCTACAGAGCTCATCTGTCTTACCACACCTGTTGTATGTGCCGTAAGTGTAATGTCAATTGTTCCGTCGGAATTTGCTGTGGAGGTCTTGGTATAGATTATACCGCCCGCCTGATTTGTGTTTTCCTTTGTATCACTCTGCACAACCGTTGTTTCTTCCTGTGCCGTAGCAGAGAAAGTGATACCAGGAACAAGTGTCACTAACATAGAAAACGTTAATGTGCAGGCTAATAATTTCTTTACTCTTTTTTCCATAAACTCAATCCTTTCTTGAAATAATTTATGTGGTGAATAACGGCAATATGCTATACCATCACTTTCTAAATTGTTTAGTATATTTTATCATAATTACATCTATTTGTCAATAAAATCAGATATAATATGAACCAATGTTAAAAAAGTTTACATATTTGGAGTGCACTTAAGAATTGAAGATTTTTTGTCGGTTTTTGTCGATGAGGTGTCAGTGATTTGACGAGGCATTAGGAAAAAATTTCAAAAACATCTCGAATGCTTTTCACTGACACACTTTGTCACAAATTTTGAATTTTTTAGTGCCGAGTTTTCTTGAATTTACGGGTGGTAAAATCGAAATTTTATGTTTTCTACGGATTTTTCACAAGCCTACAAAATACCCATAAAAGAAGAAACACGACTATCTAAAATTAAACACACCACAAAAGAGGTATCTCTTGTGGTGTATTTCATAATCGTGTTTAGTGTATTTTTTTGAAAATCCTTATTTTAAGCCAATTTTAGTTTATTTGAAGTATCTCTTTAAAAGTCCCTCAAGACCACGTCCGTGTCGAGCTTCGTCACGAATATCTGATTGAGATTTGCCGATTTTGCCCGTAAATACACGGGTTTTGCAAAATAACAATTTTGCTTTTCCCACGGATTTCCCACGTAAAACCGCTTCCCACATATGAGATTTTTCACAGTAAATTTCACCTTTACTGTTTAAACTTATTATATCATAAACGAAGCGTAATGTCAATGTACAAGGTGTTAATTTTGGTCATCTTTTTGTTTCACTAAAAATTTGTATACTTTTTCTATTGCATTTTTAGCTTTTTCCGTTGTACATTTCTCGTACAGTCTTTCGTACAAGCCTTGTTCAAAATACTTTTGATCATTTGGATTATAATATAAACTCATAATTATATCGTCACTAAGATTCACAAAATCCCTTAGCTGATCAAAATGTTTAGAAGAAAACACCACAATGGTGGTATCGTTTGGATTATCATCATATTTTACATATTCTTCTTTAAATTTCCCTGGGATTGAGGATATATGCATTACTTCTCCCTCTATAACAGGTATAACATACGCATGAAATAATGTGTCATTATGTTTTTTCTCATACATAATCTCTTTAGTGTTTTTTAATAGCTCTTCTAATTTGTGAGTATGTGGAACATTTCCGCCTAGTAAAGAAATATACGCCTTTAATAGAGTTTCGGAAAAAAATATTAAATTGTGAAATAATGCAAGGGTTAATTCTTCTATTGCTTGATAACAAGAACTATCAATGTCATATACACTATTGTTATTACAAACTTGTGTTGCATCATCCAACAAGTGATTTAGTACTGTTTTCTGGCATAAAAAAGCGTTTACAAAATTGTTTTTAGTTGGTTTAGACGTGGGAACCAAACCCATCGTGCTTATCCAAACAAACCCAAACTCACTTTCGGATATATGTATATTTTTATCACGATCAAAATAGCAATAATTTTCTTGGAAAAGTTCTACAGAAATATTTACATCTTCAAAAAATTTGTTGTAAAGATCATCGTTGTCAAAAACAAATGCCATTGCAAATGGTGGCCCCTCTTTAAAGCGGTATATTAGGTATTCTAAATCATTATTGTTTTTTATAACTAAAGCTTCTTCTTTGGTGATCATTGTCAAGTCCTCGTCAATTTTACAAAAATTTTTTAACTATGATTTACTTTTATTATATCACGAAAACAAGATTATTGAAAGTGCGTTTCTGTAAATAACACAATTTTGTTTTATTATACTTCTGTGGAAGCACAAGGTCTTAAATCCACATAGTTTTTTCAATTTTAGAAGAAGGTGTAAAACCCGTATGTTTTTTAAACCGTGTTTTATGGTGGGAAAATCCAATGTTAAGGCTGGCGAAGTTTTTGCAAAAAGGCAATTTTTTAAAAAATGGAATTTACACTTACTTCATCACCCTAAAATCTTCGAAAACCTCTGAAAATACGGTACTTTCCAAGTCTTGAGAAAACCATTAAAATCATTTTTTGCAGCATACTATGTAGGCTGAAGAGGTGATGTGAAAAGACACTTAAATCAGGGTGGGATTTTCCCGCTTTCTCTTTGCAGGAATTTTGTCTTGATTTTTCGTATTTTTTTATTCAGAGAGAAAAAGAAGCCTCCGCTTTTCCCTTGCAGGAATATTCCCTTGGAGAAATTGAGGAGATAATCATAGCATTGTATTGAGGTTGTGTGTTGCAATAACAAGAATGTATCAACAAAGTATTGGAGGAAATTGAGTGTTAAGTGTTGAATTAAACATACGGGCAATAAGACTGAAAAACTTGTCTTACCAATAGCAATGGAGAGATACATTCAAGAACTTCCATTTCGGCATATCTTAAATTTTAAGTTTAATAGCAAAAGATATGTGTTTTCTTATGATTTACTCGCAAACAGGCTATTTTTCGAGATCAAGAACTGCAAAAATAGCATATCAAGAGAAACTGATAAGTAGTATATATTTTTTGTTGAAATTCCTTCTATGCTTTGTCTCCTTCACCTGTATTACTCTCAACTCAGCAACACATAAAAAACAAGTATTCTCTCATAAATTTCTCCAAGGTTCTGCTGAATCTTTTTCATATATCCATCTTATTTACTTTGGTACTTCTGAAAAGAACATTCTGCAATTTCTGCAAGGGATTCCATCCACATAGGAAAGCATAGCACTGCAACTAATTCCTGCAAATCTGCGAGGGATATTCCTGCAAGATTCTCGACGCCTCAAAGACCGCATAATTTCGATTAAAAAACACTCCACAGCGTCACCTCCTACCCTACGGTGCTGCTGACCATCTTTTTGTCTTTCTATAGATACCGAAAATCCCCTTGTTTTAAGGCTTTTTGAGGTATTTAGAGGTGACGCTGTCGATTGATTCTTTTATTGTTTTGAAAATCAATTTTTTAAGTCAACAGCGCCACCTCTAATTAGTGTATTTCGTATGGTTTAGACCTGCCAAAACAGCACTTCAAGCTTACTATTTCGGCAGATCAAAATAAGGCCTCGGATCACTCCGAAGCCTTATCTGCTCTATATAATTACTTTTCTGTATCACAAGCGAGGATTTCATCAAAGTTCAAGCCGTCATACTTATCAAGAAATTCCAAAAGGGACTTTCTTGTGACTTTGCGGCAACCGAGCTTTATAGACTTGAGATGCCCCTGGTTTATAAGAGTATAAACAAAGTTCTTGTTTATCTTCAGAAGCTCTGCCGTCTCGCTTATTGTATACAGTAATTCCTGCGGATTGTCAAATCTTTTTCCAGTCATTAAATTCACCTCCTGTGTCTAAAATTTCGTTCTTCAAGTTGTTTCCGTAGTTTGTTTAAAGCCTTGTTCTTTTGTACGTACACATTGTTTGTGTTGATTCCAAGTAGCTCCGCTATTTCTGCCGGAGTCATTTCTTCTACTATGTTTAGTGTTATAATGATTCTCTCGTTCCTTTGTAGTTTTAATATTTCATCAGCCAATATTTGGTTGTCTATTTTATTCTTTATTATCCGTGTTACAAATTTATCAAATATTTTTCTCGATTCTTTTCGGATTTCTTTTTCGCTTAAATGGATGGGGATATCAATAGGTTCTGTGCGTTTACACCAGTCGGCAATAAGCTGCCAGAGATCTATGGGTATAGGCACCACCTCCTTTTCTTGTTAATGCGGGGATTGCGAATTTAGCAAGAAAAAGAAAAACACACATACGTATCCTATTAAGATACAAATGTGTGTTTAATACCGATAAATAAATATTTTAGTGCCTATTAAATTGTTTTATAATCCGTTGCTCACTCACATAAGAGCATACTGCCCCCCCAAAAGTGACTTTTAACCAAAAGCTCATTCGGGTAAATGAGCATACCTTTCCCAAGACCTTCAAACTGCTTACCATTTTAACTGCTTACCATTTTTACAATGTTATTGTAACACAAATAAGGCAGATTTGCAAGAGATAGAGATAAATAATAGTATGTTTGGGTAAATATTTACAGGGAGTTAATATATCGCATTAAGAAGAACGGTATGGAGATTGTTTGATCTGAAATTGTTTTACTATTCAAGCACATCAACAATTTCACCATATGTAAATAAAGAATCGTATTCCTCTACATTTATTGGGGCATATTTTTTATTATACGAGCACAGCAAGGTTTTTCCACCACTATAAGACAGATATTTGCAATACACTTTTCCATTTAAATAGAATGCACCGACTTTTCCTTCGTCAACAGAACTTGTGCGTTTGATAAGAACAATGCTTTTATCTTTAATATTGGGCTCCATACTATCACCTGATATTTTCAATGCAAAGTCACAAATTAAATTCTCGGTTTCGTATTCTTCATACGGGATACCATCAAAACTTTCGTTTCCAATGCCGGCTGATAACGGTAAATCATATAGAGGAACAATACGCTTAGTTGTTGTTTCGATAATTTCAAATGAATCGTTTTCTGGAATGTCTTTCACCCACGATTTTATATTGTTTAATGAATTTGATTCTTCTTGCAAGTAAGCTGTCATATGATGCGGGTTTAATAAATACATAAAACACAAAATATTTTTTGCTGTTTTTTGTTTTTCTGTTTCTGATATAAATTCGTAAAAATTATTTCCATCATGAATGCTATATACTTGTTCTTCATAATGACTTTCACCATGCAATACCAATCTGTACATCAAATTCTCAAAATATGTGGAGTGATTATCGAGTGCCTTTAATACATTTTTATCACATGAAACTTTTTCAATATTCTTTTGGTAATTAAATGTAGAAAAAGCTTCTAACACCCTACGCATAATATTACCTATTGTTGCACTGTCATTGTTGGAATCCCCATTAGCATAATGATAAACTTTTTTAATCAAGGCACCGTATTCGTTGTGATTCTTAATTAGTTGTTTCAAAAGAAAATCGTTTAATTCCAAAACTATGTAGGAAGAAGGAGTTGTTCCTGCGATTCCTTTGGTGGACTGGCAAATTTCTTCCATGGCTTTTCTTAAATTAAAAACAGTTTCAAGATCGTGAGATAGAATCAGAACTTTACTTTTGGGATTGCCCTTTATAATACGATTTACCTGAAGACGTAAAAAAGATGAAATACCAACCTTGTTTTCAAAGTCAAAACTTGAAATTGGATCATCGACAACAATAAATGCTTCATTTTGATACAATCTTGATATTTCTTGATTAGTTAAAATTTGGGTAAAAAAATAACACAAAGCGATAATATTTCGCTCACCTAAGGACACATTTTTGGGCTTTACATTCTTGCCTTTTGATTTTAAATAATATTTATCATTTTTCAACTCTATGGACAATCGTCCTTGAGAAAAGAAAACATAATCTAAAGCGTTATTTATGTTGTTAATCGCTAATCCAATATTAGATTTGCGTTGTTCCAAATTTCGGAGAATTTCTTGTGCGTCTCTTAGTTCTTTTTGCTTTTTTTGAAGCTCATCTAATGCTTTATTCTTTTCTTCGGTTTGTTTTAAATAGTCTTTGTAAACCTGTTCTATTTGAAGATGTGCTATTAATTTGTTGATAGATATAAGTTCTTTAAGAAGAGAGTCTTTTTTATTTGCAGCTACATTAAACTTTTTTCTTTCACCTTCAAGCTTTTCTAGCAATTCATTCAACTGTGCAATTTCTATAGTTAAATTACGGCTTGTTAACTGAATAGGTGTATATACATTATTTACTTTCGTATCAATAGCAGTTTTATAATACTCAAGTATTTCGTGGCATACCTTAAGTTGTGCATCAATGCTTTTTAATAAATTTTGATCCAAAGCTTCAAATGTTGTTAGATTTATACTTAAACTTGGAATAATTATTGATTTCAAAGTAGTTTTATGTTCATCTACATCCTTGTTAAGCACTTTGTCAATACTATTGAGTAGACCATTTTTATATGTTTCGCTAACATCTTGATAGCAATAAGGGCATATAGATGTATCTTTTGAGCTGAATTTGTGGCGAGCACTTTCTACAGTGGTTTGTCCTCCGTTTTGTATGGTTGCCAATATCATCTTTTCTCTGTCGGTTAAGATAGGTTCTTCAAGCTTAGTCGATAAAACTTCCTGGACAGACCGTTCCCATTCATCATCGAGAACAAATAGTTTTATTTCATCCGGATAAGTTGTGGTAACATCCGACACTTTGTCTAACAATGCTTGAGTCTCATCAAACTTTTTCTGAAGTTCTGAAGACATGAGTTTTGTTGATAAACCACAGATTTCTGTAATTATATCGTCAGTAACAGAAGAATTACGACGATTATTCTTTATTTTCGAATCTATCTCAGCCCATCCACCGGACTGTTTCAAAATTGTACTTATCCTTGCCCAGTGGTATTGTGGGCTAAGAGGATTTTGATAAGCCAGATATTTATCATATTCAATTTGAAGGACTTCGCGTTCTGTTTCAAGAGTGGCAACTTCAGAAAGTTTTTTATCTATTTCATCTTGCACATTAACTTGTCCTCCCAACAAAATTATAGTGCCAAGTCCATCATCGTCTATTTTTACATTTTCATCGATGTACTTTTCATTGAATACAAATAACTTTGAATCCTCTGAAAGTGCTATCGTACGGTTTTCTGCATTTAATAAAGAAGCTGTCAAGTCGGTTGGGGAAGTATTATTGGCTATAGCGGATAAACTTTCTGAAATTGTGCTTTTACCGCTTCCATTCTTGCCGTATATAATAGATATTCTATCATTAGCATTGGGAAAAAGAACAAGATTTGTTTCAGCATTAAAGCATCTTCCTTTAATTTTTATACCTTTAACATTCTCTATCATAAGCAGTCTCTTTCTTTTCTCGTTATTCTTTTAAATGAAAACCAGTATTTATTAGAATATATCCAATATGGTTTTAGATGAAATTTCCCTATATCGCCCAAATCGGCACAATAAGATTATCCCTATCAAACGCCCCGAACTGTTCTGCCATACAAAGAACAGCACCTGTGCCAACCTGAAGGGGTGATTTATCGATAACACCGAATGTGCGGATAATACGCTTGTCGGGTGTTGCAGTTTTCTTTATCTCCAAGGGGCAAAGTTTGCCGTCGCCCTCCATAATAACATCAATTTCCTTGGCATCACGGTCACGGTAGAAGTAGAGGTACGGCTCACGACCTGCGTTCTGATAGCCCTTCATAATTTCGGACACCGTGAAGTTTTCGAGCAGTGCACCGCTCATAGCACCGCTTTCTGCGACTTCAGGCGACGACCATTTGGTAAGGTAGCACACAAGGCCCGTGTCATAGAAATAGACCTTAGGCGTCTTTATAGTGCGTTTTAGCACATTGTTGGAATAAGGGTGAAGCAGGAATATGATTCCGAGCGTTTCGAGAACATCTACCCACGCTTTTGCGGTTGCCATATCAATCTCGGCATCCTCGGCAAGTGCGTGATAGTTGAGAAGCTGTGATGTTCTTGCAGCAACAGCGGTGATAAATCGGTTGAATTTCAACGCATCCACCGTACCCGAAATATCCCTCACATCACGCTCAACATAGGTTGAAAGATAAGAGGAATAGTACATATTTCGGTCGGGATAAAGCCCCGATACGATACCCGGCATAGAGCCTTTCCAAATTCGTTCAAAGAGGGTTGGAGTATCAACTGGCGCGATTTTCTTGCACTCATCTATCAGAGTTTCCGTATTAGTCGTGAAAGGCACACAGTCAACCCCGATAATCTCACGCTGAGACATTGGGGACATATGAAGAAGTGCAACACGGCCAGCAAGCGACTCCTGCACACCACGCATAAGGCGGAATATCTGCGAGCCTGTCATCCAGAAATCTCCGGGATTGTGATGCTCATCAATATGAATTTTGATATATGTGAAAAGTTCAGGTGCATACTGAACCTCGTCAATCAGCACAGGCGGCTTATGAATCTGCAAAAAGAGAGCAGGATCGTTCTTCGCCATATCTCTTGTTGCAAGGTCATCAAGAGACACATATTCACGTCCCTTGTTTTCCTTTTCAGCAAGAGCACGAAGCATTGTCGTTTTGCCCGCCTGACGCGGACCTGTCAGTAGAATTGCCGAATATGACTTCGACAGCTCAATTATTCTGTTTTCCATATGACGGTAGATGTAACTCATAACTCCCTCCGTGTACAACAATGGCAGTTTAATTCTGTGTATATTATACTCCTATTTTACCCGTTTGTCAATAAAAATTTCGGCTAATTTTGTAAACTTTATGAAATTAGCCGAACAAATCCGCCTATATGAGCTCTAAAAAAAGCGAACACCGCCGAAGCGGTGTTCAATTCAGGCAAGAATGTTTTATTGCTTTATATGTTTTTTGCATAGTTCTCAATTAATTTGTTCACTTTTTATCTTTTTCCAATTTGCTATCATTGTTTTTCTACAATCAACATAATTAATAGTATTTAACTTCATAATAACAATCACGACTATAGTAAATATAAATACAAATGCGCTAAAAAGCAATTTTATACATATGTTGTAATCTAACAGAAAGATTTTTGTAATAGACATTGTCGAACATAATATTGATAAAAAGTAATATAAAGAAATTGATCTCCAGTTTCTTTTCACGCTAAATAACTCATCATATTTTTGATGTCTACGTTCCCAATTATACTCATCTCCTTCCCGAAACACATACAAATAAGATGCAATTTTACAAATGTTTCTATTCTTACCTTCACAGGCAAAATATAACGGAATAATAGCGATATATGGAATCAAGCAATATAAAAAGTTTTGTTTATCCAACGCAAATGTCAATACTGAGATAACAGCGACATATAAAGCCAAATTGTATTGTTTTATTGTATCGTAATTCTCTAAAATCTCGTTTCTAAGTAATTCATATTCTGACATTTTCACACCTCCCAAATTTTAAAAAGTATTTAGTAAAAGCGGCGACCGAAGTCATAGCTTAAAACAAGTATAAATGTAATATTTTTTAATGGTATTAATATGCGGGTATATCAACAGACGGATAACCCGTCAGTTTCTTTTCTGTTTACATTGCAGTTTTCTCCTTATAGACTCTCTGCTTCTTTTTCTAGTGCTCTAAAATCAACTTTTCCAACGGGCGTATGCGGCAATTCATCAACGAAGCAATATTCTGCAGGAATCATATATGTAGGCATGTTTTCGGCACATTGTTTAGAAAGGTCTTCAAGAATTACATTAGTATCAGTTGTATCACCGTTCTTGACAATAAAAGCGACTGCTTCATAATAATCACTATTTTTCCGCTTTCTTCCAACAACACTACACTCGCTAACATATTGAGATTTTTTGAGAGCTCCCTCTACTAACATCGGGAAAATTTTTGCGGGTTGTCCTTCATGTGCTGTCATATAGATTCTGCGGATTCGACCTTCATGGAACAACAAGCCGTCCTCGGTAATATGACCTAAATCGCCTGTCCGAACCCAACGAACGCCTTTTTCATCAGTAATAATAATTTCGGAAGTCTCTTGGGGTTTATTATAATATCCCAACATTATAGACGGACTGCTAATCCATATTTCTCCTGTTTCATTATATCCTAATTCTTGTGAGGTTTCCGTATCTACGATTTTTATAGTATTTGAAATCAACGGAATTCCCACGCTACCAATTGAATTTGCTCCCTTGAATGTAATAACAGCGGTTGCACTGAGTTCTGTCATTCCGTAACCTTTACATACTTCATACTGACAGTTGTGTTCTGCGAGGAACTTATTGACATCCTGTTCTAAATTACATTCAACTGCATCACCACCAACACCAGGAGAGATGAGAAAGCTCATATCGATTTTTTTAGTCTTTTTATCAATTGTTAAATATTTCAAGTGGTCAACCAGAGCAGAGAAATGATGTGGTTTGTATTTAACAAATTGCTTTGGGAATCCTTTTGAATCAAATATTGGATAAAGTATTACTTCCAATCCATAAGAAAGTGTTGTGTGAGTTGCTAAACAAAGTCCGTACATAATGAACGGCGGCAAATCATTAAAATAGCGATGCTTTCTTTCAAAGGGAATACCTAAATATTGATATCCAAAAGCAACAGCATTGATGTTATCGTTTGATAACATAACACCTTTCGGAGAACCCGTCGTACCACCCGTATGAGCCATTACACAACAGGCATTTTTTTCATAAGCCACACATTCGGGGTTTGCATCTTTGCCAATTGAAATAAACTTCTTCCAATTAAGCACTTCATCGCCAAATTGTGGCGATTTGTTTTTTATTTTGTATATTGCCTTTACTAAAGACGGAAGAGAATCGGAAGGCGAAACAACAATTACATTTTTAACAGAGGTTCCTTGAACTGCCTTTTTGATAGCAGGATATGCAAGGTCAATAGTCAAAACGAATTGTGCATGTGATTCCACTATATATTCATGTATTCCATCAATATTGGTTCGCGGGTCAACCATATTTGCGATTGCTCCCAAACGATTTAATGCATACAGTGTATATACCATTTCGGGCGTATTAACTGTACATACTATTACAATATCGCCTTTCTTTACTCCTAATGCAGAAAAGGATTTTGTCGCCTTATCAATACCTTCAAAAACTTGTTTGTATGTGAATTTGCGACCATAGTAATTAATGGCGGTATCATTAAGATGATCCTTATTGTTTTTCCACAGTAATTCATACATTGTACATTCCGGCAGTTTGGCACTAATTGCTTCGTCGCTATAATATTTCAACCACGGCTTGTCGATGGACGGATAACCCGTCACTTTCTTTTCTGTTTGCATTGCAGTTTTCTCCTTATAATTTTTCTGCTTCTTTCTCAAGTGCTCGGTAATCTACTTTACCGATCGGGGTTAATGGCATTTTTTCAATAAAGATAAAATCTACCGGTTGAACATACTCAGGCAGCTCATTTTTACACAGTTCAAATAATTCGTTTTTTGCTACATCAGCATTACTTCCATCTTTCAGAACGGCAAAAACTATTGGCAGGTGTCCTTGCACGTGATCTTTATCAACCGTACCCACTGCACAACAAGTTTCTATTGCTTTGTGCATTGAAACAACATCCTCGATAAACGGGGGAAAGACCTTAAATCCGTCGTATCGGATAATCATTCTTTTAAAACGACCGTTGATGTAGATACAGCCATCTTCATCAACATAACCTAAGTCGCCCGAATGAATCCACATTTTGCCATCTGAGTGCTTTTTGATTACTTTATCAGTTTCTTCTTGCTTTCCATAATATCCCGTCATCATAGTGGGTGTGCAAATACACATCTCACCGGATTCTCCAAACGGCAGTTCTTTACCACTTTCGGTATCAAAAGCTGCAACGATGGTTTGTGCGAAAGGAATACCCGCACTACCGGGTTTGTTGATTTCCTCAAAAGCAAAAGTAGCCGTTGCGCTTGCTTCTGTCATACTATAGCCTTTGCTGAGGTGAATGTTGGCATTGTGTTCTGCAAAAAAGGAATTGACTTTCTTTTCAAATTCAACTAGCGCCTTATCGCCGCCAACGAGTACAACCTTGATGCAAGAAAGATCTTTGCCTTTGATCTTAGGCTCATCCATCAGTCCTTCAAAATATGTAGGCACACCCATTATGCCTGCAGGTTGATACTTGAGAATCAAATCTGCAAAATCTTTTGGATCGAACTTAGGAATAATGATAGACTCCCAACCGTGTGTCAAAGCGATATGAATACCCAAAACCATACCGTATGCAATAAACGGCGGCATAATATTTAAGAAGCGATCTTGACGTTCTAATCGCAAAGGAGAATTTTTAATTTGCTCTGCTGAAGAATTAAAATTATCGTTGGTTAGCATAACGCCTTTAGGCAGACCTGTTGTTCCACCGGTATGTTCAATTACGCAGCACTTATTAGGCTGATATTCGGCAACTGCATAGGTCAAATCTTGCCCATTGGCAATCATATCCGTCCAAAGAATACAATTGCTTCCGAACTTAGGTACATTACCTTTTAATTTGTTTACAACGTTAAAAATGAACTTTTTAGGCTGCGGTAAGGAGTCTGCGGGAGATGTAATGATAATCTTTTTGACAGCAGTTCCGTTAATAGCTTTTTCGATTTTAGGGTATGCAATGTCAATACACAAAACATAGTTTGCATCAACTTCCACAATGTACTCTTTGATACCTTCTGTGCTTGTTCTCGGATCTACCATATTAGCAACAGCACCTATATGGTTCAAGGCATAAACCGCATAGATTGTTTCAGGAGTTGTAACTGTTGCCATAACAACAATATCATCTTTCTTTATGCCAATAGATGTAAACGCTTTTGCCGCTTTCTCTATATTCTCAAATATTTCCTGAAACGAGATTTTACGGTCAAAATATCGAAGTGCAATATCGTTGAGATGCTCTTTATTGCTATCTTGAAGATACTCGAATATCGTACACTCAGGCATCGTAGCATTTATGGCTTCATCTGAGTAATATTTCAACCAAGGTTTATCAATAGACGGATAACCCGTCAGTTTCTTTTCTGTTGGCATAATTTTGCTCCTTTATAATTCAATCAAATCGTCGATATCGCCTTTAATGAACTTAATATCTCTTTTGCCGGAGTGCGCACTTGGAAAACCATCCCACACGCAGAAACTATGCGGTACAGCTTCAGGCTGCTTCATAACTTTCTCAACAACCTTTTGAATTTCGGCAAAATACTCCATCTGTTTTTCAGGGGTTTGCTTTAAGACAACATTAGTTTCATTTTCCCAAACAATGTGAGCAACCAATTTGTCTTGATATTCCGGATGTGTTTGAATCTCACACAGTTTTACTTTTTCAAAGGTCAAAATTGCTCTCTCAATATCAAAATTATAAATCTGTTTGCCTTCAATTACGGAATAATCAGATTTTCTTCCTAATACAACAAGGCTACCGTCCTTATTCATATAGCCAATGTCACCTGTTTTGCTCCACCGTTCACCATTTTCGTCAACATAGAAAAACTCATTAGTGGCATCAGGATTATTGAAATACTCAATCATACCAATTTCGGTTTTAACCAAAATGTTACCACGCTCACCGTATTTCAACTCTTTAAAGTTATCGTCAAAAATAGCAACAGTAGTAATATCGGGAAGAGGAATGCCCGATGCGGTGTTTGAAAATTTATGTGATGTTATATCCGTTGTTACGGTTGCACCGCACTCACATTCACCGTAACCATTGAGCAATCTAGCATTTGAACCATGAGTTTTGAACACGCTCTCAATGTTTGCTATATCCTTTTCTGTCAGCGGTTCTCCACCTTCAACAGGGTATTTCAAGAAAGCCAATGACTTGCCTTTAAGCAATTTTAAACTCTTCTCAAAAGTAAAACCTTGATACATCGAGGTATTGGTTAATATGTATTCGGGTTTGAACTTTAAAACATTTTTCACGAATATGGTGTGGTCAAACCTTGGGTCAATACAAACCCTAACACCAAACGAAAGAGGAAAGTTAATACCTAAGCTAAGTCCTGTAGAGTGCCAAGGCGGGATGTTTTGATAAACCTTTTGTTTCCTTGAAGTGTCAAAGCCTGAATTGCCATAAGCATTGATTAATTTTTGGAAACTATCAACTGACAACACGATTCCCTTGGATGCACCTGTTGTACCGCTTGAATAAACCATTGCCTGTGCTTTTTGAGGCTCGTAAGAATCAGCAGTTACATCGTTTTGGCAAGCTCCATTCTTGATAAAGGTTTTCCATGCAACTTCGTTGGTGCTATTGTTGATTTTGTACTTTGGTGTTACAAATCGCAAAACCGAAGAGTTCATCATTGGCAAAACAATAACTTTTTTGTCGCTGTCTTTATTAAGAGATTCCTTGAACTTTGGCAAGAACTTATCCACTATAATGATAAGTTTGCTTTTGCATTCATCAATACGAGCCATAAGTTCTTCGGGAGTGTAGAAAGGCGAAATCACGTTGGCAACCGCACCGATTTTGCTGATAGCATAGAAAGCATAAATTACTTCAGGTGTGGTAGTTGAGCAAATAGTTACATAATCGCCCTTCTTTACACCATATGCTACCATTGACTTGGCAACAATATCGGTATTCTTTATTAGTTCGCCAAAACTGATCTTTGCCCCGAAATATTCAAGGGCGATTTCGCTCGGATAATTAGCATTGTTTTTTATTAGCCCTTGATACGGGGTCGTGTTTAAGAAAATACTACGCTTTTCTACACCCTCATAAAAGCGTTCCCAAGGTTTGTCTATTGAAGGATAACCCGTCAAATTCTTTTCTTTAGGCATAATTTTGCTCCTTATATCTTATAATCTTTGTTTGCTAAAAAGTAGCGCGGATATACAAGCGTCTTACTAACGGTATGTTTTTTCTTAGAATGACCATTGTGATAAATAACGGTGATTTCAACATTGTATAAAGCTGTCAAAACTTTGTCACGATTTCTTTGGCACTTGGGGTATATAGCGCAAAGCACAACTTCATCCGATGGCATGAGGTCTCGTCCTGCAATTTCTAAGGAATATCCTTTCCAGTATTGATTAAGTTTGGGCATAAATGTGATTAGGTTGTTTCGCATTTCCCCATTCTTTTTGACCTGTATGGAATCAATAATCAAAATTCCCGAACCGCGATTTGCAATAACGACAGCAAGGTTGTCATTGTGGTATCGTTCAATTATTTTGCATTGAGGTATAGCATCCTTGCGTCTATGGTGTTCTTCAAACAAAAAGTAGCCCATCGCAGAACAAAATGTTGCGCATGCTACGATTAGAGTAAGTAAGTCAATAAGTACGGATGTTTCCATATTTACCTCCATAAAATTCATTTCAATCTCTTATTAAACAAAAATGCATTTTGCGTTGTAGGGTGGATAGCGCTTAAATGAGCAAAAGCATCATTATAATTTACCAACTTCGGAAGGCGATAAATGCAAGATTCTTCGTAATTCCAATCAAGTGGTGGGTAATCACGAACAACTTGGAACATCAAATTTCGCTCTTTTTCTAAGTCCCAAAAAGCACGATTTACTTGATTGCGGGAAATGAAATCCCACCGCAAGGTTGACATTGCATCGCGTAGAGCGACGATACCTTGTTGCTTGCTTATGAAGGTTTCTGCGTTCAGGGGTTCCCCGAAACGAACTTTGCAGATCTTTCGCTCTCTATCATAATCAAGTACCATAGGAATAATCTGTACTTTTGTCCGTTGTGCGACTTCTATAATGCCCCACCGCATAGGGAGCATTAACAAATTATCCGTCAAATTCCAAGTGGCTTCAGGAAACCACAGAATTGGGATACCTTTCTTTAAGTACGCAACAATACGTTCCTTTGAAAGAGCAGAGCTTTCCTTGCTTTTTCTATCTACCCATATTGCACCGGTAAGAAAGAAAAAGATCTTATCCACAAAAGCAAGATTTTGCTTTCCAATTAATGTGTAACAATGCTGCTTTACTGCTCTGAGTGCAAGCGGGGTATCCGAGAAAGCTGAGTGATTGCAGGCAAAAATAATTGGATTGTCCGAATTTGCGATATAATCATTTTCGATTATAATTTTGTATTTAACTTTAGTTTTGCTTAGCAACATAGTTACAGGATAAAACATAGCTCGTAACCATATTGCAAAAACAGAATCTGTGAGTCTCTTATTTTTCATAGAGTTTTCCTCGTTTCAATCTCTTATTAAATAAAAATGCATTTTGCATTGTGGAGCTGATGGTATTCATATTTCAGACTCCAAGTACCACATAATATCGATTATGTGGTATATGTATAAAATTACCATTTTAACATACATATACTATTATATATAGTATCATAAATGGTGTTTTTTGTCAATGATTTGACCAAATTATAAACGTTTCGACTATGTAGATTTACAGCCAAGACATACTTCTAAAAGACCAACAACAAATCTAAATGTTTTTGGTCTTCTTTGCATGCAAATATTATAAGTAAAATTCAGCAGAATTACGGCATATACCACATAATCGATATTATGTAATGTACTTAATTAGCCCTAATTGCTCTACTTGCCTCTTATGCACTTCACCAGTTTCCATCGTATAAATCCTCGTTGTATTCACACTTGAATGTCCGAGGATATCGGCAAGTCTTACAATGTCTTTCTGGAGCGAATAATAAGTGCGAGCGAAAAGATGGCGAAGGTTGTGTGGGAACACTTTATCCTTTGAAACCCCAGCGGATTCGCAAAGCTTTTTCATATCAGACCATATATTGCTTCTGTCAAGCGGTTTGCCTGTTCGGGATACGAACACGGAGCCGCTTGATATTTTTTGCTCTCGAATATATCTTGTGAGAACTTTGCACAGTGCTTTGGGTAAGAACACCTGACGCAGTTTGCCTTTGCAGTTGATACTTGCAATGCCTGTGTTCACAGCGGCAACAGTTATGAAACGAAGCTCGGACACACGAATACCTGTTGAGCATATAGTCTGCATCAGTAGGTAAAGCCGTTCATTCTTTTTTGACTTCGCCGCATCGAGAAGTCTTTCGTATTCCGCTTTTGTAAGCTCCTTTTCTTTTGAAGCAAATATTTGTTTCTGTATTTTCAAAGATTTAACCTTACAGTCGTACCATTCATTGTAGGTAAAAAAGCTGTTGAGGGATGAAAGGACTGAATTAACACTAGCGGGCTTGTAGTTTTCTACAAGGTATGCCTTATATTCGAGAACTGTCTGTTTATTCACCTCTCTGCCGCAGAGCCAAGCGAGAAAAGCACATATATCACGGATATACTTTTCAAGCGTAGCATCGCTCTTTTCTTCGTTTATCAGATAATTTTTAAAGTTTTTAATAAGTTTTTCAGTGATTTTTTTCATTATTTGACAACTCCTTTGTTTTGGTTTACTGTATATATTTTACCATATCACAAAGCTCTCATTCTAAACTGTGGTCATGAGTTGTCAATGATTTACATTATTATGTTGATTTCGTATTAAAAATTCAAGTCATGCCTAACCTCTGCCTCATAGTAGTTATCAATAGTTGACGGAGCGTTAAAAAGGCTTGCAAGGAGATACTGTCTTATGTTTCGTATTTTGGTAGAGTTCTTTTTTAGACAGTCGAGGACATACTCGATATGCTCTGAGCGAAGTTTTAGAAGTTTATCCTTTACAAACTTTCTTGCATATTCATTGCCCGATATACGAACAGTTTCGGTTGTGCCGGAGACTGTTTCAGCGAGGATATCCACAATTTCGTCAAGCTGTTCTTTGCGGTGATTTTTACAAAGGTAATTGTACTCTATATTTTCCTTTATCGCTTCACGGTTATGCTCGACATCATTTACGGCAGGGATAGGATATGATTCGATACTTGATACATCAGTAATTGATGAATCAGTATTTGATATATTAGTATTTAATTGCGTTGGATTTTCCAACATAGGCTTTTCCAATGTAGGTTTGTCCAGCATTGGATTTTCCAACGTAGGTTTTTCCAATGTAGGCTGGGTAGTCTGCGGACACTCGTAAATAACATATTCATTTCCCGAAAGCTGTCCCTTTGAGTTTCTCGCTCGACCTCTTACTATGTAGCCTTCTCGCTCAAGCTCTCTAACAGCCTCTCTGATGGCGTCAATTCCTTCTTTGTTGATGTAGGCAAGTCCTTTTAATGAGAAGTCCCAATCGTCGTTTAAGGACAGCATTTGCGACAACAATCCCTTTGCTTTAAGCGACAGATTTTTATTCCTCAAATGGTGGTTTGACATTACCGTATAATCTTTTGTTTTTTCTATCCTGAATACAGACAAATAATTATCGCCTCCTTACTAACTCCAATGCTTTGTATGTTTAACTGTAACACCTCGAAACCTCAAATTGCACAAGCACAACTTCGCTCTCTTTTTTCTCCAAGGCATCACCGATACTTGTTCTCATGTGGAGCTTTTTCGTACTGTTTTACCTCTGCGTAGGTGCAACCACAATTCTTGCAAGGGGATATGCCCCGAACCTCAAAATCGCACATATTTTGAGCCGATTTCTCCTCCCTCCGCAGTACCCTCCGACCAACTTGATTTTTTGAAAAATTCTAAGGTCTAAAACCCCTGATATACAAGGCTTTTCGGGGTGTCAGGACCAGGAGAAATTGACTTTTTTATATAGCTTCAAAAACACATTTCAAAAAAGTACTTTTCTCCTGGTCTTTTGCTTAAATTTCAAGAACAAATATGTATATCTATCACGGCTTTGCAATCACAATTTAAGTACTTACGTGCCTTCTCAAATGCTCGTAAATTATCCTTTTTATCGTGCTTGTAAAAACCATAGAGAAGTACAATATCTTTATCCGAAAGTGTAAACAAAATCCTTGCCATATTGCCTGATGCCTTTGCTCGGAGCTCATACAGATCGTTGTATTTGCCGATTGAAACGTGTTTTACATAGGGTTCTGTCAGCGGATTTTTGTCGTCAGCAAGATACATAAGCACAAAGCCGATTTTCTTTCTTGTCTTATCGTCGGCTTCTTTCAAAAACTCCTTGACTGCATTACTCGCAAATATCTTTCTCATTGTTTTCCTCCTCATTGTTAAACGCCGCAAAGCTTACAGCACTCTCCAAAGCCTGCCTTGCCATACCGCCCATTTTCTCTGTAATATGTGTGTAATAGCGGAGCGTAAATTCAAGTTTTGAATGTCCTAAAGTTTCCTGCACATATCTCGGGCTTATTCCGCTTTCTGCAAGAACTGTTGCGTAGGTGTGCCGCAAATTGTGGAATTTGAACGGTATATCAAGGTCGGCTTTAAGTGTTCGTGACATAAACTTGACACTATTTGTGGTAAGCATTTCGCCGTTGACCTTGACATTTACAAAGTCTGTAATTTCCATCAGTTTTTCCTTGTTTCGCACAAGTCGTTCCGTCACAAAATTTCTCTTGTATCCGTCACCGTAAAATGCCTTGCTTTCCTCTTGTTTAGATTTAAGGTTCTTAAGATAAGTACAGAAGCTGTCGGTGATGTTTACACTTCTGTATGCGTTGGTTGTTTTAAGAGGGCAGAAGCACCACTTTTTGTCCTGAAACAATAACTGCTTATGCACCTTGATTTTGCGGTTTTCAAAGTCAATATCGCTCCACTGAAGTCCGAAGACCTCACTTTCACGAAGACCCGTGTTAAGTGCGATATAAAACGGCACGATAACATTAGTCCCCTGCAAACGTTGTTCCATTGCACGAAGCTCATCGGGCGTGTACGCTCTTATCTCGCCTTTGTGTCTTGGATCGGGCGGAGGTGTTATCTCGCAGAAAATGTCCTTTTTGAGATACTGCCGTTTGTGTGCGTAACCGAAAAGCACTTTCAAAAACTTATACAGACCCTTGACAAATTCATCGCTGAGATAAGTACGCTTTTCGTTGAGAAAGTCGTTTATCATATTTGCGTTAATCTGGTACATATAAAAGCTGCCGAACCGTTCTGCATAATGATTCTTGTAAAGCGACTTATAACGCACAATGGTTGCATAGGCTCTTGTTGCCGGGGCTTCGTTTTCGATAAATTCCGTGTAGACCTCGGTAAAGGTGATTTTCTTGTTCTCCACATAATCGCCCGTGTTGTTGTAGAGGTAGAGAACATCATTGAGAGCTTTTGCGGCTTCCTTTTTGGTTTTGTAACCGCTTCGCTCAATCTGATTTCTTTTGCCGCCTGCCGCACCGAACTCAACTCTGTACGACCAGGTAGCTCCCTTTTTTCTGATACTTCCTTGCATAAAAATATCCTCCTGAATTAAAAAATTAAATTGTGTGTTTTTAAGGGCAAAAATACCCCACAATTTTCACACCGATTTTATCAAATTAAAAACCCAAATCTTAATTTTTTGGCAAAAAATTTTCCCACGAAACGATTTTTTTACACCCCGAAAACCCTTATAGCAAGGGCGTTTCGAGAGATTCCGTGGGAAATTATTTTTTCGGGCGATTTTTCTCTCATTTCCCACGGATTTCCCACGGGACAAAAAAATACATATAAATAAAAAAGAAACACGACTATCTAAAATCAGATAATCGTGTTTCGTGATTATGAAATAAAGCTACGCTTTATTTATTAAAAAGCCTTATTTTAAGCCATTCTCAGAGGATATTTAACTTTATTTTTTCGTATCTAAAATTAGTTAAAATATCTCTTTAGGAGACCCTCGAAGCCTTTTCCATGCCGAGCCTCGTCCCTCGCCATCTCATGCACAGTATCGTGAATAGCATCAAGACCGTTTTTCTTAGCGCAAGCAGCAAGGTCAAACTTACCCTTTGTTGCACCGTACTCACAGTCAACTCTCCACTTAAGGTTGTCCTTTGTGGTAGCCTTCATGTTGGGCTCGAGATCCTCGCCGAGAAGCTCTGCAAACTTTGCTGCGTGCTCTGCTTCCTCGTATGCTGCCTTTTCCCAATAGAGACCTACTTCCGGATAACCCTCTCTGTGTGCGATTCTTGCCATGCAAAGGTACATACCTACCTCAGCGCACTCGCCGTTGAAGTTAGCCATAAGCTGTTCGAATATGTACTTCTTGTCTTCCTCGGAAATATCGGGATTGTTCTTTACTGTTTTTGCATATACGCCGTATTCGTGCTCAGCCGCAAGAGCTGCTCCCTCTTCCATAATGTTAAACTTTTCAGCAGGAACCTTACATACGGGACACTTTTCGGGAGCTGCATCGCCCTCGTGAACATAACCGCAAACTGAACATACAAACTTTTTCATGATAACTTTCCTCCAAAATTCAATATAATTTTTTATATATTTTAGGTTTTTCCTTTACCTACAGATTTTTACCCTCAAAGGTAACATTGGAAAGTTCTGCGACCAGCTTCTCGTTGATGTCCCGGTAAAGCCGGTGGAATCTGCATCCCTTGTGCTCTTTCCCTGTTCTTGAACAGTCGTATGTATCGGAAAGACACCTTGAGATTTCAACCTTGCCCTCTATAGCCTCAATAACACGTGCAAGCGTTATCTCGCCCGGTCTCATAGCAAGTCTGTAACCGCCGTTGACGCCGATGGTGGAATGTATTATTCCCTTGTCCTTCAGAAGTCTTAGAACCTTCAATGTTGTGGGCTTCGGAACACAGGCAGCTTCGCCAATCGCCGAAGCTCCCATACTTGCAGTTCCACTCTGGGTACTGTCCGCAAGAACGGCTATCATTCTCACGGCATAATCGGTTTCAAGTGCAAAATGCATATCCGTTCCTCACTTTTGTTTCAATGTCTACCTTTTTGGTACACGTTTATTATATCACTTCTTTTTCAATTTGTCAAGGGGTTTCGCAAAATTTTTTTAACTTTTTTCAAAAAAGCGATGGAGCGAAAAATACCGCACATTATATGAAAAAATTACAATAAATCACCAAAAGCCATTAAAGCAACTTAATTGCAGAATTGAGAAATATGTTGCATAAAAAAGGATGCACCGTCTTTGGTACATCCTTGAGGCTCAACAATTTGAAAAGCGTCCGTATCAGTCAAAAATATCCCTTTCAAAGGAAAGAATTCTGCCGTCATCGGCTTTTATTTCCACGTCATATTCGGTAGAGTCTTTACTGAATTCAAGTTCATATTTCAATATGCCATCATCCCTGTCAAGCTCAACCCTGTCAAAGATAACCTGGTTTGCCGTAAGTCCTGCTCTTTCAAGTGCAATTTCCTTAGCCTTATCCTCACCGATAAGCGGGACCTCGGGAGTATTTTGTACGGGCTTGAGTGTGTTATCGGTGTTTGTGGATGCGGAAGCGCCCTTGCCGACATCAAAACCGGCACCCGAAACCGCAGAGCCGTTATCCGTAAGACCGGTTTTTCCGTTATGAGTGCGGTTTCTGTTATCGTTTACAAAGGTTGCGGCGGCAATGCCTGCTCCCAGTCCCAATACAAGAATAGTGCTTGCAATAATGATTATAGTTTTTTTCATATAATGTCATCTCCTTTTTATTTGAATTGTGTTTAAAGAATTATACTGTTTCCCGTGATATGGTTATATTACGAGTATATTCTTGACAGAAAGAAGCGGGATATGCTATAATGGGCAGAGAAATAAAACGAAAGGAATCCTGGAAATGGAAAAAAAACAATTATCAGAGCTGTTTGCACAAGTATTTCCTTTTTGGAACAATCTTTCGGAAAATGACAGAGGAACACTGCTGCGGAGCTCCCAAAAAATACACTTCGGAAAAGGAACTACCATACATGACGGCAGCGAATGTACCGGCGTAATTCTCATAAAAAACGGAAGCCTGCGGGCTTACATACTCTCGGAGGACGGCAAGGAAGTTACACTGTACCGCCTTTTTGCAGGTGATATGTGTATGCTTTCAGCCTCCTGTGTCCTTGAATCATTAACCTTTGACGTCTTTATAGATGCAGAGGAGGAAAGCGACTGCGTTGTGGTGGGCGGCTGTGCCTATGCGGATATGTCGGAAAGAATTCCCGAAGTGAAAATATTTGCCCTTGAAAGTGCGGTTTCGAGATTTTCCGATGTCATGTGGGTAATGCAGCAGATACTTTTCATGAGCTTTGACAAGCGTCTTGCAATATTTCTTCTTGACGAAAGCTCCAAAAACGGCAGTGATACAATAAAATTAACTCACGAGCAGATCGCAAAATACATAGGAACTGCCCGTGAGGTGGTAACAAGAATGCTTAAATATTTCGTATCCGAGGGATTTGTTACATCCTCAAGAAGTGAGGGAATAAAGCTCACGGATAAAGCGGGACTTCGCAAATTGGCACTTTAGTATCAGCCGTCGATAAGTTCAAGTATTGCAGCCTTGGGTCTTGCGCCTGCGGATTTGTTGACAACCTCGCCGTTTTTAAGGATCACCAGCGTTGGAATGCTGAACACTCCGAAAAGACTTGCCAGCTCAGGCTCAGTGTCTACATTGATTTTGCCTACAGCGATGTCATTTCTCTCTTGGGCAATCTCATCAATGATAGGGGAAACCATACGACAAGGACCGCACCAGTCTGCGTAAAAGTCGAGAAGTACAGGCTTATTTCCGTTTTTTAAATCCTCAAAATTGTTTTTGTTAACATTGATAACTGACATAATTTCTACCTCCGTGAAAATGTAATTTCGTTAAATTAAATCCTTATGCAAAAGTGAATGCGACCGTATGAATTATTCTTTTGCCTTTTGTTTGCTTTGTGATTACATTATACCCGCGAAGACAAAATAAATCCGTGACTTTGTCACAAAAATAAAACTCCCTTACTGCAAGGTTTTTCCGAGCCTTTTGCAAAAGGGAGTTCTTTTATTCTCGGCATCAATAATGGTGCTGCTTCTTCAGAATTTTTCCGTGCCGTCCTCACCGTTGCGATACTTTACCGGCGAAACTCCCGTCATCTTCTTAAAAGTCTTTCCGAAATGGGGAATATCGGTAAATCCCGTGGAAAAAGCTATCTCGCGTACGGATATATTGCTTGAGCGCAACAGCTCCATTGCCATATTTATCCTGTAATTGACGATAAAGGCATGAATGGAGGTTCCCGAGTTTTTTTTGAATATCCTGTTCATATAGACCGGGTTCATATAAAAGGTCTGAGCAAGGCTCTCGTAGGAAATATCCTTGTCGTAATTGCTCTGGATATATTGAATAATGCTTCTTGTAAGTACAAGTTCGCGATTGCTCTCATCGTCTCGTGTAATGTTTTTTTCGCGAATGATACTTATGATTACCGATTTGAGAATACTTGACAAAAGCTCATCGAGACAATAATCGTTTACGACGTTGAATTCTGTGGTCATAAGCCGAAGTCTTGACTCCACCGAAACAAGATTTTCAATAACAATGGGGCTGCCCAGAATATCGCTGTCGGTAAAATAATGCTTTTCAAGAATATCATTCTCGGTGAACTTGTCCGAATGCATCGGATGAAAGGGCTTTACTATATGCTTGAAGTTGTGAGTGCAGTCAAAATTAAGAGCAATAAAATCTATCGCCACATCGCCCATGGGCTGCCATACATATTTTGTGCCTGCGCGGAACATCAGTGTACATCCGGGAGAAAGACGGTATGTTACACCCTCGATGGTCATACTGCCTTTGCCGGAGATAATATAAAACAACCTGCAGTCCGAGCTCTGAAGCTCAAAAAACACATCTTCTTTTGTATTGCAGCTGATATTTGTGACTATCGCCTGGCGAACAAAGGGACACAATTCCTCAAGCGTCATGTCCATACTCCTTTCAATATCAATTTTACACATAGCTATATAATTTTATGGTAACACATAAAAAAAGAATTGTCAATGGAATTTCGGGGATTTTTTTGTGTTTTCAAAAGAAGTTTTATGCATCTTAAAGTATGAAAAACACAATTCCAAGTTTCGATTCTACATTTACATAAACACTGCATGAATATATAATGAAAGTGTAAAGTAAGAATCATATTCCCCGAAAGGAGTCTGCAAATGAAAACATACATTACGGATATTCAGCGTTTTTCTCTGCGTGACGGTGACGGAATAAGAACCTCCGTATTTTTTAAAGGCTGCAATATGAGCTGTCCCTGGTGTCACAATCCCGAAACATTAAAATCAGAGCCCGAGCTTATTTTCTATGCGACCAAATGTATAGGCTGCGGAAAATGCTTTGAGGTATGCCCGAATAATGCCCATAAAATTGTCGGCGATAACCACATTGTAGACAAAACCCTTTGCACAAGCTGCGGTAAGTGTGTGGATGTCTGCTATGCGGGTGCTCTGAAAATGTGCGGCAAGGAAATGACCGTTGAAGAAATAATGAAAGAAGTCCGTCAGGACATTCCCTACTACAAGAACAGCGGCGGCGGTGTAACTCTTACCGGCGGTGAAGTTTTGTGCAACAAAGATTTTGCGATAGCTCTTGCCAAGGAGTGCCGCAAGGAAAATATAAGCGTTGCAATAGAATCCAACATAAGCTTTCCGTGGGATTATTCAAAGGAACTGTTTGAACTCTGTGACCTTATTATGTGCGATATAAAAATATTTGACGATGCAAAGCACAAGGAAATGACGGGAATCTCAAATAAGAATGTCCTTGAAAACATAAAAATGCTTGATACCCTGGGCAAACCCGTAATCGTAAGAACTCCTCTTATTCCGGGAGCTACCGACGGCATGGAGAATCTTATTGCAATTGCTTGTTACATAAAAGATTTAAAGAACCTTGTAAGATACGAAATACTTAACTTTAATCCGTTGGGTGAGGGTAAATACAAAGGACTTGACAAGGAAAACAAATACATTGATGCACGTCCGGAGAAGAACGATAAGCTCGAAGCAATACTTGCACAGCTTTCAAAAACAGGCGTTACCGTCAAAATAATATAAGAGAGGAGAGACTGCAATGAGCGAAATAAAATATATAGGCTGTTTCCCGACGGAAGAAAAATTCGACTATGATAAACGCATAGAGCTTTTACGCAAGCGTAAGGTACAGCAAACCGAAGAAAAAGCAAGAAACGGCGGTGCAAACGAGGACGATTACGGACTTATTGTCCAGAACGAATTCTCATACAAATTAAAGCCCAACCATGAAAACGGTTCAATCTACGGCTACAAGGCGTGGACGGAAAACTACTGTGCCATTCTTGACAGTCATCCACTCTATTGTGATGCACTTGACGCATTTGTTGGTAAAGGCTTCCTGTTTCTTGAAAGACTAAGACCCGTTACCTGCAAATGGAATCCGGCATATCCCTTTGATGATTTGAAAGTGCTTTTTGATAAGTATAATATAATTTCAGGCATAGATAACTGCCATCATTTTACACCGGATTTGCAGATAGGCTTAGACCTGGGCTGGGGCGGTATTCTTAAAAAGCTTCTTGAATACAGAGAAAAGCACGATGAAACGCACCATGAATTCTATGACAGCGAGATTGCGGTTGTTGAAGCGATAATAAGATTCCTTAAAAGGTGTTCTGCGGAAATATACGAGCTTGCGGAAAAGGAAAACAATCCTTATCTTAAAGAGAATCTTCTGCAAATGGCAAAGGTGAACGAAAACACCGCGGAAAATCCACCGAAAACATTCCGTGAAGCGGTACAATGGATGTGCTGGTTCAGTATGCTCTCCCGTACCTATAACAGAGGAAGTGCAGGCGGTCAGCTTGACGAGATGCTTCGTCCCTACTACGAGAGGGACATAGAAAAAGGTATACTTACCGATGATGAAGCGGTATTCTACCTTGCTTGCCTGTTCCTACAGGATTCAAGATATTTCCAGCTTGCAGGCCCTGATGAGAACGGTAAGGACATGACATCGAAAATATCCTATCTCTGTCTTGAAGCGGCAGATAAGATAAACATTGCCTGCAACCTCACAATAAGAGTTCATGACGGAATTGATAAGGAATTCTTCAGAAAATCTGTTGAATACCTCTTTAAAAATAAGCAGGGTTGGCCGAGATATTCCTCCGATAGTGCCCTTGCACAAGGCTTTATGAAGTGCGGGTATCCCCTTGAGCTTGCAAGAAAAAGAGTTGCGGCAGGTTGTCATTGGATGTGCATTCCCGGTATGGAGTATACCATGAACGATACCGTAAAGATAAATCTTGCAAAGGTATTTGAGGTTGCCTACTATGAAATGATGGAAAAGGACAGCGAACCGAGTGCACAGAAGCTCTTTGAAAGATATAAAGTACATCTCAAAGCCGCAGTTGATGCTACCGGTAACGGTATAATGCACCACCTGAAATATCAGACAAAATCGCAACCGGAGCTTATACTCAATCTTTTCCAGCACGGACTTATCGAAAAAGGCGTAAATATCACAGACGGCGGCGCAAACTACTACAATATGTGCGTTGACGGCAGCGGTATCGCAGTTGTGGCAGACAGCTTTGCGGCACTTCAGCAGCGAATAGATACCGAAAAGAAGCTGACATACAGAGAGCTCACTGACCATATGCAAAGTAACTACGAGGATAAGGATGGCGAATACATAAGACTTCTTATGCAAAACAGTGAGCGTTATTGTGGCGGAGACACCATCGGAGACAAATGGGCAAAGAAAATAAGTGATCTTTACACATCACTTGTCCGTGATCTAAATAATCAGCACCCCGGTATAAACTTCATCCCCGGCTTCTTCTCCTGGTCAAACACAATAGGACTCGGTCAGACAGTTTCCGCAACACCCAACGGCAGAAAGAACTATGAAGCCATAAACCATGGTGCAAATCCAAACGGTGGCTTCCGACATGACGGTGCGGTATCCGCAATGTGTAACTCCATCGGAGCAATTCAACCCGGTTACGGCAACTGTGCACCTGTACAGCTTGAATTCGACCCCGGAATAGTAAACGATGCCGAGGGTATAGACAAAATGGCGGCGATGATAAAGACCATTATGGACACGGGAAATACACTTCTCAATATCAACATAATTGATGCAAAGAAAATCATCGAAGCCCACAAAGATCCTTTCAAGTACCCCGATCTCGTTGTAAGAGTAACAGGTTTTACGGCATTTTTCGCAATGCTCTCACCGGAGTTCAGACAGCTTGTTGTTGACAGGGTAACGTCGGTAAACCCGGAACTGAGTAAATAAATTGAGGATATTCTTGCGAAAGCCCATCACCGGATGCCGTAAGAAAAAAGAAATCATTATCATTAACAACACAAAACTTCAAACCAAATGAAAGAATAAAATTCAAACAAAGGAGACCACCCATGAACGTAGTAATGGAAAAAGTAGACACATCCGTAAAAGGAAACCGTTCTGTAGAGCTTTGTAAGGGCGAGATTCCCGGTGCACATCCCGTACATCACACAATAGAAACGGGAAGTACCCTTACCTTTGAAGCAAACTGCGGATATTATCACATCATAATCCTCATTGAGGGCAGTGCAAAATTTGAAACCGACGGTAAAGAATACAACTTCGACGGCAGAACAACCTTTGT
The DNA here is from genome assembly GCA_045604705.1 of Eubacteriales bacterium. Lineage (GTDB taxonomy): Bacteria > Bacillota > Clostridia > Oscillospirales > CAG-382 > SIG622. The sequence continues at coordinate 61,789 of JAZUOO010000021.1, forward strand.
ACCTGCCCCCGATAAAGAGCTTTCGGTTTTCGCAAAAACAGGTGTACAGATTCTTGAAATTCAGTGGGACGAAGCTCCCGGTGATGAAGAAGACCTCAAGGAATACAAAACGGAATTTCCCGTGGTTGTTCCTTATCAGGAGTCTATTCAGTACATCGACCCCAATAAGAGCGAAAAGACTATCAGCCGCATGATGATCCCTCACGAAGTTCTTCCCAGATTTACAATCGGCTCTGTTGAATCCTACGGCTACGACCTGGTTCGTCCGCATGCACATCCCATGCTTGACCAGTTCTTCTTCAGCTTCCCGGAAAATGATATGGAAGTAATTATTGACGATGAAAAGATTAACATGAAAGGAAACATCATAATGCATATTCCGCTTGGCTCCAACCACGGTGTTGAAGTAACAGGCGACAGACATATGCACTATATGTGGATAGACTTCATGCCGGACAAGGAAGCGGGACTCAAACGCCTCAACTTCAGCCACAGACCTACGGGAACAGTCCGTGACTTTGCCAATGAAGACAAAACAAGATGAATATAAACCTTAAAAAACCTATAAAACTTCAAAGAGCAGGAGCATGGAGAACATATCTCGGCGGAAAGCTGATAGAAGAGCTTCACGGAAATGGTAATGCCTGTGACACCAACTTCCCCGAGGAGTGGATAATGTCAACCGTTACTGCCCGAAACAGCGGCAGAGAACACATAGTCGAGGGACTATCTATGATAGAGGGTACGGATATTTCCCTGAAACAGTTGATAGATGAGAATCCCGAACAATGCCTTGGAAAAGCCCATTTTGAAAAATACGGAGCGACTCCCGGTGTGCTCGTAAAGCTGCTTGATTCCGCTGAAAGACTTACAATTCAGGTACATCCTACCCGTGAAAATGCCAAGCTGCTATTCAACTCCGATTTTGGCAAAACCGAATGCTGGCACATTGTTGCGGGACGCGAAATAAACGGTGAAAAGCCCTGCATTTACTTCGGTTTTAAAGAGGGTATAACCCGCAAGAGGTGGAAAGAAATATTTGACACGCAGAATATCCCTGAAATGCTTGATTGTCTGCACAAATTTGAAGTAAATCCCGGTGATACATTTCTTATTGAGGGCGGTATTCCGCATGCAATAGGCTCCGGATGTTTTCTCGTTGAGATACAAGAGCCTACCGATTACACAATAAGAACGGAAAAGACTACGCCATCGGGAAGAGAAGTTTCCGACTTCATGTGTCATCAGGGGCTTGGTTTTGAGAAAATGTTAGACTGCTTTGACTACACGGGCTATTCCAAGGAAGAAACTGCGAAAAGATGGCGTATAAAGCCAAAGGGTGAAGCGCTGATAGACTACGAAAATACAAAAATGTTCCGTCTTTTTGAGCTTAACATAAACGGCACAAAGACTATATCCTCAAAGGGTACTTTCAGTGGACTATATGTGCTTGACGGTGAAGGAGAGATAGACGGAACAAAAGTCAAAAAAGGCGCCCAATATTTTATCACGTCAGTGTGTGAACCATTTAATATAAACGGTAATATGCGAATTATCAGATACTTTGGGCCACAAGTCTTACCTAAGTAGAACTTATTTAAAAGGAGAAACCAATGAAGTACGGATTTTGCAAAGAATTTTCCACCCCACTAAAAACCGAGGTGGACTATGACCTTATAAAAATGATAAAAGACGCAGGCTTTGACTACGTTGAAATGCGTGCAATGCTTGTATCATCCCTTTCCGATGAGGAATTCGACAAGCTCTGCAAAACACTTTGTGACCTTGATCTTGCCTGCGACTGCTGCTGTGCACTCTTCCCGAAAACAATAAGAGTCACCGGCAAGGACAGAAACCTCGACGAAATAAAGGCATATCTTGAAAAAACATTCCAAAGATGCACAAAGCTCGGAGCAAAAAAGGTAGTATTCGGAAGTGCACCCGCAAGAGCTTTGGACGAAAGCACATCAATTGAAGAGGGCTATTCCCATATCGACGAGGTAATAAAGGAAGCAATTATTCCCATGTGCGAAAAATACGACATCACTGTAGTAATGGAGCCTCTGCGTGCGGATGCCTGCAACTTCATCAATACCCTTTCCGACGGTTACAGAGTTGTAAAGGAAGCAAATCATCCCCAAATTGCACTTCTTGCGGATACAATCCACATGATGTCAAACAACGACAATGCCGATGACATCATAAAATACAAAGACGCCCTCCGTCACATCCACATAGCCGAGCTTCAAAGAGTAATGCCGGAGGATAATTACAGCGACTACATAAACACCGTTATGGACAATCTTCGTGCAATAAAATATGATGGTACAATATCCTTTGAATCCAAAAACGGTAACGGCCTTGAGAGCATGAAAAAGGCCCTTGCACTATTAAAAAAACAATTTATATAATACAAGGAGAACAGAAAAATGGCAATAAAAACAGCAGTAATCGGCTGCGGCAGAACAGCCAACGATCTTCACGCACCCGTACTTGAAAAGCACCCCGAATTTGAAGTAACAGCAATATGCGACGTAAACACGGAAGCTCTCGATAAGTTCTCTCAGAGATTCCCGAACGCAAAGAAGTACACCGACTACCACACAATGCTGAACAGTCCCGATTTCGACTTTGCAATAATTCTTACTTTCAGCTATACACATACGGCAATTGCACTTGACTTTATAAGAGCCGGCAAAAATGTTCTTATCACAAAGCCCTGGGCAATCACAACAGATGAGGCTGATTCCATAATAAGCGAAGCGACAAAGAATAATGTTATCGTCATGCCCTTTATCCCCTGCCACGACGGTGCAGACGTTGTAAAGCTCAAGGAAGTAATCGCAAGCGGTGCTATCGGCAAGGTGTTCAGAGTATACAGAGCACAGATGACCTTCGGCAAAAGAAGCGACTGGCAGACACTCAAGGCTTATGCGGGTGGTTATCTTAACAACTGGGGACCTCATATCGTTGAACAGGCAATGTGTCTTGTAGGCGAAAAGTTCAAGACCGTTTACGCTCATAAGAGACAGATAATCAACCCCGGAGATGCAGACGATATGTTCTGCTCGATGATGACGAGCGAAAGCGGAGTTATAGTTCAGGTAGACCACAACATCATCTCCGATTATCTCCCCAATTGGGTGGTACAGGGCGATAAGGGTACAATTTACGTCAAGGGCAATCAAATGGAAATTCACGAAATTTCCTATCCCCAAGCCGATGATCCTACAGTATACAGAAGCACAACCGAAACAAAAAAGACCAACATCACTCTCGAGGGTAAAATTTTCGGTGACCACTATTCCATCTACACGATGATAGCTGAAACTCTCAAAGGTAAGCCCTATATTGTAACACTCGACTATGCACGACATCTGACAGAGATTATGCAGGCAATTCACACCTCTGCAGATGAGGGTAGACTTGTAGAACTTTAATAAGAATACATAAACACATAACCGGTATCAAAAGATAAAACGTAAGCATATAAGTTCAATTCAACCTTCTCACTTACCGTAGAGATTATGTTTGTATATCCTCCACAGTAAAAACAAATAATAAAACAAAAGGCAGGTCTCTGAACAAAGACTTGCCTTAAAATTTTATCTGTATAACTTTTGATATAAAATTCTCACATCAAAGCTTATTCATCTGTACCCGCGCCGTCAAATCCGTCGCTTTCACCGTTTTCGCTCTTTGAGAACCAGAATGAGTAAATCCTGCCTTTGCCGACATAAAATTCAAGCTTGATAACCTTACCCTCAAGAGAAGCCAAGTCGAAGTCACCGAAATCAAGCTCGGCCTTTGTGCTGTCACCGCACCAGGGCTTGCTCTTGCAAAGCACCTTTCCGTTCTCATTCTTGATTTCAACGGTGATACAGCCGTTATTTTCGGTTTGTGCATTAATAAAGAAATAAGATCTCTTGCCCTTGAATGTGAGTTTTCTTGTCCTTATAAATCCGTCATTTTCAACTCCCAATGAAGCAAAACCGTCACGGCTTGTGGCATAAGCCATCTTGTGAAGCCAGCCCGCTTCATACCACATCTTATATATTTTTTCGTCTCTGTCAAACCACATGCCGCCGTCCTTGGGGACCGCACACGGAAGTTTTTCGTATTTTTCCATCGGAGTTTCCGGGAACATTACGGGATTTCCTTCATATTTTTTAGGCTGATGGAAGACCTTGTAAAGATTATGAGACTCAACAAGAAAATCATCCACAAAAAGCTGTCTGCCTACGGAAATATCAATAACCTTTGGGGGATTTTTAAGATAAGGAACAGGCATTCCCTGCTTAAGATCATCCATCGTATATTTGGGATGCCACACCTCGGTAAGCTCTATATTGTGTAAAGAATTTCGGACATAACAAATACCCCTTTTCGCATATTAATATTGTAAAGCAAATTACCTTTTGTTAAGTTGCTTTGTGTGTTTTTGGTACAAAAAAACTCCACGGAACTTCAGTCCGCGGAGTAAGTGATTATGTAAACATTACTGGTTATTCTGGTTGCTCTGGTTGTTTACGGGGGTGGGATTGTAGTTCTGCTGAGGAGCACCGTAACCCTGCTGAGGCTGACCGTTGAAACCGTTAAAAACGTTGTTATAAGGATTGTACCTGGGAGTCTTGGGAACGGGCTTGAGTCTGTAGAATTCAGCTGCATAAAGCCCCTTGAAGAGAGAACCGAAGAATACAAGCACAAGAATCCATGCAAAGAGAACTATTCCGAAAATAAAACCGATAAAGGGAATAGCACTCAAAAGTCCGAGAATAAGTGAAACAAAGAAAACGATTACACCATAAAGGAAATCAGCAAGCCACATCTGGAGCTTTTTGCCGTGAGTCATTTCCATGGAAAGTCTGAGTGCCTGTGTAGCTGTTACATCGGGCTTTGTAGCAAGGATGTAGGGCACAAAAGCGTAGGAATATTTCTTGGAAACAAAATAAATACTTACAGGGATTACAGCTATGAAGCCCAAAACAAATCCTATAATAGTGAAAATAAATCCTATGAAGGGGAAGGATGCACCGATAATAGAGAAAAGAAGAATAATTGCCAAAGGAATACATACTGTAGTAATAGCCCAGATGATAGTCCAAAGCTGTCTCCATGCCATACCACCGGCAACTCTGAACACTCTCTTTGTGAAGCCGGAGAATAACTGATCCGAATTAACCTCCTTGCCTTCAAGTCCATCCAAATAAACCTTTGCCATGCCAACGGTAATTACGTATCCGAAAGCGGTTCCGATAAATCCGAGCATGCCGACCGTTACTGTTGCAATGATGCAGATGATACCGGAGAGGAGAGAAAGTCCCCAAAGCATGAACGGTTTTCTTAAAATTGTGTTAATCGCTGCTTTGTAAGCCTGACTAAACATGAAAGATACCTCTTTTCATAAAATTTCAGTGTGTACACTGTTACTATATTATACACCAGTTACCGTAAAATGTCAATAGAATTTTTAAAAAACTGACAAAATTTTAAGATAACGTGTCGAAAAAAGCAAAAAAACCGTAAGTCCAAAAAACATTTGACAAAACGAACAAGATGTGATATAATTATAATAGTATATTGTGCCCGAAGAACAATATATGACAAATTGTATATATAACGGCATTCTATCAGCCGTAAATTATTAAATTATAAATAATACATTACGAAAGGAAAGAATCATGAAGCTTGTGCTCGCAATCATTAACAACGATGACAGTCCTATAGTTACCGCACGGCTCACAAAGGCAGGTTTCTATATGACCAAGATCGCTTCGACAGGCGGATTTCTCACTGCAGGCAATACAACCTTTATGTCGGGTGTGGAGGACGATAAGGTGGATGAAGTGATCAGCATTATCTCAAAGTTCAGCAAAAAGAGACTCCAACCCACAGTTTCCCACAACGGGGGACTTTTCTCGGGTGTAAGCCACGACATGACAAGCACAACCGTACAGGAAGTTCTTGTTGGCGGTGGCACTATCTTTGTATTGAACATAGAGCGTTTTGAACACGTGTAAGTATAAAATATGGATATTAAGAATCCCGGCACGGCATTATCCTTGCTTCTGAACGAGATAAAGTCCGGCACCCTCCCGAAGACCTTTCTCATAGAGGGTAAGGACGAAGCCTCAAGAAAAGAAGCGGCAAGGATATGTGCCGCAGCCCTTGTGTGTGAAAAGAACGAGGCGCCGTGTACAGAGTGCAATGCCTGCAGAAAAGTCCTTGAAGAAAGACACCCGGACGTAACGGTAATAAATGCAGAGCAAAGCAAGGTGGGCGTTGACGATATAAGAAAAGTGAGACTCGACGCAAATATAAGTCCCTTTGAGGCAGAGTGTAAGATAGTTATATTTGACAGTGCTCACACTCTCAACGTCCAGTCGCAGAACGCTCTTTTGAAAATACTTGAAGAACCGCCGCAGAGTGTGTACTTTATACTTACAGCACCATCCTCAAAGCTCCTTTTGCCGACGGTCGATTCAAGATGCGCAAAATTCTCGCTCGGCTCAATATCTGCCAAGGACGTATATCGCTCGGTGTGCGATTTTTCGGGCGACCTGGCGCAAGCCGATAATATGAGAATATGCAATGCAGTGCTGTACCTGGACGGCTTTGTTCCGGGTGAAAAAAGTATATCGGCACTAAAGAACGCCATTGACATCTGCACCGACTTTTATACAAGCGGCAGATTCCCCTTTGACAGACTCCCGGTGAAAAAAGAAGAAAGCGGCAATCTTCAGCTTATCCTGAGGGTTCTTTCGCTGTGCAGTCTTGAAATCTTAAAATCAAAAAAAGGCACAAAGCCTGCGAACGGCGGTATCCTCGGAAAAGAATCTCTTGAAACGGCAGTAATGCGTACACCGCTAAAGACTGCCTTCTATCGCTACGGTCTTTTCACGGAGCTTAGCGAGCGTATAGATGAAAACGCCAACCTCTCTGCCGTCACAGCCTCCCTGCGCTCGGGAATATACGAATAACCGACATTGTTCGGTATCAAGGACACATAAAACAGTAATAAATATAGAATTTGTGTGCTTAACAGAATCAAAATAAGAACGTAACTCCCGCCACAGAGAATATAATCAGATAAAAATTCACGAATAAATTAACAAAAATCGTCAATTACTAATTATTAATTGTCAATTGTTATAAGAAAGGATTATAATGAGCGAAAACAATACACGAAATAAGGGCAATAAGCGCGACTCCTTCGCCAAGCCCGGCGACGAAAGCATAGTATCGGGGAAGTCCTTCTTTCTGTCTTTCGGAAAGCAAAAGAAGAGCAGCGCAAATCCGCTTCTTGAAAGCGAAAAGAACAAATCAAACGCAAAAAACGATAAGGAACAAAATAACAACAGGGAAGCCCAAAAGCAGAATGTTCCCCGTAAAAGCGATGAGCGTGAAAATAAAGCATCTGAAAAGAACGACAACATCAAAGAAAAGAATAATTTCAGAAACAAAAACCACCGCCGTCCTGACAAAAGAAAGAATGACGGCAACGGCAGAAACGGCAGAAACGGCGACCACAAAAATCAGAATAACAAGGGCAATACAGAAGCAAAAGAACAACAAAATCGCCAAGCACAGAGGCAGAACCAGAATCAGCGTAAGCCCGATAAAAAGGATAAAAAGAACATTGACGAGCTCGCAAAGGAAAAGAATATAAACCAACCCGAGCAGGAAAGAAACGCCAAAAAAGGTGCGGGAAACACAGGGAATTTCCGTCATGACCAGACAAGACGTCAGAAGCACAAAAAGGAAAAGTTTGTCCCCACAGCACCTGCAGAGGAGATAAAGTCGGAAGAACTTCTCCAGCCCATCGTTGACAAAGCCGGTATCATATCTGCTCCCAGAGGCTTCGGAATGCGTACAGGCAAAAGCTCGTTCATGTCATCCGCAAGGGGTACAGCCGCAGGCGACGGAGATGAACCCCGATACATTGACAGAAACAGACCCCTTGCAGAGCAGATAATTGAACAGTCAAAGCCAAAGACGTACAAAAACCACCTGACGGAAAACACGGAAACGGTGGAAGTCATCGGCGTAAGATTCAGAGAAGCGGGCAAGGTCTACTACTTTGCACCAGGTTTAAACAAGGTGGAAAAGGATGCCGCCGTAATCGTTGAGACAGCAAGAGGAATAGAATACGGCTTCTGTGCTATCCCAAACAGACACGTCAGCACGGACAATATAGTCCCCCCCTTAAAGCCGATACTGAGAGTTGCAACAAAGGACGACACCGAAAGATACGAAAGCAACAAGCAGCTTGAAGCGGGGGCAGCAAAAGTGTTCCGTGAAAAGGTAAGAGCTCTCGGACTTGAAATGTCTCTTGTGTACGTAGAGTATACTTTCGATAACGGCAAGCTCTTGTTCTACTTTACCGCCGACGGCAGAGTCGATTTCAGAGAACTCATAAAAGAACTCGCCGCAGCCTTTAGAACAAGAATTGAGCTTCGTCAGATAGGCGTAAGAGATGAGGCGAAGATAGTCGGAGGTCTCGGTATCTGCGGCAGACCCGTATGCTGCAAGAGCTTCCTTGGTGAATTCTCGCAGGTTTCCATAAAAATGGCAAAGGATCAGAACCTGTTCATTAACTCTTCAAAGATTTCAGGTACCTGTGGCAGATTTATGTGCTGTATAAGATATGAAGACGAAGTATATCAGAAGGAATATGAAAGAACTCCGAAAGTTGACGCAATAGTTGAAACTGCCGAGGGCAAAGGTGTGGTAGTTGAAAGCAATGCTCTTCGCGGAATGGTAAAGGTACTGCTGGACGATAAGCCGGAGGATATAGCAAAGCCTTTTAAGTGTACTGAAGTAAAACTTCTCGGATACGTTAAGCGTGAAAACGAAAACGAAATTCCCGAAGGCGTGGAAATCCACGACGAAGGTACGGGAAGCTGATTTTTAAATAAATCACAACAAAAAAGAGAGAATACTCGAACAACCTTGTATCAACAGAGGCGACGATGAGTATTCTCTTTTGTTGTATAAAGAAAACCGAATACCTTTTATTGTTAAGGTGTTCGGTTTTGGTTTGTTTGGTGACCCGTACGGGAATCGGCGTATGCTTCGCATACTAATTGCTCGACCGTAAGGGTCTTGCACCTTTTTTGCTAAAAACAGTCATTTAGACTGTTTTCTTGACGCAAAAAGCCCTCTCGGGTTCAATTCCTGTACGGCGAAAAAGCAGACACTAAGTGTCTGCTCCAATTTTTTTGGGGAAAGCAGAACCATAGAGATATTTTAGTCTTAGCTAAATTTTGCACTATCGTGCAAAGCGAAATTATTGCTTCGCAATAGCTAAATAACTCCTTTGGAGTAGCTAAATTAAATTCGCTTTAAGCGTGCGAAGCACATTTA
>JAZUOO010000022.1:0-69868 GCA_045604705.1 Eubacteriales bacterium
AACAGGCAGCATAAAAATATTCTTTTTTTGTGTCTACAAAGTATTGACTACTTCACTTAAGACACCCTTTAATTTTTTATTTTCATTGTATCGTTGTGCTTTATAACTCTGAAAATAATATTGCAAAATTATCATTTGAGAGGACTTATTGTTTTCTTCTGCAACCGTCAATTTGAATATTCTGAGCAGATATATATGAAGCCTCCTTGCTTGCAATAAAGCATATAAGCTCAGCATTTTCCATGTCGCTTCCTGTTCTGTTCATAAATGCAAGTTCGGAAGGCTCAACATAGTCCATATCGTCATGATCCGACGGGCTGACACTTCCGGGAGAAATACAGTTTACCGTTACACCCTTATCCGCAACTTCCTTTGCAAGTGCCTTTGTTATTGCAATTACCGCACCCTTGGTACCCGAATAGTGTACCATGGTAGCGTTGCCGTATACGCCCGCAACAGAACCGATATTTATAACTCTACCGTAACCATTCTTAAGCATTGTAGGAAGCACCGCACGGGTACAATATGTAACACCCATTACGTTTATGTCAAAGTACCTCTTCCATTCGTCAATTGCTGATTCAATAAAAGGTGTATAGCTTCTGAAAAGTGCAGCGTTATTAACAAGTATATCTGCCCTTCCGAATACGGAAATAACTTCCGCCATAATCTCATTAACTCTCGCCTCATCCGAAACATCGCACTTGAAGATAAGTACATCCTTTGTATAAGCCTCAATTTCAGCCTTTACGCTTTCAAGCTTTTCGTAATCCACATCCAGAAGTGCAACCTTTGCGCCCCTCTTTGCAAGAAGATGCGCCACTGCTCTACCGATACCTCTTGCAGCACCTGTTATAATCGCCGCCTGTTCGTGAAATACGCAGGACTTCCCACATGGAAATACATAAGAAAAATCCGTCTTGAAAAAGCAAGACAGTTGCTGTCAGACAAGGTCACCGTCAAAAACACCGCATACATGACAGGCTTCTCCGATGTATACGGCTTTTCGCGAGCCTATTCCGATTATTTCGGACACCCGCCATCCAAGACATGATTATCAAAATTTTATATACCAACCATACCAAAAGGGATTGTACTCAAATGCAACCCCTTGTTTTTTTATCTGCAAGCAATGAATTTCGTCTCTTTTACGCTTAACATCCCGAATATGTCACAACATATAAGTCAAAAAAACAAAAGCGACAGCCAAATCTGACCGCCGCAAAATAATAAAACTGATTTTAATAATATCTCGCAAGTGCAACAACCTTACCGAGAATATCCACCGTATTTGTATAAATAGGCTCCATCTCGGAATTTTCGGGTTGAAGTCTGTATCTGCCGTCCTCTTTGTAGAATCTTTTGACCGTTGCTTCATCCTCTATCATTGCAACCACAATCTCACCGTTATCGGCATATTCACGCTTTTCCACAATGACAATATCCCCGCTGAGAATACCTATCTCTTTCATACTCTCGCCCTTGACTTTGAGTGCAAAAAGCGAATCCTTTTCAAAATGCCTTTCCGTTGTGTAATCAATATACCCATCAAAATTCTCCACTGTGAGTATAGGAATACCTGCGGCTACCTGACCGAGGATCGGCACCGAATACCTCTTCTTATCACCTCCGGGACGCACCACTCTAAGAGTTCTGCTCTTTCCCTGCTCTTTATAGAGATAACCCTTTGCTTCAAGCTTTTCTATATACATCTGTGCCGTTGACGTGGATTTGATGTTAAGCTCTGCACATATATCTCTTACAGAGGGAGCGTAGCCTGTTTCGTCAAGCTTTTCCGTAATGTAATCGAGAACGAGCTTCTCCTTAGGCTTCAAGCCCTGTACCATTTCTTTCATCCTTTCGTAAGCAAGCGTCTTTCTTGCCGTTTTATACAGATGCGGACGCAAAGTGAACATCTGTGCTAATGTTATTTTAGCACAGACTAATCATTTTGTCAAACATATATTCGCGTTTTATAAAAGTATCTTACAATTGTTTACATCAACGCAACATTTCACAAAAAAGAAGAGACCACAATCTGGTGCAGTCCAAATAGCAGTCTCTTTTGAAATATTTGATTGTTAATATTAACCAACGATACCGGATCTTTCAATACCCTGTACAAGTGCCTTCTGAGCAAAGAGGAAGATGATGAACAGAGGAAGTATAACCAGAATACCACAAGTGTTCAGAACCGCAGATTCCTGAAGGGGAGATGCAGAGGAAGCGATTGAAGAAAGTGAATCCGGAACCCTAACTATCGCGGGAAGGAAATGAGGTGCGTCACCGCTGATAAAGAACAGGTTGTTGTAGTACTTATCTGTCCACTGCCAAGAGAAAGCAAACATGAAGATTGTTGTCATCATGGGGACTGTAAGGGGAAGAATGATTCTGAAGTATGTCTTAAAAATACCCGAGCCGTCAACGTATGCAGCTTCTTCAAGCTCGTCCGGTACGCCCTTATAGAACTGTCTGAATATAAAGATATAAAGACCGTTCTTAAACGCGAGACCGAAGAGAGAAAGAAGTACAAGCGGAATTACAGTATCAATAAGCTTAATGGTCTGACCTGAGAGAAGCTCAAATATTCCGAAGATATCGAAGTATCTGAAGAATGTGAACATTGAAAGCTGAAGAGTCTTATGCGGGATGACCATGGAAAGAACCACGAGTCCGAATATAATACTCTTACCCTTGAACTTGAACTTTGCAAGACCGTAACCTATAATAGCAGTCATAAGAGTCTGAAGCAAAGCTGTTGAAACAGACAAAAGTGTTGTATTGATAAGAGCCTCAAAGTAGTCGTTTTCAATGATAACAAACCTGTATGTATCCAATGTAGGATACTTAGGAATGAGCTTAACCGTAACATCCGCAAAGTCAGATGTAGACATGAAAGAAGCGGAGATCTTAGTGATGAACGGATAAAGGATTATGTAGGAAATACCGATAAGGAACACGTACATAAAGAACTTCACAACAATTGTCTTCAAGAACTCAAAGGAGAAAATCTTCATAAACAGACGTTTACGGAAAGAGAGCTTACCCTCAAAGTCCTTTTTCATCTCTTTTCTGGAGGTACCGTTCTTATTAAATTTTTTAAGTACTGAATTCATTTTAACACCTCCAAAAAATTAGTCTCTGCGCTGGTAGAATACAAAACGAGAAAGGACCAAAGCCATGATACCAATCATCGCAATAACTACCAGGAAGTAAACCCAGCTCATTGCCGAGGAAATTGTCTGTCCGTTTTTCTGTGCCGAGTAAACGTTGCTGATATAGGACATAACCGTGTTGGACTCAGCCGTAAAGGAGTCAATAATGGTGTAGACCGCATTAACCAAAATCATAGGTGTAATCATCGGGAATGTAATCTTCCAGAATGTTTCCCAACCTGAGGCACCTTCCATTGTACAGGACTCGTAAATGGAGGGAGAAATGGACTGGAGCCCTGCAAGGAATACCAACATTTGAACACCTGAACGGTTAACTATGTTGAAGATGTTATTAACGATACCAACGACGTAATTTACAAGCTCAGTACCGACAGCCATCGAACCGAACAGCTGAGCTATATCCATTGAGCTAACAATTTCTGCCGCTGAAGACTGCTGTGCATTACCTGTATCAACACCTTCAGTCATGTAAGACTGGAGAGAGCTGGAGTCGATGGATTCGATAAGACCCGTTGAAATAATAACGGGGATAAAGAATATCGCACGGAATACACCTCTGCCTATCATCTTCTGATTGAGTACCACCGCCATAAAGAGTGCGAAGATTACGATAGCGGGGACATCAAAGAGAAGCTGCTGTATACTGGCTATAAGTATCTGAAGGAACTGCGGGTCAGAGAAGATGGCTTCCCTGTAGTTCTCAAAGCCGCAGAATGTAAGGGTGAACTGACCCTTAGGCATGGAAATAAGATTAAAGCTGTACCAAATCGAATTTAAAAGTATCGGCAGATATATAAAGACAAGTCCGATAACAAAGGGTAATACGAACCACCAACCGGCACGTGCCTTCTTTCTGTCAAGAGAGGCAGGCTTAGCCCTTTTGGTTACAGGCATCTGCTTTTTTGAAATTGTATTATTCATTTTTTCACCTCTCCTTATTATTTACCGAACTTAACATAATCCATTGCGGGAATCATATGCTCAGTTCCTGCTTCATCCGTATAGGTGTAATCATCAATGTTGTAGTTGAGTACGAACTTTTCACCATTGCTGTATTCAACCTTTACAATTCTTGTATCAAGCGTTGTATGGTCGGTAATGGTTTCGTACTTAACGCTTGAGAGTGCACCGTTGAGCTTGTTATATGTATCAACAAGGTCTTGGAGCCAGATGTTGTATCTGATGGAGTAATACTTACTGAAGTCTACAAATGACTTAAGCTCGGATGCGTTGGCGTGCTGATAGGAAAGAATGAAGTAGGGCGATGCACCGTTTTCAATTGCCTTTAGAACACTCTTTTCATAGTCACCGTCGAGATTTATTGCAGTTCCTGCGAAGTTCTTGTATCCGTGAAGTACCATACCTGTGAAAGGAACAGCCTCGGATGCGAATACGTTTTCGCTGGAACTGAGCGGTACATTGATGATGTGATCCGCATACTTAAGTGCATAAGCATTGCCGCCACTGATCATAACAGAACCGTTGTCCTGCTTCATTGCTCCGAGCAAGTCCTTAATTGCTTCCTTTGCGTCCTCACGGGTATATGCATATTCATCGTTATGATCGGATGAAAGGTCGGAACCGAGAGTACCAACAGAAAGTCCGCTTGCTCCAAGTGCCTTGTAATCCTCAGCTATCTTATCGTAATATGTCACCATAGCAAGAGGTGATATGATAAGCTGACCGTCAGGCTCAAACATCTGGAACAGTGCACTGTATACCTTATGTACAGCAGTACGTCCGTCGATAGTCTGAACCGCATCACGCTTATAGCTGAAGCCGTCGCCAAAGCCTACCTTATTTACGTATGTAAATTCAAGATCAGGATATATCTTTGCACCGATGCTTTCAGCGTATTTGGAAAGCTCTGCAAGGCTCATATCCTCGCTGATCTTTTTGTCAACCTTTACCTTTGAAGGAACAGTCTTGTAAAGACCACCGTTATACCAACCTGTGTACTTAATAATAAGGTTGGATGTGGTGTTGTAGGTATTTCCGTCATCAGCCTGCTTCTTACCTGTAAGCTCATCAATCATGGTTTTTGCATCAGCAAAAGTAGTAAGAGGAGTCTGTACACTATAAGGAATACCTGCCACTCTCTGTGTTGTCTCTACAGATCCGAATGTTTCGATGTAGAGGGGAATATCTGCACCGGTATCTTCAAGCTTTGTAAGCTCGCCCTTAGCTTCAAGATAATTTCTGAGAGCCGCAGCCATACCTGCTGTTGTAGCCTGTTCATCTCTTACGGGGATATACTTGATAGTGAAGTTACCTGTATATTTTCTGTTACTTGTTACAGACCATGTAGCACTTCCCGTTGCGGAAAGACCGGTAAGCTCATAAGAGTCGGAAGGTCTGGGAGTGAATGTTGCATATGTGGAGTTGTAGTCGTGAACACCGCCACCGTGTGCCGTTGTGATCTCGGCAAGGGATTCACCCTCTTCGATGTAAGCGATGAAGCCGGATCTCATTGTCTTCTTTTCATCGTCAAACTTAACAAACTGACCGGACTGTGCGATATTAACACTGTCTCTGGGATGGATAACAGGAAGACCTGTCAGAGGGTCAATTTCAACCTTTGCAGCTTCTTCATCTGCAAGAGCCTCAACAGTCTTAACAAGAAGATATGTATCTGCTTGGGCAAGCTTTGCATGAATGGTATAGTTATCAGGTACTTCAAAAGAAACTGTACCGGTAGCATCTGTCTTCTTTTCTTCTCCTCCGATTTTTACAAATGCATCGGCAACTGCCTTACCATCTTTGTCTGTGAACTTAACGGTAACTGAACCTGTGAAAGGTGCTTCTTTGGTAACATCTTCTACAGCTTCTGTTCCCTCTTCAGTTTCAGTTCCTTCAGCGGTTTCTGTCGCCTTTGCCGCTTCTTCCGGCTCTTCTTCAACTTCGTATACATCAGTTGTAACCGTAAGATCAGCAAGTACTTCATCTGTAGATACAACGGAGATAGAATATTCGTCGATAACAGCTTCCGCCCCATCAGTAGGTGCAGTTACTGTTTCAGCTGCTGCTTCTTTAACCTTGGGACCTATCTTCTTATTTACATTGTTGCGATCATTCTTTGCTGCTTCACGGTCAGCCTTGATCTTAGCGATGTTGGCTTCAACATCGTCATAAGGAATGAGTTCGCCTGATTCGATGGCAGCCTTATAGGCATCGCCGTCAAATTCCCAATATTCAATATCACTTACGGTACCGAACGCAGGGAGTCTCATAACTTCCTGATTTTCGCCGCCAATCTTGTGTAAAGAATAGTCCTGACCGTATACCTTACCGGTAATGGTAAGCTCTGCAACTTCATCCTCAACATCTTCAAACCTTACGATGGAACCGGAACCGTCATTTATAAGCGTAAAGCCTGTTTCGTCCTTAGCGCCTGCGCCAAAGAAAGGAAGTATCGTTATAGATGAAAGTGAAAACGAAGATGAATCAAATCTTATATCACTTGCAGGAACTCTTACTGTAAGTCCGTTTTCGTCAAGGAAGTATTCAATAGCCACCTTAAAGAGGGGGAGCTTATCAATAATTGCTTCATATTCAACCTTTGCATGGTCTGCATCAACATCGTCAAAGGTGTAATCTGTATATGTTGTGATAAGATATTCAAGCTGCTTCTTATCTCTTACCGTGGTGTCGCTTCCGATGATGTAAATGGCATACTTTTCAGTAATCGGCCATGTCCTCATCATATCCTTTTTGGTTTCTTCCGTAAGCTTTGCGGAGTTTGGATCCTTGAGCGAGAAGAACGCCTTCATATATTCATAAGGATTCTTATTGATAACCTCATCATAGATCTTCTTTCCGTTTTCGTCTGTCTGAGGCATCTTGTTAAGAATCTCTTCCTCAAATCTTGATTTTTCAATCATTTCAGGAACAAGAATTCTTGCCTGCTCACGTCCCATTGTGTAGTTTACGCGAATACCGCCTCTGATTCTTTCGAGCTTAATCTGACGGTTCTTTGCCGCTTCAACATAGGATGTCATGATAGTTTCCTTAGAGCCGTCTGAGTATTTCAGAAGCACCTGAGAAAGAAGTCTCTGTTTGGGTTCGACTGACTTTTTCATTGCACCGACATCATAAGGATTTGAAAAGAGTATCTGATCGTCAGCACCATCCTTACCCTTGGTTACAAGTGCAATCTCACCTGTTTCCTCAAGAGCCCAGAGCTGATAATCGCCCTTTTCGTCGTACATTTTCATGGTTGCGAGCTTTTCTTCGGGCGAATTATACTCGATAGTGGTATAATCCACAAGCTCATATACTATTTCTTCCTCTTCCTCATCTTTTGCTGCTGCAAAAGAAGTCACAATAAATGAATTTGCAAGAAGAACTCCGGAAAGAAGAAGTGCAAATAACTTTTTAAATTTCATTTTTATACCTCCCCTTTCCTATACTCTGTATGACAATTCAAGGATTATGTTATATACGAAGGAGAATATCTTTCCGACAAGGCTGGAGAAGAGTATTCCCAGGAACATGATAAACGCCATACCTACGATGGAAGCGATACATGTAAGAACATTCTTGAAGAGTGAATAGTCGTGGATGGTCATCATGCCAAAGAACAAGAGGAAACCTACCCAGAAGTAACCGATACCTACAAAGAGTGATACAAAACCTATTTCGGACACTGTGATAAAGTTGGAATAGAGAGTTGTAAGAATAATGAATGCGGGAAGCGGGAACAACGAATAACAGGTTGCAATAAAGATGTCACGAAGGCTTCCTTCGCCGTCGAACAGTGTTGTAAGACACCAGTTGGCAATCGTCCAAAGGAGAACGGGAAGAGCGATAGCTGCAACGGACATTAATATTGAAACATCCGCCGGCACAGCGTTCATAACATAACCCTGCCCGATAGACTGATAGATGAATGCAATTGCCGTAAATGCGAATACAAGAAGTGCACCCTTGATGGAAGCTCTGTATTCATGCTTAATATCGTAGAAGCCGTCGAAGGGGTGGAACATTACATGGAAACCATAGCAATACTCACTCCAAAGAGTTCTCTTTTTCTTTACTACTTCCTCTTTCTTGTTGGTCTTCCCTACTGCCTTCATAAACTTTGAGAGTACAAAAAGCACCACGATTACAGAAATCGGAATAAGAATCATATACTTCTTTATCCAGATCTTTCTCAGATCCTGGAAGCAGTCAGACCAGTTGGCTGTATCGTATGCATATTCGTAGTTAGCCATAGCTTCCTGGAAGAGCTCAACCTTTCTGGGGTTATCATCCGAAAGAGTTGAAGCTTCTCTGTAAAGGGACTTACCGATACCGATATATGACATATCGAAGTTGGAGTTGAGCTGAAGAATATCCTCCCAAAGCTGCTCCGCTTCAGCGTATCTTCTTTCGAGGTTAGCAACAATAGCAGCGTTAAGTGCATCACCGTAGGATGTACGCTTAAACACCGTGATGTTCTTGTTTGTGCTGTCAAGAAGGAGCAAATTGTTGCCATGATATTCAATAGCTGCAAGAGCCTGAATGTTACCAAGCTGATTACCCTTATCTCCGAAGGCGAAAAGGAGTCTTCCTTCCTGGTCATATGTAAATACTCTGGATCTCTTTTCGTCAATTATAGACCATGTACCGTTCGGGCCGAGAGCTACGTCAGTCACCGTAGAAGCGCCTGTTGCAACAGAATCATTTGATGAATCCTGATTAACCGTAACTTCACCGGAGGGTGGGAAGAAGCCTGTACGCTTCATAACGTCATCCCCATGGGGAGAGAGCTTCTTAACGGGAGCATATGTGCCACTCTTATTCTTGCTTGTGATAGCCTGCATCTGCAGTGAGTCGGAAATTGTAGATGTTGTTGCATAAACAAACCCGTCTCCGTCGATGTTGATGTTATTATACTCGGTAGAAACCGTCTTAACGGACATCTGTCTCTGTTTTTCTGTCTGGAAAGCTCTCCAGATGATGTCAATAATGGAAGTCTGCTGAGTCTGTGCACCGAGGAATCCGAAGAAGGAACCGTCCGTGTTCATGGAGATGATACCCTGGTGGGTAAACTCACCAACGGAATAAACTCTTCCTACCTTGTCAACCGCAATAGCGATAGGTCTGAAGATGTGACCTTCCGCAAATACGTCGGATTCAGGCTGATAGATTGTTGTATTGTAAACGATGTTATCCGCATTTTCCTGGGCTGTAAGCTCGGAATCAACATTTGTCACATCAAATACAAGGATTCTGTTCTGTGTGGAATCACAGACATAAAGTGTCTTTGTGTTGAGTGCGTTGTCGCCTTCAGCGTAATCCTCAGCTCTTGCAGGAGTTACGAATACTGCGGCGGGAGAAATGATCTTATCGGGAACACCCCATTCGTTTGTGAATGTGCTGATTGTAGCCACAACATTAAATTTTTCGTTGAGGATTACAACAGAACCTGTTTCAGTACCCTGATCGGAAATATAGATGAACTTTTCAAAGTCGACGCAGAAATCCGTAGGGTTTGCAAGCGTAACTCCGAGGAATTCCTGGTCAATAACCTGATAAGGTACATAGGCATGGGGGGATTCCATATACTGTCCGTCAATGTCGTAGGTGTATGTCGAGTAAGGAATAATCGCATTTACGGGCATACATCCGAGCATGACAACAAAACATACGATAAGGAGTAATATTCTTTTTAAATTCTTCATTCGTTATTCCCTCCTTAGTCTTTCATACCGGATGAAGCCATTGTTTCGATAATGTTACTCTGTGTGATAACGAATACAGTAATCGGAACAAGCATCATAATAACCGTTGAAGCAGCTGCTGCACCGGAACGAACGATACCGCCGGCGAGGATCTGCTGGATAGCGTAGTTGAATGTCTTGAGCTCTTCGGAATATATGTAATTGGATGTACCGGTATTCCAAAGACCCTGGAACGAGTAAACTATAAGCGTCAGCCAAGCGGGCTTAACCATAGGCATTACTATCTTCCAGTAAATTAAAACCTCTTTAGCACCGTCAAGTCTTGCTGATTCAAGAACGGAGTCCGGAACGGATGTCTCCATGAACTGCTTCATAAGGTACAGACCGAGTGTTGAACCGAATGCGGGAATGATAAGAGCCCAATATGTATCTATCCATCCGAGAGCTGACATAATGATGTAGCTGGAGATGGAACCAACCGTCTGATGGAACATCAGGGACTTCTGAACGAGCTGGAACATACCCTTTCTTCCGGGGAAAGGAATCTTAGTCAGCGCGTAAGATGCCATTGAAGCGAGGAACAGGTGACCGAAGGTACCGCCAACCGCAACAAGAGCAGTATTAAAGATGTATCTTGAGAAAGGAACCCAGGATGTACTCATGAGCTTGAAGAGGTCTCCAAAGTTCTTAAGTGAAGGGCTTTTAACAAAGAATCTCGGAGGGAACATCCAAAGCTCATCCAAGGGCTTTAGCGACTGAGAAATCGCATAAACCATAGGGAGGAACATGAATGCACCAAAAAGTATGAGAAGAATGTTAATACCCATATCGCCGCCGGCAGATCGGTTAAGACGATGTTTCTTTATCAATCTTATTTTTTTCATATCACTTACCTACCTTCGACAGCATTTTGTTTATAATTGTGTTGGCAGCAATCTGAATAATAAAGAGGAGAGTCGCAATAGCGGAAGCATATCCGACCTCCCAACGTGATCCGCCGTAATCCTCGAGGTGGTGCATGATGGTCCATGCGCAGTAGTCGGGGGATGGGAATCCGCAGAGTGCTGTGATGATTGCTCCGAACCCGAAGGATGATGTGATGGCCATAACGGCAGCAAACATCATCTGGTTTCTCATGGTAGGAAGTGTAACATACCAAAGCTCCTGCCATCTGTTCTTGATTCCGTCAACCGCAGCAGCTTCGTAGAGAGACTTGTCAACTACCTGGAAGCCGGCAATGAAGGAAAGGAAGGAGGTACCGAGAGAAGTCCAAAGGGCAACCACGATAACGAGTGGCATAATGTAGTTCGCATCAGAGAACCACAATATAGGCTGATTTATAATACCGAGCTTCATAAGCAGACCGTTTACATAACCGTACTGGTCACCGGAGAAGAGCACCTGCCAGATGAGGTATACCTGACCTGAGATGGAAGGTGCGTAGAAGATAAGTGTTACAATGGAACGAATCTTAGGAGTAAGTTCGTTGATAAACCACGCAAACAACAGTGAAAGCAGGTATGAGAACGGACCTGTCATTGTTGCAAAAATAAGCGTATTTTGAATTGCGAGAAGGAAAATATCGTCGTCAAGAAGAAGTCTTATGTAGTTATCAATACCGATTATTCTCGGCATTTCAAGCATATTAAAGTTTGTAAAGCTGAGAAATAGCGAGAGGATAACCGGCACTACGGTAAATGTAAGGAATATTATGTAGTAGGGGGCTACCATTGCATAACCGCGCCAGTTTACTTTCATATTTCGGATCGTCCACTGAAACTTTGTCATGTCTTTTCTCAGCTTCGGCTTCTGCTGTTTAGTTTCAAGCGTCTTTTCAGACATTTAATTCACTCCTTAGTTAAATTTTTTCCGAAGCAAGAAACACGGTCTACTTTGCCGTATTCCTTGCATCTTCTTCGTCCGCGAGCTTGCCGAGATACTCAAGCTCAACGGGGCTGCCTGTAAGCTCAGAGAGTCTTTCTTCCTGTTCCGCCTTGTATTCTCTGAGAGTTTCCTCCTGGATACGGAAGTCATATTCGTCTCTCTTTCTGCTAATTTCCTTATTAATGTCTGAAATGTAGCTCTGCATAGCATCTGCCGGAGTAGCACCGTTGTTGTAAACAGAGAGGAATGCAAACTGCTGGTTACGTGCTACAATGTAGTTACCGGGAGTCATGGGAGTACCTTCAAGGGATTCAAACTGCTGCTCGATGGAACGTCTCTCATCTGCAGACCAGGACTGTGAAAGCATAGCGTTCATGTTAGCCGTATTGTACTTTGCAGCAGTACCGATGATAGCAACCTGTTCATTACCGAACATACCCTGGATTTCTGCAGATGTCCACCACTTGAGGTAATTCCAGGAAGCTCTGTACTTTTCATCTTCACTGTCCTTCTTCTTCATAATCATAACAGAACCAACACCTGCGGGAGCCGTATGATCTATATAAGAGTAAGTGTTTCCGTTTTCGTCGATACCCTGACGAAGAGATCCGGGGAGCTGAACAAATTCCCAAAGACCCTTGATTTCGGGTGCGAATACGGTGAGCTGGTTGTAGAGAGAGTAATCTGCGATACCGAGAGGCATTTCGCCTGTTCTGAATCTGTTAGCAAAGTCGTATGTATAAGGCTGCTGATACTGAGTGAAGAAATCACACATTGTCTTGAATGCGTCAAGAGCCTCGTTGGAGTCAAAGTTTGTAGCCATACCGTAGCTTGCTACATCATCACCTCTGTAGTACGGAACATCATTCTGATACATAATGTACTGCATAAGACCTGTGTTAAGACCGATCTCCATGTTCTTGTCGGAGAATACACGGATAAGGTTGTAGAGATCATCCCATGTTTCGGGAACCTTAACGTCCTGGTCACCAAGCTCGTTCTGAAGCTCTGCAAAGATGTCCTTTCTGTAGAACATCATCGGGAAGCTCTGTGTTTCCGGAAGACCGTAGAGAGCCTTTGAGTAGTATTCATCATACTCATCGCCTATGGGAACATAGTCAGGGTTGTAAATTTCAAGAGGAATAAATGCCGCGGGAGCAAAGTCTTTTTTTACTTCGTCAAGGTCTTCTCTTGTAAAGTACTTTGGAGTTCCGTCTTCATTCTTTGCTTCGTGGATATTCCTGTCATTAAGGTTAAGAACGGCATTTCTTACACCGTAGCTTACCGGGTCACCGTCCATGGAAACATCGGGGCCCATACCTGCAAGTGTTGCGGGAAGAAGTGTACCTGCTGCAATAAGCTTGAGGTTTACTGCGGGGTATCCCTCGGGGTCATTATATGTCTTTGCCATTCCCGAGAATGTGGGAAGCATCTGACGAACGATCTGAGCCTGGTCGCGACCCGTTGTGATCCATACTTCGAGAACGTCATCATCATTTTCAAGGTTTTCCGTTGCACCAACGGAGTTGTAGTTAGTGAAGAAGGAGTTCCAGAAAGCTGCAAATTCGTGACCTACATTTCTGAAGAATCCTGCGTTAGCCTCTGGGCAGTAGTAATCTTCCTTTGCGGGAACTACAAGGAGGTAGTCAAGTGCAAGAGGCTGATTTCTCGCCGTAAGGATCCATGTGCCGAGAGTACCGATATAGGACTTGAAGTTGGAGAGATTTGAAGCAACCTTATCCTGGTCATGTCCCATAATATCAAGAAGGTACGCAATCTTATCAAGCGTTACGGACTGGTCACCCTTTTCACCAACCAATTCTTCAAGTCTTGCGGAAACGTTCTCAAGTATTTTCTGTTCACTTCTCATACCGCTGAGAACGTCGGGAATAAGATCATCGAAATTATAGTCAAGATAAGAGTCGGGCTGAGTACCTGTAATCATGAGTATCTTTCTGTAGTATTCGTTCATTCTCTGAATACTTTCGTTAATCTCAAGAATAACGTCACCCATGTCACCGAGAACTACTTCCATTCTGAGTGTATATCTTACACCCTTCTTGAAGTAGAACTTGAAATCCTGATATTCTGTCTTATCACTACCGTCATTATTTGTACCTACAACAACATCGCCGCCCAAAGGCTTTGTTGTCCACTCATCGGAATACTCGAATCTGATGCTTCTTGCTTCCTTGAAAGGCTCAATGTATTCGCCGTCACCTTCCTTGATATATACTTTTCTTGAGGAGAAAAGACCTGCGTTTACATTCTGCATATATCTCGGAACAATATAGTAAAGACCGTCTGCAGGAACTTCAAATTCCCAGTCAACCCACTGACCAGCCAGCTGCCACTTCTCACCACCTATGATGTTGAGCTTGATTTCGGAGGAGTGCTGCGGGTCTGTGATGGGAGAAGTTCTGTCGTTAAGAGGATAGATTACCTGTTCGCTTGTAGCTGTCATGAACTCAGCATCAATCTTAACGATGTCATCAGTAGCTGCAGTCTTTGCATCCTTGTGAGCTTCTCCATATTCCTTATAGCTTACAACTTCTTTTGCGGGGGCAAAGGTGAAGCTCTTGATAAGGAGAGGTTCGCGGGAAGCATCAAGTGCTATAACGTGTTCACCTGCTTCAAGGTAGAATTCAAAGGGTTCTTCATAGAACTCATTTGCATCCTTGAATGTGAGAGTCATGGGCTTAGGATCTTCAACCTTCTGAGGACGAATCTCATTGTAGTAAACGTCGTACTTGAAGTATCTACCGTTTTCACGCTCGGACTTAAGGCTCTTTTCAACCTTCTTGTCTTCACCCTCGAAAACAATGCTGTCGTCTGCACTTTCAAGATCCTTGCCTATCTTCCATGTCTGCGAAGGCTGCACATAACCGGTTCTTGTTCCGTCCACGTTAATGGGAGAGAAATCATCGATCCAGTTTCTTGTAAAAGTTATGTAACGAGCTTCATTGAAAGGAACCTCACCGTCAATAAAAAGAACACGTTCGATAGAAGACTTCTTACCAATATCTCTTTCGTCCTCATCTTCGATGTCAGGATCTTCAACAATCGGGAAGTAATCAGCAGTAATTGTATAAAGTCCCGATTCTTCAACGGTAAATTTCCAATAAGCTCTACCGCCGTCACCTGTGAGAAGCGAGGGTTCATCCCAGCCCTCGACATATCCTGCCGGCTTAACAGAAGGAATTCTGAGGTACTGATCAAGATCGCCTGACTGATCAGCAGCAGCTTTGATTGCATCTATATTTTCCTCGACGGACTTTGTGTTATCATATGTATCCACGGAAGCCTTGACGGATTCTTCTTTCATGTAAGCATCGACAGCACTGACGGTCCAGGTCTTTGTACCCTTCGGATATTCGTTGTCGATGTTCTTCTGCCTGTAATCGGCATAGGTCGTTGATGTCAGAATCTCTGACATATCATCGAGGTTGTGTTGTGTCTTAGAGTTTCTTTCTCTCATAGCCTTTCGCTCAGCAAGTGTTTTTGTATCACCCGCTGCGTAAAGCTCTGCGTCTGTAGGCTCGTAACTGTCAGCGAAAGCCGTAAACGTACCCACAAGGCTCTGAGAAAGCAAAGACAGAGCCAACACGGACACGGCAAGCTTATTTCCGAATCCTGCATTCTTTGACGTTTTCATTAACTGTTCCCCCTATATTTGAGTTTGCACAGAGCAGCACTCTGCTTTTTTCTTCCTATTTATTATATATATAGAGAATATCCCCGCGATATTACAAGAAATATATACAGGAAGTCATTTCCCGTCCCCATCTTAAAATTTGGGCAAACGGGCACATGAGAAAATTGGTGCAAAATGCCGCAAGTTTTCACACTGATAGAATACCACAAATCCTGTTTTTTGTCAAGCCTGCCAATTCTCTGAAGCTAATATTAAAAGGAAAGTAAAAAAACTTACCGAAACCCTGAATTTTTAATGAACAAATGTATTGTTTGTTGCCGTCCAAAAAAAGTGCACAAATCTCGCAATAATAATATATTTAAAACTTAATATTTACACATTATTTCGAGTTATTATTGATTTTATTTCAAACATTTCACTGCCATTTTCAGCCAAGTATTATATTTTCAATTTTTGCCAAAAATTATGAAAAATATATACATTCTTTTTAAATCGACAGACATGAATTTTTAACTTTATTTTTTGCCATTTGTTGCCAGCATACATTGTGCACTATTCATATTTTTCGACCATAATTTTCTACATTATGCTCGGTTCGACAGTTTTTGCGAAATCCCTTTTTACAACCTCATTATTTACATAAATTGGGTAAATTCAACCCCTTCCCCCATTCTATCAGTACCGCACAGACGGAAAGCTACGTGAAGAGCATAAAAAATCCCGGTCAAGCCACCATGGACCGACCGGGAATAAAGTCGTTATTAATTAATACATTCCGCCTGCGCCGGGATTGGGAACATCCTTAACAGGTTCGGGCTTATCGGCAACAAGTGCTTCTGTTGTGAGGATCATGGATGCAACGGATGCCGCATTCTGGAGTGCACTTCTGGATACCTTCGCGGGGTCAACGATACCTGCTTCGTACATATCACAGTATACTTCGTTGTAAGCATCATAGCCGTAGCCTGACTTGCCGCTTGCCTTGATATTTTCAAGAATTACAGAACCGTCCTTGCCCGCATTCGCAGCAATCTGACGAACCGGCTCTTCAAGTGCACGAAGTACTATTCTTACACCTGTCTTTTCGTCACCTTCAACCGTTTCAAGAACCTTTTCGACAGCACCTGTTACATTTACAAGAGCTGTTCCTCCGCCTGCAACAATACCCTCTTCAACAGCCGCCTTTGTAGCATTGAGAGCGTCTTCGATTCTGAGCTTCTTTTCTTTCATTTCGGTTTCTGTTGCCGCACCAACCTTGATAACAGCCACACCACCCGCGAGCTTTGCAAGTCTTTCCTGAAGCTTTTCTCTGTCAAAGTCGGATGTTGTAGTCTCAATAGCAGCTCTTATCTGACCGACTCTCGTCTTGATTTCATCGGGATCACCCTTGCCACCGACAATAATTGTGTTTTCCTTTGTAACCTTGATCTGACCGGCTCTTCCGAGCATATCGAGAGTTGTATCCTTAAGCTCAAGTCCGAGTTACACGGAAATATCCTGACCGCCTGTAAGAATTGCGATGTCTCTGAGCATTTCCTTTCTTCTGTCGCCAAAGCCGGGAGCCTTAACTGCAACACAGGTAAATGTTCCTCTGAGCTTGTTAACGATAAGTGTGGAAAGAGCTTCACCTTCAATATCCTCAGCTACGATAAGGAGCTTGTTTCCGGACTGCATAATCTGTACGATAAGAGGAAGAATATCCTGAATGTTGGAAATCTTCTTGTCTGTGATAAGAATTACGGGCTCGTCAATAACAGCTTCCATCTTATCTGTATCTGTTACCATATAGGGAGAGAGGTAACCTCTGTCAAACTGCATACCCTCAACAACCTCGCAATAGGTTTCTGCGGACTTTGATTCCTCAACAGTGATAACTCCGTCACTTGTAACCTTTTCCATAGCATCAGCAATAAGCTGACCGATTACTTCATCAGCGGAAGAAACAGCACCTACTCTTGCAATGTCCTTAGAACCGTTAACCTTGTGAGAAATGTTAGCAAGCTCGCTAACTGCCGTGTCAACAGCCTTCTGAATACCCTTCTTGATAACCATGGGATTAGCACCTGCAACAACGTTCTTCATTCCCTCACGAACAAAAGCCTGAGCGAGAAGAATAGCAGTAGTAGTACCGTCGCCTGCTGCATCATTTGTCTTTGTAGCAACTTCCCGAAGAAGCTGTGCCCCCATGTTTTCCATCGGATCTTCAAGTTCAATTTCCTTTGCGATGGTAACACCATCATTGGTAATAAGGGGAGAACCATACTTCTTATCAAGAACAACATTTCTACCCTTGGGACCCATAGTAATTTTAACGGTATCCGCAGTAATATCCACACCCTTAACAAGTGCATTTCTTGCATCGATACCATGCGCAATAAGCTTTGCCATAATAATAAACCTCCAGATATGATAAATAGGATTTAGGGATTAGGATTTAGGGAAGAATAATTTCTGCACCAACCGTGTTCAAATATGAAGCTTTTGCCGGCAGAAATCTCCATTTTTTTAATGATCCGAAAAACACCAACTAAACCCTCTCGCCCGCAGGCGATACATTAAAATGAAAATTTCACATAGTGAAATTAACCTCAATTTTGCATTTTGCATTTTGCATTTTGCATTTGCATTTAACGCAATAAATTTTGCATTTTACGCTATGCACAATAAGTTTTGCGTTTAGCATTGCAAGCCACGGCGTGCACAAGATGGCACATCTTCGTCGTCACGCCCTACTTGTTTTTTGCTCAGTCTTCAACAACAGCGAGTATGTCCGCCTGTCTTACGATTGTATATTCCTCGCCGTCAAACTTAACCTCTGTGCCGGAATATTTGCTGATAATAACCTTATCACCTTTCTTAACGGTCATTGTAACTTCCTTGCCGTCAACCATTCCGCCGGGACCTACTTCAATAACAGTTGCGAAGCTGGGCTTTTCTTTAGCTGCTCCCGTGAGAATGATACCGCTCTTTGTTGTTTCTTCGGCTTCGGTTGCCTTAACTATAACTCTGTCTGCAAGTGGCTTGAGTGTCATACCGAATTCCTCCTTTGTAATATAAAAGATATAATTTTTACTCCGTTGTTAGCACTCTGCGTTTGTGAGTGCCAAAACTACAATGAGTATTGTATTACATTAATATTGAAAAATCAAGTGTTTTTTGACTTATTTACATTTTTTTAACATTCGAATTTTGCAGTCACGCACTCCGTGTGCTAATTCTGCATTATTCGACAGATTACTTTCTGCGAAGTCCGCCAATCTTATCACATATCAGATTGTAATCACCGGAAACCAACACCTTATAAAGTTCAGCGTCGTCATTCACATCACCAAATGTCACAATACCACCGTGAGCCTCATCGCCCTCCTGGTGAAAATCCGAGCCGGAAATCATTGAAAGACCGTGAATATCCGCCCAAAGCCTTGCAATATCGTTTCTTGATTCCTGTCTTGGGTGACCGTTGTTGACCTCAACGCCGTAAAGATACCGTGTAGGTATGACCTGCATCCAATCCCTGAACGGATGCGCCTGATAAATAAGAATTCCGTTTTCCCTTGCAAGCGGTGCAAACTGCGCAATATTCATCTCAAAAATGTCCGGATTATTTCGCAAAAATTCCTCCGTCACACCGTAAAGCAGAAAATCATTACACTTGTCACAGCGGAATCTCAGCTCGCAGCCGAGGAACACTTTCATTCCGTACTTCTTTGCATATTCCCTGCCCTCTCTTACCGGTGCAAGATAACTGTCAATAAATTCGTCCCAGCTTTTTTCCGCCTTTTCATAGCCGACAGTGTAAATGCCGAGATGATTTGAAATAACAATTCCGTCATAACCTTTGGCGTGGTATCTGTCAATTACATCGCAAACCGCCACATGACCGCAGCCGCTTACTTCCTTTGTGTGCACATGAAGATCTATGATCATTTCGTTTTTTCGCCTCTGTTCCCTTTTGTAAACGGCTTTTTATCTCCGAAATCCTTGAAATACTGGTAAAGATAACACTTTATCATACCGTTGTACAGCTTTCTCGCCTTATTAGAACGCTTGCCGTACAGCTTCTCGAATTCTTCCTCGCTTGTAAGAAGATACATCTGCCACGGAGGAACAAGAGTACTCAACGTCTTACCAAGCTTCTTATAAAGTTCTCTTGCTTCCCTTATTGAACCCAGTCTTTCACCGTAAGGCGGATTGCAAACTATCGTGGTTCTCTCGCCGTTGTCAGATATTGTCAGAGCATCCTTTTGGAAAATCCTGATATAATTCTCCATCCCTGCCCTTTTGGCGTTTTCCTTTGCAAGCTTAACACAGTCCGGGTCAATATCCGAAGCCCAAGCCTTGAATGTGGTATCAAGTTTTACGGCATTTGCCGCTTCTTCCCTTGCATCCTTCCAAACCTTTTTGGGAATCCATCTGAAATGCTCAGAGGAAAATCTTCGTCTTATACCCGGAGCAGTATTTGTCATAATAAGAGCCGCCTCAATGGCGATTGTTCCCGAGCCGCAGAAAGGATCCCAGGTTACAACATTTTCTCTCGGTCTTGAAAGCTTTACAAGTGCCGCCGCAAGAGTTTCACGTAAGGGGGCTTCCGCCGTTTTCTCACGGTATCCCCTTTTGAAAAGAGGCTCACCCGAGGTATCAATCATAACGGTTGCCTTATCATTCAATATGAAGAATTCGATTTTAACCTTGGTTTCGTTTTCCTCGAACCAATCAATTCCGTAGACGCTTTTAAGACGCTCAACCATAGCTTTCTTTACTATACTCTGACAGTCGGGAATGCTGGCAAGCTGCGATTTTATGGAATGTCCCGAATTCGGGAAAGCGTCCTTTTCTCCGATAAACTTCTCCCACGCAATAGCCTTTGTTCCGTCAAACAGCTCCGTGAATGTAGTCGCAGTAAACTCGCCCGCAACAATAAAAACACGTTCCGCACATCTCAGCCACATATTACAGCGTGCAATTGCCGTTATATCACCCTCAAAGTAAACTCTGCCATCTATTGTTTCAAGACGCTTGTAACCGAGAGCATCAATTTCCTCGCCCACAAGCCTTTCAAGTCCGAAAAGACAGGTGGCGGCATATTTGAATTTTTCCATACTTTACTTCTTGTTGTTATCCTTGTTTTCGTTTTTTTCCTGTGCCTTATCAACGTATACGTTTTTGTACTCAGACTCCTTAACAGTCATCTCTTTCTCAAAGTAACCGAGAAGCGCACCTGCAAGTGCAATTATTGCAAAAACAATAACATACAGCGTAGTCATAATAAGAATCTGACTTGCAGTCACCCCGGGAACAGACTTCTTTATCCACACGAAATAACCTGCATAAACAAGCACCAGCTTTATTACGTGTCTTGCCGCCTGATTTAACTTTGGAATTATATCGGTGAGTGTAATAACCAATCCCGAATACGCCGAAAGAATAAGGATGCTTCCGAACATTCTCTCAATATCCGACCATGCCCAGCCTATTCCGCCGTAAACATCCGATGTTCTGTAAAACACCATTATCGCAAACGCCATACAGGTATAAATAGCAAATGTAATGTTAAGAAGCTTTTTAATCTGATTAAGTACTTTCATTCGCATAATCCTCCATTTTAATATTCAAAATATGATACCACTATTTTCCGCATTTTTCAAGAATTAATTTGAAGTAATTATATAAACATTTCCTGAACAACGGTAAATAATGGTCGTGTTCAGCATAATTTCACAGTAGATAACTTGTATATTCAAGAAATTTGCTGTATAATAATGTTTTACAAGGAAGAAAGGAGAGAATACCATGTTCGGATATATACGTCCATATGAAGACGAGCTTCGGGTAAAAAGCCTCAAGCTGTACAGATGCATCTACTGCGGACTATGTAAAAGTGCCGGCAAGCATATCGGTATATTCTCAAGATTCTTTCTCAGCTACGACTATACCCTGTTTGCAGCTGTCCGCATGATATTTGAAAAGACTCCCTACACTTTCACTCAGAAGCGGTGCGGCTTCCATCTTTTCGCCAAAAAGAATATCGTCGCCGACAACAGCGTTCTCGCACTTTCCTCGGCAATTTTTTCCATTATGACATATTATAAAATCAAAGATAACATAAAGGATGAAAAGTTCTTCAAAGCCCTTGGTGCAAGGCTTATTCTCCCGATTGCTTTACACATGAAAAAAAAGGCTCTCAGGTGCGGATATACCGACACGGAAGCAATAATCTGCGACTGCATGGAAAGAATAGCCTCTCTTGAAAAGGAAAACTGTGCATCACCGCTTGAAATGTCTGAGGCTTTCGGCGATATGATGGGCTATCTTTTAAAGCTGGGACTTTCCGAAGAAGACAAAGAAGATGCCTACACAGCAGGCTTTGAAATAGGGAAATTCATATATAACGCCGACGCTTTGGACGACCTTGAAAAAGACGAAAAAAACAGCAGCTTCAATCCATATCTCAATGAATACGGGAGTGCCGAGTGTGCTGCCGAAGAAGTCAAAAAGCAGAGAAACACTCTGCTTCGTGGCACCGACACTGCGGCTGACATAATAAGCGAGAGAATGAAGCATCTTAATAGGCCCTTACGCGAGCTTTGCGAAATAGTTCAGAACATACTTTATCTCGGCTGTCCCTCGGTCATTGACACCATACTTTTAAAAGAGGACTGCCGTAACTTTCGCAAAGGGTCGTAAAGCGGTAACTGAAAGGAAATAAATCAATGAAAAGTCCATACGAAATACTGGGTGTATCACCGGGGGCAAGCGACGAAGAAATCAAAGCGGCATACAGAAAGCTCGCAAAAAAATATCATCCCGATGCCAATCCCGGAAGTGAATACGCCGCAGAAAAAATGCGTGAGCTCAACGCCGCATACGACAAAATACAGGAAATGAGAAACGGAAAGTCCTCCTCGGGATCTTCCTACGGCTCATACAATCAGTACGGCTCTGCCTCCTACGGTGACAAGGATGCCTACGAAGCCATGAAAAGCAATGCAAGAAATTACATCAATGCGGGCAACATACTTGCGGCAATAACACTGCTTCAGAACATCCCCGAGGGCTACAGAGATGCAGAATGGCATTATATCATGGGTCATGTTTATTACCGTATGAATAATATAGGACGTGCATCAAGGGAATTTTCCATTGCTCACTCGCTTGAGCCTTCAAATGAGGAATACCGAACCGCCTTTGAATCCGCCAATTCCAGAAGCGAAGGCTATAACGACTATACCGGCGGCGGTCAGTATGAATCAACAAATATCGGCTGCTCCTGCTGTGACCTGTGTACCTGCCTGTGCTGTCTTAACTCAGTGTTTGACTGTCTTCGCGGCTGTTGACAGCTTTGGAGGAATTAATATTGAAAAGACTTGAAACCAAAAAAATAGCTCTTGCATCTCTGTTATGCGCTTTGTCGGTGATAATTTCCATTATGGGCTGTGTTTTTGACATGGCGGATCTTGTGGCAACGTCAGCCTCTTCGGTTATCGTCGCACTTGCAAGAATTGAACTTCGAGGAAAGTATCCTTATCTTATCTATGCCGTGGTAAGTGTATTGCTGTTCCTGCTTTTTCCGACAGCCACGGTCACGCTGTATTTTATCCTTTTCTTCGGATACTATCCGATAATACGCGATTTCCTTGCAAAAACACCTAAGTATATATGTCTTATATTGAAGTTCGCTGTTTTTAATACGGCGATAATTTTCATATATTTTCTGATGAAAAAGCTTCTCCTTTTTGAGCAAGCAGAAACGGAAAGCTACCTTATTCCGGCACTTTGGTTCGTGGCGAATATTTTCTTCGGAGTATTTGACTTTTCGCTGAATATCTTCATGTCGGCATACACTCACGTTTTCAGAAAGAAGTGGGGTATAGACAAATTTATGCTCCGTTGACCATAATATAATAATATTTCGGGATATATTCACACAAATGTCACATTAATCGGTTATACTGATTAGGTTCAGAAAAACAATAACTTTTTATATTCAGAAAGGATCAAAAAACATGAAAAAGAACAGAATTTTTGCAATGTCGTTGGCTACACTTTTCTGCGTTTCTTCTTTGACAGCATGCACTTCAAAGGAGAACACAAACGATAATAAATTATCCGGCTCCGAAAAAGACCATAACCACATAGAAGCTCCCGCAGGCACCCCCAATGCTTCCGGCGATGAAGTGTTTCCCGCTTCCAAGGCAGAAGCAAAGAAGCTCGCTGACGAGATCACAAAGAGAGCAAGAGACG
Source organism: Eubacteriales bacterium (assembly GCA_045604705.1). GTDB lineage: Bacteria > Bacillota > Clostridia > Oscillospirales > CAG-382 > SIG622. The sequence goes on from JAZUOO010000022.1 coordinate 23,622, forward strand.
GCGAGGATTTTTACTCCCTGGTTGAAGAATACGGCGAAGACCCCGGAATGGTAAACAACCCCGAAGGCTATCTTTTCACATACGGAACAATGGTTAAGGAATTTGAAGAAGCTTCCTTTGCGCTTGAAGTAGGTGAAATAAGCGATCCCGTTGAAACACCCTACGGTTATCACATCATCAAGAAGCTCCCTCTCGACCTTGACCCCGCAAGTGCCGAATATCTTGACATCGCATACGCTGTCGGCGGCGATAAGCTTACAACCGAGCTTGCAGCATATGTGGAAGGACTTGAAGTTGAATACACAGACGCTTTCAACGAACTTACCGTAATGAATATGGGAACTTCCAAGGTAGCTGCAGAAAACGATACCACAGCAGTTCCCGGCCTTGACACCTATGATTGGAAACACAGCGATAACGAAGTAATGTTCTATGTGGGAACCGCACCCGTTACCTTCGGTGAATACCGCTACTATGCAATGGGCAACAAGGTATACATGGATAACAATAACGACTCATACTGGACAGAAGAAACCGAAGCAGAATATAAGAACACTCTCGTTGAACAGTTCAAGCAATTTGTAGGCATAAAACTCCTTGCAACATCCGAAGCATACGGACTTGAACTTGAAGACTCCGACTACGAAAAGATAGACGAAACCATCTCAAGCTACAAAACACAGTTCGGTGAAGATGGCTTTGCGGAAGTCCTCAACGAAATCTTCGTTAATGAAGCCATATTCGAATATATGCTTGAGTATGATTTGTACACAGAAAAGCTGCTTCTCGCTAATGCATCCGCAGAGGAAATTGAAAAGTACGCCGCAGAAAACTATGTCCGTGTTCAGCACGTTCTTGTTTCCTTCACCGAAGAAGAAGTACAGACAGCAAAATAAAACAACAATTCCACACGGAAGCCTTAACGGGTTTCCGTTTTTTATGCAACAATATGACAACTATAAGATTTTATCAATTTTAACGAAAATTGTATTGAATTATTCGGCTGTATGTTATATAATAAAAAGGCAAACGCTTTCTCAAATACAATAAAAAACGGAGCATGATTAATATGAGAATAGTAGTAAAAGTCGGAACATCAACTCTTGCCCACAGCGGCGGCAGAATGAATATAAGACGAATTGAAAAGCTCTGCAAGGTACTCTCGGATCTCAAAAACGCCGGAAACGAAGTAGTACTCGTATCATCGGGAGCTATCGGCATGGGGGTAGGCAAGCTGTCCCTCGGAGAAAAGCCCACGGACATTCCCACAAAGCAGGCGGCGGCAGCTGTCGGTCAGTGCGAGCTTATGTACACCTATGATAAGCTTTTCACCGAATACAATCATACAGTAGCACAGGTACTTCTTGTCAAGAGCGACATCGACAATGAACACAGAAGAAACAACTTCCATAACACAATGTCAAGACTTCTCGAACTTGGTGCACTCCCCATCATCAACGAAAATGACACTGTATCAACGGAAGAGATTGTGATAGGCGACAACGATACCCTCTCCGCAATAGTCGCAGTGGAAACCGGTGCCGATCTCCTCGTGCTGCTCTCCGATATAGACGGACTATACACTGCAGATCCTCACAAAAGCAATGACGCAAAGCTCATTGAGGAAGTATACGCAATCACGCCCGAAATACTCGCTCTTGCAGGTAGCGCAGGTTCAAGCCTCGGAACAGGCGGCATGGAAACAAAGCTGCGTGCGGCACAAATAGTAACAGAAGCAGGTACAGATATGATAATCGCAAACGGTGAAAACCCTGATATTCTCTATAATATCGCGGACGGTATCCCATTTGGCACAAGATTCTACAAATGCAAAAAGTGAGGCACATATGACAACATTACAAATAATGCAAAACGCCAAAGAAGCAAAAAAAGCGGCAGTACTCCTCACGGAAGAAAAGAAAAACCAAGCCCTCACCGCAATGGCAACAGCTCTGGTACTCGATGCCGAAACAATACTTTCTGAAAATCAAAAGGATATAGAGAACGCCAAAGGCAAAATCTCCGATGTCATGATAGACAGACTAAGCCTTACCGAGAGCAGAATAAAAGCCATGGCAAACGGCATAATCGCAGTTTCGCGGCTCCCTGATCCTTGCTCTGTAACCCTCTCCGAGTACATAAGGGAGGACGGTCTCGAAATAAGAAAGGAGTCTGTCCCCATGGGCGTTGTTGCAATCATATACGAATCACGCCCCAACGTTACAAGCGATGCGGCAGCACTGTGCCTTAAATCCGGCAACGTCTGCATTCTCCGAGGCGGCAAGGAAGCCTACAACAGCTCAAAGGCAATAGTCAATTCCTTGAGAAAGGGACTTCGCACAGCAGGTCTCTGTGAAAACCTCGTATCACTTGTTGACGACATCACAAGACAGAGTGCAACCGAGCTTATGACAGGTGTAGACTACATCGACCTGCTTATCCCCAGAGGTGGTGCGGGACTCATAAAGGCGTGCACTGAAAATGCCAAAGTCCCCTGCATAGAAACAGGCACGGGAATCTGCCACATATACATCGACAAGGATGCTGATACCGAAAAAGCAATAAAAATCCTCTATAACGCAAAAACCTCAAGACCGTCGGTATGTAACGCCTGCGAGGTCTGCCTTGTTCACAAGGATATTGCAGAGGAAATTCTCCCGAAAATAAAAAAAGCCCTCGTCACCGGGAGAACCGCGCGAGGAGAAATACCCGTAGAGCTTCGTCTTTGCGAGAAAGCCTCAATGATTATCGACGGAACGCACTGCATCGAAACCGATTATGACACCGAGTTCCTCGACTACATCCTCGCCGTAAAAGTAGTTGATACAATCGACCAAGCAATCGACCATATTTCCAAACACTCCACCCGTCACAGCGAAGCAATAGTCACGGAAAACAAGGAATCCGCCGACATCTTCACAAGAAGCATAGACAGCTCTTCCCTTTATATCAACGCCTCAACACGATTTACCGACGGAGGCGAATTCGGACTCGGCTGTGAGATGGGAATTTCAACGCAGAGACTCCATGCAAGAGGTCCGATGGGGCTTCGTGAGCTTACCACATACAAGTATATCATAAACGGAAACGGACATATACGGTGAATGCAAAATACAAAAGCATGATTGTTCGTTCACGGTGATGTGATTCGCATTCAAAAAACGTCCAATCAAATTGCTGCACAAGTTTGTTTTTAACGGACTTGTGCACTTTTTCCTTTTGTGTACTATACTTTTTAATTGATTTATTGTCAAGCATACTCCTGAGATTTTCAATATATACTTAACTGTTATCACATTTTCCTCAGTCAAAGCAACATAAATCTTAACTTTATCTTTACGCCCGGTTGTTGACAAATCTCGCCGAAAAATGTTATAATATAGTGTTATAAGGACGAATATTATCATAAAATGAAAGGTGGCTTGCGTTGCACAAATGAAAGAGACATCAGCAAATAACGGACTTCTTTTGGGAATAGATATAGGCTCAACGACAGCAAAAATTGTCCTTGTTGAAGACGAAAAAATTGTATACAGTAAATACGAACGCCACTATTCAAAGGTACGCGAAAAGACAGCACAGATGCTCTCGGAAATAAAACCGATAGTCGGAAACAGAACCTTTAAGGCGGCAATTTCCGGCTCCGCAGGCATGGGACTTGCACAGGTAGCAAGCATTCCCTTCGCCCAGGAGGTATTTGTCGTAGGCGAAGTGATAAGACGCAAAGAGCCTGATACCTCGGTAGTAATCGAGCTTGGTGGCGAGGATGCAAAAATTATCTTCTTCGACGGTGCTCCCGATGAACGTATGAACGGCTCATGTGCAGGCGGTACAGGTGCATTTATAGACCAGATGGCAACACTTCTCTGCATGACCAACGACGAAATGGACAAAGCAAGCCTTGAGCACAAAAAGCTCTACCCCATCGCCTCAAGATGCGGAGTTTTCGCAAAAACCGACATACAGCCACTTCTGAATCAGGGCGCAAGCAAAGCCGACGTTGCGGCAAGTATATATCAGGCAGTTGTAAATCAAACCATCGGCGGACTTGCCCAAGGCAGAAAAATCAAAGGCAAGGTAATGTTCCTCGGCGGTCCCCTTTTCTATTGCCTGGGACTTCGTGAAAGATTCGTTGAAACTCTCGGACTCACAGAGGAAAATGCTGTTTTCCCCGACTATGCAATATACGCAGTCGCTCTCGGAACAGCCCTGTATGCCGGCAAAGCAGGCGAAGAAAGTACCATTGATGCCTTTATTGCCGCAATAGAGAATGCAAAGAGCTATTCCTCGGGCACGGATACACTTCCGCCACTTTTTGAAAACGAATCCGAATACAATGAATTTTCCGCACGCCACGCAAAAGCCAATGTCCAATCCAAGGATATATCGGCATACAGCGGCAATGCCTACCTCGGCATAGACTGCGGAAGCACCACAACAAAGCTGGTTCTTCTTTCCGAAAAAAACGAAATAATATACAGCTACTACGCCTCAAACATGGGAAATCCCGTTGAGGTGGTACGGGGTGAGCTTGAAAAAATATACGCACTTTGCGAAGGCAAAATAAAAATCTGCGGAAGCGCTGTCACAGGCTACGGCGAAGAGCTTATAAAGAACGCCTTCGGGTGTGATATAGGCATAGTTGAAACCATAGCACACTATACCGCCGCAAAATACTTCTGCCCCGAGGTTGACTTCATTCTTGACATCGGCGGTCAGGACATAAAATGCTTTAAAATCAAAAACGGCGCAATAGACAGCATAATGTTAAACGAAGCCTGCTCCTCGGGTTGCGGATCATTCCTTGAAACCTTTGCAAAATCCATGGGCTACCCTATCGCAGACTTTGCCAAAAAAGGCATCTACGGCAAGCATCCCGTAAACCTCGGCTCAAGATGTACCGTATTTATGAATTCCTCCGTAAAGCAAGCTCAAAAAGACGGTGCAGGCGTTGAAGACATTTCCGCAGGTCTTTCCATAAGCGTTGTCAAAAACGCAATATACAAGGTAATCAGAGCCGCAAGTGCAGACGAACTGGGTACAAATATCGTTGTTCAGGGCGGTACATTCTACAACGATGCGGTGCTTCGTGCCTTTGAGCGTGAGCTCGGTAAAAACGTAATCCGTCCCGGTATTGCAGGACTCATGGGCGCATACGGTGCGGCACTGTATTCAAAGAGATGCAAAGAGTCAACCCTTATCTCAAAGGATAACCTTGCAGCCTTCTTGCACACCTCAAAATCAATGACCTGCAAGGGGTGTACCAACAACTGTCACCTGACAATAAATACCTTTGCCGACGGCAGAAAATACATATCCGGCAACAGATGCGAAAAGGGACTTGGACTTGCAAAACCTACAGCCCAAGTACCAAACCTCTACGAATTCAAGCGAAACAAGCTTCTGTCTATGCAAGGCGGTGACGGCACAAGAGGCACAATAGGACTTCCTCTAGCTCTCGGAATGTACGAGCTTCTTCCACTCTGGTACGGTATTCTCTCAAACCTCGGCTTCAAGGTTGTAATCCCGAAAATGTCCACAAGACGCACATACGAAAAAGGACAGCTTTCCATTCCGTCGGATACGGTATGCTATCCCGCAAAGCTGATGCACGGACATATAGCGGAGCTTCTCGGAGCAAAGCCCGATGCAATCTTCTACCCCTGTCTCTCATACAACATCGACGAAAAGGCTTCCGACAACCATTACAACTGTCCCGTTGTAGCATACTACTCCGAACTTCTTGTCGGCAATATTGAAGAGCTTCGAGAAACAAAATTCCTGTACCCGTACCTTAACATAAACAGCAAGAAAGAGCTTGCAAAGGAACTCTCCGACTACCTTACCAAAAAACTCTGTCCCATAACCGTAAAGGAAGCCAAAAAAGCAGTTGACAAAGGCTTTAATCTCTACTATGACTACATGTACAGCGTAAAGCGTGAGGGTGAGCGTGCGCTCCAATTTGCAAAAGAAAACGGCAAGAGAGTCATGATTCTCGCAGGTCGTCCCTATCACATAGACCCGGAGATCTGCCACGGCATAGACGAGCTTGCAAAGAGTCTCGGCTTCGTGGTTGTCAGCGAGGACAGCGTATTCCACCTTGCAGAGCCTGTTCGCGTAAATGTTCTTAATCAGTGGACATACCACGCAAGACTCTACAGAGCGGCAATGTATGCGGCAAAGAATCCCGATGCCGAGCTTGTACAGCTTGTGTCCTTCGGCTGCGGTGTTGATGCTATAACCACGGACGAAGTAAGAAGCATACTTGAAGAAAGAGGCAAATTCTACACCCAGATAAAAATAGATGAGATAACCAACCTCGGTGCCGTAAAAATAAGGCTGAGAAGTCTTATCGGAGCAATAGACGAAAAGAAAGAAAAGGAGAGCAGCTTGTCATGACGGGAAATTATGTTGAATTCACCGAACAAATGAAAAAAGAATACACCGTACTTATCCCTAATATGCTCCCCATGCATTTCAAGATGATAATGCGTGTTATGAAAAACTACGGCTACAAAATGGAGCTTCTCGAAACCGAGGGCAAGCATATAGCAGAAAAGGGACTCCGATATGTACATAACGACACCTGCTATCCCGCAATCCTTGTTATAGGTCAGTTCCTTGATGCTGTTGAAAGCGGAAAATACGATCCCCACAAGGTTGCGCTTATCCTCTTTCAGACAGGTGGCGGATGCAGAGCCTCAAACTACGTATCACTCCTCAGAAAAGCCCTTGCAAAAGCAGGCTACGGATATGTCCCGGTTATCGGCTTCAGCTTCGGCAACATCGAAAAGCACTCCGGCTGGAAGATAACGGTTCCGATTTATCTCAAGCTCTTCCACGCACTGCTTTATGCGGATCTTTTAATGAATCTTCAGAATCAGTGTAAGGTCTACGAAAAAAATCCGGGAGATACGGACATGGTCTGCGAAAAATGGCTTGCAAGGCTGACATCACAGGATAAAGCCCTGTCCCTCTCAGGTGGTAAAAAAGCAAGAGAGCTTTACCACAGGATTCTGGATGACTTTGCCGCAATAGAAAAGGTACAAAAGCCAAAGCTCAAGGTAGGAATTGTGGGCGAGATTTTCGTAAAATATTCTCCTCTGGGCAATAACAATCTTGCGGATTTTCTTGTAAAGAACGGTGCAGAGCCCGTAATTCCCGGATTTATCGACTTTCTGCTTTACTGTATCTACAACGTAGTTCTCGACAAAAAGCTCTACGGCTTCAAATCACCGATTTATACTGCATACAATCTTGTATATAAAGTAATTCTCAAAAAGCAAAAAGAGCTAATAGAAGCCATCCGTGAACACGGAAGCTTTGATGCTCCCACTCCCTTTGATGTGACTCTTACCCTTGCAAAAGGCATAATCAGCTTCGGCACAAAAATGGGTGAGGGCTGGCTGTTGACATCGGAAATGGTGGAGCTTTACCACAGCGGTGCAAAAAACATCGTGTGTACCCAGCCCTTCGGATGCCTCCCCAACCACATCTGCGGCAAAGGAATGATGAAGCCTCTTAAAGAAAAATACCCGGATATAAACATTGTCGCAATAGACTACGATGCAGGCGCAACGGCAGTAAACCAGGAGAACAGAATACGCCTTATGCTCTCCAACGCAAGGCTCGTAGCCGAAGAAGCACCCGAAGCCAATACCGCAAGCCACGAAAAAGAAGCAGTAACGGCATAAATTCCAATAAAAATAACGACTCCCTGCAAGGCACAGAGCTCGGCAGGGAGTTTTCGTTGTTATATTAAGTATTAACCGATAAATGTAGGAATTGTAATACTGAGCACAGATACAATCATAAGTGCTGCAAGAACCCAGCATACTATTTTGACCGTTTTCTTGTTCATTGCAATAATCCTCCTTTATTTTTCCCTTTTTAGTATTTTTACACTACCGGAAGGAATCTCACATTTGCCCTTTTCAATCTCCTGTGTCAGAAGATTTCTGTACTTGAGCTTCAGTTCCTTGATAACATCCTTGTCCGATACATTAGCCATAACAAGAATTTCGTCCTTTTTATTATACCTCTTGTAGGATACAAATCCGTCGGAAGCCTCCGTAAAAACAAAGTCACCCTCACGGAAAAGCTCTTCATTACGCCTTATCCGTCCGAGCAGTACATAATATTCAAGAAGCTCCTTTTCTTGTCTGTGCCACGGATACGGAAACCTGCAAAAAGGATCTCCGTAGCCCTCAAGCCCCGCTTCATCCCCGTAAAAGACAGACGGAGTTCCGAACAAGGTATACTGCAAAGCCGCACAGACCTTCAGCATTCTTATGCCCTTGCTTCTCTGTTCCGTCGTCATACGCTTAACCGACAGCTGCTTATTTGTATATCCGTCGGGCAAATCTCCCGAAAGTACCGTCAATATCCTGTCTGTATCATGCGTCCCCAGGATATTCATAAGTACGTCCGAGCACTGCTTAGGATAGCTTGCATAAAGCTCTGTTATCACATTATAGAAAAACTCAACATTCCCGTTTCTGACAAGCGCAATAACGGCATTCTTCATCGGATAATTCATAACGCTGTCAAGCTGCGAGCCTCTGAAGTACTTTCTTCTTTTGCTGTACGAAATCTTGTCCGCAGCGTTTTCCCAAACCTCACCTATAATAAATCCGTCACTGTTTTTGCTGCGAACAACGCTGCGCAGATTATCAAGAAATTCTTCGGGAAGCTCATCCGCAACGTCAAGTCTTATACCGCCGATGCCCATATCAAGATACTTTTCAAGAACACCGCCCTTACCAAGAAAGTAATCTGTGCACTTTTCATTATCCAAATTCAACTTGGGAAGAACCTCAATGTCCCACCAGCTCTTGTATTTGCCGCCCTCTTCAAAGGTATACCAGTCACGATAGGGAGAATCCTCGTTACCATACGCACCAACGCTGTCATATCTGCCATATTTGTTAAAATACAGACTGTCATCACCGGTGTGATTAAAAACACCGTCAAGGATTACTTTTATATTCTTTTTTTCGGCCTTCTTTATAAGCTCCCGAAGTGCATCATCACCGCCGAACATCTCATCAACGGTCATATAGTCGCCGGTATCATATTTGTGGTTGGAGTACGCCTTAAATATCGGACTAAGATATATACATCCCACACCGAGAGCTTCAAGATAATCAAGCTTTTCCGCGACCCCGTAAAGCGTACCGCCGAAAAACACATTGTTCTCAACAAACGCCCCCGGATATTCACCGTACTGCGGAATACCGTTTTCCCAGTCGGGATTTGCAACAGCCGTCTTTGACACCGGAACAGCCTTTGAACCCTTGTTGAACCTGTCCACAAAAACGTGGTACATGATATTCCCTTTGAACCATTCCGGAGTTTCAAACTTCTTATCATAAACAAGAAGCCTGAACCGACGATCCTCAAGGTCCTCGCAAAGCTCAAAGTCCGCATTATTGACACTGCTCGTATAAAGTGTAAAGCTGCCGAAGCAGATTTCAAAGTGATAGTAATATAATCCGTTTGTAAGCTTCTCCGGAAGCTGTGACATCGGAATCTCACAGAAAAATGTGTCCGTCACAAAATCCGAAGACAACGCCAGCTCATATTCACAGGTATCACCGAAATCCCTTGAAAAACAAAGCTTTACACAACAAGCCCCTGCCCTTCTGGGAATCTCAATTTCAAACCTCAGTTTATCTTTTGCCGACGGCTCGGGAACAGCCCCAAACCTCGAAAAGTCAATCTTTCCTAATTTCTTATATACCCGAACCGCAGGCTCCGAGCCAAGAATCCCGCACCGCTGAACCTTGCCCAGAATCCCGAGTCCCAACAAATTATCTCTTATACTGTTTTGCATAACTCCAAAATATATCTTCTAATAAAATCAATCTTATAATAATGAAGATTCCCGCAATCAAAGCCCGCAAATTAAGCCAACCCTTCAAGCGGGAATCAACCTCAATTGTGAATTGTGAATTCCAACTCAGATTTTCTTCAGCTTCCAGATATTATCTGCATATTCTTCTATGCTTCTGTCCGCCGCAAACTTACCTGCCGCCGCAATATTAATAAGCGACATTCTGTTCCATTCCTCGGGCTTCTTGTAAACTGCAAGCGATTTCTCATGTGCCTGTCTGTAAGACTCAAAGTCCGCAAGACACATATAAGGGTCTGCAACTCCGTGTCCCTGAAGAAGATAAGAACTTATATCCCTGAAGCTCTCTCCCGCAAAACCGATACCGAGAGCATCAACAGCACGTCTGAGTCTTTCATTACCCGTATAGAACATGGTAGACTGATAACCGGAGAGCCACATCTGTTCAACCTCGTTGCAGGTAAGCCCGAAGATAAACATATTCTCATCACCTGTCTCGGCAACCATCTCAACATTTGCACCGTCATAGGTACCGATGGTAAGAGCACCGTTTATCATCATCTTCATGCATCCCGTACCGCTGGCCTCCTTGCCGGCAAGTGAAATCTGCTCGGAAATTTCCGCCGAGGGAATAAGTGCCTCTGCAAGACTTACGTTATAGTCCTCAAGGAACACAACTCTGAGCTTTTCACGAATTACGGGATCTCTTTCAATGTCCTTTGAAAGCATACAAATGAGCTTTATAATATTCTTCGCCATAGTATATCCGGGAGCAGCCTTTGCACCGAAAATAAAGGTCTGCGGCTGAATGTCAAGATTGGGATTTTCACGAAGCTCATTGTATATCGAAATAATATTAAGAGCATTAAGCAGCTGTCTCTTATACTCGTGAAGTCTCTTTACCTGAACATCATAAAGTGAATTCGGGTCTATTTTCACGCCCGTCTTGTCAAAGAGATAGTTAGAGAATGCAATTTTATTATTCTTCTTAATGTCACCGAGCTTTGTAAGAATACTCTTATCGTCGGCAAACTTCTTAAACTCAGATAGAGTTTCCGGATGCTTTCTGTAGTCGGTGCCGATAGTCTCATCAAGAAGTCCCGCAAGTCCGGGATTAGAATAACAAAGCCACCTTCTGTGAGCGACACCGTTTGTAACATTGGTGAACTTTTCCGGATACATTCTGTAGAAGTCCTTAAATACAGTCTCCTTAAGAATATCCGAATGAAGTGCAGAAACACCGTTTACAGTGTGAGAACCGATAACAGAAAGATTAGCCATTCTCACCTGATTGTAGCCGATAACAGCCATGTTTGAAATTCTGTTCCAGTTTCCGGGGAATACATTCCATGCAGCTCTGCAGAATCTCTCGTTGATTTCCTTAACTATCATATGAATTCTCGGGAGCTTAAGACGGAACAAATCCTCATTCCATGTTTCAAGAGCTTCAGGCATGACAGTGTGGTTAGTATAGGAAACAGTTTTAATAACAGTATTCCATGCCTTGTCCCAATCATAGTAGTATTCATCAATGAGTATTCTCATAAGTTCGGGGATGCATAGTGCAGGATGTGTATCATTAATATGAATTGCAACCTTGTCCGAAAAATTTTCAAGTGTCTTGTAAACCGCCATGTGGTCACGCACAATGCTCTGAACCGATGCGGAAACGAGGAAGTACTGCTGTGAGAGTCTGAGAAGCTTACCCTCGTTGTGGTTGTCGGAAGGATAAAGCACTTTGGAAATAATATCCGCATTTGTGCTTTCTTTCATTGCACTGTAATACTGACCCTGGGTGAAAAGTCCCATATTGAAATTCTGAATATCTCTCGCCTTCCAAAGTCTGAGCGTTGAAACAGCCTTGGAATCAGCACCGGAGATCATCATATCATAGGGAACGGCTTCCATTTCCTCAGCATTCTCATAATATACTTCACATCTGCCGTTATCCCACTTTTCCTTAACATGACCGCCGAAGCGTACCTTAAAGGTTCTGTCGGTTCTGGGTACAAGCCATACCTCACCTCCGGGAAGCCATATGTCGGGAAGCTCAACCTGTATACCGTCAACTATCTTCTGCTTGAAAAGTCCGTATTCATAGCAAATTGAAAAGCCTGTTGCAGGATAATCAAGTGACGAGAGCGAGTCCATAAAACAAGCCGCAAGTCTGCCAAGACCGCCGTTTCCGAGACCCGGATCCGGCTCCAGCTCATAAAGCTCCGAGAGATCAAAGCCCAGCTCCGCAAGTGCCGCCCTGTAGTTTCCGTCAATACCAAGATTGCAAAGACTGTTGCGAAGCGATCTTCCGAGAAGAAACTCCATACACATATAATATACACGCTTGCCCTGCTTCTCGTTCACTTCATTCTTGTAATTCTTTCTCTTATCCGTCAAAATATCCTTAACGGACAGAGCCACCGCCTTGTAGACCTGTTCCTTTGTTGCCTCTGCACTGGACGTACCGAAGTATCTCGCAAGCTTTGTTTCAATTAGTTCTTTTACCTGATTTTTTTCCGGGGTGTGATTCATAAAAATAGTATTCCTTTCACTAAACAAAGACGGCAAAAACTGAAAATGTGAACCTTGCATCCTTGCCGTCCTTGTAACATAAATTTTGTTAAATTACAATATAATGATATATTATATCACAAATTTTCATACATTTCAAGATACTTTTGTGCTGAAATATCCCACGAAAAATCCGTTTTCATGGCTACTCTGACTAATTTCGCCCATTTTGTGTTATCCTTGTAAAGCTCGTATGCGGCACGCAGTCTGTCAAGAAGCTCATGTGCATTGTAGTTTGCAAAGGTAAAACCGTTACCGTAAGCCTTTTTGCCGTCCTCCCAATAGGGCTTTATTGAATCGAAAAGACCACCTGTTTCACGGACTATCGGAATTGTACCGTATCTCGATGCTATCATCTGTGCAAGTCCGCAGGGCTCACTCTTTGAGGGCATGATAAACATATCAGCCGAAGCATATATTCTCTTTGCAAGATCCCTGTCATAGGTTATAAGCGCACGAACCTTGTCGGGGAAACTCTCCTGAAGTCCCAGGAAGAAGTTTTCATACTCCCTGTCCCCTGTTCCGAGAACTACAAGCTGAACATTTTCCCCACCTATAAACTCTCCGATAATGTGCTTTACAAGGTCAATTCCCTTATGTGATGCAAGACGTGTAATAATCGCATACATCGGAATATCTCCGTTTTCGGGAAGTCCGACCTCTGCCTGAAGTGCCAATTTATTTGCGGTTTTCTTCGCAAGACTTCTGTCGGTAAAGTTGTATGCAATTGTGGGGTCTGTCTTAGCATTGTAAAGCTCGGTATCAATACCGTTGAGAATACCGTAGAGCTTATACTCATTCTCACGCAAGATATAGTGCAGACCGTGGGAATAATCCTGAGTCTTAATTTCCTGCGCATACTTCGGGCTTACGGTTGTAACGGCATCCGCACACTGAATCGCACCCTTCATAAGATTTATGCAGTCACCGTATTCCATGGTGTTCCTGTCACTCTCATCCATATCAAAAACATCGCCGAGAATTGCAAAATCATACTTGCCCTGATATTCGATATTATGAATCGTAAACACGGTTTTCATGCCGCAATATCCGGGAAGCGAAGCAAATTTTCTCTTAGCATAAATAACGGACAACGCCGCCTGCCAATCGTGAGCATGAAGAACATCCGGGAAAAAGTCAATCTGCGACATCATAATAAGCACAGCCTTACAGAAGTAAGCATATCTTTCACCGTCATCAAAGTGACCGTAAAGGGAACCACGCTTAAAGTAAAACTCATTATCAATAAAATAATAAGTCACACCGCCCATTTCCAGGGACTTAACGCCGCAGTAAAGATTTCTCCAAGAAAGCGGAACCGTAAAAGAACAAATAAACTTCATTTCATTCCGAAACTTCTCCGAAATCTTATCATACAGCGGCATAACCACTCTTATATCCGCATTTTCTCCTGCCTTTTCACTGAGTGCCTTAGGAAGCGAACCGAGGACATCACCAAGTCCACCCGTAGCCGCAAAGGGCAGTGCTTCCGCACCAACAAACAATATCTTTTTCATAAATTATCCTTTCAAAAATCAATCCATCAATTTAAACTCAATCAATTCCAAGCAATTGAAGATTTCCGTTCACAAAACCTCAAATCATCGACAACCTACAAGCGGAAATCAACCACAATTGTACATTAAGAAGAACGCAAAACGTTCTTTAAAGAATCCTGCGGATTCTTCCTACACATTGTGCACTAAGAAGAACGCAAAGCGTTCTTTGAAGAATCGTCCGGATTTTTCCTTTCAGACTCTTGCTCCCTTTTCAATAAAGAACGGCATAGTCTCATGACCCGACAAATTTCTTCCATCCTTGACAACCACATTCTTGTCAGTAATAACACAGCCGAGATTGCAGTTTTCACCGATATAAGTGTCCTGAAGAAGAATACAATTCTTAACAACCGTACCCTTGCCAACCTTAACACCTCTGAACAGAATGGAATCACAAACCTCGCCCTCAATAACACATCCGTCAGCCACAAGAGAGTTTGTCACAACGGCATCCTCGGTGTACTTTGCAGGTGCGGAATTACGAACCTTTGTCATAACAGGTCTATGCTTTATGCCAAACAGTCCCGCACGAACCTCGGGAGAAAGAAGCTGCATACTTGTGGAGAAATATCCCGCAAGAGAATTGATGCAAGCATAGAAGCCGTCAAAATTATAGCACTTTACAAGCTTCTTCTTTGCCATAACAGAAAGCACATCCAACGTAAAGGACTTGTAACCGTGTGCAAGAGAATCAAGAATAATACTTTGAAGATTGGTTCTCTTTATAACAAATATGTTAGCCGCAATGGTTTTGATGCCGGTAGTATTGCTTGTGCTGTCGTAAATAGACTTTGCATATCCGTCTTCATCAGGCTCAATGATAGTGTACTTTCCCGCATCCTCCCCTGTAATAAACAACTTCTTTGTAACAACGGTAAGCTCCGCACCGCATTCCTCATGCTCCTTTATAACCCTTGAGAGATTGATGTTGCAGATAATATCACAGTCAGAAAGAACCACATAATCCTCGCTGCAGCGGTTAATAAAGTTATTGACACCTATCATCGCCTCGAGTCTTGTGGAATAAAGCTTATTGGCAACATTGCTGTCGTACGCCGTAATAAAAGGCGGAAGTATCTTTATACCGCCCGAACGGCGTGCAAGATCCCAGTCCTTACCATTGCCGATATGGTCAAGCAGCGACTGATAATTATAGTGGGTAACGATACCAACCTTGTCAATACCGGAGTTTACCATATTTGAAAGAGCAAAGTCAATAAGCCTGTATCTGCAACCAAAAGGCACAGAAGCCATTGTTCTCTTTCTGGTCATTTCTGTAATGTTTCTGTCATGTATATTCGAAAAAATAAGTCCTACAGCGGTCATGTCTGTTCACCCTCTCTTTCACATCTCGGTTATCATTTCGTTATCACCGATAACAGTTCCGTCCGGTATATTGCATCGCTCCCCGATAACGGTAATACCGGATGCCTTATCCTTGTCCTTGCCTAGCTGTGCACCTGCACCGATTTTGGCATTGCTGTCAATAATACAGTAGTTCACAACCGCACCTGCACCAATCTCAACATCCGACATAATAACGGAATCAATGACAGTTGCACCCTTTGCAACCTTTACACCGGAGCCGAGAACAGAATTCTTGACTTCACCGTAAACCTCACAGCCCTCGGTAAGAAGCGAATTGTCAACCTTTGCATCTGCACCCAGAAAATGAGGCGGTCTGCTCTCTGTTCTTGAATATATTCTCCATCCCTCATCTGTAATATTGAAGTTTGAGCTCTTACCGATAAGATCCATATTCGCTTCCCAAAGAGAGGATATTGTTCCTACGTCCTTCCAATAACCGGTAAACTCATAAGCCATCATCTTTTCACCCTTCGCCAGCATCTCGGGAATAATATTCTTACCGAAGTCGTTGCAGGAATCGGGATTGGCATTATCAGCACGCAGATAATCAAAAAGCTTGTCTTTAGAGAAAATGTATATACCCATAGATGCCTTAGTGCTGTCCGGCTCCTTGGGCTTTTCCGTAAACTTGTAAATTGAGCCGTCATCATTAACGCTCATAATACCGAATCTTGAGGCTTCCTCAAGCGGAACATCAAGCACCGCAATGGTACAAGCTGCATCATTTGCCTTGTGATATTCAAGCATCTTTGAATAGTCCATCTTGTAAATATGGTCACCTGAGAGAATAAGAACGTAATCCGGATCAAACTTGTCAATAAACTCAAGGTTCTGGTAAATGGCATTCGCCGTACCCTTATACCAGTCCGAACGTTCCTTGCCCTGATAAGGCGGAAGTATGGAAGCACCGCCGAAGTATCTGTCAAGATCCCAGGGCAGACCGTTTCCGATATATTCGTTAAGCACAAGCGGCTGATACTGTGTAAGCACACCCACCGTATCTATACCCGAATTAATACAGTTTGACAGAGGGAAATCTATAATTCTGTACTTTCCTCCGAACTGTACCGCAGGCTTTGCAACCTTAGAAGTCAAAGCATAAAGTCTGCTTCCCTGACCGCCCGCAAGCAGCATTGCCACGCATTCCTTTTTTCTGAACATTTAACATTACTCCTGTCTTATACCTTTTCGGTATTTATTTATGTTTATATATGTTTATCGCAAGATACATAAATCCGCTTTCAATGCAATAAGCTTTAATTTTATATATCTTTACTTTACCTTGTCCGATGCCCTCGGACGAGCATTCGGCTTCTCCGTTTTCTTCGGCTTAACCTCCTGTTTTTTAACAGTCCTTTTCCTTGGCGGCGGCACTCTCTTTGCCTCAAATATCAACCCTGAAAATCCCGGAAGATCGAATGTCAAGCTGTATTCTCTGCCGTCATAAGCCCCGATCTGCGTCCTTATCGGTAAAATCTTACCTACCGACTTGCCACCGTATTTTTCCTCATCCGAATTCAGAACACAGGAACAAATCGCCTCATAAGGTACACCAATCTTAAATCCCGGACGAGCCACAGGAGTAAAATTCACAACACATAAAAGTCCGTCACCACTCTTATTGTACCTCATATAAGCTATAACGCCCGAATCGCGGTTATCTGCCATCATCCAGTCAAAGCCCGCCCAGGAATCATCCTGTTCCCAAAGCTCGCACCGTGAGAGATACAAATTGTTTATATCCGCAAAAAATCTCTGCAGTTTCCTGTGGCTGTCATATTGAAGCAAAAACCACTCAACACTGTCCTCGTAATTCCATTCGGTGAACTGCCCTATCTCATTACCCATGAAATTAAGCTTCTTCCCCGGATGCGTCATCATATAAACCATAAAAGCACGGGTGCCTGCAAATTTACCGAGATACTCTCCCGGCATTCTGTCAAGAAGTGACTTTTTGCCGTGCACAACCTCATCATGGGAAATCGGCAATATAAATCTTTCGGAAAAAGCATATGTCAAAGAGAAGGTAAGCTTATTGTGACTGCCTTTGCGAAACAGCGGGTCAAGCTCGCAATAGGACAAAATATCATTCATCCATCCCATGTTCCACTTGTAGTCAAATCCGAGACCGCCATCCTCAAAGCCCGTCACCTTAACGCTCGCCGCCGATTCTTCCGCAATCATAAGAACGTCCGGATGTTCCCGCTTCATGTAATCATTGAGCTTTCCGAAAAACGCCGTAGCCTCAAGGCAAATATTAGTACCGTAAACATTGGGCACCCATTCGCCCGGTCTCTTGTCATAGTCAAGGTAAAGCATGGAGGCAACAGCATCAACTCTTATACCGTCGCAGTGATAAACCTCTGCCCAGAACGCCGCACTTGATACAAGGAAGCTCTCAACCTCATTCCTGCCAAGGTCAAAACGCCTTGTTCCCCAGCCCTCATGCTCTATCCTGTCAGCTCCCTGATACTCATAAAGGGGCTGACCGTCAAATTCATAAAGTCCGTGAGCATCCTTCGGAAAATGTGCAGGTACCCAATCAAGGATGACACCGATTCCCGCTTTATGCATTTCATCTATAAAATACATAAAATCCTGCGGCGTGCCAAATCTTGATGTCGGTGCAAAATATCCCGTCACCTGATAGCCCCACGAGCCTCCGAAAGGATGCTCCATAACAGGCAGAAGCTCAATATGGGTATATCCCATCCTTTTTACATAAGGCGCAAGCTCTGCTGCAAGCTCTCTGTAGGTATAGGGATTGCCGTCCTCTTTCTTTTTCCAGGACTCAAGATGCATCTCATAGATATTCATCGGCACGGCATATTTTTTCTCCTCATGAAGCTTCCTGCGATTTTTCATCCATTCACTGTCATGCCATTCATATCCCGATATATCGTAAACCTTTGAAGCAGTATACGGTGGCGTTTCCGCGTGAAAAGCATAAGGATCCGCTTTGTACAATACCTTATCACCATTCACAATCCTGTACTTATAGCAGTCATATATCTTAACATTCGGGATTTCCGCTTCCCATATTCCTCCGCTGCATCTGCACATTGGAACGCCACAATCCCAGCCGCAGAAATCACCGCAGACCGAAACGCTGTCCGCATTCGGAGCCCATACTCTGAACACGCATACCTTAATTCCATCTCTCACCTCAAAATGCGATCCGAGATAAAGATACGCCTTAAAATTTGTCCCCTGATTAAACAGATACGGAGCAACATCATTTTTCTTAACTGTCATAAAAATCCTTTCACATCGCAATTTTTTAAAAGCATTTTAAATACTTCGTATTATGTACATATATTATACACCTTTTTTAGTTAAATTTCAATAGGAAAAATAACTAAAAATAAGTTTTTAATAGTAAAAATCGACAATTTTTTTAAAATTTACCAAAGACATAACAAAAATATGAAAAGCTACACCGAAATATGACAAACAAACATAAAAAAGCAGCCCGGGAAATCCGAGCCGCAACAAAATATTTTCTGTCAGATGGAGATGCTGTTTCCAAGTTCATAAAGCTCAATAAACTTATCTCTCTTAATTTTCGCAAGAGCAACCATTTCCTCGTAAACCTTAGGATCAAGCCTGTCAATTTCTTCCTGCTTTGCCTTACCCTTGTAAACTCTGTCATACATAAGTGCCCATTCAATATCCTTTTCACCGATAGCACCGTCAGTCTCGGTTACGATAAGATTGGATTTACCACGGAGAAGAAGCTCAACCGCATGAGCCCCCATTCTGCTTGCAGCGACTCTGTCACGAAGTGTGGGACGACCGCCCCTCTGAACGTGAGCAAGTCTTGCGAACTTTGTTTCAACACCTGTCTCGGCTTCTATCTTCTTTGCAAGGTTTTCACCGAACTCGCCGCCCATACCCTCGGATACGATAACGATAAAGTTTCTCTTCTTGTATGTCTTTGCGAGCTTGATTTTCTCAATGACCTTCGCCTCATCAAAGGGAAGCTCCTTAACCGCACAGCCTGTAGCACCTGTCGCAATTGCAGTATTAACCGCAATATAGCCCGCATCTCTGCCCATAACCTCAACGACATTACATCTTGCATGGGATTCGCAGGTATCTCTGAGCCTGTCAACCATCTCGATAACGGTATTCATAGCAGTATCAAAACCAACGGTATAGTCGGAAGAGGATACGTCATTGTCGATAGTACCCGTAACACCTATACAAGGCAGACCTCTTCTTGTCATATCCTGAGCTCCTCTGAATGTACCGTCACCGCCGATACAAACAAGACCGTCAATCTTATTCTCCGCAGCAACCTTAAGAGCCTTCTGCATACCGGACTCTTCCTTGAATTCAAGACATCTGTCCGTATAAAGAAATGTACCGCCCTCATTGATTATATTTGATACATCGTGCGGACCAAGGAGCTTCATATCATTTTCTATAAGACCTCTGTAGCCGCCGTTTATTCCCATTACCTCTACGCCGTTAGCAAGAGCCGTTCTTACAACGCTTCTAACCGCTGCATTCATTCCGGGTGCATCACCGCCGGAGGTAAGCACACCTATTCTTTTGAACTTTCTTGTTTCCATAGTGTTTCCTTTCCGCATATGGAATCTACCATACCTAATATATATTTGAGATTTTTAACAACATAAAACAATATATCGTATATATTGTAATACAAATCATGGTAAATTTCAAGTCTTTCCCAATGAAAAAGCAAAGCAAAGATTTAAACTTTATGTGAACAACCTTCATTTGTTGATAGATTTCCCGCTTTTTCTCATAATAATACCGAGGTGCAAAAAATCGGTTTTCCGAAAAAATATCATCACAACCTCTTGCCTCATCGATTTTGATGTTTTGTTTCATTTTCACAACACGAAATATTTATTTGTGATTTTATACAAAAATCGAAGTATATTTTTTGATATTATGTAACAACTTGCTAATTTTATCTTGACAATGGGATGTTTTAATGGTAAAATACTCATATAGTGTGCAAATGTGATATTTTTGTACCTGCGTTTGGTTTTAAAAAACCTGAAAAGAAAGGATCAAAAATCATGAAGGCCGCAAGAAGACAGCTTATTTCAGAGCTTATCCACGCACAACCCTTTATCTCTCTAAAGGAACTCGAAGAAAAATTCCCGGATGTCACAAGCATGACTCTAAGACGTGATATTGAATATTTTGAAAAGCAAGGCGAGCTTATAAAAGTAAGAGGCGGAGCAAGATCCATGAAATTCATAACCTCCACCTCCGATGACGGCTATGCAGAAAGAGAAAAGGAAAACTACAACTCCAAGGTCGCAATTGCCGCAAAAGCACTGATGTTCATCGAGAAAGGGAAGTCATACTTCCTCGACTCCGGTACCACCATCATGCGCCTTGCGGAAAACATCCCGGACGACCACATTACCATCACAACTCCCGGTCCCAACATTGCATTGGAGCTTTCGAAAAAGCAGCACCCCATCATAAATCTTGTCGGCGGTATAGTCAACAGGGAAAGCATATCCGTCACCGGCAGTATGGCGATAGATTTCCTCTCCGACATCAACATAGACATCGCCTTTATCGCACCGTCAGGCTATTCCCAGAATAACGGGTTCTCCTGCGGCAACTACGCAGAAAGCGAGCTTAAAAGCTTCATCGTCAAAAAAGCACGTACAGTCATAATGCTGATGGACACCTCCAAACTTGACAAGAGCCTCCCCTATACCTTCTGTCGCCTTTCCGATATAGATATTCTCATAACCGATAAAGCCATCCCGGTTTCTTTTTTGGACACGGCAGCGTATCCGAATCTTCGGGTTGTGGTATGTGCAGATAAAGAAAAGGTGACAAGAGATATGACAACAAAATGTCTTACACGTGAAGAGCTGGAGCTTTTGAGAATGAAGAGGGAAGAAGCTTAAATCTCAAAATTCGGTATATACCCGTAGGGCGTGATGACCCGACACGCCGCATTCGCAGGATAAGGGGTATAGGATTTAGGAACTAGGAACTAGGATTTAGAGAATAGGATTTGGAATTTATCGGACAGGAATCCTTTAACCGTATTCATGCAAAAAATCAAAAAATATTTCGTTTGTACCCCCGGAAACCGGTTTGTTTTCGGGAGTTTTCTTTATATTTTAACAATTTGTTGTTTAATGTACGACTTACTTGTGTTATAATATATTCTGTATGATTATTCACTTTTAAAGGAAAACTGTCAAATGATATACGGGAATACCATGGCATCTGTTTATGATGCTTTAAACGACGAAATAGACACAAAAGCATGGGCAGATTTTCTGTGCACGGCTTTTAATAAATATTCCGGTAGAGAAATTTCAAAAGTATGCGAGATAGCCTGCGGTACGGGAAGCATGGCAATCGAGATGTCAAAACGAGGGTACAATGTTACTGCCTCCGACCTTTCACTTGAAATGCTCACCGAAGCGGAATTCAAAGCAAGAAATGCAGATACAGACATAAGATTCGTCTGCGCTGACATGAGAAATTTTACACTCTACACCAAAGCCGATGCGGTGCTGTGCCTGCTCGACAGCATGAATTACCTTACAAAGCCCTCGGATTTCGTACAAACCCTTTCAAACGTACATAAAAACCTCTCCGACGGCGGCATATTCATATTCGACATAAACTCAAAAAAGAAATTCCAAACCACCTACGGCGACAACGCTTACGTCATAGAAAACGAGGGAGTCCTGTGTGCATGGCAAAATTTCTATAACCCCAAAACAAAAATCTGCGACTTCTACCTTTCAATCTTCACAGAATGTGAGGACGGCAGATACGAAAGAACAGACGAACATCAGCGTGAAAGAATGTACACGGAAAGAAGCATAAAGAAAATGCTGTCGGATTCCGGATTTGAGCTTTGTGGAATTTTCGGGGACTATGATTTTCGGGAAGGCTGCGAGGAAGCCGATGACAGACTTTATATAGTTGCAAAAAAGATACAACAGAGGATTACAAAATGAAACAGAACACAATCACAAGAGCAATGACACGCTGCGGCAACGCAAGAATACTGATAATCAACTCAAAGGAAATGGTAAACGACGCCATCGACATCCACCACCTCTCCCCCACCTGTGCGGCGGCTCTCGGAAGAACACTTACGGCAGCTTCCCTCATCGGCGTAATGCTGAAGAACAAAACCGACAGCGCAACCCTCACCTTTGACGGCGACGGCGTATGCGGAAAGCTGATTGCCACCTCCGACTACTACGGAAACGTAAAGGGCTGTGCCGAAAACCCGACAGCGGATCTTCCCACAAATGCAAAAGGCAAGCTTGACGTTGCAGGAGCTGTCGGCAAAGGAAATATGTATATTATCCGTGACTGCGGCGAGGGCGAACCTTATGTTGGCATGATTCCGATAGTATCAGGCGAAATTGCCGAGGATATAACCGAATACTACGCAAAAAGCGAACAGATTCCCACGGTATGTGCTCTCGGCGTTCTTATCGGCACAGACTACAAAGCAATAGGTGCAGGCGGTGTCATGATTCAGCTTCTGCCCGGTGCAGACGATGAATTTATCGACAGACTCTCCGAGCGGGTTCCCGTCCTCTCCAACGTGTCCCATATGTTCAGCGAGGGCAAAACAAACGAAGAACTTCTCCTTGAAATCATGGGCGACATTGAAATAGACATCTTCGACGAAATAGACTGCTCCTACCATTGTGACTGTTCGGGCGAAAGAGTTGAAAAAGCTCTTGTATCCCTTGGCAAAAAGGAGCTTGAGGACATCATAAATGACGGCAAGCCCATTGATGTGGGATGTCAGTTCTGCGGTAAGAAGTACACCTTTACAACGGATGATATAAAAAAGCTCTACGACAGAGCAAAGTAAACGGAGCAACATGAAAAAACATATAGATTTCAACTACAACGACATACAGGAGCAATACGGTCTATGCCGGGAGCTTTGCGAACTGAATGCAGACAAGAATCTCAAAGTCTGCGTGCAGACATTCGGATGCCAGCAAAACGAAGCAGACAGTGAAAGAATCCTCGGCTGGGCAATAAAGTGCGGCTACGAAAAATGCGACACTCTCGAAGAGGCAGACCTTATCGTCTTCAACACTTGTGCCGTCCGTGAACACGCAGAACTCCGTGCCCTTTCAAAAACGGGACAGCTCAAGCACCTTAAAGAAAAGAATCCCGAGCTTCTCATAGGACTCTGGGGCTGTATGGTGGCTCAGGAACACAGAAAGAATACAATAAAGCACAGCTATCCTTACGTTGATTTTGTCGCAGGCACAAATATGCTACACAGATTCCCGGAAATTCTCTATGATGTTGTGACAAACAAGAGAAGAAGATACTACGTTGACACGAAGGATTATTCCATAATCGAGGGCAGTGCCATAGAGCGTGACAGTACTTTCCGTGCATGGGTATCGGTAATGTACGGCTGTAATAACTTCTGTACCTACTGCGTAGTCCCCTACGTCAGAGGCAGAGAAAGAAGCAGAAGTCCCAAAGCAATCCTCGACGAAGTACGCGAACTTGCGGCAAAGGGGTATAAAGAAATAACACTTCTCGGACAAAACGTCAACTCCTACGGCAAGAGCCTCCCGGAGGAAGAAAGAATAACCTTTGCCCAACTACTTGAAGAGATATGCAAAATCGAGGGTGACTTCCTTGTCCGCTTCATGACAAGTCACCCGAAGGACGCCTCCGATGAGCTTATCGAGGTAATGGCAAAAAATCCGAAAATTGCACGGCACTTCCATTTGCCGATGCAGTCGGGAAGCAGCGAAGTCCTTCGTGCAATGAACCGCCACTACGACAGGGAAAGATACTTTGAAGTAGCAAAAAAAATCAAAACCGCAATGCCGGACATAACCCTGACAACAGACATAATAGTGGGCTTCCCCGGTGAAACGGAACAGCAGTTTGAAGATACACTTTCCGCAGTAAAAGAAGTCGGCTTCGACTCAATCTACGCATTTATCTTCTCCCCGAGAAACGGCACACCCGCAGCAGAAATGCCCGACCCCTTTACAAAAGAGGAAAAGAGCGCAAGATTTTCAAGACTTCTCGAACTTGAATCGGAGGTCAATGCCTCTTTGGGCAAAAAACTTGTCGGCAGAGAAATGCGAATCCTCGTTGACACACACCCTGCAGAGGATGGTTACTGCTCGGGCAGAAATTCCGGCAATAAGATTATAAAATTCAAATCCGACAAAGACTATTACGGAGAATACATAAACGTAAAGGTAACATCCGCCGAGGGGGCGAGCGTTTATGCAGAAATAATTTAAAATTTACAATGCACAATCGGCTGACATCGGAATAACAATCTGTAGGGACAATCCCTGTGTGGTCGCCCGTTCCGCCCGGAGCCGTTAGTATTTAACAAACACAATTCACAATCAATCGAAAGGACAAACATTATGACAGAACTTCAGATAGTAGAACTCGCAAAAACCTTAGGCAAGGAACTTCAAGGCTGCAAGAAATTTCAGGAATACACAGAAGCAAAAAAAGAATTCTTCGCAAGCGACGAGCTTAAAACAAAGCTCTCCGAATTTAAAGTACAAAAGGATTTGCTTGACAAGCAGGCAGAGCTGACAAACGCCGACGAGCAGATAATCGACGCCATCGGCGCAAGAGCCGAAACTCTTTACCGTGAGATAAACGAGCACCCCGTATATCAGAGATTCCAGACAGCAGAACAGGAATTCAACGTACTTCTCGGTGCCGTCAACTCCACAATAGGCTCATTCCTTGCAGACCCCGACGAAGTAAAGAGCGCAAGCGGTGCGTGCAGCGGGCATTGTGAGTCTTGCAAGAGCAACTGTAAGCACTGATAAATCAGTGCAATGCTTAATGCGCAAGAAGAATCCGTAGTATTCTTTAAAGAACGCTTTGCGTTCTTCTTAATGCATAATCAAGGATATTTTTCTTTGAAAAATTACTTTTAATTTAAACTTACAAACTGCAAACTTGTTGCTTTGTTTTACAAGACAATCATAATCACATTAAACCCCAATAAATTCACACAAGAATTTCAATCAAATGAAGAAAGCGAAGCTTTCAACAATAATTATGCATTGTGCATTATGCATTGTGCATTAAAAAGCTCCAAGTGGGCTTCACATCCATCTTAAAGAAAGCCGAGGTGCTTCCAATGCCCTACACGCCCATGATGCTTCAATACTTTGAAGTAAAAGAACAATACAAAGACCACATACTCTTTTACCGTCTGGGGGACTTTTATGAAATGTTCTTTGACGATGCAAAAACGGCTTCCCGTGAGCTGGAGCTGACGTTGACAGGTCGTGATTGCGGCATGGAAGAGCGTGCCCCCATGTGCGGTGTCCCCTATCACAGTGCTGAAGGATATATCGCAAAGCTTGTCAGCCGGGGTTACAAAGTCGCAATCTGCGAACAGGTGGAAGACCCTGCAACCGCCAAAGGCATAGTAAAAAGAGATGTTGTAAGAATAATCACCCCGGGTACGGTTACCGAGGGCAGCCTTCTTCTTGACGGCAAGAACAACTACCTTTGTGCAATGTTTATCGAAGGTTCCCGTGCAGGCTTTGCCGTTGCGGATATTTCCACGGCAGAGGTTTATGCAACTGACTTTTCGCAAGGCGACATAATCTCAAGACTTACGGGCGAGCTTGCAGTCTACAGTCCCAGCGAGATTATCACCAATATTGACGAGGAAAGCCTTGACGAGCTTGCCGAATACATAAGAGGCAGACTCGGTGCATTTTTGGGTGCAGGCGAAACCGAAAGATTTTCCAAAGGACTTGAAATACTCTCAAAGCAGTTCGGCAACGACTACCTTACAGAATACGGAATAGATGCCGAATCTCCCGCACTCACAGCACTTTCGGCACTTCTCGACTACCTTACCGAAACCCAGAAAAAAGACGTTTCAAGCATAAACAAGCTCACCTACTACAATAACGAGCAGTTTTTGGCAATAGACGTCAACACAAGAAGAAACCTCGAACTGTGCGAAGCCATGCGTACCCGTGAAAAAAGAGGTACACTTCTGTGGGTGCTGGATAAAACAAAAACCGCAATGGGCTCAAGACTCCTTCGCAAGTGGGTGGAACAGCCTCTTGTGTCCGTCAACATGATAAACACAAGACAGGAAGCGGTAAAAGAGCTTTTCGGAAGCTTCATCGCAAAGGAAGAACTGCAAACCGAGCTTTCCGGCATAAACGACATAGAAAGACTTCTAACCAAAATAATCTACGGCACCGCAAACGGCAGAGATCTCACAGCCCTTATGACAACCTGCGAGCACCTGCCGAAAATCCGTGAGCTTCTTGCCGCAATGGAATGCCCGGAGCTTTGCGACCTTTACATGAATATAGATGAGCTTTGCGACATAAAAGAAGAAATCCACGCCGCAATCTGCGACAATCCTCCGTTCTCCGTGCGTGAAGGCGGCTTTATACGGGACGGCTACAATGAACAGGTAGACGAGCTTCGCAGTATCATGGGCGAGGGCAGAAGCTGGATAACACAGATTGAGCAAAAGGAAAAGGAAGCCACAGGCATAAAAAATCTGAAAATCGGCTATAACAGAGTTTTCGGATACTACATAGAAGTCACAAAATCCAACATAGACATGGTACCCGAAACCTACATAAGAAAACAAACTCTCACAGGCTGCGAAAGATATATAACCCAAGAGCTTAAAGACATGGAAGCCAAGGTTCTCGGCGCGCAGGATAAAATCGTTGCCCTTGAATACGAGCTGTTTGTAAAGCTCTGCTCATTCATCTCGGCAAACGTCGTAAGACTTCAGAGAACCGCCGCACTTCTTGCAAGACTTGACGTTTATGTATCACTTGCGGATGTTGCAAGCAAAAACAACTACGTCTGCCCCGAGGTTGACTATTCGGATAAGCTTGACATAAAAGGCGGCAGACACCCGATTGTGGAAAAGTATATGTCGGGAAATCAGATGTTTGTTCCAAACGATGCGTACCTTGACGAAAACAGAAGAATAATGCTGATAACCGGTCCCAATATGGCAGGTAAATCCACATATATGCGTCAGAATGCCCTTATAGTCATCATGGCACAGATAGGCTCATTCGTTCCATGCGAGAGTGCAAGAATAGGCATCGTGGACAAGGTATTCACAAGAGTGGGCGCAAGCGATGATTTAGCCTCCGGTCAGTCAACATTTATGCTTGAAATGAACGAGGTAGCATACATCCTTGCCAACGCCACAAAAAAGAGCTTTATAATCTACGATGAAATCGGCAGGGGTACCTCCACCTACGACGGTATGAGTATCGCCAGAGCCATAGCCGAATACACCGCAGGTAAAAAAATCGGTGCAAAAACCATGTTCGCAACCCACTACCACGAACTCACCGAGCTCTCGGAAACCTTCCCCTGCATAGTAAACTACTCAATCGCTGCAAAAAAGAGAGGCGACGAGCTTATATTCCTGCGCAAAATAGTCGAGGGTGCCGCAGACGACAGCTACGGTATAGAAGTAGCAAAGCTGGCAGGCGTCCCGAATGAAGTAATAAAGCGTGCGAAAGAAGTCCTTGAAAGCCTTGAAAACGGCATAGGCATCCCTCTTGGCAGAGGCGCAAAGCAAAAGCAGGAAGAACCAACCCTCTCCTTTGAGGATCTCTCGAAAGACAAAATCTACAGCATGATAAAGCATACCGACCTTGACACATTGTCACCGATTGAAGCGCTTCAAAGGCTTTATGAGCTTAAGAAATATACTATGTAAGATATGTGGCACCTGCGGAGCGTTGTGCGGTATGTGATTGCTGAGATGTCCTCATGGCACATCTTCGTCGTCACGCCCTACATATATGCACACCAAAAAAATTAATCAAAGCGAATTGTGATTATTGCAATTTCCTCGTACCGCAGTGCGATACAATATAATCAAAAGCGAAGCTTTTTACCTAAATTATGCATTATGCATTATGCATTGTGCATTGTGCATTGCGCATTGTGCATTGCGAAGCAAAACCCTCATGGCACGACACACAGGTCGTGCCCTACATAGGTCGCTGCACCCTCGGATATTTTGTTTAATTTGTAATGTTTGCGATGCCTGCGAAGACCCTCTCCGTCAGCTTCGCTGCCACCTCTCCCAGAGGGAGAGGCAAGATGTGCACCCACGGAGCGTTGTACGGATTGTGATTGTTGCGATGTTCTCATGGCACGACACACAGGTCGTGCCCTACTTTCAGCCAAAACCTCAAATCAGCAGAAACCAAAAATTTTAAACTCAGGGGTGATAGGGGGCGCCAGCCCCCTGGGCAGAACAATCGAGCTGTTCCAACAGAAGAAAGCAACAAAAAATCTTTGAAGCAACACATTTTAGGGTTCAGAAGAATCCTTCGGATTCTTTAAAGTTTGCTTGCAAACTTCTTAGGGACGAAGTCCCTGAGCGGCGTTTTTTTGGTTACTTTTTTTCGCTGTAGAAAAAACAGTAACGCCCCGCCGGCAAGGCGAAAGGCAAAGATTAGCAGCCGCTTAAACAAAACGCAGCCAGTAAGAATTCAAAAGAAACCAAAAAACAATAAATCAGAAATCTGTTGAACAAAACGCAGAAAGTAAAAAATCAGCAGAAACCCCAAAAGCCCCAACCCAGCAGCCTGTTAAACCAACCGCAAAAAGCCACAAATAAAAAACCAAACGCAACAACATCGCAGTTAATCCCCCTTACCAAACCAAACAAAGAGTTCAGAAAAACCATCCCTCATTTATCTCATCCCCCGGAGGTGATCCTAAAAATTGGGCATAATCAACGTCCTTGACAAACACACCGCAAACCTAATCGCCGCAGGCGAAGTAGTCGAGCGTCCCTCCAGCGCAATAAAGGAGCTTCTGGAAAACAGCGCCGACGCAGGAGCAACACAAATAACCGTTGAAATAAAGAACGGCGGCAGCACATACATAAGAGTCAGCGACAACGGCTGCGGAATCTCTGCAGAGGACGTCCCGGTATGTATCCTGCGCCACGCAACAAGCAAAATAAAAGATAAAAACGACCTTGCGGCAATATCCACATTGGGATTTCGGGGCGAAGCACTCGCAGCAATATCCGCAGTAACACGCCTTAGAATCATAACAAAACGCAAGGAAGACGATACAGGCACTTACTTTTCCGCAGACTTCGGCGAAAAGAAAGAAATTTCCGAAACAGGCTGTCCCGTAGGTACTACCATAATTGCAGAAAACCTATTTGAAAATGTCCCGGCAAGAAGAAAGTTTCTTCGCAGAGACGTATCGGAAACAAAAGCCGTCGGTGCGGCAGTGGAAAAATTCGCACTCTCAAAACCGCACATCGCAGTGACATTTATTTCCGACGGCGGCGTAAAGCTCAAAACCCCCGGTGACGGAAGCCTCAAAAACTGCATCTACGCAGCACTCGGCAAAGAGTTCACCGACAATATGCTCCCGGTATCCTATACCTTGGGCGATATAGAAGTCACAGGCTTTATCGGAAAGCCACAGTTTGCAAGACCAAACAGGAATCTGCAGAATTTCTTTATAAATGAAAGATATATAAAATCAGGCACAATGGCGGCAGGACTCGAGGAGGGCTTCAAAAGCTTCTGCCCCATAGGTAAATTCCCCGCTTGCGTGCTGTTCCTGAAAATAGATTTCGATAAAGTGGACATCAATATCCACCCCGCAAAGCTTGAAGTCAAATTCACAGGCGAGCGACAGGTGTTTGAAACAGTAATGTACGCCGTCAGGAACGCCCTTTCAAGAGGCATGAACTCCTTCGCACCGCCAAGGGCACAAAGATTCATCGACAACCTTGAGCGCAAAGCCCCCGACGTTACCGTCAACAACTCCGAAACCGGCAAGGACACCTTCGTCGAAGCCTTCGCAAAGCCCTCGGAGATGATAGCGGATAAAGGTGTTATTTCCGTACCCAATCCCGAAAGTATTGAGAAGATTTACGGCAAAGAAAACACAAACGGCGTAAATTCACTAAACTTCGACTACAGTGTGCCGGAATACGCAAAAGCACCCGAATATCCCAAAGCACAGGAAAGCATACAGAATAAATCAGAAACGGACAACCCCAAAAAGCAAGCCTTGCCGAACCGGGATATTCAAGCCACCGAAAGTCAAGCATCTCTCGAATTTATTCGGGTTGACTACAACAGTATCGAGGCTCTAAAGAATTCAAAACCAGCCTCTAAAAGCTCCATGCTTGAACAAAAGATCAACGAGATTCTGAGCAAAAAGAAACCGAAAACGGAAGAATCCCCCGAACAAGCACAAAAAACCGAAGCAACACCGAAAGAAGAATGCTCAAAGAACTCAGGAGAACAAACAGAGCAGCCTTACTCTCCCGAAGACATATCCCTGTTCCAAAGTATGCCCCGCAAAGCAACCGATACCCCCGAAGCTCCGTTCAAGGAAATTGCAGACAAGGATACGGCAGCAGAACTCATGCAAAGAGTCAGCAGCGGAATAACCGTAATCGGCGAAGCCTTCAACTCATATATCATCGTACAGCGTGACTCTACACTTTATATGATAGACAAGCACGCCGCACACGAGCGGATAATATACGAATCCCTCAAAAAAGGCAAAAAAGAGGGCGGCACACAGCTGCTTCTCATCCCCATAACAGTAAATGTAGCCGCCGAGGAATCAATTGCCATAGCAGAAAACGGAGAGTACCTTGAAAATATCGGCTATGTCTTTGAGGAATTCGGAACAAACACATATCTTCTCCGAGGTATTCCCGCAGAAATTGACACAAGCAGTGCCGGAGAAACCTTTGTATATCTCGCAGGACAAATAGCCAAAGCCGGAGGTAAAGCAATAGGCGACATCTTTGACAGAGCTCTCTATACCGCAGCCTGTAAAGCCGCAGTAAAAGCAGGGACAAAAACCTCAAAGCTGTCCTCCACAATGATAGCGGATATACTCTTCTCGGATGAAGCTGTGCTGTATTGCCCCCACGGAAGACCGGTAATATTGGAATTTACAAAATCAAAGCTGGATAAAATGTTCTCAAGAACCTAAAATAAAGTAAAGGAAACCAAAATATGTTTACACTCAAAAAGCAAATCGGAAACGCAAGACGTGGCGAATTCATAACACCCCACGGAAAAATCCAGACTCCCGTATTCATGAACGTAGGGACCTCTGCCGCAATCAAGGGCGGAGTTTCAACAATGGATCTTCGCGAAATCAAATGCCAGGTCGAGCTCTCAAACACCTATCATCTTCATATAAGACCGGGTGATGAACTGATACGTGATCTCGGTGGACTCCACAAATTCTTCAACTGGGACGGTCCTATCCTTACAGACAGCGGCGGATTTCAGGTATTCTCCCTTGCCGCTATCAGAAAAATAACCGAAGAGGGCGTAACATTCCAGTCCCACATGGACGGAAAAAGAATCTTCATGGGCCCCCGTGAAAGTATGAGAATCCAGGCAAATCTCGGCTCGGATATTGCAATGGCATTCGATGAATGTATAAAGAATCCCGCCGAATACAGATATACAAAAGCTTCCTGCGAGCGAACAACAAGATGGCTCAAAATCTGCATGGAGGAAGTCGAAAAGAACAGGCAGGAAGAAAACGCAATAAATCCCGGTCAAGTACTGTTCGGAATAAACCAGGGAGCTACCTTTGACGATTTGCGTATCAATCATATGAAAGAAATTGCAGAGCTTGATCTTGCGGGATATGCCATAGGCGGACTTGCTGTAGGTGAGCCAGCTGAGGTTATGTACCATATTATTGAGCAGGTCGAGCCCTTTGCCCCCAAGGATAAGCCCAGATACCTTATGGGCGTCGGAACTCCCGTAAATATCCTTGAAGCGGTAAACCGTGGCGTGGACTTCTTTGACTGCGTAATGCCAAGTAGAAACGCAAGACACGGTAACCTTTTCACATGGCGCGGTCACATGAACCTCAATAACAATAAATACGAAAGAGATCCGCGACCTCTTGATCCGGACTGTCAGTGTCCCGTGTGCCGCAATTACTCAAGAGCGTATATAAGACACCTTTTCAAAGCCCGCGAAACCCTCGCAATGCGCCTTTGCGTCATACACAACCTATATTTCTACAACGAGCTTATGGAGGAAATCCGCAAAGCCATGGACGAGGACAGATGGAATAGCTTCTACAACGAATATGTCGAAAAATTGGGACTTCGCGTTGATGATTGAATAGGCACAGAATAATTTGTAAATATTTACTATTTTCCCCTTTTGTTATTGAAAAATAATAAAAAGCGTGATATAATACACTTTGTTATGCAATCAAATTAAATTTTCGGAGGTATTAAAAATGTCACTTACAAACCTTTATACACTTCAGGATGCAACAGCAGGTCAGAGCGGCAGTATGCTCGGAATGCTTCTCCCCATCATCCTCATGGTAGCAATTTTCTACTTCATAGGCATCCGTCCTCAAAAGAAGCAGGAAAAGGAAGCAAAAGCAATGAGAGATAACCTTGCAATCGGCGACGAAATCGTAACCATCGGCGGCATCGTAGGCAAGATTGTTTCCAAGAGAGAAGATGCCATCGTTATCGAAACAAGCTCCGACAGAACAAAGATGAAATTTGAAACCTGGGCAGTAAGAAATGTTGTAAAGAAAGCAAATGAAGCAACCGAAAGCAAGCCCGCAACCTTCAAGGTTAAGAAATAATATACCTGCAGTTATTCTCTTAATTAGTTTTGAGAGTAATTCATACAGAGCCAAACCAAAATCCGAGGTCAAACAGCAACCGACCTCGGTTCTTTTTATTGCCCGGAATAAAGAAATGGGTATAGTTGTGCCCACGGAGCATTGTGCGGATTGTGATTGTTGCGATGCCTGCACCCTCTCCGTCAGCTTCGCTGCCACCTCTCCCAAAGGGCGAGGCATGGTTTGTGCACCTGCGGAGCGTTGTACGGTATGTGATTGCTGAGATGTCTGCCACGGCGTGCCCAAGATGGTACATCTTCGTCGTCACGCCCTACATATATGCACACCAAAAAAATTAATCAAAGCGAATTGTGATTATTGCAATTTCCTCGCACCGCAGTGCGATACAATAAAATCAAAAGCGAAGCTTTTTACCTAAATTATGCATTATGCATTATGCATTGTGCATTGCGAAGCAAAACCCTCATGGCACGACACACAGGTCGTGCCCCACTTTCAACCAAAACCTCAAATCAGCAGAAACCAAAATTTTAAACTCAGGGGTGATAGGGGGCGCCAGCCCCCTGGGATGGACAATCGAGCTGTTCCAACAGAAGAAAGCAACAAAAATCTTCGAAGTACATCCCAAAGGGTTCAGAAGAATCCTTCGGATTCTTTAAAGTTTGCTTGCAAACTTCTTAGGGGCAAAGCCACTAAGCGGTCCTTTTTTGGTTACTTTTTTTGACTGTTGAAAAAAAGTTAGCTCGCTTGCGAGATTTCTCCCCGTCGGCAAGGCGAAAGGCAGAGATTAGCAGTCTGTCAAACTTAACGCAGAGTGTTTGAAATTAAGCAAAAACCCAAAAACACCAATTCAGAAGTTATTACAATCAAGAAAAAAATCTCAATTCACGAATATCCCCAAATCCTCCCACATATAAATAAAAACAAAGAACCAACAAAGGGAGAATACCAATGGACAACAGCCTGTACAAAAAAAACACCACCACATCCAAGAAACCCGGCGGTACCTCAGCCATACTTCGAGGTCTCATAACCGGCGTAATATTCTTCACTGCCTGCATCCTCATCATTCCTCTGATACTTTCAAAAACCGAAACTCCGGAAGCCTACATATCCACCGCGGCAGTAATAACGGTATCGTTGACAGCTTTCGTATCGGCATTTGCCGCAAATTCCGGACGGGACGGAAGCTTTCTTTTCACCGGAATCCTTACATCGCTTGTAATAATTCTGATCCTCGTATCCCTCTCAATTGTATTCGGAAAAAGTGAGGATGACAAGAACTATCTGTTCTCCGGCATTCTTTACGCTGCGAGCTTCATCTTCTCAATATTCGGAGCAAGAATGTCCCGCAAAAAAAGAAAAAAAGCAAAAAAGAAAAGAAGATAACCCAATACAAACCAAGAAGGTGTACCCGAATTTTTCACGGATACACCTTGTTTTTTATTCATTCTGTATTAGTGCACTTTACCTCTGCAGTCCCTACTTCGGCTGACGAAGCTCCTTTGCATAAACCTCCGTATAAAACACTCTGTCCCTCAAAGGCGAAGGCTCACACTTCATAAGACTTATTCTCTTGACTGGGATTGTCGCCGTAAAGTCTGTTTCAGGCACCATTTCCTTGGCAACAACCGTATCTCTAGAAACCGTAAGATGCGGCTTAAAATCATTCTTTTCCTTTATTACGCCTTTTCTGACAAGACTTCTGTAAAGTATTTTCTGAAGCTTGATAAGTTCGGTGCTCTCTTCTATGCCGACCCAATATACTTCGCCGCCGGAACGTCTGAACTTGCCGTTGTCGGAAAGTGAAATTTCGAATCGTTCTGCATCTATTGCGTCCATAGTCTCGACGACTGCACCTATACGGGTAGTCTCACCTATATAAACAAGCGATAAATGTATGTTGTCCTTTTTAGTAAATGTGCCTTTATCGCAGTTCCGTGTCAACAGCTTCATGTGGTCATATAAAATTTGTTTTGATTCTTCTTCAAAATTGATTGAAATCAGTAACTTCATAAAAATACCTGCCTTGGAAATTTAGGAATGATAATATTTTTTCAGTCAGCATTACGGTAAATTCGGTTCATTTTTACCATTTCTCGCATAATAATTATACCACATGAATATGTATGTCGTTTGTGAATAAACTGAACAATTACTATAAGGATGTAAATATATTTTTCTATTTAAATGACTAAACAATTACCATCGCCTCATTATTAAATTTACTTATATATTTTTGTTAATAAAAGTAAAAATTATCAAAAATTACAATATATAGTATTTTTACGCCAAATAACCAAAAAATATATAAATTCAAGTATGTAAAAAAAGATATATTTTTGTGTGATTTGTCAATTTCGTTTTTTATCTGTCAAAAAGTAAAAGCACATAAAAAATAACATTTCATGTGCTTTTCAGCTTTACCCCACAATGGTCCACGTCAGTGAAGTGTCCTGTGCAATTGCCCTGTCGAAAGGGTCAACTCCGTGATGCTCGAAATTTATATAAGTCCGGTCGGATACCCTCTGTGACAAGAACATAACACATCCTCCCTGAACACCTCCGCCCGAATTGACGTTGCAGGCACCGCCGCAGAAATCAAGCCCGACAAAAATAAGTTCTAATTTAAAAACACAGTAAGCAAAAAACAACCATCCCCGATTTCACACCGAGGATGGTTTCGCATATTCATTAAGACTTACGGCATCACGCCATATATTTATAAATCCTCTCCGGCAAATCAAGCAAATTCTGCGTATCCACCGAAAGCACCGTCGTACCTTGCAAATTAAGAGTAAAAATCCCAATTATGGACTTTGCATCTACCGTATCATTTCCGGAACTTATCTGTGCATCAAAGGAGTAACTCGAGAGAATGTTACAGAATTCCTTTACATCGTTCATGGTGTTAAGCTTAACATTTATATTTATCATAAAATCCTTACCTTCTCATAATTTTAGGTCAAGTATATTATATGATAAATTGCGAATTTTGTCAAGTATACCGCAAAGAAATCTGCCTTTCGGGTAATTATGTACTAAAACCTCCGTCAGTTTTTGTTGATATTAACCGCAAAATGTTACAAATCTCAAATAAAATCCTCACATACCGCACCAAAGCTCTGAGCAATCATAACCGACTGAGCAAGGGAAATCTTCGCACCTTTCAAATTACACGCCGTGAGATTCGAGCCATGGAAATCCACCTGGCGAATATCCGTCTTCTCAAAGGATACATTGTTGAACACGGCTCTGGTAAACTTGCAGGAATGAAGATGCGACTCACTGAAAATACAATCGCTGAGCCTTGCTTCGGTGAAATTCATCCCAAAAACATCTTTTTTCTTAAACCTCATCCCGACAACAATCGCATATGAAAAATCACAGCTTTCAAACATTGCCCCTCCCATGTCGCATCCTACAAAGGACGAACCGGTAAGCCGACAGCTTTCAAAGGAGGCTGCAATTATGTTTGAGTTGGCAAAGGAGCAATTAAGAAAAGTACACCCGTAAAACTTAGTTCCGGTAAAATGCGTCATGGAAAAATCACAGTCATCAAAAACACACTTTCTGAAAACCTTATCCTCAAGATCCATCGCTCGCATAGAACAAGCCTTAAAGCTCTTTTTTACAAACTCATCCCCATCAAAATACCCGTAATCCGAGAAATCCTTATTCAAATAACTTTCTTCCGTAAGAACCATACCTCAAACCACCTCAAGCCCAAAACTTCACAGTCACAAAACCACCACAGGCAACTCTGTCACGCTTTGCGAGAAATGCAAAATGCAAAATGCAAAATTGAAAAAATCCCCCAAAGGATACAGTGCTATTCAAAACGCTGCAATGCCGTCTGTATCAACCGCATCTTCCCTGCAGATGGTACACCTATATCGCCCGATTCCGTGCAGACAATATAATCAAATGAAGATTGCAAAGCAATCAACCACAATTATGCATTACGCATTACGCATTATGCATTAATACCCGCCGTTTTGCTCAGCATTTCGCCGCCCCGATAATACCAATATCATTCTTAAGCTCAGACGTCGCAACAATAACCTTCCTGTTGCCCAGCTTCTCCTTAAGCGGCTCTGTCATATACTTGCCCTCGTTGGAAATAGCACCGCCGAGAACAATAACATCAGGTCTGAATATGTGGTAAATACTTTTAAGTCCCACCGCAATATATTCAAGATATGTATCAACAACCTTTGCACCTACGGGACATCCCTCACGCATCGAATCAAAGGAAGTCCTCCCGGAGACCTTGCCGATATTTGCAGCCTTTTTCGCCATAATACAATCCGGATTCTGCTCTATAGCTTCATATGTTTGGCGGATAAGTGCCGTAACAGAAGCATACGCCTCATAACAACCATCCTGACCACAGCCGCACCTCACACCGTCGCAGTTGATGATCATGTGACCTATCTCACCCGCATCTCCTCTCGTACCAAGATAAGGCTTACCGTCAATTATAATACCGCCACCGACACCGGTACCGAGAGTAACAAGCACAAGATTCTTGTATCCCCTGCCATAGCCCGCATAAAGCTCGCCGAGTACCGCACAGTTTGCATCATTTCCAATTCTCACGGGAATTCCTGTAGCCTCTGTAATCATGGCACAAATGGGCGTGTTCTTGAAATTGATATTCGCCGCACTCCTTATAACACCGTTATCACTGTCAATTTCCCCCGGAGAGCCAATGCCAATCTTGTCAATCTTATCATACTTAGCAATTATCTTCTTGCATTCCTCAATAATATCCTTAACAATCTCATCGTCCTCCCTCTTGGCACCCGTGGGAATATCCGACTTGTAAATGATCTCAAGTTCATCCACAACACCGAATTTTACGTTAGTACCACCAATATCAATTCCGAGCTCCATATGTGTCCCATCCTTTCATTTGTCGCGAAATCCGCCAAACCACACTATTCTGCATATTTTAGCCTCAAAGTCAAAACCCCAAATCCAATATTTTACAATATATATTTTACCATAAATCCGCAAAAAATTCAAGTCGTTTTTCAAAAACCATTAACACATAATTGCTATCTTTTAATGTTTTTTGCGAAATGTCGCATTTTTTCATTCAATCACATCAGAAATTCACTTTTTAACTCCGTGAAAAAATCATCTGCAGCTCATACAAGCATCACAACACATCCGCAAAACTAAATCCATTGTACAAATCAAGCCAAGACAATTTCACAAACATTCATACCAATCATTCAACCATAACCGAAACTTCTTCCTTAATCTTCAAAAAATTCACTCCGACGGAGCAGTCAAAAGCACAAACCTCAACCCCGCACCTCTGTGCCTGCGCAAGTGCATCCGCAAAATCATCACCCAAATCACGGTTCGGCGAAAAAACAATATCTCCATCGAAATCCGCCGCAATAACAAAGAAAACCTTCGCCGTATATCCTTGCTCCCGACAAACCGCCAGCTCACCGAGATGCTTTATCCCCCTCTCTGTGGGCGCATCGGGAAACAAAGCTCTGCCATCACGGAAAAGTGTTACACCCTTGACTTCAATAAATCCCTTTTCCTCACCGTTCTCAACATAAAAATCAAACCGTGAATTTCCAAATTTCCTCTCCGTCACAACCAAAGCCCGCGGATATACCTCTCTCAAATATTCTCCAACAACCACATTCGGCGCAAAACTGTCAACATTCACAAATCTTCCGTCTTTTACGACGGTTACAAGATCGTATTTTGTTTTTCGGCTCACGTTCGTACTTTCCTGTACAAAAATTTCCGCACCCGGAATAAGTAGCTCTGCAAGCCTTCCTGTATTCTTAACATGACATTTTTCAACATTACCGCCAATCTCAATATCACATATAAATCTGTTGCGGCGAACAACAAATCTTGCTTCTCTTATATTTTCGTATTTCAAAGCCGATTCTCCTTATTTTCTTCCCACAACAATACCATAAACAATGCCGATAATCGCATAGGGAATAAGCAGAATAAGGCATATAACCGATGCAACAGGCGGAAGAAATACACTTATAATAAAGAGCAACCCCATAATAACCGTCTGAAATCCGACAAACCTGTTTATCCTGCGAGCCTTTTCGGTGTCGACATTATAATTTTTGATATAATCAAACTTTGGAAGATAATTTCCGACAGCAATAAGCACACAGCCAACGATAAGCACCGCAACAATTCTCACATCAACATCCACCCCGAGAGCATAAGCAAAGGTAACTCCCTGAAGCAACACGGATATTGCGGGAACAATCCACTTTGTAACCGTCTCAAACTTTTTCCTCTCGCCGTGCTTTGCGGAATTAATGTCATTGACAAAGCAGCAGAACAGCTGTAAGATCACCATTAATGTGGGGATTGCAAACACCGCAAAGCCCTTTGAAGCAAAATTGTCGGGATTATTGTTAACATCAAAATGCACCGCAATCTTCTCGGGAAGCCTGTCCCAGAGAATAATGCCGGGAATAATCGGCAAAAGACAAACAACGCTTGTCAAAGCAAAAATCTTCCATTTAAAAAATTTCAAAAACTTCATTCCTTCCTACCTCCAAATCCGTAAATCCAGCTTATAACCTCCTCAAAAACCGAGGTGTTTATACTGTAATATATAAAATTCTTATACTTTTCCTCCGAAATAAGCTCAGCTCCCTTCAGCTTTGATAAATGATAGGACACCGTAGCTCCCGTAAGATTAAAGCATTCGGCAATTTCGCCCGCACTCTTTCTCCCGCCTTTGAGCATTGAAAGAATGTCACGACGAACAGGGTCAGCAAGAGCTTTCAGAGTTTCGTTCATTCCCATGGTATCACTCCTTTTTCGATTATTTAGAAATATTTCTAAATAGAGTGTATCATACACTACCGCATTTGTCAAGAGGTATTTAGAAAAAAATCTAAATACCGTTCATTTCCGAAACAATATATGCTTAACAAACCTCATAAATAAACACATTTCCGAAACCAAAAATCTGTTTTCAGCCGTTTTGTGCCAACAAAAATGCGGCGGTGACCATTTTCGGATCATCGCCGTAATTTTTTATTTATCTCTCAGATATTCTTTGCAAGCCTCGTTGTCATCCGTTTTTTCACCCCTGTGTCATGCGTTTCTTCGCCTTTGGTATAACGCAAAAAGTGCAACCGCACAATAATCGTTCAAATCAAAAATCACAACAGTTACGCAATATTCAAAGGAGAAAAGTCTGAAAAATAATCCAAATGCCATTTGGCTTTGCAAAATCGCACAAACTTTCGCAATCA
The DNA here is from genome assembly GCA_045604705.1 of Eubacteriales bacterium. Lineage (GTDB taxonomy): Bacteria > Bacillota > Clostridia > Oscillospirales > CAG-382 > SIG622. The sequence continues at coordinate 63,905 of JAZUOO010000022.1, forward strand.
CGAAAGGAATAGTCATAACAATACTTTTTTAATCTCGCATTTCAAAAACTATCCACTCACCGTCAATAAGAACAAGAAGTCCGTCTCCTGAAAGCGCATGCTTTATAAAAATACTGTCAAGTATATCTATATTTGCCTGACAATCAACCGCTGGCATTTTTGTTTCGGTAACTGTTGAGGTTACCTTGCCAAGTATATCCGATTCGGTATATACCACATCGCCAAAGATTTTTTCACCGGTGTAATAGTATGTCACGCCGTCATGCATAAGAGCATAGGGACAAACACTGTCAGCCGCAGGGTAACCACACAGAGCATCCTCTATCTCAAATTCAAGGTAATAGGTATGCTCATCATAGTCGGCACCTGCCCTGAAATCCATAATCTCCTTGGAAATCCTGTATTTTCCCAAAGAAAGCTCGCCGTAAAGCCATTCCCAGTTTATCTCAAATTCACGCTCCGAGCCCGCTGGAATATTGTATGCAGGCATATTCCACGCCACATCTCCGACACCCTCACGGTAAGGCTGACGTTCCCAGAATTTTCCGTTCCATACAGAGAGCTCATAGGGAGTTCCGGTATTAAGCTCACCCTTAAGGTTACCGCCGCTTTGTGCTATAACAAGCGTCATACCCGTACTTGTAACATTTTCCGCACGCATAGTAACGCCCCAATCAAAGACCTGTCCATACTTCACGGGAATTGTAATTCGCCTCTCATCCGTCTGCTTTTCGCCGTAAATCGCATTACCGTCGGCATCAAAACGAGCTTCCCTTGACGAGAGTATTATTTCCTCAAAATCCTCGCCGACAACACGCAAACAGCTCTTGAAATCCGTTATCGGGAAGCCTGTAAGATCTATCCTTTTGAATATCCTCCAACCGTCCTCCATGGGAACTTCCTTTGTGGAGTCACCCACATTCTGCCAGCCAAAGCCGAGGTGTTCAATGCCGATTTCAAAATTTGCGCCGCCGTCCTTTTGCGGAACCTCATATTCGGTGTATGTAATATTTACATTGCCGTCAAGTGTTCCGCACCTCGGTGTCATCTGACTGTTTTCACCGGTATCATAGTAAAGTCTGCCACCGATACACACCAGCTTTATCGGGTACACTTTGACATTTTCGACACTTTTTGCACCGTCAACATCCGAACTGTTTTCTTTGTTCCCGACATCCACCGCTTGCATACTTCCACAAATTTCAACGTCATTTTTCATGGTCTGGTCCGTGTTTATCCCCGACTCAAAACCGTTTGAAACGTTGTTATTTCCCGTATTTTCCGCCTCATTTCCGCAGGAAACACAGACAAAACACAGAAAAACAAGTGCAAAAAATATATATTTTTTCATAACAGCCTCCCGATTTGCCGAAATTTTCACTTGCTTTTTACGGACTTTCACCGCTTCTTAAGCATTTTTATCGTTTTTTTCACCGTTTTCGTCTGTTTTGTTTTCACTGTTATCCATCACATCGTTTTCTGGGGAGGAATAATTTTTCTCATCAAGCTTGTCCGTCATTCTTTTGATTTTCTTTATTACTTTCTTGACAACAAGCACTAAAACAACAATCACAACAAGCCAGATGATAACGGGAACAAAATTATAAGACAGTCCGACAAGAAAATCCTGGAAGCCCTCCTTGAATTCTTCAATTCCCTCATTAAAAGAGCTGCTCATTCTTTCACCGAAGGTAACCGTTACAGGCTTGGGGGTAACGTATTCTTTTACCTCGGAAATATTTATTGTCACGGTCGCAAAGCTCACAAGCGAATCATACTTGCGAAGTGTCCCCGTATAGCTTTCTATTTCGTATCTTATATCTGCAAGCTCACGTTCAAGTGCTAAAACATCGTCAAGCATTGCGGAATTTTTAAGTATCTCAAGCACTCTTTCCTCGCGGATTTTTGCACTTTCAAGTCTTGCCTCGGTATCGTAATAGCTCTCGGTAACGTCCTTGTTATCCTGAGACGACCTTACTACAACGCCAACGCTGTCCGCCTCACCAACAAACGCCTTATAATTTCCGACAGGGACTCTCACCGTGTAATATGCCCGTCTTGCACTGCCGCCCGAAGCGTATACGTTAGAGCTTTCAAAATATGCTCCGTACTTGTCACACAAGGCTTCAAGCGCATTTACGGACTTGTCGAATTCCTTTGTTTCAATGTCATAGCTTGAACTGTAGATTATTTTTCTTGCAGTCTGCGTATTTGTAATATCTGCAGTCGGCTCTGCAATTTGGGGAGCTTCCGCATAGTATTCTTCGCTTTCGGCTTTGTAGTTGGTGCTAACGCTGTTATCACGGCTGATACCGTCAAAGCCCGTTTCGGTTTCATATACTATGTATTCTTCAGGTGCTGCATCGTACCTAAGATCCACAGTCCCGTTAAAGCCGTTGTAAGATTGACTTTTACTGCCGCAGGAGCACAAGGTCAGTGCCGCAAGAACAAGTGTAAGAGAAGTCTTTAAAATTTTTGATGAATGTAGATTTTTCATGGCATTGGCATCCTTTCTGCGTTGTGCACAAAATTATGTCGTTATTTCTTTACTGTTTGGTGGTTTAGACGTATAATGTGCCGGGAAAGTTCCAATATTTTCAATTTTTTTGGCTTAAACATTCCTTTTTTTCTCCACGAACCATTTGCTGCCGTCAAGGAAAAGATAGGTTTCGTTGTTTCCGATTCTGCAGGTGTATCTTATTCCGCTACCGCCGCCCTTAAGACTTGCCGCAGGTCTTTTGTCGGTTATGCGGTCTATCTTGAAGCGTCTTCCGTCCTCCCAGATTATAAGCTCGGGAATTATTATGCCCTCCTTGTTGAAGTATGCTTTTACACAGACGTAGGTCTTAAGGTGTACCGCTTCGGGGGCATAGTCGTTGATATAGGTCCTTTCTGTATTCATAGTTATAATCGTTCCTTTCGTGTTGCTGAAAGTTTGTGCTGTCTTTCAAAGCAGCATTGATGTCAGTGACATCAAAGTCACAAACTTCTATGGCTGAAAATTTATTTTAAGATTTAATATCTCCTATCTTTGATTTTTATAATTGACAATCACTTTTTGTGCGTGCAATATTTTTGTGAAAATTCAGTATATAATCCGATTTCTTTCGGTTCGTGGGACTAAAACTTGCCTTTGACGCAGGCTCCCGTAAGTCGGCTGTCGCACATTACAACAGCTCTTTGAAGCGAGCTTTTTCCAAATCTCTTACGTATATTATCCACTGCTTTGTCTATTTCAAAATCCCGTCTGTTTCGTTCTCTGTCATCCTCAAACACCGAGAGCTGAATCGGCGTATCGGCACTGCAAAGGTTTGTCCCTCTTATTCCGATGCTCCGCACACTCGTATGCCAATCATAGACTGAGGTGAATATTCTGCAGGCATTTTCGGCAATGATTCTTGTGCAGTCGGTAGGCTCGGACAGCTTTACCTGATGCTCATGGGTTTTAAGGTCGCTCTCCCTTATTGAAATCTGAATGGTACAGCATTTGAGTCCGTGACGGCGAAGTCTTGCTCCCACACTTTCCGCAAGCATCCAGCACATCATGCGGACATCGTCGTCGTTTTCAAGATCTCTCGGTGTTGTAACGGAATTACCGATAGACTTTATTTCCTCAAATTCCGTTTCGTGAACTACCGCAGATGTATCCTCTCCTCTTGCGTTTCCGAGAAGAAAAATTCCGTTTTTGCCAAAGGTTGACCGCATAAAGAATTCACTAAGACCGGCTATTTCACCTATTGTGCGCACTCCGAATTTCGCAAGTGTTTCCTCGGTGCTTTTACCGACGTATATCATATCCGATGCAGGAAGATTTGCGATAATTTCGCCGTATTTATCGGGAGAGAAAACCGTTGTGGCATCCGGCTTTTTGTAGTCAGAGGCGAGTTTTGCGAAAATTTTGTTATAGCTGACGCCTATTGAAACGGTAAGTCCGAGTTCGTCAAAAATTCTGTTCCGTATTTCATCCGCAAGCTTCTTTGCACTTTCAAAATCATGTATTCCCTTGCATCCCGTGACATCAAGCCAGGCTTCATCTGCGCCGAAGGGTTCCACTCTGTCGGTATAATCATAGTATATTTTTCTTGCAAGATATGAGTATTTGGAATATTTTTCATAATCTGCAGGGACAAGTACAAGGTCGGGGCATTTCTGCTTTGCCTGCCATATGACCTGCGCGGTTTTAACGCCGTATTTTTTGGCGAGGTTATTTTTGGCAAGAACAATTCCGTGTCTTGATTCCACGCTTCCGCAGACTGCGACGGGATGCCCTCTGAGTGACGGATCAAGGGCACATTCCACCGAGGCGTAGAAGTTATTCAGGTCGGAGTGGAATATGAATCTTCCGCGGTTGAGTTCTGCGCCGAGTGCGGCACGTTTGTCTATTTCACCTGTGCCGGAAATACGGTTTTCGGCAATCATCGGAATGCTCCTTTCTGTGTATGCACATTTGTTTGAATAGATGTTTAGAATGTTTGTTCTGATATTATATCACACATTTGTTCTTTTGTCAAGGGGTTTTGAGGAAATTCCAAATATTTGTTCCAAATGTGTGTTCTGGTTTTGGCTTTTTCTTATTTGTTGCTTTCTGCGTTTTGTTCAACAGACTTCTGATTTATTGTTTTTGTCTCTGTACGAGATAAGTATTGATGTGTATAATTGAACTTTTTATTCATTTTTTGAATACACAATGGAAAATGAGAAGGAGCAAGGTATATTTCAACCTTGCTCCTATGGGATATATGCTATTTAGTTCAACAAATTGGAATTTGGCGAATTATTTTTTACTTACAATGATGTATGCATTATCGGTTTCAAATACCATCGAAACAGACATTGCAGTTGCCTTTATAAGCGATTTTATATTCTCGAGTGTATCGGGATACACTCTAATCTTGCGAGTCCCCATATCAATATATTCGCTTTGGTTTTTATCTATGGATAAACAAAAGATGCCATTTTTACTCAACAATGTATCTATCTTGGCAATAACCTGCTTTTTATGCTTAAAATGCATCATTGTAAGGGATGAATAAATAACATCGAATGTTTCGCTAAATTGATAATCATTGAAATCATCACATACAAACACTACGTTTGTATGCTCTTTTAAGTTTTCTTTTGCTCGTTTAATAGTCTTTGGAGAAATATCAATGCCTGTGAGGGTCATGCAGAATGGCGCAACCTTAACAGCAATTCTTCCAGTACCAATGCCGATTTCTAAAACCTTTTTGCTCTTAGTAAGTTCCATTGCTTCTATAAATCGTGCCCCATCCCATTGGGACATATATTCTTGCAATATAGGAGGGTCACGAAAAGGGTCGTTATCTTCCTCAATTAATAAATCATAATGATTGATTACTTCCATATTACACATACCTTCAAATTCTTATTTGTTTAACTGTTTTATTACCTATATAGACAGAAAATTAGCAAAAAGTTCTATTTTCCGTCTATATTATAGCATACTTTTTCTCATTTGTCACGATACGGAGACAAAATTAACAGAATTCTTAACTTAACATACCTTTTAAGTCAAAGGATATGGGTTTTTCCTTGAACTTATTGAGTGGTATCTTTTTAGCCTGATTGGATAACAGAGTGATTATGTCATAGGCTTGTTCAAGGTAAGGTTTATGCTTATTCTTCTCAATCCAATAGAACAGAGCCAAGTAATAGTCAAGAAACTTGGAACTAACACCATGATACAGATACATAAAATCACTTATATTGTGGTGATACCCATTGATATGACCAAGACTATATCCACCGCTTGTATGCTTTCCGCTTGGGATTTGCTTTAATGGTATCTTGTGCTTGTTTGCTACGGTCTTATATGCTCTGTGGTTGTCTGTAATCAAAACAGTATCTTCCGTAAAGTGTGGTAAAAGTGTTTTTTCAATATGACTTGCCCATATTCTGCCAACACAAACAGTTTGCAAGAAATGGTTATTATTTCTATCAACA
>JAZUOO010000023.1:0-13567 GCA_045604705.1 Eubacteriales bacterium
TTATCGGCGTTGTTTCGCTTTGTATTACAAGTATATTTCTTCCCTATGTCAAAACTAAGGTATCAGCAAACAAGCTCTCGACTATTTATTCTCTTGTCAAAATTGCGGTCAATGCTGCAGAGCAGCTTTACGGCTCAAAAACGGGAGAGAAAAAGAAGCAATATGTTATTGAATATCTTGCGGGCAAGGGCATTTATGTTGATGTGGATATAATTGCTTCGGAATTTAATGCGATGATTGAATCGGCAGTTTATGAGCTTTCAAGGAAGTGATGATATATGAATATATGCTTTAAAGGTAAATTCAAGGTAACATCAGGCTACAGGCTTCCCGAAAGGTCTGACCACCACGGTATTGATCTTGTGGGGCTTTCCGACAAGACGGTATATGCTCCCTGTGACGGTATTATCGGTTCAAGTACGATTGTTTATACGGGCAAGACAGCCGAATGGGGCAATTATGTCAGACTTGACACCTCTGACGGAAAATACAGCATATTTCTTTGTCATCTTGCTACAAGGTATGTTGCCAAAGGGCAGAGAGTTAAAAAGGGTGACAAGCTTGGCGTTATGGGCTGTACAGGTTATTGCGTTCCTGCAGGAGTTAAGGGGACACACACTCATTTTGAGGTGCGTAAGAAAGGTACTTCCGTAAGTGTTAATCCTGCGGACTTTATCGGTGTTCCGAATAAGGTGGGGACATATGAAGCAAACACAGAAAACACACTTTCAGAAAATCTTGCGATACTTCAGAAACACGGTGTTATTAATACTCCCTCTTATTGGCTGTCAAAGGCTCCGAATGTACAATATCTTGAACAGCTTATTGCAAATATGGCGGAGGTATTGGAAAAATGATACATATTTCATTTGACAAAAAGAAAAAATCAAAACCAACAATGAAAGAATTTTCAAAAAAAGCTCTTACTTCCATGATTGTCATTTGGTTTGCAGGTGCTTTGTTCGGATTCTTTGTTGTAAGCTTGCAGTTGTATAGATACGAGATAGTCAGTCTTTCGGACTTGCTTATGTACATAGGAGCACCAATGACAGGAGGCATTATAGCCTATATGATTAAATCAGCCCAGGAAAATAAAGAGAAAATCAAAAACAACAAAAGCGACATTGAGGATTTGCCGTAAGGCATAAAATTACTCCCGGGGATTGTTTCCTCGGGAGATTTTTCTATCTTTGCACAAATATCCCAAACCTCCCCCGAATAATTATCGGGGAGAGTTCGGAAATTGAATATAATGGCCTACCATGGGGGATTTGAACCCTCGACCAACGGAATCGGAATCCGGTACTCTATCCAGCTGAGCTAATGGTAGATATTTCTGCTCTATTTATTATAATTCATTTTAATACCAATGTCAAGTGTTTTTTTGCCGGGGACAAACCATTATAGTGTCCATCCCCGGCACTGTTGTTTTATAATAATTAAGAAATTATGCAAACGTCACACTTTAACTGTGTCAGCCAATAATTGCCGCAGGACCCAATGTGTCACCCGTGTCGGTGGTTGCTTCATCATCCTGTCCCGTGACAATGTCAAAATAATCATCGTTTGTATGAGTGTTATCTTCGGGGTACAGCAATCCGGGATCTATGGCTTCACCGCCTATGCCGGGATAAATATCGTCAAGTCCTACTTCGGGTGTCCAGGGATCGGCATAACCGTAGCTGTGAGTGGTGCAGTATCCGTTGGGCGGCGACTCCGTTCCGGGAGTATAGCCGTAATTCTGTCCCGATGCGAGCATATTGTTGTATACTGCCACCAAAGGATCTGTGGGATAATTGTAGTCTTCGGGAAGCTCCATTATAGTATATTTTGCATCAGAGATCTTCACATCGTGATCAAATATCCTTTCCTCACCGACAAGTACAAAGGAGCTGTCATACGTAAACAGGCAATTATTTCCCGCAATAAGTCCGGTATCCGCACATACCCTTACCGAATAGTGAACATCACAGTTCTTTGTGGGTGGATTTTCAAACCAGCCGGTTGCGATTCTGTTGCCGCGAACGTCATTTGAACAATAGGGTCCCGGTTTCATTCCCGAATCCATGCAATACTCCGCTTTGGTAAGTCCGTCATAATCGAACTTTCTGAGTTTATTTCCATTTTCCGCTTCCTGTTCAAGAACCCTCTCATGGATTCTTTTCATAACCGCTTCCCAGCCTGCCATCGCCTGATTTGAACCGAATTTCGCAAGCGAACGGGGAATGTCATATCCGAACCAGGTTGCTGCGAGATAGTAAGGTGTGTATCCTACAAAATAAACGTCATTGTTGTCGTTGGTCGTACCTGTTTTCGCGGCAACGTCAAAGGTCTGATCAAGCTTTAATGCTTTTGCCGTACCGCCGCTGCTTACAACGCTTGTGAGGAGCTTTGTCATCATTTTCGCCGTAGAATCACTGATAACAGCCTCACGACGCTGCAACTTATCATTATCAAGAATAATATTTCCCTTGCTGTCAAGAACCTTTGTGTAGAATATAGGCTCAGAGTATGTGCCGTCACCGCTTGCAAGCATGGAGTAGCATCCCACGACCTCAAGAGTTGTCATACCGTAGGTAAGACCTCCCAATGCCAAAGGAGCAATTGCAACATCCGATTCTTCAAGGCTTTCAACACCTAGCTTCTTCGTGAGGAAGTCATAGGAATACTGCGGAGTCATTTCCTTTAAGAGCTTTGCCGCAACTGTATTCTTTGACACCATTATGGCTTTTTCCATGGTAGTCTTGCCATCATAGGTGCTGGGAGCGTTTTTAGGCCAATATCTTCCCATGGATTTGTTCCATTCAACGGGAGTATCATCCCTTACCGAGCCATAATCTATAAGCCCCATATCCATAGCAGGAGCATAAACGGATACCGGCTTTATGGAGGAACCTATTTGTCTTCGGCTCATCGTTGCACGATTGAGGGTCATGTTACCTGTCTTTTCGCCTCTGCCGCCCACAATTCCGAGGACGTGTCCCGTATAAGGATCCATAACTACCATTGCGGATTCCGGCTGTACATCTCCATCGCCCTTTTTAAAGGTACTTTCCGACTCATAGACTTCTTCCATTATATTCTGGATATAGGGATCAACAGTTGCATATATCTGAAGACCTCCGGACAAAATCATCTGCTCTGCAAACTCTTTGGTATATCCGTATTCCTCAACAAGATCCTTCTGAACCTCACGCCGCAGCTCGTCAGTAAAGTAGGAGTATACAATGTCCACCGTTTCTTCCCTGTTGATGTTAAGAACAAGCTCGGAATAGTAGGCATCCAGATATTCCTCTTCCGTAATAAGCTCCTGATCACGCATTGCCGTAAGAACGACACAGCGTCTTTCGTAGTTATCCTCGGGATGTCTCTCCGGGTCATACTTCGTGGGAGACTTTGGAATTGCAGCAAGTGCCGCACATTCAACCAGGGTAAGCTCGGAGACCTCTTTGTCAAAGAAGTAGTTTGCCGCTGCCGCAACACCGTAATTACCGTGAGAAAGCGGAATGGTATTGAGATACATTTCAAGTACCTCGTCCTTAGTCTTCTTGTTGGTAAGGCTTATGGCTCTTGATATTTCCGTAACCTTTCGCTGTATGGTACTGTCACGCTCGTTTGTGATATTCTTTATCAGCTGCTGTGTGATGGTGGAACCGCCGTAGCTCTTGTCACCCTTGAGGAGCTGAAGTGCCGCGCCCACTGTACGATTGAGGTCAAAGCCTTCGTGCTCATAAAAACGCTTGTCCTCTATGGCGATAAATGCATTTTTGAGGATTTCCGGCATTTCCTGAATGGGTGCCCAGTATCTGTTTTCCGAGCCGTGTATGCGCTGATCCTCCATTTCCACATATTCCACAAGCTGTGTGCGCTCTAGATCTGAATATACGGGATAATAGATTTTACTCGTCATATCAAGGGAGTGCTGAAGATCAACAATATCGTAGTCCTCGTCAAAAAGATACTCCTTACAGTAATCCCAAAATGCATATACTACGATTCCACCCACGATAACACCGATAAGCAACACCGTAAGCAAAACGCTGAGAACGGTACTGAATATCTTGCCTATTATTCTGAATGCCTTTATTTCTTCGGCACGGGAGGAAGAACGTTTTTTTGTTTTCTTCGACATTATATCCATCCTTTCCCGGACCCTCGTAAAAAGAATCCGAAAATCAATACAAATTACAGGAATAAAAACTTAATTTATGTAAAAAATAACCTATACAGACAAAATGCAAAGGAGACGTAAATCGTGAAAAGATCCTTCTTATCAAAATTTCCCAAAAAAGCCATTACGGATTTTCTCAAAAAAGTGACCTTTCTTTTGTGCTCTGCATCTGTTTTTCTGCTTCTCGGATATTATATTCCCCAAAACACGGAGTACGAATACACGAACACTCAAAAAACATCGGTGCTACCGCAGAATATCAGTTCGTCCGATGAAACCCTGTGCACGCTTGTGCTTAAAAACGGAAACCTCGTCGTATGTTACGACGACGGTACGACAAACAACATCACACAAGCAGACACTTCCGTTCTCACCGAATACGACAAACAGCTTCTGTCCGAAGGGATATGTGCAACCGAGCAGGAAATATATGAGTTGCTTGAAGCACTTATGTCGTAATGTCATATCTTACCGAACATTCTTGCATATTTTGAAGGAGTCATTCCTGTTTTTTCCTTAAATGTCCTTATAAAGTGGCTTTCGTTGAAAAATCCGCATTCGACGCTGGTCTCAAGCACCGACTTTCCGGATATGAGCATTCGTTTTGCATTTATAAGCCTTACCGTAACGACATACTTGTGCAGAGTCACCGATGTCATTTCCTTAAAATCCGCATTCAGCTTTGCGGAGCTTACATAAAACTTATCCGCAAGAACTCCCGCTGTTAAGGGCTCTCCATAGTTGTCCGCGATATATTGAATGACATTTTCAATGTATGAAACATTCTCGTTCCCCTCAAGAGTCCTTGCCGTACCCACGTAGTCACCGAGCTTATTTATTAGAGTCGCAAGCAGAAGGCTCTGTCTGTTTTTGTTATCACCTGCGCCAAAAATGAGATCCACGTAGACCATAAGTTCATCCACGTCTTTGTTTACAAGCTCGGTAACGCTGAAGTTTGTTGGGAAAATGCTTCTTAAATTGAGGTATTCCGCGGGGAACTTTGAGGCGAATTTGTCGTCGAAATACATATTGTATCTCTTATATCTTGTCCCCTTTTCCGCAATAACGGCATGAAAGGTGTTCGGACTGTGAAGAATGATGCAAGGTTTATCCGTTTTTATAGTATCGCCCGTATTTATTATTGTAAGATTTCCGCCGAAAACGAAGGACATTTCATAATGGCTATGAAAGTGAAAACGCTCCGGCTTCATACCATCCATACTCCTGTAGTCAAAACATACATTGTCAGGCAAATCGTGAAATATATTCTGCATATTGCTTCATCCATTCTCTCGGATAAACTTCTTTGCAGAAAACAGCTGCGAAAAAAATACTACCCGATATTTTCAACTACTATTATACACCAAAATATTAAAAAAAGCAATTATTTTTTAGATTTTTACAAAAAATAATAAAATTTAACCATTGATTAAAATTCAAAAGCATATTATTACATACATATCATCGGATTCTTGGGTATTTCGCACTAATATAAGAGCAAATTTTATGTAAAGGATACAATTTTTGCAGATGCTATTGAAAAAAGCTTATGTCTATGGTATTATATAGTATTATATCCGTGACAAACGGATGATTGCGATGTAGAAATCACTCTGTGTATCGCTTTTTGGGGGCGAGATTGTTTCCCCATATCCCGAAAGGAATGAAGTATTATATGAAGATAATTATTGTAGGCTGCGGAAAAATCGGTGTTACCATTCTTCAGAGTCTCATAACAGAGGGGCACGATGTTGTGGCAATAGATCCGAACCCGGATGTAATTTCCGAGCTTTCGACGCTTTATGATGCAATGTATGTTATCGGAAACGGTGCAGACAGTGACATACTCGAAGAAGCCGGGGTTTCCGATGCGGAGCTTTTTGTTGCGGTCACAGGACATGATGAAATGAATATGCTCAGCTGTTTTCTTGCGAAGAAGCTCGGAGCAAAGCACACCATTGCAAGGATAAGAACCCCCGAATACAACGACAAGAGTCTGGGCTTTTTGAAGGAGCAGCTTGAAATCTCCATGACGCTGAATCCGGATTCGCTTGCGGCAGATGAACTTTACAATATGCTTAAGCTTCCCGGTGCGGCTAATGTGGACACCTTCTCAAGACGCAGCTTTGAGATAATTGAGCTTAAATTGAAGCAGGACTCCCCTCTTGACGGCATGAAGCTTATGGATATAAGAAAGAGATTTGATGCAAAGTTTCTTGTATGTACGGTTCAACGTGATGAGGAAATCTTTATCCCGAACGGTAACTTCATGCTGAAAAGCGGAGACAGAATCAACATTACCGCACAGCGCGAGGAGGTACTGAAGCTCTTCGGTATGCTCAACCTCACCCAGAAGCCTGCAAAGAGTGTCATGATTATCGGTGCGAGCAGGATTGCTTTTTATCTTGCAAGGCGCCTCATCTCTACCGGAAGCACGGTTAAGATAATTGAACAGCATCAGGATATTTGTGAAAAGTTTGCGGCAATGCTTCCTCAGGCAATAATCATTCACGGTGACGGTGCAAAGCAGGAACTGCTTCTCGAGGAGGGGCTGCTTGATACGGATGCCTTTGTTACGCTTACGGGCATGGACGAGGAAAATATACTGCTTGCTTTCTTTGCGGCATCTCACAATGTTCCGAAGGTTATTTCCAAGGTTAATAAGAACGAACTTGTTCCCATTGCTACATCCCTTGGTGTTGACAGTATTGTTTCTCCAATTAAGATTGTGTCGGATATTCACACAAGGTATGCAAGAGTACTTGAAAATTCTATCGGAAGCAGTGTCGAAACCCTTTACAAGATTGCAGACGGCAAAGCTGAGGCGCTTGAATTTATAGTTTCGGATGAATTCGCTTACTGTAATATTCCGTTAAAGGAACTCTCAATCAAAAGTAATACACTTATAGGCGGAATCATAAGAGGAAGAAAGAACATGATTCCCAACGGTGACGATATAATAATCCCCGGCGACAGGGTTGTAATAATTGCCGAAGGTGCAAAGCATACAAATCTTGAGGACATTATTGAAAATAAGCAATAATCCTTTTTCCGAAAGGAATGAACTAGAGATATGAATCGAAAACTTGTATTAAATTATCTTGGAAAAATAACCGTCGCCTCAGGTGCACTTATGGTTGTTCCCATAATTTGCGCAATAATTTACGGTGAATACGAGAGTCTTGTTTCCTTTGCGATTGTATCGGTATTCTCGATACTTGCAGGAATTGTCATATGTAAATTTGCAAAACCCAAAAATCAGCTTATGTATGTCAAGGAAGGCTTTGCGATAGTTGCCCTTGCGTGGATTATAATGTCCTTTCTCGGTGCGTTACCATTTGTTGTAAGTCGTGAAATCCCGAATCTTGCGGATGCTTTTTTTGAAGTTGTCAGTGGATATACAACGACGGGTGCTACTATTCTTTCGGATATTGAGGCAATGTCAAAATCCATGCTCCTTTGGAGGAGCTTTACGCACTGGATAGGCGGTATGGGAGTTATTGTATTTGTTATGGCGATACTTCCCAATCTCTCCGACAGATCTGTACATATTATGCGTGCTGAAATGCCGGGACCAATGTTTGGTAAGCTTGTACCACGTTCAAAGGATACGGCGAAAATACTGTATTTTATATATATTGCAATGACGTTGATAATGATTGGCTTCCTGCTTTTCGGCGGCATGTCCTTTTACGAAAGTCTTGTTCACGCATTCGGAACCGCAGGTACGGGAGGTTTCAGTTGTAATGCCGACAGCATTCTCAGTTACTCGCCTTATATTCAGTGGGTTGTAACCGTTTTTATGATACTGTTCGGTGTAAACTTCAATTTGTATTATTATTTTATTATAAAACGTTCCTTTGCCGCGTTCAAAAGTACGGAATTGCTTGTATATCTTGGAATCGTAGTTTTTTCCGCTGTGGCAATATGCGTAAATATAAGCGGTATGTTTGCCGATACCTCGCAGGCGCTGAGACATTCCTCCTTTACGGTTGCAAGTATTATTTCCACAACCGGTTATGCGACAGTGGACTTTAATTTGTGGCCTGAGTTTTCCAAGGCGATATTGTTTATTCTTATGTTCATCGGAGGCTGCGCAGGTTCTACCGGTGGTGGACTTAAGGTTTCCAGAATTGTGCTTCTTTTCAAAATGATACTCTCCGAGATACGCCATATGCTTCATCCGAGATCGGTAACTGCGGTACGTCTTGACGGTAAAACAGTTGATAAATCCACTCTTCACAGCGTTTCGACGTACTTCACTCTTTTTATGGTATGCTACACGGTTATATTTGTCTCACTGTCGCTTATTGAAGCCTCTTTTGATTTTCAAACAAACTTTTCTGCCGTTGCCGCTTGTATAAACAATGTAGGTCCGGGCTTTGCGGGAGTGGGTCCCACATCCAACTTTGCCGCCTACACCGTTCCTTCAAAGCTTATACTTTCTGCCGCAATGCTGCTCGGAAGACTTGAAATATTCCCGCTTATTCTGACGTTTTTGCCGCAGACATGGAGGAAGGACTGACTCATTGATTGCTTCGCAAACAATGAAATACAGAATACAAAATGCAAAGTGCAAAATTGAATTGTAAACAAAATGTCAAATTTTGAAAAAACACTTGCATTTATTAAATAGTTGTGTTATAATTCCGCTGTTATGTGTGGGCATATGTCCATTCGTAAATAAAAATCACGGCATTCCTCTGCAAGCTCCGCAAGAATGTCAGTTACAGGAGGTAAGTTTCATGAATATCCTTGAAGCTTTTGCAAGCGAGCAGATTAAGAGCGAAGTTCCCGCATTCAACGTTGGTGACACAGTAAGAGTTCACAACAGAATCAAGGAAGGCTCAAGAGAAAGAATCCAGCTTTTCGAAGGTACAGTTATTGCTAAGAAGAACGGCGGTATCGCTGAATCCTTCACAGTAAGACGTGTAGCTTACGGCTGCGGCGTTGAAAAGACTTTCCCTCTCCACTCTCCCAACGTTGTTAAGGTAGAGCTCGTAAGAGAAGGTAAGGTAAGAAGAGCTAAGCTTTACTATGTAAGAGACAGAGTTGGTAAGGCTGCTAAGGTAAAGGAAAAGATCTAAGTTCCAACCAAAGAATCAAGGGAAGGTTTTGTGCCTTCCTTTTTCTTTTCTTTAACGAAAAAAATTACCACACGATTTCTTGTTCATGGAAATTGTGTGGCTCTTTTTTAATTTAGAATAAATTTAGAAAGTTATATTAACAACCTCTGTATCGACAATAGTATCCCACTCGCCCGAGTCAAAAACATGGAAAGACAATTCTACATCTTCGATAGTAGTAATTTCGTTCTCTTCAAGGTCAGAATTCATAAATGTAATGGTATCAACAGCCCGTTTACCTGCAACTACATCACAAGAGAACATAGCATCTACCATAAATCCATTAATGGATACATCCCTGGTTTGCACAGTTATATCTTCGTCACCTGTATTTTCAATATAAACAACAATGCTGGGGCCAAAGATTGACTCGTCCTCTGCAAGGCCTTTGACTACAATTTTTACACCATTTCCATCATAAGCCAGATCTCCGCTATCGTCATAGATATACTCATAGGTATCAGCGATAGAAGTTTTAACCTGAATTGTTTCGGTATCCAGATAGGTTTTCCAATCTGCCGTGTCGAAGATATGGAAAGCAAACTCCATATCAGCAACTGCATTAATGCCACAGGTTTCAAAATCCGACTCCATAAAAGTTAAACTATCATTGGCCTTTTTTCCATTCACAACATCGACAGACATCATGGTTTGCACCATATAGCCATTGACGGAAGCATCGCGGCACTGGAATGTCAAATCTTTACCCGAGTTATTCTCAATAAGCAACTTGATTTCAGGACCAAAAATATTATCAACATCAAGACTTTTGGCGGTGATTTTCACACCGGCTTCATCAACAAGAACTGTCTCACTAATAGTAACCTCACCTACTTCATCAACGGAAACAGTCTCACCGATAGTAACGTCAGATGGATTTTTAACCTCTCCATCAGAAAATTCGCTACAGGCGACCATAGATATGGTCAAAGTAAGCATAAGTATAATTGATAAGATTTTTTTCATTTTTGTTTTCTCCTTTTATTCGTTTTGTGAGTATAATTATACCATATTCGATTTAATTTGTCAAGCGAAACGAATAAAATTATTCTGTAAACGCATAATTACTTATAGAAAGGCAAAAATGGTGAGTGTGATGAAACGTATTGCAGAATTAAGGAAATCCGCAGGGCTGAATCAGGTGGGACTTGCATTAAAATTGAATGTATCGCAAAAAATGGTAAGTGCATATGAAACGGGTACACACCAGCCAAGCGTTGAAATACTGCTGCAGCTTTCAAGGATTTTTAATGTTTCCGTTGACTATATTATAGAAAATTCCGATATTAAAGCCACAGCAGACAGTTTTTCAAAAAACGGATTGACAAATTCAGAAGTAGAGTTGCTGGATTTATTTAAAAAGCTTGACAAAGAACAGCAATCAAAGGCAATCGGCATAGTTTTCGCACTTTTGAATTACGAAAAATAATATACATTAAACGGAGTTTACATCTTTTCTGAATAAAATAAAAAAATCCGCACACAATAGCCGTATCCCAACAATTTCCATAAAAGAAAGGAACAGAAAATGATAGTAAAGGTTATTGACGAAAAGTGTATACAGTGCGGTCTTTGTGCAGAGCTTGCACCTGAGGTTTTTGAGCTTCCCGATGACGGCACAGCAAGAGTAAAGTCTCAGCCGACAAAGGAGAACGAGGATTCTGCAGCTGATGCGGCAAATTCCTGCCCGACAGAAGCGATTGAGGTGGAGTAAAAGCTACGAAACAAATATATTTTTATTGCAGGCATTAAGCTTGGGGAGCAAAATACAAAATGGCGGTGCATCCGAAAAGGATACATCGCCAATTCTGTTTTTTATTCTTAGTTATTAACCGCCTCAGCGAACCTCAAGAACGCCGCCTTGCCCTCATCGTTTCTCTTATATACACCTGCGTGCTCAAGAACCTTCGCAAATACAATTCCTACCTCGTCCTGAAGTATCTTTGTTACGTTGTCTGCGTTTATTTCCGCATATTTGGAGCTGAAGCTCTTTACCCATTCTGAGTGCTTGCCGAGGACTTCATCGTATGCAAAGTCCTTACCCGCAACAATTGCATCGCCGAGAAGTGCAAGCTCATTTTTAAGTCTTGCAGGAAGCACCGCAAGTCCCATAACTTCAATAAGACCGATGTTTTCTTTCTTGATGTTGTGAAGCTCTGCGTGGGGGTGATATACTCCGAGAGGATGTTCCTCGGTGGTAATGTTATTGCGAAGAACAAGGTCAAGCTCGTACTTATCGCCGTTCTTTCTTGCAATAGGTGTAATTGTGTTGTGCTTTTCTCCATCTGTTTCGGCGAAGATAAATGCATCCTTGTCGGTATAGCCTCTCCATGCGGCGAGGATTTTGCTTGCGAGCTCACAGAGTCTGTCGGTGCTTTCGCTTGCGATTCTGATGACAGACATAGGCCATTTAACTATACCTGCTTCAACGTCCTCGAAGCCCTTGAATGTGAGCTTTGTTTCAACCGGAGCTTTCGCCATTGCAAAGGTATAATGACCGCCCTGGAAGTGGTCGTGTGTGAGAATTGAACCACCGACAATTGGGAGGTCTGCGTTTGAGCCTACGAAATAGTGCGGGAACAGCTTTACGAAGTCAAGAAGCTTTCTGAAGGTTGCGGGATTTATGGACATGGGGGTATGCTCGGAGTTGAACACGATACAGTGCTCGTTATAGTAAACATAAGGCGAATACTGGAAGCACCAGGGGGTATCGTTTATTGTCAGAGGAATAATTCTGTGGTTCTGACGTGCAGGGTGATTTACTCTGCCCGCATAGCCCTCATTTTCACGGCAAAGCATACATTTCGGATAGCCTGCCTGAGGTGCGTTCTTTGCGGCAGCTATTGCCTTGGGGTCCTTTTCAGGCTTTGAAAGATTGATTGTTATATCTATGTCACCGTACTGCGTGGAAGTTACCCATTTTACGTCCTTTGCAATTCTGTAGCGTCTTATGTAGTCGCTGTCGCAGGAGAGCTTGTAAAAATAGTCCGTAGCTTCAAGAGCCGACTTTTCATAAAGAGAATAGAACTTGTCTGTAACAACCGACGGTCTTGGAATCATAAGTCCCATGAGCTTTGTATCAAAGAGGTCTCTGTAAGTAATACTATCCTCGATAATGCCGTTTGCTGCCGCATAGTCAAGTATCTCTTTGAGGGTTTTCTCAAGATTTACTTCGCCGGAAATGTTTGCGGATTCGTCGGTTATTGAATCCATTTTCAGCTCGGACATTATGAGGTTTGTCATGTAGATTTCGTCTCTTTTGTCAAAAAAGCCCTTGTCAAGTCCGTATTTTACAAGTCTTCTTACGCTTACGTTGATGTCTGTCATTGCCTGTTGCCTCGCCTTTCAGTTGGTTGTTGTATCTTTGTAATTATATAACTTTTTCGAGAGTTTGTCAAGGGGATTGGAATTAAATGTAGTTTTTTCACAGTATGAAGATGTATTTTCTTTCACACCATGCCGTCAGTATTTCCGCTGAAGAATGAGATATGTAATATAATATATAACAAGCATAAAACAAAGGCAGTAGAAAACAACTTTGGCAATCTCGGAATATCCCGCAATCACCATAGCATATGATGCCATTGCAAATACAAAAACAGATATAAAGTATGTTGCTCCTTTGGCTTTGAGAGCTATAGATCTGTTTCGCTCATCTTTTTCCGATATTTCAAGGTGTTTCAGCCTTTTATCACTCCTTAAAGTGATAATGCAGGATGTAATGCGAATTGCTTTTATGACCGCCAGTACAATACCGAGTTCCATAAAGTTTCGGCACATATCACCATCAAGAAAAACATATGCCGATAATGCTATAAGTAAAGAAAATATCATCATAATCGTGTGAGCCACGATACGCTTCTTCATTGTTTCTTTGAAATCCATTTCATCATTCCTCCGTATAAATAAAAATTTCCTCAATGCTTTTTTCGAAAAATCTTGCGATTCTGAACGCCAGCTGAAGCGATGCCGTATATTTTTCGTTTTCAAGGGAAATTATTGTTTGTCTTGTGACTCCGAGTGCAAGGGCAAGCTCGTCTTGTGTTATCCCCTTTTGCTTGCGTAAATCTTTTATGTTGTTTTCCAAGGTTTCACCTCCGTATAATTGTAAAGTCGACTTTACATTTATAAGTATAACATACACATTTCAAAATGTCAAGCGTATTTTACATTTTTAGATATATGCCTAAAAGTATTGTCCACATTTTGTTTAATGGCAACAAAAAACGCCGCACCCGAAGATACAGCGTTAAATGCAAAATCAATATTT
>JAZUOO010000024.1:0-6937 GCA_045604705.1 Eubacteriales bacterium
GATGTCTGGTATTTCCCTCTGACATGGCAGATTGCACACGATTATCTCGGCTGGGACTATAGCTTTGATATGTCAAAAGGTCTTTCACTTGATTGCGGGGTTTAAAGATAATATATAAATTACAAGATAAAAAGTTTTGGAGATGAAATGGATAAATTCAAACTCGTGTCAAATTACAAGCCTATGGGTGACCAGCCGGAGGCTATTGAGGAGCTTGTAAAGGGAATAGAAAACGGCAACCGCGAACAGCTGCTTCTCGGCGTTACCGGTT
Source organism: Eubacteriales bacterium (assembly GCA_045604705.1). Taxonomy (GTDB): domain Bacteria; phylum Bacillota; class Clostridia; order Oscillospirales; family CAG-382; genus SIG622. The sequence goes on from JAZUOO010000024.1 coordinate 272, forward strand.
CGGGTAAGACTTTTACCATGGCGAATATTATTGCAAGAGTGAATAAGCCGACACTTGTGCTTGCACATAATAAAACTCTTGCGGCACAGCTTTGCTCGGAGTTCCGTGAGTTCTTCCCGGAAAATGCCGTGGAGTATTTTGTGTCCTATTACGACTACTATCAGCCGGAGGCATATATTCCCGGTAAGGACACATATATCGAAAAGGACAGCTCGATAAACGATGAAATTGACAAGCTTCGTCATTCGGCGACAAGTGCACTTTTTGAAAGACGTGATGTTATAATTGTCGCCAGCGTTTCCTGCATTTACACTCTCGGTGATCCCCGTGAATACGGCTCTATGGTTATTTCCGTAAGACCGGGGATGAGTATGTCGAGAGAGGAATTCCTTGAAAAGCTTGTCAAGAATCAGTATGAGAGAAATGACGTTGGTTTTGAGAGAAACAAGTTCAGGGTAAGAGGGGACACCGTTGATGTATTTCCGTCAAACTCCAACACGAATGCTTTGAGAGTCGAGTTTTTCGGCGACGAAATAGATGTGGTATCCGAGGTCAATCCTACAACCGGGGCTGTTATTCAGCATTTGACTTATGCGGGGATTTATCCTGCGAGTCACTATGTCACAAGTGATGAAACCCGTGAAAAGGCTCTGCGTGAGATTTATTGCGAGATGGAGGAAAGAGTCGAGTTTTTTAAGGCTAACAACAAGTATATAGAGGCTCAGAGAATTGAAGAGAGAACAAAATACGATCTTGAAATGCTTCAGGAAATAGGCTATTGTTCGGGAGTTGAGAATTATTCGAGAGTTTTGTCGGGAAGAGCCCCGGGAAGCACTCCTTATACGCTTATGGACTATTTTCCTAATGATTTTCTGATGTTTGTGGATGAGTCCCATGTCACGCTTCCTCAGGTACACGCAATGCACGGTGGCGACAGGGCGAGAAAGACCAATCTTGTTGATTACGGTTTCAGGCTTCCGTCGGCGTTTGACAACAGGCCGCTCAGGTTTGATGAGTTTGAAAAGAAGATAAATCAGATAATATATGTAAGCGCAACGCCTGCAAAGTACGAAAAGGAAAGAGCCGTAACCGTTGCGGAGCAGATTATACGACCTACGGGACTTCTTGACCCGATAGTTGAGGTGCGTCCCATTGAGGGGCAGATTGACGACCTTATTGGTGAGATAAATGCGAGAATAGATAAAAAAGAAAGAGTCCTTATTACGACACTTACAAAGTTGATGGCAGAAAATCTCACGGAATATCTTGAGGGACTTGACATAAAGTGCCGATATATGCATTTCGGTATTGATACCATTGAGAGAATGGAGATTATCAGGGATTTACGGCTGGGTGTGTTTGATGTTCTTATCGGTATAAACCTTCTTCGTGAGGGACTTGACCTGCCGGAGGTATCGCTTGTGGCTGTGCTTGACGCCGATAAAGAGGGCTTTCTCAGAAGCGAAACATCCCTTATACAGACCATAGGACGTGCTGCGAGAAATGCCGAGGGTAAGGTTATCATGTATGCGGATTCCATTACGGATTCCATGCGGAATGCCATAAATGAAACCGAGAGAAGACGTGCGAAGCAACAGAAATTCAATGAGGAAAACGGTATTGTCCCGACGACCATAAAGAAAGAGGTTCACGAAATAATTGAGATAGCTGCAAAAACGGAGGGTGTCAAAGGAAAGATTAAGAAGAAATTCACGAAGAAAGAAAAGGAAGTTGAGATTACAAAGCTGCGTACAGAGATGCTGGAGGCTTCAAGGCGGCTTGAATTCGAGAGGGCGGCTTATTTGCGTGACCTTATTATCAAGTTGGAAAATGAGTGAGATTTGGGCGGCTCTTTTGGAGCTGCCTTTTTGTTATCTGTGCACAGATTTTGAGTACGTTTTTGTGCAAGTGTACAGTTTTTATTTTGGAGCGTGAGATTTTTTGCGGATATTCGTTCTGTATAGCAAAGAAACAAAAGAAAAGAGGTTGACGTTATGAAGAACATACTTGCAAAGGCTGTGTTGACAGTTGCTTTTTTGATACTTCCCTTGACGGCGGTGAAAGGTGCAGAGTACGTAAATGCCGTAATATCTCCTTTTGAGAATAATATCGTGTATACGGATTTTTACAATTATGCCGTAGAATATCCCGTATTATTTCATAATGATATTCTGTATATTCCGCTTACGTCCTCTATGTGCTGTGAATTGCATCTTTCCATCGCCTTTACTCCCGAGGACGGCTTATATGTTGCAAGAGGCGGCAGCAGAGAATTTACAGGACAGGAAAGACAGCAGGTACTGGGGGCAATCGAATACGTCAATCCTGCAAACGGACGGGTAAGTGCGGTAATTCCCGAATACCCGGTTTATATCAACGGCAGACAATATGATAATGTCAATACCGAATATCCGCTTCTGAATTTCAGGGATATTACTTATCTTCCGCTGACATATGACATAATTTACAACGAATTCGATTTCGACTTTAGCTTTGACGGTACAAAGCTGACTCTTGCGGGCAATTCATGGTACAGTGCACCGTATGTTACGGAAAGCAATGAAGACTATATCGAATTTGAGGAACATAAATCTGTGTATTCCGAGTCGCTAAATGAATATGGTGATATACGTTACACCTTACAGTACTCCTATGATGAATACCACAGACTGAATCTTTCGGATGACACCATAATAAAAATGCCCGAAGACTATAAACCGACTGAAAAGCCAAAGGTCTCCGAAAAGGAGCAGGATCCGAGATTTACCGTCAAAGACAATTACGCATATTTCGAGGACGCAAGACTTGTACAGCTTCCCAAGTGGAGCGGTGACGGCTGGAGCTATGAGGGCTATGCAAGTGCCGAAATTTACGATTATGATGACACAAGCTTTATCGTGGTAACGACAGGGGTACATATCGCACTTCCGAGAGGTACAACAAGAGAGTATCACATTTTTGTGAAGGACGAAAGCGGAATAACAGAGCTTGACTGGAAGTATGTATTCACGGACATCATTTACGACGGCAGTGGTGCATGGTATCTCTGTTCAAGCTCGGGAAATCAGAGCTACGGCAATAATTTTGCGGAAATATACCGATATACAAAAGAGAATGGTCTTGAACGCCTATCCGACAGATACGAAAATATCAACAGCCTTGAATATATAGGTACACACAATGGCAAGATGTATGTATTTGCGGCTTTGCGTGATGGCAACCGTGATGTCGGATACAGCGGCGAATCACTGAATCCCATGCACAGCGGCTACTATGTAATTGACGAAAATCTTAATATCGCAAAAATAAGTCCCTATATGGGTGCAAGAGCCGAAGCAATCCTCGCCGAAAACGGAAATCTTTATGTCATAACCAACTATTCATCCCGTAACCGCCTTATAAACCTTAATACCGGGGAAATAGTACACACTTTCTGAAACAAATACAAAACACAGCAAAAAGCCTTGACGCAGAGTATTTAAGCTTTACGCCAAGGCTTTTATTATAAATAATGAAGAAAACAAAGCTTTTAGCTTCGATTCCGTATTCCACATTCAATTAAACGCCGGTGCTTTTGTTTCGCCGTTTGCGAAGGCATTGTTACCGGGCTCTGACATCGAAAAATACATCTTCGCCGCTTTTGTTGTGCCAAAGTCGCGGTTAGAACCGCTTTGCTGTACCTTGTTGAAGGCATCGCGGAACATCTGATTGTGGGCTTCTTCGCGGTTAAGCAGGAAGTCTATAGTTTCACGGACGCGTTTGTCCTCTATCTGGCGGTAGAGGTATTCGTATACGACCTTGGCTCTTTGCTCGGAAGCGATGTTACTCAGGAGATCCGCACACAAGTCACCTGTTACGGTAACATAATCTGCTGTCCAGGAATAGCCGGAGGAATTGATAAGTCCGGGTGAGAGTCCTATCTGAACATGGGTTTGAATTTCGCCGGCGGGAACTGACATTGCGTCAACCTCGTGACCATTGAGAAGATTTATGGTCTGTGCAACCATTTCCATGTGTCCGAGTTCCTCTGCGGCGATGTCGAGGAACAAATCCTTGATATCCGGGTCTTTAATGCGGAAGCTTTGTGACATATACTGCATTGCTGCTTTAAGTTCACCGTTGCCGCCGCCGAGCTGCTCCTGGAGAAGTACCGCGTATTGCGGATTGGGGCGTTCTATGCCTACGGGATGAAATAATTGCTTTTCGTGTTTAAACATGGTAATACCTCCGGTGTGAGTTACAGCGGAATTGCTGTTAGTGTTATTTTGGATGATTTTTTTTATTTTATGTATTGTATTTTTATGAAAATACAATGTCGGAGGTTAAAGCCTGACTCGCCAATAAGATTCGCTTCCGTAGAGTTTTACCGACTTTGTTAAGTGCTCACGCATAATCTCCGAGGATATGTTTCCACTTCCCGACACGATTGCTTCATTTATTTATATCATCGTGCAACATATTTTTTCGTCTGCCAAGCATTCTGTTTTAAATAACAGGGGAGTGCTGTTTAAATGAATGGATATTACTGAGAAAAGAATAAAAATTTTCGTAAATTTATTTTATTTTACTGATTTCCCTTGACAAATGAAATTAAATGTATTATACTTGTAACAATAGGAATGGTGTCCCTAGGAGCTAAAACTCAAAAAAATTTTTTAAAGGAGAATTGATTATGAAAATCAAGCGATTGTTTGCGGCGATTCTCGGTGCGTTGATGATTACGTCATGCATGAGCTTTACCGCGGGTGCACAGGAGGTACAGTTTGTAAGTGAGCCTGTAGCAGAAGTAGGCGGTACAGAGTACCAAACACTTGCAGAAGCAGTAGCAGAAGCAGGCAATGGTGAAACAGTAACACTTCTTTGCAGTGCATCCGGTGACGGTATTGTAATCAACAAGGACATTACAATCGATCTCAACGAAAAAACATACACAATAGCTGGAGCACTTGTTGGTTCTTCTGCGAACACATCAACACTCGGCTTCCAGATACTCACGGGTAACGATGTAACAATCAAGAATGGTGCAATTGCAGCAGACGTTGAAGCAATAGAAGCAAACGAAACAAATATTGCAAACGGCAATAAGACACTGAAGATGCTCATTCAGAACTACAGCAACCTTACACTTACAGATGTAACACTTGATATGTCTGAAGTTACGGAATGTAAATATGTAGTAAGCAACAACAGTGGTATAGTCGTAATCAATGGTGACACAAACATTACTGCTCCCGACGGTGAAGTAGCATTTGATGTATGTAAGTATGCATCTTATGAAGAACCTGAAGTAACAGTTTCAACAACAGGTAAGATTACTGGTGAGATTGAAGTTACAACAACAGAATCTTCAAACCTCGTAATCTCCGGTGGTACATATACAGTTGATGTATCCGAATGGTGTGAAGAAGGCTTTGAAACAACCGATGCTGACAACGACGGTGTATTTGAAATTACCCAAAAGCCACTCTCGACAAGTGCTACATACAAGACATACGGCATTTACGATGAAGCAGAAGGCATATACACAATCGAACTTAAGCTTTCCGGTGTTAAGGCTCACTTAGGATCTTTTGGCTTTAATCTTCCCGGTCTTCAAAGCGTAATAGTTAACGAAGCAGCAGGTATTAACCTCTTTGCTGAGGTAGAGGCCGAAGGTGTAGTTGTATCTCCCATCTTTGCTAGAGGTGACGAATATTATGCTAACACATGGGCGATTGAAGAGGAACCCGGTTACATTGATGCAACGGAAGAAGAAGTTCTCATTGCTACATTTGAACTTGAAATAGACGAGCTTGCAGTAGAGGATATTGTGGAAAACGGTCTTGATGAATACGTTGTTGTAAATGCAGACGCTAAGTATCACGATGGTGTCAACTATCTTACAGCTCCCCGTAAAAACAGCCTTGAAACCGACAAGTTAGCTATCGTATATGCAGGTCACACACATGAGGCTGAAGAAGAGGAAGAGTACGAGCTCAGCTACAAGACATACGGTACATACAACCCCGCAGAAGAGACATACACAATTGACGTTAAGTTCAAGGGTGGCAAGATTAACGCAGGTGCATTCGGTATTGCTATTGATTCCGAATACATGACATACGATCCCGACGCAGACGATGCATTCAAGCTTGCAGACGGTATCGCATCCTACCTCGGACTTACAATCAAGAATGATGCAGACGGCGTAGCATTCGTATGGGACGGCTCTGCAGATGCTGAAAACGGTTATGTTGATGCAACGGCAGAAGAAGTTCTCATCGCAACAATCACAGCTACAATGACAGAAGCTAAGAGAACAGCCTTTGAAAATGCAGACAAGCCCATGAGCATTCTCGCTCTTGATGCTTCTGTAGAAGATGTAGAAAAGTACTTCGACGGAGCAGATTACCTCGTAGCTCTCCACGAAAGCGAGCTTGCAGTTGAAAGAGTTGCAGCTCCTTATGTAGGACATGAAGACAAGGTTGTTGAAGAAGAGGAAGAGTACGAGCTCAGCTACAAGACATACGGTACATACAACCCCGCAGAAGAGACATACACAATTGAAGTTAAGTTCAAGGGTGGCAAGATTAACGCAGGTGCATTCGGTATTGCTATTGATTCCGAATACATGACATACGATCCCGACGCAGACGATGCATTCAAGCTTGCAGACGGTATCGCATC
>JAZUOO010000025.1:0-29034 GCA_045604705.1 Eubacteriales bacterium
GTCTTGCGGCGGAGTGAACTGTTTCTGCTGTACCGATAGGTGCAAGGTCGCCGTGGCCCTGATATGTAAATACTATGTTATGGGGATCGGATCTCTTGATACCTGTTGCAACTGCCGGAGCACGTCCGTGAGCAGCCTGTACCATATCACAGTTGAAGTAGTTATATGCGAATACAGAGCACCCTACGGGAGCGACGCCAATTGTTTTTCCTAGAACACCGAGTTCTTCAAGTACTTCGGCTACAAGTCTGTGGATAATACCGTGTGTACAACCGGGACAGTAGTGAAGCGGTGCATCCGTCAGTCCCTTTGTCTTTTCAAATACTGTCATCAGTTCTGACCTCCATTCTTTGCTACATCGCAGATTCTTTCAAGGATAAATTCGGGAGAAGGAATCATACCACCAGTTCTTGTGCAGGAGTATACGGGCTTCTTACACTTTGTTGCAAGCTCAACGTCTTCAATCATCTGACCCATGTTAAGCTCAACGCAGATGAAGCTCTTTACCTTGTCTGCAGCTTCAAGAAGTGCTTTCTTGGGGTACGGCCAGAGTGTAATAGGTCTTATCATACCAACCTTGATACCCTGCTCTCTTGCAGCATCAATAGCATTCTGAGCAACTCTTGAAGCAACACCGAAAGCAACTACGCAGTATTCCGCATCATCCATTTTATAGGATTCATACATTACTTCGTTTTCTTCAACCTTCTTGTATCTCTCATATCTTTCGAAGTTCCAGTTTTCAAGATGCTCGGGATTGAGTGCGAGAGAGTTTACGATGTTGGGCTTTCTCTCACCCTTTGTACCTGTTGTAGCCCAGGGCTTTTCAAATGTTTCGGGCTTGGGAACGCTGTCAAAAGAAACAGGCTCCATCATCTGACCGAGAGTACCGTCAGCAAGAATCATGGTTGTCATTCTGTACTTATCGGCAAGGTCAAAGCCCTTAACGGTAAGATTTACCATTTCGTTAACGCTGTTGGGAGCAAGAACGATAAGGTGGAAGTCACCGTGTCCGCCGCCCTTTGTTGCCTGGAAATAGTCTGATTGCGAGGGCTGGATGCCACCGAGACCGGGACCACCTCTCTGAACATTGACTACAAGTGCGGGAAGGTCGCAGCCTGCAAGATAGGAGATACCTTCGCTCTTGAGGGAAATTCCGGGGCTGGAGGAGGATGTCATTACTCTCTTACCTGTGGAAGCAACACCGATAACCATATTGATAGCGGCAACTTCACTTTCTGCCTGGAGGAATACGCCTCCGTCGATTTTGGGAAGTCTCTTGGACATATATGCCGCAACTTCCGTTTGGGGGGTTATGGGGTATCCGAAATAGTGACGACAGCCTGCCATAATTGCAGCTTCCGCCATGGCTTCGTTACCCTTCATAAGCTTCTTATCACTCATTTTCTAAAGTTCCTTTCGTAAATTACAAATGATATGTATTACTTTTCTACGGTAATTACGCAGTCGGGACACATTGTTGCACAGAATGCGCAAGCGATACAAGCGCTCTGATCTGTAATCCCTGCTGTGCGGTAGCCCTTGGCGTTAAGCTTTTCACCAAGCTTTACAATCTTCTTGGGACAAGCGGTTACACAAAGACCGCAACCCTTACAGATTTCCTCCTTGAAAGTTACCTTCGGCATTTTCTTTACCTCGCTTTCTTTTTCAGAATGACTGTCTTACGCAGATTTTTATAGGCATAAGACCGTTGATTTTTGACTTTAATTGCTCATACAGATTCTCTTTTACGGTTGTAAATCTTAAAGGAAGACCGGTAAGCTGTGACACTTTTTCGGCATATTCCATGCTTGAGATTACATCCTCGACCTCTGTTTCATCGCCGATATTTGAATTATTGACGACACCCGTAAATCTCATACCTGCGGAGTATTCTATTTCACGCATTACTTCGATTGTTTCCTCGGGAGAGCCTGTTAAGAACCTGTATTTATTTATTACAAACAGCATTTCGTAATTGTCTTCTTTCAGAAGGTACGGGACATATCTTCCGAGAGCAAGGGCTCCCCTGTCGTCACCACCTACGTCAATTACGGCGTGCTTACTTGTATCGTGTACTATTGAATATGCTTCTGCGGGAAGCGCGGGAGTATCAACATTTGTATTTGCCATAGCCGAAGATACAAGTCTTATTCCCGCATCTTCGAGAAGTTCCTGTGCATCCTTTGTTCTGAAATAAGGATTTACGATGTCAAGGTCGGCAATATCGACATTCTTTCCGTTTTCCTTTACTTTCAGAGCGTAATTTATGGCAATGTTGGTTTTTCCGCTTCCATAGTGACCTGCAAAGATGGTTACTCGTTTCAAATCTTGACAATCCATCCGTGTTTGTCTTCGATCTTGCCCCACTGGATGCCTGTGAGAGTATCGTAGAGATGCTGTGTTGTTTCGCCGATTTCGTTGTTGTTGATTATGTATTCCTTGCCGTCAAAGGAGAGCTTACCGATGGGAGATACAACTGCTGCAGTACCTGTTCCCCACGCTTCTTCAAGTGTACCCTTTTCGCAGGCTTCGAGAAGCTCGTCAACACAGAGAAGTCTTTCGCTTACTTTATAGCCTTCTTCACGGAGAAGCTCAAGGCAGGATTTTCTTGTGATACCGGGGAGAATGGAGCCTGAGAGCATGGGAGTTACAATCTCACCTGCAATCTTGAACATAACGTTCATTGCACCAACTTCTTCGATATACTTTCTTTCAACACCGTCAAGCCAAAGAACCTGGGTATAACCCTTTTCTTCTGCCTTTGCGCCTGCCCTGTTAGCGGCTGCATAGTTACCGCCGCACTTTGCAAAGCCTGTACCACCACGGACAGCTCTTACATCGTCCTTTTCAATCATAATCTTAACGGGATTAATACCCTCTTTATAGTAGCTTCCGCTGGGAGAAGCGATGATTACGAATCTCGAATTCTCGATGCCGTGAACACCAAGTGCTTCATCATTGCCGAAAAGGAACGGTCTGAGGTAGAGGGATTCACCTGCACCGTAGGGTACCCAATCCTGTTCATGCTTTACGAATTCCGTGATAGCCTGAAGCATTTCTTCCTCGGGCATTGTGGGAAGCTGAAGTCTGTCTGCGGAGTTGTTCATTCTTCTTACATTTTCAATAGGTCTGAAGAGCTGAACAGAACCATCTGCAATTCTGTAAGCCTTAAGGCCTTCGAAAATTTCCGCACCGTAGTGGAATACGGTTGCCGCAGGATGGAGAGAAAGATTTGCAAAAGGTACTATTCTTGCGTCGTACCATCCCTTTTCAACATTGTAATCCATCATAAACATATGGTCCGTAAAATGCTTTCCGAAGCCGAGATTTTCAGTAACCTTCACGCCCGGAGTCTTTGTGTTTTCAATTCTGATTTCCATTTTTTATTACCTCTCTTTATTGTATTCAATTTGGGTTATATCATAGGGTGTAGTCTGATACACATAGTAGTTAAGCCAATTGGAGTAGATAAGATTTGCGTGGGATCTCCATGTGCAAAGCGGCTCTTTGGTGTCATCGTCATTTGGGAAATAGTTAACCGGCACTTCAATTGACAGTCCTGCGTTTTTGTCACGCAGATATTCTTTTCTGAGGGTTCCTGCATCATATTCCGAATGACCGGTTATGAATATCTGTCTTCCTCCGTCTGTGGAAACGGCGTATACTCCTGCTTCTTCGCTGGAGGCGAGAATTCTGAGTTCGGGAACTTTTTCAATGTCCTCTCTCTTGACGGTGGTATGTCTTGAATGAGGAACAAGGAATTCATCGTCAAAGCCACGGAAGAGCATTGAAGATTTTCTTTCAACGGTATGCTTGAACACACCGAACATCTTCTTTTCAAGAGGATACTTTTTAATGCCGTAGTGGTAATACATCCCCGCCTGTGCGCCCCAACATATGTGGAATGTACTGTGAACACTTGTCTTTGTCCACTCCATTATTTCACAGAGCTCCTGCCAATAATCAACATCTTCAAATTCTATCTGCTCAACAGGTGCGCCTGTGATTATCATTCCGTCAAATTTTCTGTCTTTTATATCATCGAAATGCTTATAGAATGCAAGAAGATGATCCTGTGAGGTATTCTTTGAAGTGTGTGATTTGGTACATATAAGCTCAAGCTCGACCTGAAGCGGAGAGTTACCGAGTAGTCTTGAGAGCTGAGTTTCAGTATCAATTTTAAGTGGCATAAGGTTCAAAAGAACAATCTTCAAAGGTCTTATATCCTGTGTCATTGCACGGGTCTCGGTCATAACGAAAATATTTTCATCGTTAAGAACCTTGACCGCGGGAAGCTCGTTTGGTATCTTAATCGGCATTACCTCACCTCTTTTCAGTCTGCGAGTGCCTGTGCAAGGTCTGCAATAATATCTTCTGCGTTTTCAATACCGCAGGAGAATCTTATCATGCTGGGAGAAATTCCGCAGTTATAAAGCTCCTGGTCTGTCATCTGACGGTGTGTTGCACTTGCGGGATGAAGCACACAAGTATGAGCGTCTGCAACGTGTGTTGCGATGATGCCGAGCTTCAGCTTCTTCATGAACTTTTCGGCTGCAGTTCTTCCGCCCTTAATCTCAAAGCTTACAACACCGCAGGAACCCTTGGGGAGATACTTCTGTGCGAGCTCGTAGTACTTATCACCTTTGAGTCCGCAGTATTTTACGGATTCTATCTTTTCGTGTCCATTCAGGAATTCAGCAACCGCCTGTGCATTCTTGCAATGTCTTTCCATTCTTACATGGAGGCTTTCAAGTCCGAGATTGAGAAGGAAAGCATTCTGGGGTGCCTGGATGGAACCGAGGTCACGCATGAGCTGTGCGGTTGCCTTTGTGATGAATGCACCTTCAAGTCCGAACTTTTCTGTGTATGTAATACCGTGATAACTGTGGTCGGGAGTACAGAGTCCGGGGAATTTATCCGGGTACTTTGTCCAGTCGAACTTACCGCTGTCAACGATACATCCGCCAACGCCGGAAGCATGACCGTCCATATATTTTGTTGTTGAGTGAATTACAATATCAGCACCCCATTCAATAGGTCTGCAGTTTACGGGAGTAGCGAATGTATTATCAACTATAAGCGGAACTCCGTGCTTATGTGCCATGTTTGCAAATTTTTCGATGTCAAGAACAACAAGTGCGGGATTTGCGATTGTTTCTGCAAAAACTGCTTTTGTGTTGGGTCTGAATGCCGCTTCAAATTCTTCCTCGGAGCAATCGGGGTTAATAAATGTGAATTCAATGCCCATTCTCTTCATTGTTACCGCAAAAAGATTGTAGCTTCCGCCGTAGATACAGGAGGATGCAACAACGTGGTCTCCGCAGGATGCGATATTGAATACGCTGTAGAAAGAAGCCGCCTGACCCGAAGATGTAAGCATTGCAGCGGTACCGCCCTCAAGAGCAGCGATTTTAGCCGCTACATTGTCATTTGTGGGATTCTGAAGTCTTGTGTAGAAGTAGCCGCTTGCTTCAAGGTCAAAGAGCTTTGCCATATCCTCACTTGTGTCATATTTAAAAGTCGTACTCTGGATTATCGGGATTTGTCTTGGTTCACCGTTACCGGGAACATAACCGCCCTGAACGCAGGTTGTTTCAATTTTGTTGCTCATTACTGTCATCCTTTCATAAAAAATATGCGGCATTGCTGTCTTGCAAAACCGCACTTTACTCGATTAGTTTAAAATTTTTGCTTTACGCAGTTTTGCTTTTGTATTCAAATTTTTTTGCCTGCACATTATAATAATCACCGAACATATAATAATGGACATAATAATCATAATCATGCCGCGTATTATGATACCCGAGCAAATAATGCTGATAATGGCAAATAGAAGAAAAACAGACACTGCCGCAGCAATGCCTGTAACAACAGCATTATTGAATGTGAACGCAGAACTATGCGCACAATTTGTCGAAGGTGCAGTACAACGTGCATCTTTGGAAAAACAATTATTTTCAGATGAATAATTTCTGAGCATTGCCGCCACCTCCGATAAAATATATAATTCATTATATCATGGTTGTACCATTTTGTCAAGCAAAAAATAAAATAAAATCCAAAAAACTCAAATTACGGCGAATTGTACATTATTCCAAAAAAATCACAGTGAATTTGTGGAATTTCCTACAATTAAACAAGTGGAATTTTTAAGTATGGTATTCAAATAATGATAGAAACAACGTATATTACGCACAAATGAAGCGGATAATACGCATAGAAAAACCACTTTAGCTTCATCTTTCCCCTCTCACCGCTGTAAGCGGCAAGCAGCGGCAACGAAAGCAGTGCAAACCACTGTATGGAGCTTGAAGTAACTGCAAGCAAAGCAAGTCCGACAAAGGTCGCAAAAAGCTTTAATTCACGTCCATGGACAAAATATATAAGTACAGGCAAGCACACACCGATAAAACCATAGTCGATACTGAAATCCGTGCCGGTTAAAACCTCCGGAAGCAATTCGGTCAGGAACAACACTACCGCAAGAGTCATACCCGCAAACAGGAATCCGACTGCTTTCTTTTTATTTAACGCATTCTCTAAAATATATATCAAAACGATTGAAAGAAAAAAGGTAACGAAAATACACTGATAAAGAGACTGCGCCACAACATAATATGTCAGTTGACAAATCAGTGCAACAACACCAACGGACATAAGATAACGCACCCTGTTTTTTGTGTATGAACAGCCTTCCGCAATCATGTAGGCAAAGATCGGAAATGCAATGCGTCCGATAACACGAAGAAGTGCAACATCGTAAAATATCTGCACACCTATATGGTCAACGGTCATTGAAAAAAGAGCGATGAGCTTTAATACATTGCCACTGAGTTTTATGGTTCTTCCGCTTGATGTCATTGCGTTATCCATTTTGTTTTCCTGTCAATTCTTCTGTTTCCGTAACGGTTGAAGATCCTTTCCGTGATTTTTATATTCCGGCAAATACGTTTTGATTCCCGTTGAATCTACTTTGAAACCGTTTAACTCATATACTCAACAAGTGCATCGGCATCGGAAAGATTTGTAAAATCACCGTCGGTATCACACAGTTCAATCAGAAGCTTTTCCAAATCCGTAGGATTCTTTTTTGCCTGCATGACTTTCTTAAGGGCTTTAAGTGCGGCTCTGTGGACAGGTGTGAGTTCATCAAGCTTCATCTTACCCATGAAATTAAATATACGGATGTTTTCGGGAACTCCGTCTTTAAAATTTTTCTCAAGCACTTCGCCCTCATAATAAACTCTGCAATCAAGAGGGGTTATTGCGGTCGTAAATATGGCTATTTTTTTATCGGCAAGTTTCCCGATATTCTTTGTGATAAGTCCGACACCATTGATAACTTCGGCGTAAAGTCCTGCGCCGTAGATGATGTTGTCATAAGCGAGAAGATCATCTGCTTTTACTTTTTTTGCCTCAATGCATTCACATCCGAGTTTTTCTGCAATATATTCTGCGTATGTTCCTGTTGAGCCGTATTTTGTTTTGTAGATTACTACACTTTTCATGGGGCGGTTCCTTTCTGTGCATTTAACTATTGGTCTGTGTCCTGCGTACCTTCGGGCGGTAAATCCTTTCCGAATATCATGCTCGGCTGCAAACTTTCATCGCGGTTTTTGTGGTCAATAAGGTTATTGTACTGCAAAACGGCGTATTCCTCCAACCAGTCCTGTTCAACGGGTGAGGCTTCCGAATAGCTGACATATGCGTCATTGGCAACCGAATAAAAGCCGTAAAGGTTGAGCATCGGAAGAACACTGCGGCATTCGGCAAGGAATTTATAGAAGGGAGAATATGTTATACCTGCTATTTCAAGAAGGTCTACAGACAGATAATTGAGGCTTGTTTCTTTATTATACTCTTCCGGAATGTCGAAATTTGCCCAAATAAAGTACGGGACTTTATAAAGGAGCATTCTCTCTTCAAGTGTTTCAAGATCGCTGCCATGGACTTCCTCAAAAAAGTTGTTGTTAAGACCTGGGAAATGGTCGCCGAAGAACAGAACTATTGTATCCTCGGGATATTCTTCAAGCTCGGATATGAGGTATTCTACGGCACTGTCAGTTTCGTTTGCAAGAGTAAGATATTGTTCGACGGTCGGATATTCCGTGCTGTTGCCTTCAAGCTCTACGGTTGTTACAAAATCTTCACCCTTGTAGGAGTAGCCGCCGTGATTCTGCATTGTTATACCGAACATGAAAAGCGGTTTGTTGTCGTCGTTGTATTTCAGATAGTTAAGTATAAAATCGAATGTTTCCCTGTCACTGATATACTCACGGATAATTTCCGGATTTTCGTAGTCATTTATAAATGTACTGTCAACAAAGCCAAGACGAGGATATATTGATTCTCTTGACCAGCCGTTCTGATGATAAGGATGTGTTGAGGCACATTTGTAGCCGTATGATCTCAGCACCCACGGCAAGGAATATATTTCGTCATTGATATACTGTTGATAGGGTACGGAATTATCCGGAAGGAAAGCCATTGAGTGTCCCGTCAAAAATTCAAATTCGGAGTTTGCCGTATTGCCGCCGTATACGGAGGACATGGCAAAGCCTTTAATGGTGTTTTCCTGCATGGAATCCATAAACGGAGTCACCTGTTTATTGGTATTGAAGTTATCGCCGAGTACCCGGAAGTCGGCAAAGGACTCATCCATTATTACTATTATATTCGGGTATTCGTTCTCTTCATTCCTTATCGAGCTGCTTTCAATTGTTATTTCGGGTATTCCGAGGTTAATTTCGGGCTCGGACTCGGGCTGCAGCTCCGTTTCAGGCACCGGTTCTGTATGTTTTTCAAGAATCTCTTTTACACGTCCCGGGGAATAGTTTTTGGGTTTATCCACAGAGGAATCGCGAAGCTCAAGAAAGAAATTGAGGAAATAGCCGTTTAACCGAGTACCCTGAGTTTCCCACAGCTTTATTTTTATATTTCCCGTTGTAAGGAACAAAAGTAAAACAAGGAATATGTTTACACCTAAACAGTACAATCTCATTTTCAAAGACGGTAATTTCGGGAGCTTTGGAAGCGAAAACAGCAGGAACAGAGTCCAAAACCAACCGACAAGTCCGTATAGCATACTGTTGGTAAGTCTTGGGATATACTGACCTGCGACGTTTGCGGCTGTTTTAATTGAAAGAAAATCAAGAGGTGCGAGCTCCTTGCCTCTGAACTGGTATATAAATCCGTTCGCAAGACACAGGAGCATAAGTAATGATGTTCCGACAATAAGCGATAATCGCCAATTTGCCGTAAAAATCATAAACACAAGACAGACTATGTAAATTATCACGAAATTAAGTATAAGTCTTTTGGGACTCACGCCCATTCTTGCGACAACTCCGAGCATCGCAAGCGATCCGATCCAGGTGGATGCCGCAACGCAAAGGCTGCCGAAAACATTCAGTGCAATACGCGACTTCAGAGAATGAGCCTTGACCCTAACAAAGCCCGTCACGGAAAAAAGTATTGCAAAAAGAATTCCCATGATAATATTATACCATGTACAGCAAATTACGAGCAAAAATAAACCTATAATCAGTCCGCAATAGCCTTTTCGTTTATCTATGTCGATGTAGTTGTATATTGACTCCATAGTGGTTTGTTTTTACCTTTCTCAGTTTTTATGGGGGAGCAAGAAATTTATATAATATGACACATCAGCACACAACTCTCCACATGTCCCGTCCTAGGGAACATATCAACACCGATGACATTCTTTGTGGTGTAGCCGAGAGTTTCAAACTGTATGAGATCCCTTGCAAGGGTTGCGCAGTCGCAGGAGATGTAAACTATTCTTTCGGCACCGAAGGAGGCTATTCGCTCAACCGCTTCACTTCCGCAGCCTTTTCTGGGTGGATCGAGGATTATCACATCCGGTGACAGATTTTTGATACGCTCGGAGTTGAGGGCTTCGCCGGCATCAAGACATATAAATTCGGCATCAACCTTGTTTACTTTGGCATTGTATTTCGCATCCGTTACGGCATCCGGCTCTATTTCGACTCCGTAGAGCTTACAGCCCTCTTTGGCAAGGCATATTCCGATTGTCCCCGTTCCGCAGTACAAATCAAGTACTGTTTCGCCCGGCTTGATTGCTGCAAATTCTGCGGCTTTTGAATAGAGAAGCTCCGCCTGAGTGCGGTTTACCTGATAGAATGATGCGGGAGCAATTCTGAATTTTTTGCCGAGAAGTTCGTCATAAAGATAGCCGTCACCATAAAGCTTTCGCCATTTTTTGCCTGTTACGGAGTTGCCTTTTTCCTTATTTATGTTTACGAGAACAGATACACATTCCGGGAAACTATTCAATAGTTCACCGACGAATTTAAGTTCCGTATCCGTTGAACCAAATTTCTCTCCGTTTATGACAAGGGAAAGAATAAATGTACCGTCCTTGGCACTGCGAATATAGATGTGACGCAGAAGACCGCTGTGTTCTTCTTCGTTATAAGCAAGAATACTATTGAAATTACAGAATTTGGTTACAAAATCCCTGACAGCTGTGAATTTTTCGTTTCCGATAAGACATTCCGTGTGTTCGCATATTCTGTGGGAGTTACGATGATAAAATCCGGAAATCATCTTTTTGTCAGCTGACATTGCAGTGGGATATACAGCTTTGTTTCTATATCCTTTTATTGTTTGTGAGGGATAAAAATCAGATACCTCGACATCCAACGAGGCTATGCGGTGAAGATTGTCGTTTATCATTCTGCGTTTATAACCACATTCATCCGAATAAGATATACTTTGGAAAACACAGCCTCCGCACTTCGGGGAATATTCACACCCGTCATCTGTACGCATTTTTGACTTTTCAATGAAGCTGTCGATTATTGCAACGGCATAGCTTTTGGTGACCTTGATTATCTTTGCCTTAATCCTATCTCCGGGCACACCATCAACGATAAAAAAGACAAACCCGTCTTCATCTCTGGCAACAGCATTTCCGTTTCCGCACAGGTCTACGGGTGTCAGTTCGACATATTCATTCTTCCTGTATTTTTTCATTTATGACCTCCACAAAAATCATGCTACTGTCTTTGACCGATATAATCATCCATCTTAAACAGATGCAGTAAATATCCGTATACCGGTATCATTATCTTTGTTGTTTCAAGCCTTTCAAGCTCACGCATACATTCGTAGGAAAAGAATACATACTAGCTGTTCTCACTGATGTCAATTTTTTTGCTTTCTTTTACAAGCTCCGCTTTTGAAAATGTGAAAAATTTGCCGATTATATTTTTCAGATATATTTTTATTCCCATAGTCTTTTTCGACTTCTTTCGTGCATTAGACAATACAGTATAACACATGAAACAACGTTTGTCAAATATATTTATCTCCTATGATAACAAAAGGTTACAACATCCGGTATAGACAACCTGCAGTAAACGTGTGCGCGGACGTATTGAAAAAGTCATAACCCTTAAAAGCCGCATACTTAACCGATGAAGCGAAAGAAAAACAGAATCCAAATGCATTTAAACAAAACAAAACTCCCGACGAAGCCACAAAAAAGCCTCGCCGGGGAAATTTTTAAATCAAATGGAAGAAAGCGAAGCTTTCAACAATCCCAGATCCTTAGTTCCTAATCCCTAGATCCTCAATTGGTATAGTTATCAAAATACCCTTGCACCAAAACCACCGGTGTACCCTTATCACCTGAACCGCTTGTCAGATCACAAAGCGAACCTATAAGGTCTGTCAGTTGTCTCGGAGTAGTACCCTGAGAAGCCATGTTGCCAACAAGATTTTCGCCCTTTTCCTTGATGCTCTTGGAGATTGCCGCCTTGAGCTCCTCGCCGGAAAGATCCTTAAAATCATTGTCCGCAAGGTACTTGAGCTTAAGCTCGTTGGGAGTACCGATAAGACCGTCGGTAAATGCAGGAGATACAACCGGGTCTGCAAGCTCCCAGATCTTACCCTGAGGATCTTTGAATGCACCGTCACCGTAAACCATTACTTCAACGCACTTACCTGTTGCATCAAGCACTCTCTTCTGAATGTCAAGAACAAGATCCTTACACTCCTTTGGGAAGAGCTTTACCTTGTCCTCGGTAGACTTGTTGGAACCGAGAAGACCGTACTTTTCGTTATATCCGCTTTTGTCAATGGGAGCATTCATAATATCGTCAAGTCCGCAAACAACTCTTGCACCTGCAGCTCTGAGAATTCTCTTTGTACGGGCTCTCGAGTGAATATCACAGGTAAGAATACAGTCTGCGTAATCAAGAATAGCTTTTTCTCTGTTTGCGAAGATTATCTCAACCTCGGCCCCCTCTTCACGAATAAGATCACCATAATACTGAACATAGTCCACGCCTGTGAATTCATGCTTGTTTTCGCCGAAAAGCTCACGGTATCTTTCAAGTGTAAGCACATCCGAGTAAGGATTGATACCCGCCTCATCAATCTTATCAAGAGAAACAAGTGAGTTTCCCACCTCATCGGAAGGATAGCTGAGCATAAGAACTATCTTCTTTGCGCCTCTCGCAATACCGCGAAGACATATAGCAAAACGGTTTCTTGAAAGAATCGGGAAAATAACACCGATGGTTTCACCGCCGAGCTTTTCCTTGACATCGGCTGCAATATTGTCGATTGTGGCATAGTTGCCCTGTGTACGTGCAACAACGGATTCGGTAATGGAAATTACATCTCTGTCACGAATCTCAAAGCCTTCAAACTGCGCTGCTTCAAGTACGCTCTTTGTAACAAGCTCTGCGAGATTGTCGCCCTCTTTGAAAATGGGACAACGGATACCTCTGGAAACTGTGCCTACTCTTCTTTCGTTTGCCATAATAATGACCCCTTTTTATATATAAACTGTTTTTAACAAAATCTCAAACGTTAGTATTATACCACTTTTTTTAGGAATTTTCAATATTTATTTTTTTAAAGATATATTAAGACGAAAACAATTCGGTAGAAAAGAAAACAAAAAAAGAATCCGCGAAGCAAAAACAAACACTCCGCGGCATTAAAATTTGTGTTTGTAAACTGAGAAAAAATATCTCATACTTGTTTTGCCGAAAGACCTCGTCTCTTTTTGTAATAATACCAATTGGCAATACAAAGTCCCGTACCTATTACAAATGCCGTTCCGAGGGTGATAGACGAAGAACCGTAATTGAGCGAGGCTCTGACATATACCTCATTGCGTACAAAAGCCTCAAAAAGAAAATCATACAATGCCGAAACGGTGCACATAATCCCAATCATGACGTTAAGATGAAGCGGTGCGTGCTTTTTACCCCTTGCGAGCATAAAGCGAATCACAATCTGATATACTGCCATAAGAAACAGCGTTATGTAAAGTATGGCATCCGCAACCCTTAAGGGCGGATAATCAAAATACATTCTCTCCGGCACCATGACGGCATTTCCCGAAAACGAATTAAGCCAATACCACATCCCGGTAAGATGCAGCACTCCTATAAAAACATTCCACATAGCCGCCGCAAACAGTGCAAAATATATTAGAAATTTGTGCCACTTCATCCTTGGTTCCTTTTGGACTTCTTCCTCAATTATCGCCGGATGAGCAGGTCTTTGTCGCATTTTCTCCTTTATACTCAATGTGCCACTTCCTCCTTTTAAGAGATACATAAATTATATACCATTTTCATCCGTTTGTCAACGCAAAAAACAAGGTAAATTTTTGCGTTTTCGGGGATATTTTTACCGTGCAAAAATATTTGATGCAAAATTTGCAGCTTTTGCCTTGAAAATTAATAATAAAGTCATTATAATGGTCACAAAAGGGCAGGATAATAAAACAGCGTGAGCGAATACGTATCTCTTGAAGCTTTGATCTTACGACAAATAATCCATACAAGTACCACTCCTCCCTATAGATCGGAGAACTATCATGAAAAAAATCCTATGCTTATTTTTATGCATAATATGTTCAACAAGCGTGGTGTCCTGCGGCGGCGGAAAAATATCCGACAAAGACCTTGACGAGCTGTGTAGCTGGTATTGGGAGTCCTACGTTGACGTCATGCGCTTCACCGAGGACGGAAAAATACTTCGCAATTTCCAATTCCTCCACGAATCCGACTCACGCTACACAATCACGGATACGGAAATCACAATGTACAGTAAAGACTTCCCCGAGGATGCAATGACCTTCGAGTATCGCCTGGAGGACGGCAAACTCTACATCGGCGAGCTTGAATATTCAAAATATCAGAAAGTAACGGAAGAAGAAAAACAAATTGCAAGAGAATATCCGGAAGAACCGATACAAGAGGGAGAAGAAGGTCAGAATAATTAAGAATTGGTGACCTCTGAAAACTCATAAAAAAGTGGGCTGACGGATTGCAATGCATAATTGATTGAATCAGAAGGAGTAATTTTGAAGGAAGTATATTTGTATACCGACGGGGCTTGCCGCGGAAATCCCGGTAAGGGCGGCTGGGGGGCAATTCTCAGATACGGAAAATTTCAAAAAGAAATGTCCGGTGGTGAGCCGATGACGACTAATAACAGAATGGAGCTTCTCGGTGCCATAAACGGACTTGAAGCTTTGAAAGAACCATGCAGAGTCATACTTACAAGCGACTCAAAATATCTTGTTGACGGCATAACAAAGGGCTGGGCAAGGTCATGGAAAGCAAAAAATTGGAAAAAAGGCGACGGTAAGCCCGCACTCAATCCCGAACTTTGGGACAGACTTCTTACGCTCTGCGATAAACATTACGTAGAGTTTATCTGGGTCAAGGGACACGCAGGACATCCTGAAAACGAGAAATGCGACGAGCTTGCAACATCCTTTGCAGATTCATTTAAATGAGGTATAATCCCGAATGAAAAACAAAACCAACGCCATGCGCCTTATAGAGAGTGCCAAAATAGACTACACACTTTACGAATACGAGGTTGATGAAAATGACCTTTCTGGAAATCACATAGCACGGGAAATCGGAATAGAGCCTGACAGAGTTTTCAAAACCCTTGTTGCAAAAGGTGATAAAACCGGTTACTGCGTTTTCTGCATCCCCACCTCATGTGAGCTGGATCTAAAAAAGGCGGCAAAGGTCAGCGGTAACAAGTCCATGGAAATGCTTCCCGTCAAGAATCTTTTGGAAATTACGGGCTATATCAGAGGCGGCTGTTCACCTGTTGGTATGAAAAAAGAATTCCCCACATTCATTGACGAAACAGCTCAGATTTTCGATACAATCACGGTCTCCGCAGGAGTAAGAGGTGCCGTCATACTTCTCTCACCGACGGAGCTGTGCGATTTCTGCAAGGCAGAGTTTGCCGATATTGTTTTTTGATTATCATTTCAAAATCCCGCGAAAGGAGTGCACTGCACATGGTTTCGATATTATATGTCATAATGCTTGAAGCACTTATCTGCGGTCTTATGTTCAACAGAACATTGTACTCCAAAACAAAGTATATGTGGCATCTTCCCATTTATGTTCTTCTCAAGGCTTCCGTATGTACCTACTCAGTCTATATTGGACTTATGTTCCTTGTCACACCCCTTTGCATATTTTTTTCTCTTATTTATGCGCTGATTTGTTTTAAGGACAAGGTACTGCGAAAGCTTGCCGTAATATTTTGCGGAGTTTTGTGTCTTTCTGCCTCAAATCTGATAAAATTAACTATATTGGATTCTTTGAACCTGACTCAGAATTTCCAAACTACAAGTAATATTCTTGTAACGGTTATCGTACTGTGTTTCTCACTTTTGTTCTTCTGCCTTTTCACCATTATTTGCACAAATCTCATATGCGGTGTAAGGCTTTACATTATCGGAAGGATAGTCCTTGTTCATCTGCTTTTGATTATCTTTATATGTCTTATATACACATATATGCATATGCTTATCCCACACAGATTCAACGGACTTTATACTGTCTTTGCACTTTTCTTCCTACTTCCCTCGGCAGTTTCCCTATACTTCAGTGAATCTATTGTTTTTGCAAAAAAGGACAACTATTTTAAGGAGTAACAATATGACAAGAATGATATTTGTAAGACACGGTGAAAGTGTCGGAAATCTTGAAAGACGTTTTTACGGAAATTTTGACAAAGGGCTTACGGAGCTTGGCAAAAAGCAGGCAGACAAGACAGGAGAGTATATATTAAAAAATTACAAGCTTGACATAGCCTACGCCAGCGACCTCGGAAGAGCCTATGAAACGGGGAAAATAATAGCCGAAAAGCAGGGACTCTCCCCCATTCCCGACAAAGGAATCCGTGAGATTTATGCGGGAATCTGGGAAAATATGTTTTTTGATGAAATAATGGTGCAATACGAAAATGAGTATCAGATTTGGAAAAACGATATTTGGAATGCACGCCCGGTCGACGGCGAAGCAGTAAAAGACCTTTGCAAACGTGTAAGAGAAGCTGTATGGGAGATAGCCAAAGCAAACGATGGAAAAACAGTCCTCATTGCCACTCACGCAACCCCAATACGTACCCTTGAATGTGAATGGAGAGGTGAATCCTATGAGAACATGAAAAATCACCCATGGGTAAAAAATGCCTCCGTTTCCGTGATTGATTATGACATCGAAAAGTATACGGCAACTCCGGTAATTATCGGAAAGATTGATTTTATGGGAGATATGATTACTACACTTCCCAAGAATATATAAATGTATCTGAATATAAAAAGTGTCTGCACCGCCGAAATAAGTGGATGCAGACTTTGTTTTTTTGTCGTCCTCTCCCCTCACGAGATCTGATGGGTGGGATGATTTGTCGGTTGTGATTTTTAATATTTTCTGAAGATCAACAACGTCCTCGGTATGAGGTGATGAATCTGCCTCGCAGTTGGAGCGTGAGTTGAAGTTAGCGAATGCACCTACGGGACATCATTGTTTTTTGATAGGTGCTTCTTTTATTACCTTTGAGGGGGCGGAATTATTCTTCCGAATATTCAAAACAGGGCATATAAGATAGCTTGAAGAGATTCATAACATGAAGTCTGTCAATTTTCTCCCTTATTTCGGGAGTTGACGGTTCTTTACCCTCTCTGATATAAGCATCAAGTTCTGCGTAAGTAAAACCGAGTCTGTCCTCGTCGGTGGAACCTGAGAGTCCGTCTATCGGAGGCTTTTCGATATATTTTTCGGGGATACCGAGGTACCTGCCGATAGCTTTTACTTCCTGAACCGTAAAGCAGGACATAGGTGAAAAGTCGCCTACCGAATCGCCGTAGCGTGTTGAATAACCGACATAGTCCTCGGATGCATTGCAGGTATTTACCACTCTGCCGCCGAAGCACTGACATACTGCGTATACAGTTGACATTCTGATTCTCGGGGGAAGATTTATTTTTGCGGCATCGGTAAAGTTTACGCTTTTTTCGATTTCACGTGTAAGTGCATCGGTACATTCGCCGATGTTGACTGTGAAGCTTCTGATACCTAAAAAGTCGCAGATACCGTGGGAGAAGTCTATATCAAACTGCTCACCTCTCGGCATAAGCACACCTATTACGTTCTCTTTACCGAGTGCTTTAACGCACAGTGCTGCTGCAACCGAGCTGTCTTTTCCTCCGGATATTCCGAGTACCGCGGGACAGCCTTTGCCGTTTTTATCGAACCAGTCACGAATCCACGCTATACAGGCTTCGGCGGCTTTTGAAGGAGTGAATTTATATTCTTTCATGGCTTGTTTCTCCTAATATTTATTAACTGTCATTTTGTGTTACTGCTCTTTGGTGGTTTTCCATATCAGATAGTTGTCACGGAACAGCACGTCAACTTCATTGTTATCATGGAGAAAGCTGAGGAATCCTCTGACAGTACTTCCTGCAATAGCGTATTGATTAAAGGAAAGCTCAAGATTGTAGTGATCCAGCAGAGATTTCAGAACCTCCTCAAATATTTTACCCTCGCTGCAGATTTGTTTGATTTTTTCCAACAGTTTGCGAAGCTTTGCAATATTAAAGTGTGCAAGGTCTGCCAGCTCTTCCCTATTGTATATGGGAGCGTAATGTGACGCACAATATACTTTTGCTTGTGTTTCGGCGATTCTTTCAGCGGATTGAATATATATCCCTGCATCCTGAACAAAGAATATATGGTATTTTTCAATGGTTGCGATACCGCACAGGATGTCACCGGTGAACATTGTCCCGTCATCGCACATTATCCCTATTTGGTCGAAGGCGTGTCCCGGGTAGACTTCAAAGGAAAGTCCCGCAGGAATGTTTTCGGAAGTTATTTGCTCGGCTACCGACTTTTCAGCGAGCATGAAGTTGTTGCAAAGCTCCTTCGGCGGTCTTGCTCCGAAGGTATTGCTGTTGTTGAGAGTCGGGTGGTTTATCATGGCAAGGTCACGGTCGTTTGCCAAAATTTTGCATCCGGTTCTTTTTTGGATAACAGCGTTGCCTCCGTTGTGGTCTGCGTGGGCGTGAGTGTTTATTATATGGGTTATTTTCCAGCCTTGTTCTTCGCAAATTCTCAGGACCTTTTTGCCGGCATCGGGGCTGTTACCCGAGTCTATAAGACATACTTCAGAGTCGGTTATTTTATATATACCTATTCTTGCGGGGCAGTCAATAAAATGTGTCTTTTCGCCTAATTTTATTAGTTCGTACAAGTGATTACTTCCTTTCGGGGCGATGCGATTTGTTCCGTGTTTTTATATAAACAAAAAGGGCAACCGCAGAATTTACGGATTTATGCCCTTATTATTTCCGTTTGTGCGGATATTATTGCTTCAGATGGATTCAAGCATTTTTGTGACTATGTAGCTTGCACGCTTTGCGGCTGTTTTTTCCACCTCTTCAAAGGATATGTCGGCATTTTCGTCGGCAAAATCTGAGGCAGTTCTTATTACCGCAAAGGGAATCTTATTGATAACCGCGGTATGGGCTATGGCTGCACCCTCCATTTCGGTACAGAATGCACCGAAATCCTCACGAAGCTGTTTTGCCTTTGCTCCATCGTTTACAAAACAGTCGCCGGAAACCACGTTACCGACTATATATTTAAATTTTTCGCCACAGGCTTTTAGTTCATCACAAGCTTTCACAGCGATGTCTATGAGCTTTTCGTCAGCCTTGAAGCTTGATGTAAATGGGCTGTTTCTGTCCAGTATATCCAGTGGTGTAAAATCGTGATATGTAAGCTCTTTTGCAATGACTGCATCACAGGTGGAGAGTTCTTTTGTAAGGCACCCTGCGACACCTGAGTTTATGAGGTATTCTGTGCCGAAGATGTCTATGAGTCTTTGCGCGGATATTGCAGCGTTTACCTTTCCTATGCCACTTTCGCAGATATAAACCTCGTGTCCGAATACGTCTGCACGGTAGATGCCTTCTATCTTTGTTTTTTCGGCACCGAAAGAATCGCAATACGTTACGACCTCGCTGTTCATTGCACCGATAATTCCTATTTTCGCCATATCGTTCTCCTAATATATATTAGCTCCGTTACATATCAAGGAAGTCCTTGAGTCTCTTGGAGCGTGAGGGGTGACGGAGCTTACGCAGAGCCTTTGCTTCAATCTGCCTGATTCTTTCACGGGTAATCTGGAATACTTCACCGACTTCTTCAAGTGTTCTTGTGTGACCGTCGTCAAGACCGAAACGCAGGCGGAGTACCGCTTCTTCTCTGGGAGTAAGAGTGTGGAGTACTTCTGCGATTTCTTCCTTGAGAAGTGTGTAGGATGCGCTGTCCTGAGGTGCGGGAGCATCGTCATCAGGGATAAAGTCACCGAGATGGCTGTCTTCTTCTTCGCCGATAGGTGTTTCAAGACTTACGGGTTCCTGGGCGAGCTTCATAATGTCTCGAACTCTTTCGGGAGTCATGTTCATTTCGGCGGCGATTTCTTCGGTTGTAGCTTCTCTGCCGAGTTCCTGAAGGAGCTGTCTTGATACACGCAGAACTTTATTGATTGTTTCTACCATGTGTACGGGAATTCTTATTGTTCTTGCCTGATCTGCGATGGCACGTGTGATAGCCTGACGAATCCACCATGTTGCATATGTGGAGAACTTATAGCCCTTTGTATAATCAAACTTTTCTACGGCTTTCATAAGACCCAGGTTACCCTCCTGGATAAGATCGAGGAAAAACATACCTCTGCCAACGTATCTTTTTGCGATGGAAACGACAAGACGCAGGTTACTTTCGACAAGGATATTCTTTGCTTCCTCATCTCCGTTTGCCATTTTTTCCGCAAGCTCTATTTCTCTTTCGGAGTCGAGAAGCTCAACTTTACCGATTTCTTTAAGGTACATTCTTACAGGATCATCGACGATTATCCCCTCGGCTGTGAGAGATTCGTCGTCATCGTCGGTTTCGTATGCGCCCAGGTTCTCGATGGAGGTAATCTTGGTGGGATCTTCATCCATGTAACCTGTTACTTCGATGCCGTTGCTCTCAAGTGTTTCGTAGATCTTTTCCATTTGCTCTACGTCGCAGTCGGTTTCATCTATTATTTCGAAGATTTCATTACTTGTAAGCTTGCCTTTTACCTTCCCCCTTGCAATCAGGTCTCTTACGTCGTGACGCTTTTCGAAGCCCTCGAGGGATTTGCGTTTGTGCTGTTCTTCTATTTCTTCGTCTGCCTTTGCAAAAGGATCTGTTTCTTCTGTTTCAATCTCCTGCTCGGGCTCTTTCTTCTTAACGGCTTTTTTTCTGCCTTCTCTTTTCGGCTTTTCCTCCGTAATTTCGACTTTCAGGTTCTGTGCGCTTTCCGCATTTTCTGCTGCGGCGAGTATTTCGTCTGCTTCGCGAAGGAGCTCTTCATTTGTTTTCTTTTCCATTTTGGTTTCCTTTCGTAGATCTGTTGATCTGCTTTTTATTTCATTTTTATATTTTATGACAATTTTTTACACTTTTGAGTCAGTTTTCTTTTTTATCTGCGATTCCGTGTTTTCTTTTATTGGCGTTTATTTTTGCAAGAAAGTCGGTGTCGGGTGATGAGAGGTCCTTGCGTTCTTTCTCATTTTTCAGGGATTCTATTGCTTCAAACAGTGTTTTTTCGCCGTTTGAAGATACCATCCTGCGTTTCTGCATCATCTCGTTTATACGTCCGACAGCATCGGGACTAAAGGATTCGTTCAGATATGAAAGGTCAAATCTATCCGAGTCATACAAATCCAGAAGCTGTTTATAAACATCTTGGTTGAACCCGGTGAGAAAATCCGTTTCCGAGAGCTTTTCACGTGCTTGGGGGATTTGTTCCGGATACAGGAGAAGTATTCCGAGAATTCTTTCTTCAAGCTCGCACCCTTTAGGGTATTTTACGGCATCGGGATTAATTTTGTCGTTAAAACGACGCATTTCGTCTATGGCATTTCTTGTAAACTGCCTGTTTTGTGCGATTCCTTTCTTTTTTTCGAGTCGTCTTATTGCAATCTCAACACTTTGCTTTGACACCTTTGTAATGTCACAGAGTCTCGATATATATATTTCCCTGCGATACTCCGGAAAAACCTCGGAAAGCATTGTGCAGCATTCCAGAACCGCCCTTTCCTTTTCTTCCGAAATTTCCATGTTGTACTTATCGAGGATTTCGCCAAGTCGATAGTCTATTTGTCCTACGGAACCATCAAGCAGTCTTGCAAAGGCGGCTTTCCCGTATTTTTTTATGTATTCATCCGGGTCCTTTGCGCCGACTATATTTATGACTTTTGCATCTATACCGACCTCGGACAAAAGATTTATTGCTTTTTTGGTTGCGTTTTTGCCTGCTCCGTCCGAGTCATATGCGAGGTAGACGGTTTTGGCGTATCTTGAAACGTATCTTGCGTGCTCCGAGGTTACCGCCGTACCGAGCGTTGCAATTGCATTTGTGAAGCCTGCCTGATGCAAGGCAATTACGTCCATGTAGCCTTCGCACATTATCAATTTTCCGGTCAAATCTGTGTCGGCGCCGGAAACTCCTTCGACTTTGCCTTTGTCGCCCATGACTGCATTTTTGGCATAATTCATTGCGAAAAGATGCTTGCTTTTTTTAAAAACGGGCGTATCAGAGCTATTGAGATATTTTGGTTTTGAATCGTCCATGACTCTGCCGCCGAAGGCCACGATATTTCCGTTGAGGTCTATTATCGGAATCATGATACGGTTTCGGAAAATATCAAAGTAGTTGCCCTTTTGGGATATGCCGCAGAGAAAACATTCTTTGATTTCCTCCTTGGTAAAGCCTTGGGATAGCAGGTACTTCAACAGGTCGTCAAAGCTGTTTTTGGCAAAACCAAGACCAAACCGTCGCATTGTTGCTCCGTCTATTTTTCGGGAGGTGATGTAATCTCTTGCCACCTGTGCTTGCGGATCATGCATAAGGTTTTCATAAAAGTGTCTTGCGGCAAGCTTATTCATTAAAAGTCCCCGTTCACGGGTGAGGATTTCTTTTTTTGCCGGCTGTGAAAAGTTGTTGTTATCCTGCGGTATTTGTATTCCGGCTCTTTGCGCCAGAAGCTCTATTGCACCCCGATAGTCGAGATTTTCCATTCGCATTGTAAAGGTAATCACATCACCGCCAGCACCGCAGCCGAAACAGTGGAAGTTGTCTTGAAATACCGTAAATGACGGCGTTCTTTCCGAATGAAACGGGCAAAGCCCGAGCATATTACTGCCGGCACGTTTAAGATCTACGTATCTGCCGATGGTTTCCACTATGTTGTTGCGATGCTTCAACTCATCTATGAAAGACTTGGGGTATGCCATGATGTTATCACCTCCGTTCGATTTAATGCAAAATACAAAGTGCAAAATTGAGGTTGGGAACTTCGTTCCCTTCATTTGATTTGAAAATTATCCGGTACAAATTGGCTATAAATTTGTGTAGGGAACGACCTATGTGTCATATCCTAAAACCCCGCCGGCGGTTACAATAAAAAGAAAATTTCTTGAAGTGAAATTCACAATGATTACGCACTTTGCATTTTTCTCTACCTTTTCGCCCAGACTTTAGGAACGAATATATTTTCATATACTGCCACGGCATATCTGTCCGTCATACCGGCTATGTAGTCACAGACTACTCTTTGTGGAGAGTAATCTTCAAGGTATTTTTTGTATTCTTCGGATATTTTGTCAGGATTTTTGACAAAATAGTAGTACATGGATTCTATCATGGCGCACGCCTTGGATTCTTCACCTTTAGCTACAGGGTTAAAGTAGACGTGCTCAAACATGAAGTCACGGAGTTCTTCTGTGGCAGAAAATATCTCTTCCTCCATTATTATATCAGACTCTCCCGCTTCAAAAGTCTTTTCCGAGGCTTCTATCACGCTTTTTACCATGGTATCTATTCTTGCACCGTGGGTACTGCCGAGAATATCACATAGCTCCTTTGGAACGTCTGATACGTTTATTACGCCACCTCTTATTGCATCGTCTATATCGTGGTTGATATAGGCTATTCTGTCTGCAAATTTGATTATTTTTCCCTCGAGGGTATCTGCAGTCTTTTTACCTGTATGGCACAATATGCTGTCGCGCACCTCGTATGTAAGGTTGAGTCCGTCGCCATCACGTTCAAGTATGTCCACGGTACGAAGGCTTTGTTCGTTATGGCGGAAGCCATCGGTACATATAGAGTCAAGTACACGTTCGCCCGCGTGACCGAATGGAGTGTGTCCGAGATCATGCCCCAGTGCTGCGGCTTCACACAAATCTTCGTTAAGACGAAGAGCTCTTGCTATTGTTTGCGCAATCTGATTTACTTCTAAGGTGTGGGTAAGTCTTGTTCTGTAGTGATCGCCCTCGGGAGACAGAAAGCATTGGGTTTTGTGCATGAGCCGTCTGAAAGACTTGGAATGTATTATTCTGTCCCTGTCGCGTCTAAAGGGAGTTCTGAAGCTACATTCCTCAATTTCCCGTTCTCTTCCTTTTGTATCCTCAGAGAAAACGGCGTATTTACAAAAAAGCTCCCTTTCGCGTTTATAAAGCATTTCCTTTGAAAAGTCCATAGGAACCTCCGAGCTTACGGTCAAAAACAGACCGTTCTTTTAAATTGGGTATCTCTAAAAGCCTCAAAGTAATTTGAGTGGACAGAGGGATGGTTTTTAATGCAAAATGCAAAGTGCATAATGCGTAATCATTGTTAATTGCATCCGCTTGGCGAAATTTGATTTGTAGCTTTATACTACAATCAGAGAAAAAACTTCGTCTTGTAAAATGCGATTTCAAATTCGCACTCAATAATTTTTTAATTCGAATGAAGGGAACGAAGTTCCCAACCTCGATTATGCATTACGCATTATGCATTATGCATTGCAATTCGGCTGTACACTTTTTTAAATGAGTTTTTAGAGGTTGCCATTCGCAAATGTGTCATAAAAGGATGTTCTGTTATTATATACGCAGTTTTTCGTCAAAATACTTTTTTATTTCTTGTTTATATTATTTTTTTACGTTTTTTTGATATTTACGGGAAATACCAAACATGGGTATTTATCATCTATTTTACGTATAATATGCATAGTTTTGTGCATTGTGAACACTTTTTTGCATAAAAATCCAAAAAAATGCAGAGATTATCCTCTTGACAAAAGGTTACGGGTATTTTATAATATAGTCTGAAAATTTAATTAAGCAAAAAATCTATCACAGGGAGAGAAAACAGCAAATGATTATTGACAAGGTTAGACAGCTTCTTGCACAGCAGTTCGGACTTGACGAAAACGAACTTGACGACAACGCAAATATACTTGAGGATTACTGTGCAACCCCGATGGAAAAGGTGGATATTGCCATGGCTATTGAGGACAGGTTCGGTATCACTGTTTCCGATGAGGAGTTTTCTTGTCTTTCTTCACTTGAAGAAATTGCAGATTACGTGGAGAGAAATCTTTGAGTTTGTAATCTGCTGTATCGTGATTTGTAATAATTATAATTTACAAAAAGTGAGGACGTATTCGTGAGCTTTTTGAAGATGTGCCGGAAGGATATAAGTATTACTCTTATTCAGAACAAAGCTCACAGTCCTGCCCCACATCCCGATGAAGAGCTTGCAAAATTTTACAGAGTGCATATGATTTTAAAAGCAGAACATAAGATTCGAGCAACGGGCGGATAATATCCGCCCCTACATATAATGTTTAATTGAAGGGTTTTAAAGTGGAAAAAGAGAAGGTTTTGGTCGGACTTTCCGGTGGTGTTGACAGTGCAGTTTGTGTGAAAAGGCTGCTTGAGGATGGGTTTGAGGTTTTGGGGCTTTATCTGGATATGAAGCTTGAGAATCATGAGGCACCGGTGATTGTTGAAGATCCCGAAGCGGAAAATGAGGATGTTAAGAGTGCTTTTCAATGTGCACAGAAGTATGGGATAAGGCTTTATAAGTTTGGGTGTGCGAGAGCCTTTGATGAAATTGTGAAAGAGGATTTTGTCCGTGAGTACTCAAAAGGCAGAACTCCGAATCCTTGTGTTGTTTGTAATAGGCTGTTGAAGTTTGCATCACTCACAAAGTGCGCGGATATACTTGGATGCCGGTTTATTGCTACGGGACACTATGCTAAGGTTGGAAGATTTTCGGACAGCGGAAGATACTACGTTGAAATGGGTATTGACGCGAAAAAGGAACAGAGCTATATGCTGTGGAATCTTACGCAGGAGCAGCTTTCAAGGATTATATTCCCTCTCGGAGATACGGTGAAGTCGGATAACTTTGATACTGCAAAGTCAGACAGTCTTCTTGCGGCAGATCGTGGTGAAAGTCTTGATATTTGCTTTATTGACAAGGATGATAATTATGCCGATTTTATAGAAAGAAGAATCGGAAAATTCCCCGAAGGTGATTTTATTTCTCCCGAAGGCAAAGTTTGCGGAAAGCATAAGGGTATCATAAGATACACCGTCGGTCAGAGAAAAGGTCTCGGTATTGCACTTGGCGAGCCTATATTTGTTAAGAAAATAGACGCTTTGGAAAACAAAATCTATCTTGCAAGAAGCGGTGAGGAATATATGGACGAGCTTTCCGTTTCGGGACTTAATTTTGTAGGTATGAAACCGACAGATGATTTTGACGGTGAGATGTTTGTCAAGATAAGGTATGCGGCAAGACCCGTTCCGGCGTATGTTTCGATAAAGGGCAACAGTTGTACTGTCAGATTTCATGAGTCGGTCAGAGCTGTGACTCCCGGACAGTCAGCGGTATTTTATGTTGAAAACAGGCTTATGTTCGGTGGATTTATTGATTGAATTTGATTTTTGGAATATATTTCGGCATTGAATGCATAATTTATTTTACGAGCGAGTTTTATAGATTCGCTCGTTTTTGTGTACTATAAGTTGACTTGTGTTTTGCGGTTAGTTATATTTAAGCCAATAAAGCTAAATTTGCAGTTTTGCCGCTCAGTCGTTGTGAACCTATTGTACACACTTTGAATAAAATCATGAATTATACTATTATGTATTTTTGTTATAATTTTCCAAAATACACTTTGTTATATTGTTAAATAGGTATCAAAATTTAGAATATATTCCTCAAAAGCAAAAATCTATTGACAAAGAACATGACTAGGTGTATAATTGATACAATGTTTGAATATCATTTCAATCAGTTTATATTAATCGGTTTGCACAAGATGCAGACTACAACACATATATGGAGGTATTTTACAATGAGCAGAGTTTACAATTTTTCGGCAGGTCCGTCCATGCTTCCCCTTGCAGTTCTTGAAAAAGCGGCAAGTGAAATGACAGATTATAACGGATCGGGTATGTCCGTTATGGAGATGAGCCATAGAACTCCCGTTTATGAAGCTATCATCAAGGAGGCTGAAGCAAATCTTCGCAAGCTTATGAATATTCCCGACAACTACAAGGTTCTCTTTCTTCAGGGTGGTGCTTCAACACAGTTTGCTTCCGTTCCGTTGAATCTTCTTAAGAACAAGAAGGCTGACTATGTTGTTTCCGGTCAGTTCTCAAAGAAGGCTTACAAGGAAGCTCAGAAGTACGGTGACATTAAGCTCATCGCCTCTTCCGAGGACAAGAATTTTACATACATTCCCAAGATTACTAAGGATATGGTTCGTCCGGATGCTGACTACGTTCACGTTTGCTACAACAACACAATTTTCGGCACAAAGTATCCCGAAGTTCCCGAAACCGGCGATGTAACACTTGTTGCTGATATGTCTTCCTGCATTATCTCGGAACCTGTTGACGTTACAAAGTTCGGCGTTATTTACGCAGGTGCACAGAAGAACATGGGTCCCTCCGGTCTTACGGTTGTTATTGTTCGTGAAGATCTTCTCGGAAATCAGAGAGAAGATACTCCCGTAATGCTCAACTGGAAGGAAATGGCTGACAACGACTCTATGTACAACACTCCTCCCTGCTATGCTATTTACGTTGCAGGTCTTGTATTCAAGTGGGTACTGGAACTTGGCGGTCTCGAAAAGATGAAGGAAATAAACGCGAAGAAGGCTGCTATCCTTTATGACTTCCTTGACAATTCCAAGCTCTTTAAGGCTGTTGCCGAAAAGGAATACCGTTCCATGATGAACGTAACATTCGTAACAGGTGACGCAGATCTCGACAAGAAGTTCTGCAAGGAAGCAGAAGCTGCAGGCTTTGTAAACGTTAAGGGACACAGATCCGTTGGCGGCATGAGAGCTTCTATCTACAACGCTATGCCTACAGAGGGTGTTGCGGCTCTTGTTGAGTTTATGAAGAAGTTTGAGGCTGAAAACTGATCAAATGCTGCGCATTTGAAATGCAAAATGCAAATGCAGAATTGAAAGAAGGATTTCCGAGACTTTAATATTCGCTTGCGAACTTCCGAATGCAAAATTCAGAGTGTGGAATGTAGGGTGCGACGACTCGACGCACCGTCCCCCCTTCTCAATGCAAAATGCAATATTTCGGGCGTGGGTATTCACGTATTCACGTCCTTTTTACATTCTTTGTTTCGTAATTTTATGCTTGCGAAACGGCGTGCCAAAAATGGAACATCTTTGTCGTCACGCCCTACAAATATTTATTTGAAAGGAAATGATTATAATGTACAATATTCAGATGCTTAATAAGATCGCCGCTTGCGGTACAGATCTTCTTGATAAGGCTAAATATAATGTTGCGCTTGAGGTGGAAAATCCCGATGCTATTATGGTAAGATCCGCTGCTATGCATGATATGACTTTCGGTAACAATCTTGTTGCTATCGCTCGTGCAGGTGCAGGTGTGAACAACATTCCGATTGACAAGTGCTCCGATGAGGGTATTGTAGTATTCAATACTCCCGGTGCTAACGCAAATGCTGTTAAAGAACTTGCTGTTTGTGCACTTTTCCTTGCATCCCGTAAAATTGTTGACGGTATTAACTGGGCACAGTCTCTTCGTGGCAGTGGTGAAGATGTTGCAAAGGCTGTTGAAAAGGGCAAGAGTGCTTATGTAGGTCCTGAAATTATGGGCAAGAAACTTGGTGTTATAGGTCTTGGTGCAATCGGTGCTATGCTCGCAAACACTGCTCTTGACCTCGGTATGGAGGTTTACGGCTGCGACCCCTATCTTACGGTTGAAGCTGCATGGTCTCTTTCAAAGGGCGTAAAGAGAGCAACAAACGAAGAAATCTTTGAAAAGTGCGATTATATTTCCATTCATGTTCCGTCTACTCCCACGACAAAGGGCATGATTAATGCTGAAACAATCGCTACAATGAAGGACGGTGTGAGAATTCTCAATCTTGCAAGAGCAGACCTTGTTAACACTGCTGACCTTAAGGCAGCACTCGAATCCGGAAAGGTTGCTTCTTACGTTGTTGATTTCCCCACCGAAGATGTTCTCGGAGTACCCGGTATTGTTACAATACCTCACCTTGGCGCTTCCACTCCCGAATCTGAAGACAACTGTGCTGTTATGGCTGCAATTGAGCTTCGTGATTTCATTGAGCTTGGAAACATCAAAAACTCCGTAAACTATCCCAACGTTTCTCTCCCCGCAACAGGTCATGTAAGACTTGCTATTCTCAACAAGAACGTTCCATCAATGCTTCAGCAGATTACGGACGTTATTGCTTCCGAGAATATCAACATTGTCAACATGGCTAATGCTTCAAAGAAGGACAACGCTTACACACTCG
>JAZUOO010000026.1:0-14358 GCA_045604705.1 Eubacteriales bacterium
ACGAGTGCTCCTTCGCCACCGTCTAAGTACTGTTTTGTCCATTTGTGAATTTGTGCATTGTATATGCCTGTTTCGCGTTCTAAGCTCAACAGGCTTTCTCCGTTTAGGTTACGCAAAACTAATGCTAATTTTTCTTCTTTACTATGGTGTGTATTTGTTCCACCTTTTGGTCTTCCCATAAATCTCAACCCCTTTTCTTTAGTATAGCATAAAAAATGATGGTAGACACTTTTTTTGTGTCTACCATCATTATATCACTTCATACAACTTGCTCCTTTTTTATTTTCCATTGTGAACTCATAAAAAATGAATAAAATATCAATTATACACACCAATACTTATCTCGTACAGAGACTTATAATAAATATTGATGATTTCCCCGTGTATGATTTCGTCTTTGCTTTTGTCTGCCTGTGATGTTAATGTTTTCTACGGTGGGATTTCAGTTTTTTCCGAGTCTTGTGCTTCCTTTGAAATACTCAAAGCGATGCAGTACGCATTTTGTAGTCCAGGCAGTTTCTAAGGTCTGGACTTGCATCAGTTTCCAAAGGAGTATAATAGTTTTTCATATTCAGTGTGACAAGCCATCCTTCGTAGCGGACGGTACGCATTCCCACCGTTCTGCACTTGAAATCGTAATAATAATCTGGGACATGATATACTTCATGTTATTTGTAATTTACAAAAACATTGCCCTTTAAAAGTTTTGAAAAATATTTTGGAAGCAGAAAAGTAACAAAAAAGGACACCTCGCAATGAGATGCCCATTTTCTATTACTTTGTAAATTATTACTTGATTGTAACCTTAGCGCCTGCGCCTTCGAGCTGAGTCTTAAGAGCTTCAGCGTCTTCCTTGGAAACGCCTTCCTTAAGTACCTTGGGAGCGCCTTCAACGAGGTCTTTCGCTTCCTTAAGTCCGAGACCTGTGATTTCACGAACAACCTTGATAACGTTGAGCTTGGAAGCACCTGCTTCTGTGAGTTCAACATCAAATTCTGTCTTTTCAGCTGCTGCTGCGGGAGCATCACCTGCTGCGCCGGGAGCTGCTGCAACTGCAACGGGAGCTGCGGATACACCGAATTCTTCTTCGATTGCCTTTACGAGATCTGCGAGTTCAAGAATAGTAAGAGCCTTGATTTCTTCAAGGATAGCAAGAGACTTTTCTGTAGCCATTTTAATAATCCTCCAAATTCAATAATTTTAGTTGGTGTCATTGCACCTTGATGACTTGCATCACTTTAGTTTTTCACACCTGTTTGTGTG
This sequence comes from Eubacteriales bacterium, assembly GCA_045604705.1. GTDB lineage: Bacteria > Bacillota > Clostridia > Oscillospirales > CAG-382 > SIG622. The sequence goes on from JAZUOO010000026.1 coordinate 1,264, forward strand.
AGAGACGCCCTGATATATCGGGCAAAAGTATTACGCTTACGCTTCTGCAGGTGCTTCTGCGGGAGCTTCGCCGCTCTTGTCGACGATTGCCTGAAGAGCAATAGCAAGACCGTAAAGCGGGGACTGGATGGAACCGAGCATCTTTGCGATGAGTCCTTCCTTGCCGGGGATAGCTGCGAGAGCTTCGATTTCAGCAACGTCAATTACTCTGCCGTCGATGAAGCCTGCTTTAACCGTAAAGCTTTCATTATCCTTTGCGTACTTGCAGAGAATCTTTGCGGGAGCAACAGCGTCGGAAGACATGGCAAGAGCTGTCATACCTTCAAGAACGTTGTCAAAGCCTTCGAGACCTGCTTCGGCAGCTGCCTTTCTGATGTAGGTGTTCTTGATTACTCTGTAATCTACACCTGCTTCACGAAGAGACTTTCTGAGCTTTGTGTCTTCTTCTACTGTGATACCGCAGTAGTTTACTAGAACACCGCTTTCTGCGTTCTTCATGGACTCAACGAGTTCTGCAAGCATGGCCTGCTTCTGTTCGAGAATCTTTGCACTTGGCATTTTGTGTTTCACCTCCTGTAATATTTCGTAGGTTCGTGACCTACGATTGCGGTTGACGGAAGGATTGACACATTATAATATAAAAATTGCCCTGCGACCAAATGAGCACAGAGCAAGCAATACACAAATATCATGTCAATGCTTTCCTCGGCAGGCGGTCTGAATTCCAAACCGTTAGAGCGTTTAGCAACCTGCTTTCTTAGGTCAACATACGAATTATATCACTATACTTTTTATTTGTCAAGAGATTTTTTTATTGTTTACATTTTGTTTCAAAACAGTCGATTTATTTCTTTTTACGTTTTCCCTTTTTCTTTTCCCTGACAAGCTGCTTGAGACATTCCATTGCATCCGCAAGTCCCCCAACGGAGTCTATAAGTCCTATATCAACCGCTTTTTCACCGTCAATTACGCTACCCACATCTGTTGCTATTTCATCTGTCTCCATCATCAGCTCAAGCAGCTTTGATTTTTCGGATTTTGAATGGGCTACTATGAAATTGAGTATTCTGTCCTGCATTTTGGAAAAATAGGTGAAGGACTGCGGTACGCCTATAACAAGTCCGTTCATCCGCACCGGATGCAAAGTCATTGTGGCAGATGGAACAATAAATGATTTATCCGCACATACGGCGAGAGGAACGCCTATTGAGTGTCCTCCGCCGAGGACAAGTGAAACACTGGGCTTTGACATTCCGGCAACCGTTTCGGCTATGGCAAGTCCCGCTTCAACATCACCGCCGACAGTGTTCAGAAGAAGCAGAAGTCCGTCTATGTCGCTTCTGTCCTCAATTCCGACGAGCTGTGGAAGAATGTGTTCGTATTTTGTTGTTTTGGATTGGGGTGAAAGAGCTTGATGTCCCTCAACCTGACCTGCGATTATTATTGTGTGGATTGAAATGTCACCGTTTTTTGTGGTTATACTTCCCGTATCCTCAATGTTGGAAAATTGGGCAGAATTTTTGTCGGCGATGTTTTTTTCTTCGTCAGAGTTTTTGTCTTCGGTTTGTTCATCGGCATTGCTGCCATAGTCCTTTTCAGGTTGTTCTTCCTCTCGGTTCATGCCTTGATTCTGTAATTTATTATGTTCTGATTTGTTCATTTGGGTACCCCTTTTTGGGAGAAATGTCTCCGTATTTTTGAGTATTTTACCCAAATTACCAAACACTATTCATAAAAAATCCCCGGCAGTCTAAACCACCGGGAAATCTTGAATTTTGCACTTTGCATTTTGCATTGTTTTTTTATCTCATAAAAAACGCCGTAAACGCCTTATGTGTCATATAAACGTCCATCTTTGAAACAACCTCAAAGGGAGCGTGCATGGAAAGTACGGGAACACCGACGTCAATTGTATCAACATCCATTTCAGAGATATACTTTGCAACCGTTCCTCCGCCTCCGACGTCTACCCTGCCCAGTTCCGCCGTCTGCCAAAGGATGTTTTCCTTGTCAAAGATATTTCTTACTTCGCCGCAAAATTCCGCACTTGCATCGTTGGTGCCGCTTTTACCGCCGCTTCCGGTGAATTTTGTCACTACTACGCCCTTATTGATAAAGCAGGCGTTTCTTGATTCGTATGCTTCACCGAAATTGGGATCAAAGCAAGCGTTAACGTCTGCAGAAAGGCACTTGGAGTTTGCCATCATCTGTCTGTAGTTTGCACCACTTGCTTCGCATATTTCCCAGAGCATATTCTTGAATGCGTGAGTTTTCATGCCGGTATTACCGTCGCTGCCTGTTTCTTCTTTATCGGCAAGAATTGTAACAACCGTTTTTTTGGGGGTAAGCTTTGCTGCTTCAAGAGTTGCGGTGATAATAGGATATGCACACACCTTATCATCGTGACCGTATGCGATAATCATGCTTCTGTCAAAGCCGAGGTCACGGGACTTGCCTGCAGGCACAAGACACAGCTCTGCAGAAAGGAAATCCTTTTCGGTGATGCCGTATTTTTCGTTGAGAATAGCAAGCACATTTAGCTTTATCTTATCGGACACCTTTTCATCATCAAATGGACGGGAACCTACAAGAATATTAAGCTTTTCTGCATCTATTGTTTTTGAAACAGGTCTTGAGCTGTCTCTGTCAAGGTGAGGAAGCAGGTCATTTATGCAGAATACCGGGTCTTCATCGGATTCGCCAACACATACATTTACCACCTCTCCATCAGCCTTTACCATAACGCCGTGGATGGCAAGAGGGAGTGAAGTCCACTGATATTTCTTAATACCACCGTAGTAGTGGGTTTTAAAATATGCCATGCCGCCGTCCTCGTAAAGGGGATTCTGTTTGAGGTCTATTCTGGGGCTGTCGATGTGTGCAGCGGCTATACTTACGCCCTTTGAAAGACTGTCTGTACCGAATACTATCAGATAGATTGCTTTGCCTCTGTTATTGAAATACACCTTATCCCCTGCTTTATAAACCTTACCATACTCGAACTTTTCAAAGCCGCAGCCCTCTGCTATCTTTACCGCAACCGCAGTTGCTTCCCTTTCGGTTTTTGCACTGTCAAGAAATTTTTTATAGTCTTCGCAGTATGTGTATGCCTTGTCGCATTCTTCCGCGTTTATTACTTCATATGCGTTTTTCTTTTCCATAAAGAGCTGTTCACGAAGCTCCTCACCTCTGGTCTTTTCCGACATTTCAGTCACTCACTTTCTTTTATATAAATTTGATATTTACGCTTCTTTTGCCGATTCTGCAGCTTCTTCCTTATCTTCAGCAATCAGCTTTGAATATACCGTTCTTGCCTGTGAAACTCTCTCGACGTAGTTTCTTGTTTCCTTGAAAGGAATGTTGTAAAGTCTTCCGTCCACACCGATTTCGGGATCGTCAAGCCATCCGTCAACTCTGCCGTAACCTGCGTTGTATGCAGCGTATACCGTTTCCCAAACTCCGTATCTTGAATAGAGATAGCTCAGATAGTATGTCCCGTATTTTATACTTATTTTCGGGTCGTACAAAAGACTTTCATTATATTCTTCACCGAGTCGTCTGCAAAGATCCTCAAAGGTCGCCGGCAACATCTGCATAAGACCTACCGCACCGCCGGAAGATTTTGCGTCTGTCTCAAAGGAGCTTTCACATTTTATTACCGCATATATTATCTCTTCGGGTACTCCGTATTCCTCAGAGTACTGACTGACATATTCGCTGTATTTCATCGGGTGCGTGACTTTCTCTATATAGTCCTCCATAAAACTCCAGGAAAATCCCACACCTACCGATACAAGTATTATGATTATAAAGACAATTACTTTTTTCACTTAAACAAAATAACCTTTCCGAACCACTGTATTTGGGTTCATTCACCGTCATCAAAATATTCCTTTTTTGACATAAGCTCACGATATATTTTATCGGCGTTCTTTTTAAGTTTTTCAAGATCCCCGTTGTTATATACCGTATATTCGCATCTTTCTTTGAAAAAGTCGTCACTGTTCTGGCTCTGGATTCTTGCCATGACTTGTTCCTTTGTTATACCGTCCCGATTCATTATGCGCTCGGCTCTGATTTCTTTGTCTGCAAGAACACAAAGCTTGAAATTGCAATAAAAGTCCGCACCCGCATCAAAAAGCTGTGGGGCATCAATAATAACTATCTTATCGCCAGCAAGCTCTCTTTCAAACAGCCACTCTTTTATTTTTTCAATTATATACTTATGGGTTGTCTTTGTAAGAAATTCCAGTTCCTTTTTATCCGCGAACACAATTGAGGCAACCTTTTTTCTGTCCATTGTGCCATCCGGCAAGAGTATCTCTTCTCCGAAATGTGCAACGAGCTTTGAAAGGCATTCCGTTCCGGGTTCAACTACCTCTCTTGCGGTCTTATCGGTATCAAGACATTTTATTCCCATTTCACGCATTATATCGCAGAAAGCGCCCTTACCTGCACCGCTTTGTCCGGTTACTCCGAGTACCAGCATATTATATCAAATCCTTTTTAATAATCAAAGTTTTATTACGTTAAATCCGGATGCCTTGAGAAGTCTGTTGTAGACTGCGAGATTTACGCCGTCCTTGCATTCGGGACATCTTGCCAAAACCCCCGTTATGAAAGAGCATTCATCCGTAGCTCTGAGTGCATCAAAGATGCTTCTTGCCTGCTGCATGGGATCGTCGGCTTTTCCTATTGTAAAGATATTTCTGCAGTCGGATATTTGTGATGTGTCCTCGTCATAGCATAGTATAGCGAGGTTTTCCGTTTCACAACGTTTATTTATGTAAGATATTACGTTTTCGTCACTGCCCATAACAAGGGTTACGGGATTTACCGGTGCGTAGTGCTTATATTTCATTCCCGGAGCAGAGGCTATCTCTTCGTCGTTCATTTCCGATAGGATTGCACGGGAAATTTGTACTTGTCCGAGAAGTGATGAAAGTGTTTCAAGAGTTACTGCACCCGGACGAAGAAGTACCGGCGGATCTGTTGCAAGTGTTACAATAGTTGATTCAACACCTACATTGCAAGGACCGCCGTCTATTATAACATCAACTTTCCCGAAAAGATCCTCAATAACGTGCTCCGCTTTTGTCGGACTTGGTCTTCCGGAAATGTTTGCACTCGGTGCGGCAATAGGTACACCTGCAAGCTCGATGAATTTTCTTGCAACAAGATTTTCGGGTACTCTGAAGCCCGCATTCGGAAGTCCTGCCGTTACCACATTTGATATAAGCGGAAATTTACGAAGTATTACCGTCAAAGGTGCAGGAAAGAGATGTGTAATCTTTGCAAAATACTTGTTTTCCTCCGCATATGCATATTTGGAGATTTCCTCTGCACTTGCAAGATGGGATATGAGCGGATTGTCCTGCGGTCTTCCCTTTACCTCAAATATTCTTTTTACAGCCTCATCGTCAAGGGCATTAGCACCAAGTCCATATACCGTTTCTGTGGGGAATGCCACAAGTCCGCCACTACGTACTACTTCTGCCGCAAGTGACAGATTCTTTATATCCTCCTCAAGACTCAGATCCTTTGATACATACAATATTTTTGTGTCCATAGAATACTCCCGTTAAAATTCCGTGTGTAAAATCAAAATTCGCTGTTCTGAAGCTTTTCCGCTCTGTCGGTTGTGATAAGAGCGTCTATGACATCATCCAAATTTCCATCCATTATGCTTTCAAGAGAATAAAGGGTAAGTCCTATCCTGTGATCGGTAAGACGACTCTGAGGGAAGTTGTAGGTCCTTATTCTTTCGCTTCTGTCACCACTTCCCACCTGACTCTTTCTCTCCCCTGCTCTTTCCTTTTCCTGTTTTTCTCTCTCCATGTCATAGAGCTTTGTTCGGAGCATTTTCATTGCCTTGTCACGGTTTTTATGTTGGCTTCGCTCATCCTGGCATTCAACAACAAGCCCCGTTGGCTTATGGGTGATTCTTATTGCAGAGTCGGTCTTGTTGACGTGCTGACCTCCTGCTCCACCGCTTCTGTAGGTATCTATCTCAAGGTCTGCAGGATTGATTTCAATTTCAACTTCTTCGGCTTCGGGCAAAACTGCAACGGTTACCGCTGAGGTATGGATTCTTCCCTGTGTTTCCGTTTCGGGAACTCTCTGGACTCTGTGAACGCCGCTTTCAAATTTGAATCTTGAAAATGCACCGTCCCCCTCCACCATAAAGGAAACTTCCTTGCATCCGCCGAGCTCCGTTTCGTTGATATTCATTATTTCGACCTTAAAGCCCTTTGCTTCCGCATACATGGTATACATTCTGTGGAGGCTGTGGGCAAAGAGTGCCGCTTCCTCGCCGCCTGTCCCGGCTCTTATTTCGACAATTACGTTTTTATCATCGTTTTCATCCCTCGGAAGAAGAAGTATTTTTAGCTCCTCGCTTATTCTTTCAAGGACCTCTTTTGACTCCTTAAGTTCTTCCTCTGCAAGCTCACGAAGCTCTCTGTCGGATTCTTCACGAATTATTTCTTCGGCTTCGGAAATGTTCATTTCGGTCTTTGTATATTCTCTGTATTTTTCGATTATCGGAGTAAGAGTCTTATGTTCTTTCATAAGATTTTTAAAAAGCTCCACATTGGAAACCACGTCCGCCTGCATCAGCTTTTCCGCTATATCTTCGTATTTTTTCTCTGCTTCTTTAAGTGCTTCAAACATTTAATGTGTTAACCTTTCAATGATTATTCTTTGTGTTCGATTAATTTTATGCTCTTTTCAAGTTTTACCCGAGGAATCATGACCTCTCTGTCGCAGAAAAGGCATTTTACCTTTATATCACTTCCCACGGTCAAAACCGAGAAACGTACAGCTTTTTTATTGCAGGGGTGAGGCTTTTTCATGATAAGAGTGTCACCGACGATGAATTTTTTTATTTCCATGTCCGTTCCTCCGTCAATTTTTTTGTGATTAGAAACAGTATACCACAAAAAAACGGATTTGTAAACAGTATTTTGGATTTTGGGGAAAATTTTGGGGAAAATAATTGTGTCTGTTCTGTTCGTGGTTTTGCCTCCGGGAGTGGTTATGTCTGCATTATACACCCACGTTCCATTGCGATTCGTCTCTGCGTTAGCAGAGATTATTTTTCCATGCCACATTTTACAAAATATATAGAGGCAGCACAAAAATCGTGCAGGAGGAAAGATACACGTGTCGTTTTCCTCTCTCCCCCAAATTTCCATCGCAGACAGTGAGCTTATCATCGGCGAAAGAACAGCACACCTTGCTCACCATTCCATGCCGGATACGCATTTCCTCGGCGTGCTGCAGAAGCGTTTCTTTGTCGTGCAAAGCACTTTATCACTTTTTTGAAAGTTGTTATGAAGGATTCTTCAGCCGTTTTTTAGTGACGTTTTATTTCAGCTTTCCAATACGCTTTTTATCTGCAATAACAATCATTTTCATATTTTCTTCAACAACTGTATCCGGGTATATTGCGATACTTACCTTGCCGTCTATGTTGAGAGCTATTACGTTTATGGAATACTTTTTTCTCAGTTCCAGTTCTTTCAAATTTTTTCCAATCCATTCAGGTCTTGCCGTCAATTCAATAATCGAAATTTCATCGGAAATATCGGCAACGTCAATAAAGCCGGAGCTTAAAAGATTCTTTCCAAGACGTATACCCGAATCATTCTCCGGAAATACCACCATATCCGCACCGACCTTATAAAGGATGTCTCTGTGCATATCGTTTGAACATTTGACAATAACCTGTCCGACACCTGCCTCCTTACAAAGCATTGTCGCCATGACACTTGATTCAAAACTGCCCGCAATTGCTATAATTACCGTGTCAACATCTGATATTCCCAATTGCTTAATTACTTCGGCATCGGTAATATCCGCACACTTACATATAGGGAACAATCCCGACATTTCCTCCACTATTCTTTCATTTGAATCGACGACTATAACCTCTGCACCGCTGTCTGTCAGCTCCTTTGCAACGGCTCTGCCGTATCTGCCGAGTCCCAAAACCGCATAACTCTTTTTTATACTCATATTAATCTCCATTCTGCCACTAAAGCGTCAGCACAATTAGTGATAAAAGCCGGCACTTCACGACGATTTTTAACATTTTGCTACATACTATGTAGAAAAAACACACCACAACGCACGTTACGAGGAGTCGTATAAGCCTTTCTTGTTGAAAACAGTATATTAAAGAATAATCTTGTCAAGCACAAAACTTTCACGTTATTCCTTTATCCTACGCTTATTTCTTCAACAGGATTTAAAACAATGTTGTTACTTCCTTTTTTCTTATTAAATGCAACTGCAATGGAAATAGGTCCCACTCTTCCAAAATACATGGTGATGATAATTATGATTTTGCCCATTGTACCAAGCGTTGAAGTGAGATTCCTCGAAAGCCCGACCGTAGCTGTCGCACTGACGGTTTCGTATAATACATCAAGAAGCTGTGCATTTGTAAACGCCGAAAGAAACAGCGTCGAAAGCATCGTTACGATAAAGGATGTGGAAAATACTGCAACCGCCTTTTTTATCGTATGCTCCGATATTTGCCTGTTAAACAGATTAACGGATTTTTTGTTTCTTACAGCAGAAGCAGTTGTCGCAGCAAGTACGAGGAATGTAACCGTCTTTATACCTCCCGCTGTTCCTACGGGCGAGCCGCCTATGAACATCAGAATAATCGAAACAAGTGCACAGGAATCGGTAAAGCTTTCCTGTGGAATGGTCGCAAAACCGGCGGTTCTTGTTGTAACCGATTGAAAGAAAGACGCTTCAATTTTCTCGACAAACGTAAAATCCTTCATAGTCAAAGGGTTGCTATATTCAAATATAAAAATCAAAGCAGTACCGACAACGAGAAGTATCGCGGTCATGGAAAGAGTGATTTTACTGTGCAGTGTAAGAAAACGGATATGCCTTCGTTTTTTATCATTCAGTATTCCCAGCACATCCCACCATACCGTAAAACCTATCCCTCCCAGAATTATCAGCATTGCTGTTGTAAAATTAATAATGGGATTCAACGCATAATTACACAGACTGTTGTCGGATATTATATCTATACCCGCATTACAAAAAGCTGAAACGGAATTGAAAATGGAAATCCATATACCTCTTGCACCAAATTCGGGGATAAATACAAGCATATAAAGCAGTGCCCCGATGCCCTCAATCACAAAGGTTCCCACTATTACCTTTTTTATAAAACGGACAATACCGGATATTGAATTGAGGTTGAATGAATCCTGAATCAGAATTCTGTTATCTATACCTATTCTCTTGCTCAGCACAAGCATAATACCCGTCACAATGGTTATTACACCCAACCCGCCTATCTGAATAAGTAAAAGAATTATACATTGCCCGAACACGCTCCATGTCGTAATTGCAGGCAGTGTTAAAAGTCCCGTAACGCAGGTCGCGGAAACCGACGTAAATAATGCGTCAATATACGGAATCGGCTTACCGTTAGCAGAGCTTATCGGCAAGCTTAGCAAAACACTTCCCGCCAATATGATAATCAAAAAGCCCATCAGTATCAATTGAGTGGAAGACATACGCCTTGTAATACGTTTTATCCCTTGTTTTTCCATATATAAATCTCCTGTATTTTCTTTGAGAGAGCAAATCCGTATTCATTATAGAATCCGTGAACGATTAGATGCCAAGCTTTTTGGCTAAATTTTGCTCTGTCGAACAAAGCTAAATTATTCCGCTTCGCTCCATAACTAAATAACTCCTTCGGAGTAGCTAAATTAAATTCGCCGTTAGTGTGCGAAGCACATTTAGCTTGCCGTAGGCGAATTTAGCTGAATTCAACTTTGTTGAATTCATTATATCACATCACACGAGAAAATGCAATATACAACTTTTAAAGTAGAATTTGTAATCAAATGATACAGAATCATTCAAAAGCCAAAACGGATATACATAAAGAGCAATAGACGACCGTTATCCGATCTGTACTTTTCGTATTGCTTATCCATATTTATCATCCTTTTCAACCACAAGTTTACTTTTTAGGAATTTATAATCTCATTTTTTAAAATATGATAACACAAACTTGTTCAAAAAGCAATATAGTTACAAAAAAGTAATATTTATCGTTTATTTACATAAAATTATGTGATATAATTAGAAAAAAGGATTTAGGGCAAGAACATAATCGTAAAATCAAAGATTTTCCTTAAATAGTTCCGAAATATGGAGAATAACAATCAAATCACAAGAGACAAAGCTTTCTATCCTACATAAATTCTAAATCATAAATTCAACAATTACTCATATCAAGGGTGGGGGAACTTACAATGGATTTCAAAATAGGCGTAATGCTCGAATCATTCAGGCTTCCGGACAGAGAAGCAATTGAAGCAGCAAAGAAAATCGGTGCGCAGGGTATTCAGATGTACTGCACCAGAGGAGATCATACTCCCGACACAATGACAGCAGACAAAAAGAAAGAGCTTCTGTCAATCATGAACGACAACGGACTTGTATTTTCCGCAATCTGCGGCGACCTCGGACGCGGCTTCGGCAACAAGGAGCTTAATCCCGAGCTTATCGAAAAGTCCAAGAAAATCCTCGAGCTTGCAAAAGAACTCGGCACCGACATTGTTACAACACATATCGGCGTTGTCCCCGAAGACACAAGCGAGGAAAGATACAAGATCATGCAGGAAGTTTGCTTTGAACTCTCAAAGTTTGCGGATGAAATGGGCTCTCACTTCGCAATCGAAACAGGTCCCGAAACATCAAAAACACTCAGAGGCTTCCTTGATACTCTCGGTTCAACAGGCGTTGCGGTAAACCTTGACCCTGCAAACATTGTTATGGTAACCGGAGATGATCCCGTGAAGGCCGTTGACAACCTTGCTCCCTACATCGTTCATACCCACGCAAAGGACGGCGTAAAGCTCGGCGAGTGCAATCCTCTCCATGTTTACAAAGTAGTTGACCTTGACAGTATCCCCACCTCAAAGGCATTTGAAGAAGTTGCACTGGGTACAGGTCAGGTTGACTGGAAGAACTACCTTGCAGCTCTTGACAAGATCGGTTTCCACGGATTCCTCACCATCGAGCGTGAAATAGGTGCAAATCCCCAAAAGGACATAAAGATTGCGGCTGATTTCCTCAGAGGTATTATCGGATAATAAGGCATAAATTTTGGCTGATTGGATAAATTCCATCAGCCATTTTTGTTTATACTGAATTTTTTTGATTTTCACTATAAAAAACACTTGCAAAAAGAACCCCAATGGCAAAAACTGTCCGATTATAAATCAAAACCTGAAAAAATCGGTTGTCCTGTGAACATTGATATTTGCATCTGTTTCAACGGCATCCGTAAAACAACAACGCAACATAATCATTCACCTTCATCTGCAAGTTGTAAATTCAAACGAAATTAAAACAAGGTCGGCTCATATGCGGCACATTCAGCAAAAAAGAGATTCCTGTGCGAAAATATGGGCTAACCCATACTTGACAACACAGCTTTTTTATAATATAATTTTAAATATAAGAAATTGCAAAGGAAAAAGAAAATGGCAGAACTCCATGGAACAGTATTTGACATAAAAGAATTTGCAGTCCACGACGGTCCGGGTATGCGTGTAACCGTCTTTATGAAGGGCTGTCCACTCAGATGTATCTGGTGTCACAATCCGGAGGGACTGTCCCCCGAACCTCAGCTTGTCAAGAACGAAGAAAAGTGCGTGCATTGTCTGTGCTGCGAAAAGGCGTTTCCCTGCAAGCATCCCGAATGTCATCCCTACGGCATATGTTCAAAGGTGTGCCCACTTAATATCCTCAAAATCTCAGGCACAAAATATACTCCCGAAGCACTTGTTGAAAGACTCAAAAGATACAAAGTTTTCTTCAAAAACGGCGGCGGCATTACATTCTCCGGCGGCGAACCCACAATGCAAGGTGAATTTGTCCTCCAATGTATGAAGCTCCTGCATAAAGAAGAAATAAGAACCGGTATCGAAACAAGCGCATTCTGCAATAAAAAACTGTTCTCAGAAATCATCGCAGAAACGGACGATATCTACATAGACCTTAAAGAAATTGACAACGAAAAGCACAAACTTCTTACGGGTGTCCCCAATGAAATCATTCTTGAAAACATAAAAGCGGTTGCACAAACCGGCAAATCTTTCACCATAAGAATTCCGACAATTCCAAAAATCAATGACAGCGACGAGGAACTTATCGGTACAGCGGAATTCCTTCTCCCATGGAAAAAGCAAATAAAAGTTGAGCTTCTCCCCTATAACACTCTTACCGGCGCAAAGTACAAGCTTGTCGGCATGGAATACAAACCGTATTTCGACGAAAAAGCAACGCCCAATATAAATGTTGAAATATTCAGAAAACATGGCTTTGATTGCACAACATATAAGCATTGAGGTTAGGATTTGAGGAATATCGTTTAGGGATATAAGGATAACCTTTCAGTTTTATTGATTTGATTGTATCACCTGTCGGCGAAGGAAGTCTTGGGATTCACAACACTCATATTAATTGAAAATTCCATGTAATCAGATTAACAATTCCTGAAAAGAAATACTTTACTTTTTTAATAACCGAAAGAATTTTTCATAATCCTGAATCTACCTTTTCAATGCTTTTATTTTAACTTTTTTCTAAAAAGCCCTTGACAAACAAAAACAAGTGTGGTATAATATGCTCGTTGTCGAGAAAAGATAACGAGTGTAAAATCCATTCGGAGAGGTATCGAAGTGGTCATAACGAGGCGGTCTTGAAAACCGTTTGTCCGAAAGGGCGCGTGGGTTCGAATCCCACCCTCTCCGCCACTTTATTTTAAACCTCGGAATTGAATATTGTATTAGATTTTCACTATGCAGAAGTACTCAAGTGGTGAAGAGGCGCCCCTGCTAAGGGTGTAGGTCGGGTAACCGGCGCGAGAGTTCAAATCTCTCCTTCTCCGCCAAAAAAGGATATTGTTTGATAAATCAGGCAATATCTTTTTTTATTATTTTAATTTTTGATTCCAAAGAGGTGATTTTATGAAAAAAACACTTGGAATATTAGCCCACGTTGATGCAGGAAAAACTACTCTTTCAGAAAGAATTTTAT
>JAZUOO010000027.1:0-9486 GCA_045604705.1 Eubacteriales bacterium
TTTTGCTTGTAACGGAGAAACTATTATAGGCTACAATAATACAGAAGAAACTGTATCTGATCACACATTCAGTAGTGCAGGCAATGGCTACTGTGACAATTGTGGTGGTTATCAATCTGCAGTTGGTAGTGGCACTGATGAAGACCCATATCAGATTTCCAATGCGGGTCAGCTTTATTGGTTTGCCGCTGTTGTTAACAACGGATATGGTAATACCGCACAAAATAACGCCGCTTGTGCTGTGCTGACAGATGATATTGTAGTTAACAAAAATGTTTTAAATTCTGATGGAACTTTGAATTATAATACCTCTGATTTGAAAGTATGGTCACCAATCGGTACCGTTGATGTAGGGTATATAGGTAACTTTAACGGTCAGGGACATACAATAAGTGGGTTATATATAAATGACAGGAGCAGTAGTAATCTCGCATTATTCGTTCAGATAGGTAACGAAAATTGTACTGATTCTTATGTTAAGAATTTAGGTATTATAGATAGTTATTTCTTTGGAATGTATGATGCATCAAGCATAGCCTATGCAAACTATGGTACTATTGAAAACTGCTTCAATAACAGTACTATCATAGGTGGATTTAATTCATGCGGAATTTCATACTATAACTATTCTCTTATTAAGAATTGCTATAACATCGGTATAATAGGTAATGCAGGTACAAGAAAGGCTTGCGGTATTGCTTTTGTAAACTACGATACTATTGAAAATTGCTACAACGCAGGTAAAGTTAAAAGTATGAGCGAAATTTACGGTATAAGTACTAATAGCGGTAATGTTACTGTTACAAATTGCTATTATTTAGATGGCAGAGCCGAAGGACGCGGTACACCTATGTCGGCTGAACAGTTCGCTTCCGGTGAGGTTGCGTATCTCCTTCAGGGTGAACAAACTACTGATATATGGGGACAGGATTTATCAGTAAAAGGCTCATACCCGGAAATCAACGGTAAGAAGGTTTATAAAACAGTCGCTTGCGACCAGACTACAGTGGTTTTCTCAAATGAAAACCAAGCACTGCTGCATATTGATAATAATCCGGCTGATCATTTATGCGATCTTTGTGAAGAAAGATTAGGTGAATGTGATTACATAGACAACGGATTTTGCTCTGTTTGCGATGCCTGCGAGCCTGCTGAACTTAACGCAAAAGGCTACTATGAAATCTCCAACGCAGGTCAGCTCTTCTGGTTTGCAAACTACATAAACACTGTTGACAGAACAGCAAATGCAGTTCTCACAGCAGATATTGACCTTGAAAACAGACCCTGGACACCTATCGGCTCCACAGGTGAAAATAGCCACAACTTCCGTGGTATCTTTGACGGACAGAATCACACCATCAAAGGTCTCTATGTAGAAGGTGGCAGAGCAGGTCTCGGCTTCTTCGGTGAGGTAAGAACCGGTACAGTCAAGAACTTTACCATCTACGGTGAGGTGGTTGCTAACACTGATGTCAATTACGTTGGCGGTGTCATCGGCTCGGCTTGTGGCTTGAATGGTGACAACGACCTTGAGCGCAACGGAGCGATCATTCAGAATATCACCTCTTACGTAAACCTTACCGCAAAGACTCACGGCATAGGTATGATAGGCGGCTTTGTGGGATACGCAAACCACGAGAGCCTTATTGAAAACTGCTCCTGGTACGGCACCTTTGATGCAGGCGAGTACCGTGTGGACTCGGGTGCAGGCGGATTTATCGGCAAGATTCAGGAGAATACAAGTAGAGTTACCATCCGCAACTGCGGAGCATACGGTACAATAAAGACAAACTACGCAAAGAACAGCTATAATAACACCGCAACCATTTATATGGGCGGATTCCTGAGCTTTTCCAATACGAAGGCACAGACTGTCCTTGAAAACTGCCTGTTTGCAGGTAAGTTTGAGTGCGGGGAAAACCTGACCGACGAAGCCCGTCTTGGCGCATTCGGCACCCTTAGTAGCGTTAACGACATAGTGAATTGCTATTATCTCGGTGACGACGGTCTTGCGGCTGTACACAGCGATTCGCCTCTGAATGCAGGTAGTGAAAATATAGAGATCACAAGTGTAACCAGAGAACGGCTCAAGTCCGGCGAGGTTGCATATCTCTTGGGCGAAGCATGGGGACAAATGAGCAATACAGAAGGTTCACTTCCGATTATAACAGACAATGAACTTTACAAGGTTGTAACAGTAGGTGAAACAGGTAACTACTCCGTTGCAAATGTTGGTGATACAAACGGTGACGGAACAGTTGATGTAGAGGACTATCAGGTACTTGTGAACGCTATTTTGAATGAAGACCCTGAGCAAGAAGCTGTTAAACAAATAGAAACTGCAAGCTATGATGATATAGTGAAATATGACCTTGACGGTGACGGATATCTTGATGTTATTGATGCATCACTTATGCACCTTTTCATAAACGGCTTTACAACTGTTGATGTATATGCAGTTGGTGACTATGACTTAAACGGAGTTGCATTTGAAGAAGCTGATATTAAAGCTATCAAGCACGCTATCGAAAACCCCGAAAAGCTTGCTACATATAAAAAATATGCTTCTGATATTAACGGTGACGGTAAGCTCGATGAAAATGACTTAACTGCACTCACTGCAAAATACGGTGAGGTAACAGGCACAGAGTGTGCAGATAATGCAAAGGTGTATTACAGATGGGGTAACAAATACTCCACCTGCACAGCAACTGCAATTTGTACAATTTGTGATAAGCATATTGCAAAAGAAACAGTTAACAGCGTAAAGAATGCTGACGGCTCATACACGGCAACATTTACAAATACTCTGTTAGGAACAAAAACCTACAAAAAAACAACAACTTAAAAACAGGAAATTCATTTTCTTTCCAAATATAAATAAAGGTCAGCTATCCAAGTGCTATACTTGGGTGGCTGATCTTTTTCGTGATTATATAAAGTATAAAGGGCAGATGATAATAAAGCGTTTACTGCCCACAGAAAGCCGTGTAACGAGAGTTGTGGTAAGAGTGGGGAAACTAACCGTTGAGGTTGTGTTAGCCTCAATTCAGCCTTTCTTTCCTTTTGTTGATATAAAAAACTTTACTGCATAAGTCAAAGAATAGGGAACTGACCCAAATCAGCTCTCTATGTTATATTTTTTAGTTCGATAAATTGCAATTTGTCGAATTGTTGTTAATACTGTATCGCATGAAAAATTTGTGCTTAAAAACAGGAGCTTGCGCACTTTTTAATGAGTACTTAACCACCATTCGGTGTAGGCATCGGGGTAATTGGTTTTGAATCCGGTTACGCCCAAGTCGCATATCTGCTGCCACCATTCCGGGTAATCGCCAAGATTTGAAAACACCTTGATTCCCATAGACTCAAACATATCCACGTCCTCTTTGGTAAATGCCTCGTTATTGAGACCGACTTCCCAGAGGTCGGAGCGTTTAACGAAATCCATTGTCTTTTCATTGATAAAACGGATATTCGCACCGAAACGCAGTCCCTTCGGCTTACCGACTTTACGGTAATGCTCCTGTATTTCTTCGAGCACCTCCCAATCGCCTGACATGAAAATGTACCTTGAAACATTTGTCGACTTTGCAAGAATTTCATCCATACGCGGACACATACCCTTACATTTAAATTCGACCTCAACGCTGATATCGTAATCAACGGTTGATAACCATGCATCAAATTCCGGGAAGGTGATCATATGGGTCACTCTGTCTTCAATGTAATCCGGCGGCGTAATCATACGTCTGCCTCCGTAATGCTCTGTCCAAGGATATGGAGGATATTTAAGTTTGAGTGAATTGCGGTACGGTATATCGTATTTCTTAATCTGCTCAGCTGTCATATCTTTGAGAAAAGCATCACGATAACGTTCATGTGTCATATACCCCATATTATCGTTGTGAGTTATAATGATTTCTCCATCTCCGCACAGCTGGATATCCATCTCAATACCCTCAAGGCCTAGCTCGGCAGCTTTTTTGAACGCTTCCAAAGAATTTTCGGGAGCGAACTGTGTAACTCCCGTGTGTGCGAATCTCATAGGTATTCCGCAATACTCTTTTTTCATTATTGTAACCTCCGTATATTATTAGGCTGCTAAATAAACCGGGATTTATTGAGTTGCTTATAACTGTATTAACCTATAACAGCGACAGCTTGACCTGCTGTTAAATTGAGTGATATTTTTTTATCTTCAACCGTAACGTCACAGAAATATTCATTACCGTTTTCGGTGATGTTATAAACCTTTGCTTTATCAAATTCAGCATCGGGAATATTCCATTCTCCGTCTTTTCCGTTTTCGGAATAGGCAATAAAGATTTTGTTATCTTCAGTCAAAGGCAGAATAACATCATTTTCTTTTTTCAGAACAACACCGTTTTTAGTTATTGAGAGATCCTCTGCCCTTGAAACAACTCCGTCCGAGAAATTAACGGTATATTTCTTTTCATATTCTGCATCGGGATTTTCCGTGTATCCGAGTCTCTTATAACGGTTAAGGTAAATATACGGCACATGATAAGTGCAGAAATCCTTAATGAATGCGGCAGCCCAGTCAGCAGGATCATTTCCGTATTTTCTCCAGATTTCTTCACCGTGCATTGTGCCGTAGAATACAGGCTTCAATGCTTTGTCATTAAGATGACCGCTGTAAAGTGACGGCGGAATTTCTATACATTCATTCATACTTACCTGAGAAGTCCACCATGTTGCGGGAATTTTACCGAGAGTTCTGATAGGAACACTCTCCCATGGAATTTCCGTCATATCTTCACCCGCCTCGGCATACATTTTGCGGTTGGGATTTGTTATTGATTCATTACGGAAATGTGATTCACGGAAAGTGAATTCACTCGTAATCTCAACACCTTTTTCAAACATATAATCAAGCATTGCGTTTCTTGCTTCGTCCTGTTCCTCGATATAAGTTTTAGGATTAAGGCTTTCTGCAAGACAGAAATTATCAAGATGTATGGTACCTGCTTCTGCAGCGGGAATAACCTCAAGAAAACGATCAAACAATCTTTTGAAAATTCCGCTTTCCCATAACTGTTTATATGAAGTTTTATAGCAATTACGGTTATTGAGAATCTGCAGTACTGCAGGCTTGCCGTTAATATCATTACATAAGGAATCCGTAGCTTCAAGCTCGTAAAATATACCGTCTTCCTTTACTGCATCTGACACATTAACATGCACACTTATAACCGTATTGTATTTTTTGGCTTGCTCATAAAGCCACATAAAGCTGTCACGGGCTGTTTCATCCTGCTCACGCTTGAGATATTCATTCACAACATCCATTTCAGGCCAGCAATCATCGTGACCGAGTCCCTGCCAACCTACAAGATAAATAATTTTCTGAATTCCCTGTGTGATTTTATCCACAGCCTTTATGATTTCAAGAGCCTGTTTAAAAGTTATGTATACATTTGAACGGTTGTTATCAAAATCAGGGTCTGCAAGATACATTTTCATCCATAACGTCTTGGAATAATCGTATTTGAATTTATACTGATTCATCATTTAACCTCCGATGATGACCTTTTCAATTTATTGTTTAACTTTTTCCTTTATTTTCTTTGTCTTTTTCGGTGCGGAAACAATTTTCTGGAGTTCTGACGGGTCTTCGTCAACAATTTCACCTGCAGCTCTGCGCTTGAGAACATCCATAATGTGAGCGTGCTTTTCGTCCGTGAAATCCCACATTAACAGGTACGGAATTGTCATAAGCACATATCCGACAAGGTCAAAGCCAAGACCGATAATCATACACTGAACTCTTATATCACTCATATAAAGTACATCCCAATCAGACGTGAATCCGACACGGTAGAACATAAGCGGAATAATGAGAGAAACGAGAGTTGTGATGGGTGTTGTAAACCAAGTGATGATTTTCTGATATTCCTCAAGTCTTTCACCTGAAATATACATCTGATAGTCGGTGACTCGGATATGGGTGTCGCTCTGTGCGAGACTGACTGCAGATTCGAGAATATTGCTCAGGAACATTGCAATATAGATTGCAACACCGCAAAGAATATGTGTATTGCCGAGGAAAAGGATAGCAAGAATGTACACACCGTTTCTTATTGCACAAACAATGTACTTGAAAATTATCAGCTGTTTGAACTGGAATCGTTTTCTTATCCACGGAGCAAGAAATTCTCCGGGATTTCCTGAAATTTTATAAAGTATTTCACAAAGTGAGAAGATAAGTCCCGTTTCACGCCAGGTATAAATAAGAAGAATTGTCTTCATGTTAAGCATACCGTTGCCCAATGAATCGAGGAGTTCTGCCATTTTTGTTATCCACAGATATCTGTTTTTGAAGATACCCGAAACGCAGTGCCAGAACGAAAGATATTCCCTGTTTTCAATGGGAGGCATCGGAATTCTTTCTTTGATATTGCGAA
Organism: Eubacteriales bacterium; assembly: GCA_045604705.1. Taxonomy (GTDB): domain Bacteria; phylum Bacillota; class Clostridia; order Oscillospirales; family CAG-382; genus SIG622. The sequence continues at coordinate 6,429 of JAZUOO010000027.1, forward strand.
GTCCTATGAACATAACTCCTGATGAAGCCACGAAGAATATGGGAAGCAGATATCTGAACATTCCGATATCCTTAATACCGTCAAGGAACATAGCACCTGCAAGTGTCGGAAGAATAACGTTTACTATATTCTGAACAAAATGGCTGATTTTTACAGGGAATGCACGGACAAACAGTCTTTCTTGTGCGTTGGGGCTGATATTATCTGCAACAGAATGTGTGAAACCGACATAATTGAATATTGTATAAAGCTGGAAAAGAAGATAAAGAGTCCATACTCTGTCTGTGAGAGGAAGCTCGTAAAGCGGAAGCGTACAGATAAGCACTACAACAATGAGACACTGAATGACATTTGCGTAGGCAAAGATTTTGTATCTGCCGAGCTTTTTGAGTAGCTTTTTTCTGATAAGAATATTTCTGAATCCACTCCAACCGTTTGTGAGAAAATGCGCACCGAAGATTTTAAAAACGTTGAAGCTGTTGATACCTTTCCAACGGGTATCTATGATGTTGGCAACGCCGTCGGGAAGAATAAAGGAGAAATCAAATATAAGCATCAGTAAACCTAAAACAGCAAAGGTCAGATACACTGCATTATATTTACGTTCAATTCTTTTGGGAAGAAAACCTAAATTTGCATCAACACCCATATTAAGAAGATTCCAGAAATAGGTTGATGCGATAAAGAAAACGTTTATTGCACTGAAAGTGAGAAGTGGAATTTCGTAGTAATATGCAATAAGGTAACAACCTGTGCCAAAGGAAAGAAAACTCTGGAGATATTTAAGGGTGTAGTCACCGCCGATTGCGGCAAAAATTGAAAAATATTCTTTGTACGGAACGTATTTTCCCTCGGCAGGGGTGTTCCAATATTTTTTCATTTCCTGAAAGATATTCATCTTATCGTTGCTTTTTGATTTTGCCATCAGTTTTCTCCTCCTTCCGTAAGAAGCTCAGTTATTCTGAGATTTGCATTGTCGCGGGTTTTGGCGTACTGTGCCTTGGGAGCGACATAAACAACAATCTTTTTAATGTTTTTGGGAAGCCAGCTGTCACCGAAGGTTATTTGCGCTTCGTTTTGCGCTCCCATATAGAATTCCTTCAGATTAGAACAGGAATGGAAAGCAAAGCTTCCGATTTCCGTAACCGAATCGGGAATATACATAACCGGTGACATTCCCTGACAATAGCTGAATGCGTCGTTTCCGATTTTTTCAAGACCGTCGGGAAGAGTGACGAGTGATATTTTCTCACACTTAAAAAATGCCATATCGCCGATTTCTTTTAATGTTGAGGGCAATGTAATTTCGGTAAGAGCTTCGTTTTTATAGAAAGCACATTTACCGATTCTTTCAACACCCTCAGGAATTGCGTATTTACCTGTTACGTTATCTTTCATAATAGGATAAACAAGTATTTTTTTCATATCCTTTGTGTAAAGAACACCGTCAACGGAGGTGTAATACTCATTCGCCGCGTCAACCTCTATTGCCTTGAGTTCTTTGCAATAGAAAAACGAAGTTTCATCTATGTATTTAACATCCTTGCCGATATGAATAACCTCAACATATTCATCGGTATTCATTGTGAATTTGCCGACAGCTGAAACGGGCTTGGAAGTATCGGGATTATTGCCGTCTTCGTCACGTACAAAATCAATATACACTTCTTTTGTACTTGTGTTTCCGTTAAAGCCGAAAAGCACCCAACCTTCTACAGATGACGGGTTATCAAGTGCTGTCTGATATTCGTATTCAAACGGTGCTCTTGCCATTGATACGAAGGAGATAGTAACGGATGCCACAATGAATGCTATAAGCACAATTATGAACGTTGCTTTTTGCCAGGTTTTCAATTTGCTCAACCTCCAAAATTAAATTGTTAAACATATTATAATACAACAAAATGCACAAATCAATACTGATAAGTGCATTATTTTTGTGAATATTTATTTAATGAAGATTTCTCTTACTGTTGAGCAACCTGTTGTAATCTGATATATATTACCGTTTACCGTTCCTTCAAAATTTTCGTGAAGATGACCGGAGAGAATTGCCTTTATTTTTCTGCAATTAACAATGAAATCGTATGCCTCAGCAGTTGTTTCATCCTGCAATTGCTGTTCAAATCTGTGCGGTGAATAGTTTTGCATCAGATCTTCGGGAACGGACATAAGATAAGCGGGGTCGCCTTCGCTTTTTATTTCAAAATCGTAAAACTCTTTTGTGTATAGAGGCACATGAACACAAAGAATTACGGGATATTCTTTCTCTGTTTCTTTTTTTAGAAAATCGAGCTGTTCTTTTTCAAAAAGATAATATGAATTATCAATGGCTACAAAATTTACTCCGCCGATTATTCTTGAAGAACACCTTATATCATTTCTGAATATTTTCTGTACCCTTGCAAGGCTTAAGTTTCTGTAGGCAGCGTCTTCTTTTGCCTCACCCAGATAATGACTGAATTCGTGATTACCTGCACTCATAAAGATATCAACCGAGTTACAGAACTCCTCAGCTTTTTCGAAATTCAGCTCTGAAACAAAATCAATCAGATCACCTGTGTATATAATCGGTCTTTGCTCCGTCTGCACTTTTATTTTCAGGAATTCAAGGTCTGCTTCTGCAAAAGGGAAATGCAATTTTCTTTGCTCGGAGAGTGTAATTTTTCTTTCGGTTTCTCTGTTATCCGCAAAAGCAATATGAGTATCGCTTGCGTGAAGAACACAGAAAGGTTCTTTTACACCTATGTGAAGATAATTTTTTATAATTTCCATACATGGCACCTATAAATTCTTATTTGTCGAGTTGATTATACCACAAATTGATAATTAAAACAATAAAAGAAAAACGATTGAAAACCATTGGTTTTCAATCGTTTTTGGTCGGAGTGAAGGGATTTGAACCCCCGACATCTTGCTCCCAAAGCAAGCGCGCTACCAACTGCGCTACACCCCGAAATTGCGTTAATTAAATTTTTAGAAGAGGTCCGGCGCGCTTCCTGTTGCAACATAGTCGTCTCGCTCGTTGTTCACTTCGCGATACTCCTTCTTGCGCCAC
>JAZUOO010000028.1:0-9539 GCA_045604705.1 Eubacteriales bacterium
TCGGAAACTCTTTCACAACGTTTTACCGTTGCGGAATTTTCGAGTATTATATGCTTTGTTTTCATCTTTCGTTGTTCAATTTTCAAAGTGCAATTCCGCTGTCTTACTCTCATGCTCTATAATAGCCTCGCTGCGACAGCCTGTCTATTATATCACATCTTTTCTCTCTTGTCAAGTACTTTTTCCAATTTTTTTGAAGTTTTTTTCGGTACTCGTTTCCCGAATCTCCCTTCTCTTTTCTTCTGCTTTGTACTTCACTCCGCTACGACAGCCTGCTTATTATATCACAAGCTTTCAGATTTGTCAAGTACTTTTTTCAAATTTCTTAAAAAATCTTTGCTTGTTTAAAGCAACCCATCCCTACTGCATATCAGCTTTCGGAACGGATTATATTATATCATTTCTACCTTATTTTGTCAATATACAAATTTCACTATTAAAAAGTTATTTTACGGACTTTATCTGTACACCACGCACAGCAGTCCCCCATTTCAAGTTTTCCGGATAGTTTTACATTCTTTCCGCAGCGTTCAATTTGAAGGACGTCATATTATCTGTATTTCGGTTTGTAGTAAATATGTTATTCTGACATATATCTTAATTATTCTCAATCGCAAAATATATGCGTCTGTCCGTATCGTACTTTATAACAAACTCAATCATTAACACATACCATTTCGCTTTTTAAGTTTTTTTACTTTTTATTTACCAAAGAATACTGCGGTCAGAAAACATGAAAAAAACACGCAGAATATCAGTGTAAGAAACGCCGCCGGATAGGCATGACGGGTCTTTGTTATTCCGACGCTTCCAAAATAAAGTGTTAAGGTGTATATTATCGTATCTGAGGCTCCCATTATGATTGATGCACATCTTCCTGCGAAGCTGTCTGTACCGTATGCGGAGAATAATTCGTTGACAGTTGCAGTAGCGGCACTTCCGGAGAGTGGTCTTATGAGTATAAGCGGTATTATTTCTTTTGGAAATCCGACATTACCAATTAAATTCGAGAAGAAAGCTGTCAGTACGTCCATTGCACCGCTTTTCGAGAACATCCCCGTAGCGGTCAACAGTATTACCAAAACCGGTATAAGACCGACGCAGGTCTCAAGACCGGTTTTTGCTCCCAGGAGAAATTCGGAAAACAAGTCCTTTCTGGAAAAGAGAAGGAGTATCGCAACAAATGTCAGAATTACAGGGACAAAATATATTCCTGCCTTTTGTATCATATATGTATTTCCTTTATCGGAATAATTTAGCCAGAAACTTACAGATTACTATTGCAAACACCGTTGTTACAATTTCACATATCCAAACGGGGATTAGTATTTCATAAGGCGATGTGCTTCCGTTTGCTTCTCTGAGTGTGAAAAGTGTTATCGGCAAGAGCTGGAACGGAGTTGTGGCAATCACGGCAAACATTACAGCATCGTCACTTGCTTTTTTGGGGGATCCCTCATTGTTCTGTGAGAACTTTTTCATAGCAGCGATTCCGAGTGGAAGTGCGGCATTTCCAAGCCCCAAAAAATTTGCAGTTATATTTGATGCACATTCACGAATACCGTTTTTCTTTGAATATGCATCCGGATATACTTTTGAAAGGAGTGGAGATATGAGTTTTTGTAGCCTCTCCGAAAAGCCGCACTTATCCAGAACTCTTGCGACTCCACTCCAAAGACACATTGTTCCGGCAAGACTCACCGAAAGCTCCACCGCACGAAGGGCGGATTCCGATGCCGCCTTTGACAGCTCTTCCATATTTCCGTATATTGCCGCAAAAACAAAAGAAACAGATACAAGTATTCCGAAAACTTTACCTATCACTTAGAATCCTCCTTACTATAATACTGAAATAAAACTATACATTAATATTAAAGAAAGCAATCCCGATTTTTACATCTTTTGACTTGTTACGACATTTTCCGATGTAATATTTTCAAATTATACATTTTATTACTTATACAAAGCGTTGATTTTACATTATTTAGATGGTATAATATGGACAAATGGTAATCTTAAACAGGATGTGACTGTATGAAATACGAAAAACCAAAAAGAACAATAGACAAAATGGGACGTATCGTCATCCCGAACGACATCAGAAAAGTCACGGGGCTCGGTGTCGGAGATGAGGTCACCTTTGAGGTTTCCGGCACAGGAATTCTAATTGTTCCGATCACAAGACATTGTGCTTTGTGCGGTTCAAAATACGATCTGATTTCATGCTGTGACAAATTTGTCTGCAAGAGCTGTATTAAATCTTTGAAAATGACTTAACTTTAAGCAACTACGCTCGCTATATGCGGGCTTTTTTATTTTATTGATGCATAAGAGACTATATCGGATTTTTTAAGCCCGCTTTCGCAAAAAGGTTGACATATGACGCATCCGAATTTTGCCGACGAATGAATAATCTCGGCTTCACCGGTAATTATCGCAACGTGTCCTTTGAAATATATGAGATCACCGGGCTTTGCATCTTTTTCTTCTATTATATTTACGTATTCATTTTTCGGAACTGCATCGCGATATATCGTTTTGTTGCAAAGTCTGGCGCACATAAATACAAGTCCCGAGCAGTCAAGTCCGGTATCGCTCTTTCCTCCCCAACGGTAGGGAGTTCCGAGATAAGACTTTGCCGTTTGGACAAAATCCTCACTGAAGCTTGAACTGCTTTCTTTTTTCAGTGCGTGGTTTGAAATAAAAAATTTCTTTTTACCTATCATGCACTCCGAATAACGTTCATTGTAACAATTTATTATTTGTATTCTTGAACCCTTTGAAAGGGACATATAGGGAGCTGTTCTGTATTGCGGTTCGGTAAGAATGTCGCATCTTTTGTAAATGAACTGTTTTACGGAGTCTCTGCAGTCCTCTGTGTCACATTCGCACATATCCCATTTATTGATATATCCGTAATATCCGTAGTCGGTTCTGCAGTAAGCACAGGTGTCGTTTTCAGATATTATTTCTACAACAGTACCGAAAAGGAGTTCATCACTGACTTCTCCGCAGAGGTCTTCGGTAGCGTACATCCATACGGACGGTTTTGTTATTGAAAATTTCATGTTGTCACCTCTTGTTTTCATATTTATTATATTAGTACCATTGTTAAAATATAACCTATATCGTTCTATAAAAATACGGTGTACCGAAAGATACACCGTTGCTTGTTGATATTAAGTTTTTAAGTTCTTTGCCTGATTTTCATCGGTTTAGCTTCTTAATTCAGAAAATAAACGATTAATTCTGCTTCCTTACAATCTTATATTCATCGTACATTACAAAATACGGGCAGGCATAGTTGGAAGAGGACAAAAATCTCGCCATCTCATCCTCATCAAGGTTTATCGAGCAAAAATAACTGTCTGTTTCATCGTCATAAATGTAGTATTGACACAGGTCACAGCTCGTTATCTTTTGTCTGTCATCTTTCTTTCTATTGTTGTAAGCCATAGTTCACCTATATTCCGAGGAGATTTTCGAGATTTTCGTGGAGAATCATATCATATTCACGCTCGGAAAGTCCCAAAGAGAAAAGTCTGTCAAGCTCTGCCGAGGCATCCCACATCGGGTAGTCCGTGCCGAAAAGAACCTTATCCGCACCATATGTATTAATGTAGTTTCTTATCTCATCGTCGGAAAGCTTCCAGAATGAAGAGCTGGTATCGACATATACATTCTTTCTGCCGGCGTAGCAACAAGCGGCCTTATCCCATACCGTATAGCCTCCGAAGTGGGCGGCGATGACTGTCATTTCAGGGTACATATCCATTACTCTGCCTACTCTGTTAGGGTTGGACATATCGTATCTCGAATCGCCACAGTGAATAAGAAGCGGTATCTTTCCGGCAATCTCATCGTATATCTTAAGACATCTCGGGTCATCTGCGGCAATGCCCTGTATGTCCGGATGAAGCTTTACACCGCGAAGCCCGAGAGAAATAAGATTTTCAACATCACCCTTTATGTCCTCGCTATCCGGGTGAAGCGTACCGAAGCCTATGAATCTCCCCTTGCCGGCTTCAACCTCGGAAGCTATAAAACTGTTTATGCTTGTTACCTGCTTAGGTGTTGTGGCAACGGAATGTATAAGACATCTGTCGATACCGGCTCTGGCGGCAACCTCGTTAAGGGTACTTATCTTGCCGTCGTATGCCATTTTTACACCGTAGAATGATCCTGTACCCAGAGATGCTTTTTCCGCAATTTTATCGGGATATATGTGGCAATGGGCATCTATTATTTTATACTTCTTCATATTTATAAATCCTTTCAAACTATCATCCTGTCAGAGAAACAGTATACCACCAAACGGGAAATATGTCAAGTCCGAACTTTTTCGTGTTATTATCTTACCGCAACATATGGTGCAAAAGCAAAGCCGAGTGTTCCGTTGTACTCCACAACATACCAATTTCCGGATTTCCCGTAAACACGCAGCTCGGCGCCCTTTGGTGCTTGTGTGAGAACGGTTGAATTTGTTGTGGGTCTTTCTCGGATATTGAGTCTTCCCTCCTCAGTTACAACAACACCGATACTGTAATCATAACCCTCGTTGGGAGTTACAAACAGGATTCCGAAATGTTCGGCGAGTCCCTGTACGAGATTTCTTGCAATTTCATTTATGTTATTTCTTATCCAATCGGCGTCCTCGGGGTTATCGTGGTATGCGATTTCTACAAGTACTGCCGGTGAATTTGTCTGTGACAGCTCTGCAAGGTTTGATGTCGGCATTATCCTCACTCTTTCGGGATCCGGATAGATATTCTGGAAATTGTCTGCAAGCGTTGCAGCAGCTTCTTTACCCTCGAGGCTTCTTGTGTAATAGTAAAAGTCCGAGCCTTTGAGAGTTCCTGCTATATTCTCCGGAGATGCGTTTGAATGAAGTGCAAGGTGCAGATCATATCTGTCCATGTTGGACTGTGCTATTGAATCTCTGACAGTTCCCTCGGGATTGTTTCTGACGAACTCAATTCCTGTGGCATAAAGATAGGGTTCCATGGCATCGGCAATAAGATTCATGTAGTATTCTTCGTTACCACCCTCGCTTCCTGTGTAAGGGTTAAACTCCTGGGTTGAGGGACTTAAAAAAATTTTCGGCATAAATAAAAACCTCCTTTTGTATTTGGTAAATTATATGCACAAAAAGAGATTTTTGTTCGTGTTTTATTGATTTTTCAGATGAAATGTATCAGATTTTTAAGTCCCTTTTCGGTGGTACGTTTTTGGGTAATCACCGATACGAGATGCTTTGCAAGCTTCGAAACATTTTCTTTGTTAAGACGTGTTGCATATACGTTAAGGATATTTTCGCCGTAGCTTTCGTCCTTTTCCGCAATTTCAACACCGAATCTGCCGATAATCATATTGAGATATGATTCAAAGCTGTCGCACAGCTCGGGGGTGTTTTCGGATACAAGCTCAGTAAGGATTGCCTTGGCATAGACACTCTGCGGATAGAAGCCGTCGCATCTGTAGAATGAGGCATAGCACATAGAAATAACAATTGCATCAATAAGCAGTGCGGTGTACTTTATGCCGCCGTCGGGTCGGAAGTAACCTCGTTCGGAAAGTATCGGGAGAAGGTCATCGTACTTCATTTTTGAGATAAGTGCACATTCCGTGCATAATATTTCCGAACGTTCGCTGACGGATTTGAAGCTCTCGTTTTCGGATATTGCGAAGAATGCTTTTGCGTACTTGGCGTTTTCAAAGCTGTGTGTATAGATATTTGAAAAAGCATAGTCGTTTTTAAGGCTTATTGCAAAGTCGGCACGAAGCTCCGGATATTTATAATAGAAATGTTCAAGGTGATAAAAGTTTTTTACGGTTCTGTCAAAGTACGCGATGCTTTCCTTAACGCCTCTTTGCCACATATCATAAAGCCGTCTTTCTTTTATAACAGATATGATTTCGGGATAATCTGAAACAGCATATACACTGTCAAGTATCATAAAGATATTCTTAAGCATTATCCTTGCGTTTTCTTCTTTTATATAACCTTTGCCGCAAAGACGTGCTGTTTCTTCTATCATACGGTTTAATTGAGAGTCAACATATACAAGGTCATCGAAATCAAATATATTCTTTTCCTTGCATTTTCCGACAAGCGAAAAAAACAGATTCTCCGCATCAAGTTCGGTTATATTAATTCCATAATACTTATCTATATTATTCAAAGAATACCTCCGAATGATTAGTCAAGCTCTCCGCCGCACATATCCTCGTAAACTGAAAAAAGCAAATCCGCTGTATCTTTAAGACTTGTTCCGGGTTTTGGTTTCTTTTCGCGGAATTCGAAAAACTCATCTATATCGTTACCGTAGTTTCTGTCGAGGGAAGCAAAAAAAAGATATGCCGCTTCGATAACAGTATTGTCGTCAAAATTACCTTCACGGAAGATAAGCAGGTCAATGACAATCTCATCTAGTATTTTCTTGAGGTCTGCGTCAAAATCTTCGCTTTTATTGAAACCTAGGAATTTCTTTATTTCGGGATCAATACCGAGAGCATATTCATCAATTTTTTCGCAAATCATGGCTTTTAGGACGGAAATCTGCTCTATCATGCTGTAATCCGTACTGCCGCCCTTGTACCTATCCGTGTCAAACTGGAGAATGGAACAGGCACGAATAGACTCGGTAATCATTTCCTCGTTAATGAAAAGTCCGTAAAAATCGGCGGTTTCGGATATGCTTTCTGCAATGTCCCTTGCTTCAAACTCTGTAAGAGTATAGCCGTACCTGTCGGAAATTTCCGAAAGCCGCTTTTCGGGAATAGCAAGTACAATCTCCTGTCCCTTGTGATTTTTGAAAACAAGAGAATTCTCATTCTGCAACGGCACAACATCAGAAAAAATTCCAAACCCGATATTCTTGTTATTGTCTGACATACCACGTCACCGTCCTTTTCACAAACTTAAACATTCCAACAAGCCGCAAAGACAAAATCCCCACGGCTTGTATATAATTCTTATGAATTCTTAATTATATCAAAATCCGAGCATAGCCGCACCGATAATGCCCGCATCGTTTCCGAGAGCCGCAATTTTGATCTGAGTTCTCTTTCTGTTACTTTTTCCGTATTCTTCAGCGTCTATGTACCTCTTGAGCGGAACAAGGAGGTTATCGCCTTCCTTGCAAATACCGCCGCCAATTACAAGCACTTCCGGCTGGAAAATATTAATCATATTTACAAGACCGGATGCAAGGTATCTTGTGTACTTATCTACAACCTCCATACCCGCCTTGTCGTTCTTTCTCATAGCATCAAATGCTGTCTTACCATCAACATCGTCGAGAGTCGGAGCAAGCTCCCACATAACGGTGTCCTTTGTATCCTGCATTTTAGCCTTTGTCATATTAACAAGACCGGTTGCGGAGGAGTATGCTTCCCAGCAGCCACGTCTTCCGCAGGTACACTGTGCACCGTCAAGCTCAATAACAACGTGTCCGAGTTCACCGCCTGCGTAATTGAAGCCGGAGTATACTTTCTTGTCAATGATGATACCGCCGCCGATACCCGTTCCGAGGGTAATCATTATGGAGTTACAACAGCCCTTCGCTGCACCGAATTCAGCTTCGCCCTTTGCAGCGGCATTAGCATCGTTTTCAATAAGTACCTTTTTGATTCCGGAGAATTCGGAAAACTTTGCAGCAAGAGGATAGTTCTCAAAAGGAAGGTTATTTGCGTATACAACTACACCGTTATCGTGGTCTGCGGTACCGGGGGTCGCGATACCTGCATACTGAACGTCATCAACAGTGATACCATGTTCTACGATAAGCTTCTTGCAGAGCTCGCCCATATCCTTTATAATCTCATCTGCGCTTCTTTTTGCGTTTGTGGGGACACTACCCTTCCTAAGTATTTCGCCATTTTCGTTAACTATACCTACTGCGATGTTTGTACCACCGAGGTCTACACCGATATAATACATAGTGATTCCCTACCTTGTATTTAATAATGCTATCTTTATGATTATAGTTTATATTTTGTCTCTTGTCAAGGGATTTTGGAAAATTTATCGTGACGAAAGTAATAAATACTTGATTTCATTGCCGAGGACAAGTTCGTTTTTGATTATCATTTTCTAATACGTCTTTTATCTGTTGAAGTCGGATTCACTAACCTGCCCCATGAGTCTCTTATTAAACTCTTCGGCGGTATTGTAACCCATCTTTTTCTGCTTGTTGTTCATTGCGGCAATTTCAAGTATAATCGCCATGTTACGTCCGGGATGTACCGGAATTGTGATTGATGGAACCTTTATACCCATTATTTCGCAGTATTCGGTTTCCATACCTACTCTTTCATAGAATTTACCCTGTTCCCAAGGCTCAAGATTTACTACAAGGTCAATTTTTTCGGTGAGCTTTACGGCTCCCATGCCAAACACTCTGCGTACATCTATAATACCGATACCGCGAAGCTCAATGTAGTGACGGATAAGCTCGGGGGCAGTACCAACAAGAGTCTTTGATGATACTCGCTTTATTTCAACCGCATCGTCTGCGATAAGTCTGTGTCCTCGCTTTACAAGCTCAATCGCGGTTTCGCTTTTACCTACACCGCTGTCGCCGAGAATAAGAAGTCCTTCACCGGAAACTTCTACAAGAACGCCGTGTCTTGTGATTCTGGGGGCAAGATGTACGTTAAGGAAAGAAATAAGTGATGCCATAAATTCAGATGTTCCCATGCTTGAAACAAGAAGCGGAACCTTATATTCTTTGCAAAGATGTAAAAATTCCTCAAAGACCTCAAGGTCGGAACTGAAAACAACCGTTGCCGCACCGTGCTTTAAGAATTCTTCTATACTGTGGTATCTTTCTTCAGGTGTAAGGCTCAGGAGGTATCTGTATTCAACCTTGCCTATAATTTGAATTCTGCCCGGCTCGTGGTGGTCGAAGAAGCCTGCAAGCGGAAGTCCCGGACGGTTGATGTCAGCTCTTTCAATCAGTATCTCGGAAGCGTCCTCGGGGAGGTATACCTCTTTGAGTTGGCATTCCTTGATTATCTGGGACAGGGATACTTTGTATTCCTTGGAATTTTCTGCGTCGAAGCTCATGTTTTTTACTCCTTTTCATTAGTTAATTTTTCATTTATAAAATCGAGAAATTCACACCTTTCGGTTTCCGTTTTAAATACTCCGAAAGGGATAATATCCGCTACAAGGGCATTGTGGTATATGTATATCGCCTTTTCTTCATTAATTATGATCTTGTAAAGGGCATCGTATTTGGTTTCCGATCTCGATTTTTCCGTGATTGCAACAAAAAAATCCTCATAAAATTCCAATGTGATTTTTGATGCATACGGACGCTTTTCTTTTTTTCAGCATTGATGCGATACGAAGCTTTAATATAAGCTTTTCAAGAGGTTTCACGATAAAAAACCAAACAAGGGACAAGACAAGATAAATTACGCCGCTGACGAAAAGTACAATAAAATCTTCACCTCTGAATGCATGGTACAAAATATAGAGCAGAAAAATTGCGGGAACAAGAAGCCGTGAGCGGAGTATAGCTTTTTTTCCG
>JAZUOO010000029.1:0-9452 GCA_045604705.1 Eubacteriales bacterium
TAAATGTGCTTCGCACGCTTAAAGCGAATTTAATTTAGCTACTCCAAAGGAGTTATTTAGCTATTGCGAAGCAATAATTTCGCTTTGCACGATAGTGCAAAATTTAGCTAAGACTAAAATATCTCTATGGTTCTGCTTTCCTCAAAAAAATTGAAGCAGACACTTAGTGTCTGCTTTTTCGCCGTACAGGAATTGAACCCGAGAGGGCTTTTTGTGTCAAGAAAACAGTCTAAATGACTGTTTTTAGCATAAAGGTGAGAGACCTTTACGGTTTGAATCTTTTTTGTACTTTCGTGTTTAGCACAAAGTGTTTTAAAATTATTGTTTTCCTGACAATTTCACAGAACAAGAAATCAATTTCATCAAAACCAATTTCGATTATAAATAATAAATCCCCTCTGTGAGCTAAATTCCCTTTTACCCAAAAATTGTAACATCCCCCGGTGTAATATTTTACAAGTTTTCCACAAACCGTTTCGGAAATATTTCAGACATTATATTAGAATAATAAGTGTGTAAAGTACTTTGACGGAGGTAAACTCGGATGGCGGATAATAATATGCAGTATAAAAAGCACCGTGTTAAGAATTATATCAATATCAGCTCCATTGTCACCATCCACTATTTTGAATTTACCAAGGATTATATCTACAACGGCGAAAGCCACGATTTCTGGGAAATGGTCTACGTTGATAAGGGCGAGATCATAGCAACGGCTGCAAGTCAAGATATAGTTCTCTGTCAGGGCGAGGCTCTTTTTCATAAACCCATGGAGTTCCATAAGCTGCGTTCCAACGGTATTTCAGCTCCAAATGTGTTTGTTATGAGCTTTGTCTGTGAGGATACGGCAATGAAGTTTTTTGAAGAAAAGCATATCCCGATACCCGCAAAGCTGAGAAGTCTCATAACGGATATTATCGCCGAAAGTCAGACAACCTACGCACTTCCTGTTTTTGACAGGGATCTTAAAGAGTTAAGTATGGCGAAAAATCCCACCTTTGGAGGTTCGCAGATAATACGAATGAGACTTGAAGAGCTCCTTATCAAGCTTATTCGCAACGGCCTAGGTATTGAAGTAAACGGAACAGTGTCGGATCTTCGCATAAGAAAGGCACCGAAAAACGGCAAGTTCGGAAGTACCGTCGCAAGGGATGGAAATGCTATTCCTGACGACGGAGGCGAAAACCTTTCCGCGAAAATAATTGAGATAATAAAACGTGACGGTATTTACGGTAATATAAATCTTGATAAGATCTGCAAGGAAGTCAACTACGGTAAGACATATATCTGTACACGCTTTAAGGCGGTTATGGGATACAGCGTTATGGAATACGTAAATATTTTGAAGATTGCCGAGGCAAAAAGGCTTATTCGCGAAAAGAATCATAACTTTATGCAGATTTCAAATATGCTTAATTTCAATAATCCACACTATTTTTCAAAGGTGTTCAAGAAAATCACGGGGCTTTCGCCAAGGGAGTATATGAATACAGTTAATATTTGAATTTTGAAGTGCAAGGGTAATTTGTTTTGCGTATATTTAAAAAACACACAGTATCATATAAAACGCAGAGATTATCCTGACATAGTTATACCTACAAGAACATCGCAAAGGGTCAGATTGACAGAAAAACTTACTGCATCTGAGAAAAGTGCGAGGTTTACAAGGTTATGGTATTTCATCCCGGTAAAGGTCATGCTTTTCCGGGATTTTGCCTTAAATACGAATAACAAAACGAAAGGACATACACCCCGAAAAGGTATATGTCCAAAATTTATGTTTTTTTATAATTTCCGATATTAAGGCTTAAAGCTTAAAGTGCCGCAATGAGAGCATCACCGTACTCACGACAGGTATTTCCGTCCTTTGTTCCTGTGACAACCACCTTGCCGTCCTCATCTATCTTTGCCATGGCATCATCAAGAGTCTTTGCCTTGTCGCCCATGCCGATATGACGAAGAAGCATAGCGAGAGCCTTGAGTATACTCTGCGGATTTGCAAAAGAGCCAAGTCCCTCCTCTATCATTCTGGGAGCTGTGCCGTGGATAGCCTCGAACATAGCGTACTTGTCGCCGATATTCGCACTTCCCGCAGTGCCAACGCCTCCCTGTATCTGAGCCGCTTCGTCGGTAATAATATCACCGTAAAGGTTGGGAAGAACAAACACCTGGAACTTACTTCTGATGTCCTCATTCACAAGATTTGCCGCCATGATGTCGATGTACCATTCTTCTGCGGTAATTTCCGGGTATTCGGAAGCAATCTCGTTGCAGATAAGCGAGAACTTGCCGTCTGTTTTCTTCATGATATTTGCCTTTGTGACGATGGAAACATTAGTCTTTCCGTTAGCCTTTGCATATTCAAATGCGGCTCTTGCGATTCTCTTTGTACCTGCGTTTGTGGTAACCTTAAAGTCAAAGGCGAGCTTGTCCGGGACTTCAAAGCCCGAAGAGCCCAGAACATATTCACCCTCGGTATTCTCTCTGTAGAATATCCAGTCGATGTTCTTCTCGGGAACGCATACGGGACGTACATTTGCATAAAGGTCAAGCTCACGTCGCAGAGTTACGTTTGCACTCTCCATTGTGCCACCCTTGGGAGTTGTTGTCGGGCCTTTGAGAAGCACGTCGCATTCTTTTATTGCCGCAAGGACATCCGTAGGTACGGGCTGATTCTTTTCGAGTCTGTTTTCTATTGTCAGTCCCTCGATTTCACGAATCTCTATTTTGCCGCACTCAATCTCTTTTGCAAGTAATTTTTGTGCAACACGTCTTGCTTCATCGACTATAATCGGACCTATTCCGTCACCGCCGATAACACCGATGATTATTTTATCCTTTGTTGCAAAATCCGTTCTTTCTGTATTGTTCTCCATTCTGTCGGCACGTTCGAGCTGAGCCTCCAGCAATTTTCTGAAATGGGCACAGTATTGGTCTATGTTGTAGTTTGGCATTTTTATTTCCTTTCTGTTTGGATAAATGCTGTTTTGGTATTGGCATATCCCGCAGGGGCGACCTGTGGTCGTCCGCTTTCGCAAACATTGTTGATTAATATATGCAATACATAATACAATATGTATGGTTTAATGTGTGTGATTTAATGTGTACAGTTTAATATGTGGATTTACCATGTATTATTTAACCTGTGCGGTGGAATAACGGGCGACCACAGGTCGCCCCTACGATATGCTGTATGTTAAGGTTAGCTGTTCTTCGCCTTTGTATATCCGAGAAGTCCTCCGCATTTGAGCATCTCTTTTTGTCTTTCCGAGAATGAACATACAAGTGTAAAACTTTCTCCTGTGGTTTTGTCAAGCAACGTAACCTCGCCCTTGTCCATACCCTCATGGATGCCGCAGAGCATGAGGTTGTCACCCTGTGTCAGCTTATCGTAGTCGTCGGCATTCTTGAATGTGAGAGGAAGAATACCTGCATTGATAAGGTTTGCAACATGGATTCTCGCAAAGCTCTTTGCAATTACACATCGAACACCAAGATAAAGCGGTACAAGAGCTGCGTGTTCACGGCTTGAGCCCTGTCCGTAGTTTGAGCCACCGACAACTATGCTCTTTCCTGCCGCCAGAGCTCTCTCGGGGAATGTCTTGTCACATACGCCGAAGCAGTACTGTGAGAGATGAGGGATATTTGAACGGTAAGGCAGTATCTTTGCACCTGCAGGCATAATGTGGTCGGTTGTGATATTGTCGCCGACTTTGAGCATGAGAGGTGCTTCTATTGTGTCTGTTACGGGATATGTATCAGGGAACTTCTTTATGTTGGGGCCACGGAGAATTTCAACGTCCTTTGCTTCTTCCTCGGATGCGGGTGCAATAACCGCACTGTCGTCTATCTTAAAGGTGTCGGGCATTGAAAATTCGGGCATAACTCCCAGTGTCATGGGGTCTGTAATCTCACCCGTGAGTGCAGCCGCAACAGCGGTTTCGGGAGAGCAAAGATAAACCTGTCCATCTGCAGTTCCGCTTCTGCCCTCGAAGTTTCTGTTAAAGGTACGAAGCGATACACCGCCGGAGTTAGGAGAGAAGCCCATACCGATGCAAGGTCCGCAGGCACATTCAAGAAGTCTTGCACCGGAAGCAATGATGTCGGAAAGCGCACCGCAGTCTGCGAGCATACCGAGAACCTGCTTTGACCCGGGAGAAATTGAAAGGCTGACATCGGGATTTACAGTCTTGCCCTTAAGAATTGCCGCAACTTTCAGCATATCAAGAAGCGATGAGTTTGTACACGAGCCGATACAAACCTGATTTACCTTTGTACCCTTTAGCGATTCAACCTCAACAACATTGTCAGGGCTGTGAGGACAAGCGATAAGAGGCTTGAGCGTTGAAAGATTTATGTCGATAATTCTGTCGTAAACCGCATCCGCATCGCTTGCAAGAGGGATATAATCCTCACCTCTGCCCTCTGCTTCAAGAAATGCCTTTGTAATTTCATCGGAGGGGAATATGGATGTAGTCGCACCAAGCTCTGTACCCATATTTGTAATTGTAGCACGCTCGGGAACGGAGAGTGTCTTTACACCTTCGCCGCCCCATTCGATGATAGCTCCGACACCACCTTTTACGGAGAGTATACGGAGAATTTCAAGGCTGACGTCCTTTGCAGTAACAAAGGGGCGAAGCTTACCTGTAAGGTTTACCTTGAACATTTTGGGCATAGTGATGTAATATTCACCGCCGCCCATTGCAACCGCAACGTCAAGTCCGCCTGCACCGAACGCAAGCATACCTATACCGCCTCCTGTGGGAGTATGGCTGTCCGAGCCGATAAGTGTCTTTCCCGGCTTGCCGAAGCGTTCAAGATGTACCTGATGACAGATACCGTTGCCGGGTCTTGAAAAATAAATACCGTGTTTTTTTGCAATGCTGCCTATAAATCTGTGGTCGTCCGCATTTTCAAAGCCGCACTGCAGTGTATTGTGGTCTATGTACGCAACGCTTCTCTCCGTTCTTACTCTCGGAATGCCCATAGCTTCAAATTCAAGATAAGCCATGGTTCCTGTTGCGTCCTGTGTAAGCGTCTGATCAATTCTCAGCGCAATTTCTGTTCCGACAGTCATTTCGCCGGAAACAAGATGAGATTTTATTATTTTCTGTGCTATTGTAAGTCCCATGGGAAAACCTCCGGTTTTTAAATGCAAAATGCAAAATGCAAAATTTTAGGATTTTTGTGCCGACTTTTGTTTTGCGGTAGGTGTGGGCGGCAAAAATCTTCTTTATTTGAATGTTATATGATTTTATGTTATAAATAATATTTTTTATATTCGGGGTTTGTGCAATACTGCAAGTTTACACAATGCTTTCTGACTGATGAAGATTTGCAAAGCAAATCAACCTCGATTATGCATTAAGAAGTTCGCAAAGCGAACTCTAAAGAAAGCTTCGCTTTCTTCTTACGCATTATGCATTGCAAAAGTCTCGCATTTGCCTACTCTCTCTCCGCTTTCTCAATATTATCTCTCGCATTCTTGATATGCTGAATTGTGAGAAGCTCCGCAAGATCAGCATTTCCCGCAATTATGGCGTCATATATTGCTCTGTGTTCCTTGACCGATTGAAAAGCTCTGTCGTTGTTCTGCACCGATGCCTTTCTGTATTTTGTAACTTTCTTGTGAAGCGGATGGAGAGTATCGTAAAGGGCCGTACTGCCGGAAAGTCTGTAAACCGCTTCGTGGAATTTTGAGTCCATGTTCTTTATGTTGTCCGCATCGCCCTTTTCCGTGTAAAATTCCTGAAGCTCAACTATGTCGCAAAGCTCCTTCCTACCCTCGTCGGTTATCCCCTCGGCTGCCCACTTTGATGCAAGCCCCTCGGTTCTGATTCTTATTTCGTACATATCGCATATATCTTTCTTTGATATACCGATTATAACCGCACCCTTTGTAGAGACCTCAATAAGATGCTCCTGTTCAAGACGGCGAAGTGCTTCTCTTATGGGTGTACGGCTGGTGCCGAGCTGCTCGGAAAGATGTATTTCCGTGAAAACCTCGCCTCTGGCGTATGTGCCGTTGAGAATGTTTTTTTCCAGCTGTTCAAATATCTGGTCGGCAAGGGAAACTGTTTTGTGTTCCATGATTACCTCCGTAGAAGATGGTTGTGCAGAGGAAAGAAAGCTGTGATTAAAATTCACAATTCAAAATTCACAATGCACAACTGTGGTTGATTTCCGCTTGAGGATTTGACAAAATTTGTTGCTTTGGATAACGGAAATCTTCATTTATATTACCTTATGGTTGCAGCCATAAAAAACTAATGGTTGCTCGGCAACATAAAAACATTAATTTATGTATCGCACATCCACATTAACACATCCAAACCGCCGCAGGCGATACAATCAAATGCAAATTGCGAAGCAATTAACCTCAATTGTGAATTGTGCATTGTGAATTATGCATTTATTTAATTCTTCTTAAACTCCCCGTTTGAAATCTCATCAATCTTCTTCTCAATCTCCACCGGGGCAAGCGAGGAAACTCTTCCGCCCTCGTACTCTGCGTCTATCCATTCCTTGAGCTTTATTACAAGAGGAGATTTCTTATCAACACTGTTTTGTGCGTCAAGCTCGTAGTAGTCGTTTATCCAATATGCTATACCTGCAAGTCCCGAAGTTTTGCTTATCATTACCGATGCTTTACGGTTAAGAATTTTTTTGGTATCAAAGATGTTGTATATTTCCTCGTCTTTGAGAAGTCCGTCGGCGTGGATACCTGCTCTTGTGCAGTTGAAGTTTTTACCGACAAAGGGCGTCATCGGCGGAACAGTATAACCCATATGATCCTCAAGGTACTGTGCTATCTCAGTGATAACCGTCGGATCCATACCGTCGAGCGAGCCGCGAAGAGATGCATACTCAAACACCATAGCCTCAAGCGGAATGTTACCTGTTCTCTCACCGATACCGAGCAGTGAGCAGTTAACCGAAGATGCACCGTAAAGCCATGCAGTGGAAGCATTCGCAACAGCCTTATAAAAGTCGTTGTGTCCGTGCCATTCAAGCATTTCCGAGGGAACACCGGCGTAGTGGTGCAGACCGTAGATAATACCGGGGACGCTTCGGGGCAGTGCGACCTCGGTGAAAGGTACACCGTAGCCCATGGTATCGCAGGCACGAATTTTTACGGGAATTCCCGCTTCCTGTGACATTTCCTGAAGCTTGTTTACAAAGGGAACCACAAAGCCGTAGAAGTCTGCACGTGTTATGTCCTCAAAGTGGCATCTGGGAGAAACTCCCGCCTCAAAAGCCTGTTCTACCGTTTCAAGGTACATATTCATGCACTGGCTTCTTGTCATCTTCATTTTTTTGAATATATGATAGTCACTGCAGGACACGAGGATGCCTGTTTCACGGATACCCAGGTCCTTAACAAGCTTGAAATCTTCCTTGCTCGCACGAATCCATGTGGTAATTTCAGGAAATTTCAGCCCCAGATCCTGACACTTCTGCAGAGCTTCTCTGTCCTTTTTAGAGTATACGAAAAATTCCGTCTGTCTTATAATTCCGTAAGGCCCGCCGAGCTTTGACATGAGCTTAAACAGGTCTACTATCTGCTGGACGGTGTAAGGCTCAACCGACTGCTGACCATCTCTGAAGGATGTATCGGTAATCCATATTTCTTCCGGCATATCCATCGGTGCACGTCTGTGGTTGAATGACACCTTCGGAATCTCGTCGTATGGATAAATACTCCGGTAGAGGTTCGGGGCTTCCACGTCCTGAAGCTGATATTTATAGCTTCTCTCTTCAAGCAAATTAGTCTTATGGGATATTTCCAGCATTTCTGTACCATCCTTTCATTTGGTTTGTTGAGCACCTGTATTAGTGTATACAATTATACCGTATTTTGCTGTTTTTGTCAATATATAATATGTAAATAAATAGTGTGTACAGAACTTCCGAGCAGAAAAAGCAAGAAAAAAGTAAAAAAGCTTACGTCTAATATGACTTAAAGCTCAAAGCAATGACAATAAGATAAACGATATAACATTAACGATATACAGGTATGGCTTGGGCACAGCGATTTTTCAACTACTGCAAATACATATTCACATCTTGATGCAACATCAAAAAGCTTTTCGCTTAATGCATTAGAAAAGGCTATAACTTTCTAAGACAAAAAACGTGGTTTTTCCTAAACAAAACCCCGTGATTGGCGGAGAAGGTGGGATACAGCCGCTGCGTGTCTTAACTGCCAGGTCTAAAGGTCTTGTACCTTTTTGCTAAAAACTTACCACAGGCAACTTTTCTTTACGCAAAAAGCCCCCTCAAGGGGCATCATGATTTCGAGTGAATTTATTGAGTCCTGCGCCTTAGAGCAAATAAGCGGAAGTTAAGAGAAGTTAGGAAGCGATAAAAACGGCATAAAATCAAGACTTTTAGGGTTAAAAACCTTCAAAGCCTTTATAGCGCACAAAATTTTCGTATTGCCACTTTTACCCCCTTTTCTAACCATTTCTGCCGGAAAAATGTTAGAAGCCCCGATGAAGTGTTTCGGCGTTCTTGACATGTTTAAGGAAATATAGTATAATACCAACACAATAACAATTGGTGAGGTAAAAACTTGAACTTGGAGGAATGATATATGAAAAATTTAAAGCTTTTTTTCTCGGCATTAACAATAGCCTTTGGAATATTAGGCTTAACCAAAGCTCTTACAACTGATATTACGATGCCGATAATGTTCGTTAGTTTAGCAATAACATTGTTTATAACATCAAAAGAATATAAGGACAAACAACAAAAAACTACAGCAATTTCTTTTTTGCTGTTAGGGTTATTCTTGTTGATAGTGACTAGCTATAATGTTGCTTCAATGATTTGGGGAATATGAAGAGGTAAGCTATATGAAGAAAATATTATGTATCATAACAATCTTACTTTGCATACTGCTCACCGCTTGCGGAGATGATAGCAGTATCGGAATTATCGGCGGTGCAGACGGACCGACATCCATAATTGTTGCAGAAAAAGGAGAAAAGGCAATGTACGAACAAATTACGGCAGAGAATGCCAAAAAGATAATGGATTCAGGCGAAGAACATATCATCCTTGATGTTAGAGAACAGGACGAGTTTGACGAGGGCCATATCACGGGTGCAATCTTAATTCCCTATACCGAAATTGAGAATAAAGCAGAAGAAATGTTACCTGATAAGGACAAACTGATTTTAGTATATTGCCGTTCAGGCAGACGAAGTAAAATCGCAGCCGAAAGCCTTGCAAAGCTTGGTTATTCCAATATCAAAGAATTCGGCGGTATTATTGACTGGCCTTATGAGGTGGAGAAATGAGTAATAAAGGTAAAATAACAGTAGCCGTTATCGGAGTAGTTTTAAGCATCGCTTTGCTTGTTGTAAGCACAATTCTTGCGGAAGAAAAAATTATAAATACTGCGACTGCAGTTGTTCTTATAGCGGTTTCGGCAGTTTTAGTTT
>JAZUOO010000030.1:0-104796 GCA_045604705.1 Eubacteriales bacterium
CCTGCGGTACCGAGACCGAATGCGATAACACCCATAACGATGATCTTGATGGTCTGGAGTGAGAGGAAGGTATCGGCAGTAGCTGTTGCACCAACCGTTACGCCAAGGAAGATTGTTACTATATTCATGAGTTCATTCTGAACTGTCTTGGAAAGTCTTTCGGTTACGCCGCTTTCCTTAAAGAGGTTACCCAGCATAAGTGCACCTACAAGAGGAGCTGCCGAGGGAACAAGGAGAGCTACGAAGATTGTTACAACTATCGGGAAGATAATCTTTTCTGTCTTGGACACCTTGCGAAGTGCCTGCATCTTGATGCATCTTTCTTTTTTTGTCGTAAGGAGCTTCATAATCGGAGGCTGAATAACGGGTACGAGAGCCATGTAGGAATAAGCCGCAACCGCTATCGGTCCGAGAAGATGAGGAGCAAGCTTACTTGTTACAAAGATCGCAGTAGGACCGTCAGCACCGCCGATAATACCTATGGAACCGGCTTCCATGGGATTGAAGCCCATAAAGATTGCCGCAACATATGTAACAAAGATACCAAGCTGTGCTGCAGCACCGAGAAGGAGTGACTTGGGATTTGCGATAAGGGGTTCAAAGTCTGTCATCGCACCTACGCCGAAGAAGATAAGACAAGGGTAGATACCGAGCTTAACTCCGAGGTAGAGATAGTCGAGAAGACCGGGGGTTACGCTTTCCGATGCATCAAAGAGATTCCAATGTGCGTGTCCACCTGCCCAGAGCTCCTCGTGGAACATCTCTGCTCCGGGTAGATTTGTCAAAAGCATACCGAATGCAATAGGTACAAGAAGAAGAGGTTCAAACCCCTTAACTATAGCAAGGAAGAGAAGTATGCAGGCAATGCCTATCATAATAAGGCATTTCCAGTCGGTAGTAAAGAGTCTTACAAAACCTGTCTGGTTTACGAAGTTTACTACTGCTTCCGTTTCGGTAACCGTCTGCACTTTGAGAATATCTTTGAACTCTTTATCAAAAATATCTTCATCTGTAAAATTACTGCCGCCCATGAGGTCAGCATATCCTACGCTCTCATCAACAAGAACATATTGTATATTCATGTCAATAACAGGTGTTTCTTCGAGATTTGGGGTATATAATGTTGTGAATGTATATGTCTTACCTGCACGGAAATTTGCGTGCTGTGCCACACTGACGGGTGTCTGGGTTGCTTCAAATGTGTCATCGCACACAAGAGATACAAATATGCAATCCATTGTGCTTGTGTTAGCAACCGTTACCGTAATATTACCGCTTTCCTTATCATATTCGGCGGATTTGATTACGATGGGACATTCAATTTCTTCAGCTTCAATTTCTGTTTCAGTAACCGCTGTTTCATCGGTAGTTGTTGCGCCGGAGTCGCCAGATGTGTTTTCACCCGCGGCACTTGCCCAACAAGCAAAGACAGAAGAGAAGATTGCGATTACGAGAAGTGCGCAGAAAATTCTCTTTTTCTTGACTGTTGTATTATTAATCATGATTTTCCTCCGCAAGTACTATTATGCGAGTGTGCAAAGAACTGCACCGGAATCAACGGATGCGCCCTGTGCTACTGCAACGCCTGCTACTGTACCGTCGCAGGGAGCCATGATTTCGTTTTCCATCTTCATTGCTTCAAGAATCATGAGAACGTCACCCTTCTTAACTGCCTGACCGTTCTGTACGTTTACCTTAAGAATAGTGCCGGGCATGGGAGCGTTGATTGTCTGACCGCCTGCAGGTGCTGCTGCCTGTGCCGGTGCTGCTGCAGGAGCAGAAGCTACTGCGTTTGCGTCAATGAGCTCGATTTCTACTTCGTATGCTGTACCGTTTACGTTTACTCTGTACTTTTTCATGATAATTACCTTTCCTTTCAAAAGTGTGTTTTTTTAATGTTTGGAATGTGTTTTTGTACCGTCATATTTTCCTGAGAGATACAATTCTGATTGCACCGGCATCTTCGCCGATCTCCTCTGCTATTGCGGCACTGATTGCAACAACAACCTTTTCTCTGTCGGCGATAACTGCATTGTTTACTGCAGGAGCAGCCGTAGGAGCCTGATTATTGTCTGCTTTTACGGGTTTTGACTTAACAAGACCACGGACAATCGCACTCATTATCATGCATACGAAAATAATAGCGATAAGTCCTACGAACACCGTTGCAAGACCCATTGCAACTACAAATCCGGGATTCATATTTACACCTCCAATACAGGTAATAATTTTATAAGCATACGCTTATCGGAACGGAAATTAAACGGATGTTTTCTTAACATTCCCACTTCCGCCCCATTATAATTTTATTATACATCAGAACAAAAATTTTTGCAAGCATATTTTGCATTTTTTCCATTTTATGTATATAAAGTTCATTCTTTAAACACAATTGTTAATTTCGTGACATTTTAAACCGTCAATTCATAAAAAAAGAGCGAAAATAATCGCTCTGTGAAGATTATTCTACATAAACTGCAAACTGTTGATCACCAGCTTAAAGGAAAGTCCCAAAGCTTCTGCCGCCTTTCTGCACATTATCATTCTGCCAATGAAAATCTCAAAATAGTCCATAACGGGACTTATGGTGTTATCTATCTCAAGATTAAGAGTCAGCGTCTTTCTGTCATCCGAGAACTCAAGATCGGATCTCTTTACCGAATAGTTTACCCTGTCGTGAATATCGAAGGTCGACATATCGTTATTTCTCACTCTGCTTCTTCTGACATCCGATTTATCCGCAATGATAAGAGCCGCCGCAACCGGATTTACCGCAACTCCTGTGCCCTCATCGTGATTGCCTATCGCAGTTACTATCGACGCAATATCATCGTCATCCATTCCCATCCTATCAAGAACTCTGAAAGCCATTATAGCTCCGCTTTGGGAATGATCTACCCTATTTACAAGATTTCCGATATCGTGGATATAGCCTGCAATTTTAGCAAGTTCAACAGTATGATCATCAAATCCGAGTATACGAAGTATATGTCCAGCCGTTTCGGCGCACTTTGTTACATGAGCAAAGCTGTGCTCCGTATATCCGAGTTTTTCCAGAGAATTGTCGGCATGCTTTATATAGGTTGTTATTGCCTTGTTGTTTCTTACGTCTTCGTATGTTATTATGGTAATCACTCCTTATTTAATTTTTCATCGAACATTTTGTATTATACTTGTTTTATGCAAATTCCGATACCGCATTTTTGTAAAGCCGATGTAAAACATTATTTCTTAATTGCTTCTTTGCGGAATTTATGAACTAACGGGGCGACACACCCACATATTTCGTAAAGACATTTGTAAAATAGTTGAATCGTCAGAGCCGATACCCCAATCTCCCACAAGCATCGGGAAGATAAATTTCTCAACACCATGTAACACATTCCGTAGAGTATCCAATCACCTCTCAGTTTTTTAACAACTTTTTGATTGAAGATACACTTATCAGAGTACACATTCGTCCTTCAGAAAGCCCATTTATTTTTCCGCCATTTCAAATACAGTATTCAAACAAACACACAGAATATGAACCTTGCACATTCTTACAGATTTCAAAGTCAATATCACATGGGATAATAATGGAATAAACATCTTCTGCGTAGACTTTATATAAACCAAAAAGCCGGCGTTTAAACCGGCATTATATATTTACTGTTCAACTTCAAGCAAACCGTATCCGCCGTCGTATCTCTTGTATACTATGTTTACCTTTCCGTCCTTGTCATTTTTATATACAAAGAAATCATGAGATGTCAGATTCATCTGAAGAACAGCCTCCTCGGCAGCCATCGGCACTATCTCAATCTGTTTGTTTCTTGTAATGGTGATATTTTCCTCAGCGATGTCCTTGAACTCCTCGTCGGGTGCTGCTTCAAAGGCGTTGTCACGAAGACGTTTTTCCAACTTTGTCTTATTCTTTCGTATCTGCCTTTCGATGATGTCCACCGCTTTGTCAATACCGGATATTACATCCGTTTCATAAACCTCGGCTCTGTATGTCATACTCTTATAGAAGATAGTTATTTCAACGTTATCCCTTCCTCTCTTTGAAGAAAACGTAACGGTTGCACTTGTTTCTTCGGGGAAGAACTTGTCAAGCTTTGAGAGCTTCTTTTCAAGACGTTCTCTAATGTCGGGAGTTACTTCATACTTTCTTGCAACGATGTTAGACTTCATACTAAAGCCTCCTTAAAGCTTATTCGGAAGAAATGTCTGAGTTTTTCCTCTTCCGTGGTTATATTATACCACATATTTTGCAATTTGTAAAGTACTTTTGTGAAATTTATCCGAAAAAATTATATTTTTACCTTAAAATAACATAAAAACTCCGAACACCGCAATTACCGATGTCCGGATAAAAATCAAATTATGCATTCCGCGTGTCTTGTCACATGACAGCCGATATTTACGGCACAGGGAAGTCCCGCAATATGGGTCGGGAAATACTCAATATTGACACCGAGAGCCGTACAGTCTCCGCCAAATCCTTGTGGTCCTACGCCTGTTTTATTAACTGCCTCAAGAATCTCACGCTCAAGCTCCGCATATCTTTCATCGCTGTTTCTCACATCAATATCTCTGCAAAGAGCAAGCTTTGAAAGCAGTGCACACTTATCAAACGTACCTCCGATACCGACACCAATCACCATTGGAGGGCAAGGATTTCCGCCTGCGGTCTTTACCGTATCAACAACAAAATCTATAACATCCTGTTTTGTCGCACTCGGAGTTAACATTTTACTCTTACTCATGTTTTCACTCCCAAAGCCTTTTGGGGCCGCAACTATTCTGATTTTATCACCGCCGACAATATTTGTATAGATTACAGCCGGAGTGTTATCGTTTGTATTTTTTCTGTCAAACAGCGGGTCTGTAACTACGGATTTACGAAGATAACCCTCATCGTAAGCCTTTCTCACACCGTCATTTACGGCAGTCTCCAAAAGCTCTCCTTCAAGCGTAACCTCCTGCCCTATTTCAATAAATACGACAGCCATCCCGGTGTCCTGACATATCGGAACGTTTATCTCATCAGCGGCTGCCATATTCCCCTCGAGCTTTGACAGGATGCTTTTTGCACGCTCGTCCCTTTCAGAAATCCTATAAGCGGCAATTGCGTTCTTTATACTCTCCGGTAATTTGTAATTGGCACTGCAAAACAATTCACAGACTTTTTCCTTTATAATTTCGGTATTTACAACTCTCATTTTACTGCCTTTCACTTTCGGATACAATTCCCTATTTACGCATTTGGTATATCCGCCTCGAATTTAATATCGTTCGGATTGCTGTAGCCTAGCTCCTTTGCTTCCTCTATCATTGCTTCCTCGGTCATTTCCTTTTCCAGTCTCTGACTCAATTTTTCATTTTCAAGCCTTAACGCTGTAAGTTCCTCCGAAAGAAGCTCCTTATCTTTCTCGTAGTCGTTCGTCTTTGATGTAAGTACAATAATAACTATCACCAGCACAGCTATTATAAATATCATCATTGCCCTGAACAGAAAATTTGGCTTTTTACTTTCCTTGCTCATTTTATATCCTTTCCCCCAAGCGGGTAAAACCCTTTTCTTGCCGCCTTGAGCTGTTTGCTTGCGGCAATTTCCGATAATATTTTTACAACTCTCTTATATAATACCCCACCGAATCGCAAAAGATATTTTTTCACGATTCCCGCCACAATCTTAAATACAAAAAGTACCGGACTTAGAACGACAAGAAGAATCCTTCTAACCAGTCCAAACACTAACGATAAAACCTTTTTCATAATTCCTATAACCGGCACGGAGAGAGTCATGCGATACAGCATAAACCCCAGAACCGTACCCGCAAATTCATACCATCTGACATATCCGTAGTTTGTGACAAAAACGGTTATGTGATATACAAAAGCAAAAACAATGCAGTATACAATGTCCTCTGCGTTACGAAGTATACTGCCTGTTTTTATAAAGTATCTTTTTATCTTTATAATATCCCGCAGAAAACCGAAAAGTGCACCAAGCAATATCAGCACCAGCACTACACGGTTCTGATCTGTCACGTAAAAGGTCATAGCTTACCTTTGAAGATTCTTGACATGAATCCTTTTTGCGCGGGCACGTTTTCCTCACAAATTACCGCATTTATTATCCCTTCAGCGGATACTCTTCCGTTCTCCACCGACAGCGCAGTTACACGCAGATTCTCTCCCTCCACCGAGGTCTTTGTTCCGCATACAGACAGAACAATGGAGTTCTCATCATAGCTGAAGATTTCATCCACTCCGCTTATATCCACAGAGCTTCTATTTGTTATTTTAATATCCGATGTTGTGTGAATTTTCTTGCTGCCGTCCATACTCCGTATCCTTTCGATTAATATATTACAGTGTATGAACGTTTTTCCCTCTTTATTCCGTTATGGCCTCGTACATACTCGATGCATCAGCTTTGAGTGCGTGCTCCTTTATGTCAAGGACTCTGAATTTCAATGTTTTCTCACCGAATGTAACCTCAATTACATCTCCGATTTTAACCTCATATGAAGCTTTTGCACTTTTTCCGTTTACCGTTACATGAGCACTGTCACATGCCTCATTGGCAACGGTTCTTCTCTTAATTATTCTTGTTACTTTAAGATATTTGTCAAGTCTCATTTTAAACTCCGCTTTGCCGTCATTGCGGCAGGTTCGTTTCAGTTTGCCTGGTCTTTTGCATTCTCTCAAAATACAACAGAAACCGGGCTTTTAACGACCCGGTTCGTTGGATTACGATGAACATTAAAACTTGGAACACCGTTATAAGTTCTAAAGAATTAGCCCTTATATGCTGCAACAGCTTCCTTAAGTGTCTTACCTGCTGTGAAGGAAGGTCTGTATGTTGCGGGAACTGTGATCTTTTCGCCTGTCTGAGGGTTCTTGGACTGCTTTTCCTTGCGGTACTTAACAGCAAATGTACCAAAACCAACGAGCTGGATCTTGTCACCCTTTGTAAGTGTTTCGGACATTGTTCCGAACACTGCGCTTACTGCGTTTGCAGCCTGTTCCTTTGTGAGTCCTGCTTTTGCAGCTACTGCTGCTACGAGTTCTGTCTTGTTCATTTTCATATCTCCTTATATATTTTAAGATTAGATATAGTATACCATTTATTGACCATAATTTCAAGTCTTTTTTGACTATTTTTGTATGTATTTACAAATTCTTTAATAAAACGTCGACATTCAAGTGGAAGTTAACAAATTACTCAAAATTTCAGAGTTTTTTTGCCCTGTTCCACAGTTCAATTTTTTCCGAAATATTAAGTAATGCGATGTTTTTGCCGTTCTCAGCGGCAAGATTCTCCGTCTTTTCAAACCTGTCGATAAACTTATTGTTGGTATTATACAGTGCTTCCTCGGCGTTTACCCCGCACATTCTGGCAAGGTTTGCCACCGCAAAAAGAAGATCTCCTATCTCCTCTTTCATTCCCTGGGCACTGTCCCTTTCTATCTCCCGTTTTACTTCTTCAAATTCTTCCGCAACCTTATCTATTGCTCCGTCAATGTTAGGGTATTCAAATCCCGCCTTGCAAGCCTTAGCCTTTATCTTTGACGCACGCACAAGAGCAGGCAATGCACTTGACACACCCTTAAGAGTATCGGTATAGCTTTTCTGAGATTTTTCAGTTTTCTTTATCTCATCCCAATTTTTGAGAACCTCTGCAGAATTTTCAACCTTTACGTCAGAGAATATGTGCGGATGACGAAGTATCAGCTTTTTGCATATACCGTCGGCAACATCATCAAGATTGTACTTTCCAGCTTCCTCGGCAATCCTCGCATGGAAAACCACCTGAAGAAGCACATCTCCCAATTCTTCCTTTATTATATAGTCGTTGTCGGTATCTATTCCCTCGACTACCTCGTATACTTCTTCGATGAAGTTATTTCTGATTGTTTTGTGATCCTGCTCCCTGTCCCACGGACATCCGTCCTCGCCACGGAGAATTTCCATTATTTCACGCAGGTCGTCGCAGTTGTAATTATCTTTTTTCAAAAGTGTTTCCACTGACATTTTTTCACTTCCCTTTTATTTACATAGCTTTGATTTTTGTAAGCAGAGAGCATATCTTCTTCCCCTTGGGGAGCATCTCAATATCTTCCCTTACAAAGCCCTTCATTACCGCAAGTGCCGCAACATAAATTATTGCCGCAATACCTACTGCGGGTACAAGGCAGATAAGAGCCTGTGTTCTTCCGAAGAAGCGTCCGTTTGTAAGATGTTCAAGCGGCATATAAACCGCAAACGCACCTATTCCGCAAATACTTGCCGCAACAAGAGGCTTTAGGAATATGCTTCTTATTTTCGGGATGTAACCCGTGAACTTTATCATGAATATTACATTCATAAGTATAATTGTAAAGTGGCAGGCAACGGTACTCAGTGCTGCTCCGTTTATACCCATACCGGGAACTCTCAATAGAAGATATTCCGATATACATTTTACGACTATTCCGCAAAGGGCAGAGATTATCGGATATATTTCCTTTCTCCACGCCTGAAGAATGGAGTTGGTTATTGCTATCATAGCAAGGAAGAAAATTGATACGGACACAATTGAAAGAGCCATCGAACAAACCTGGCTGTTTGTAAGCTCTGTGCCGGCAATATATTCTTCTTTAAAAAGTGTACGTATAATACCGCCGGAAACACACGCCATACCAAAGGTACACGGAAAAGCTATAAGTGAGCCAACTCTAAAGGAGGAATCTATTGTCGAATAAGCCTTTAGTTTATCCTTTGATGCAAAGGAATCGACAAGATTCGGCAAAAGACTTATCGCAAGCGGAGTTATAAGTGACGGCGGCATATCCATAAGGGAAATTACAATAGAAGAAAATGCACCGTAAAGGGATTCGGCAGTCTCCTTGACAACACCTATATCACGAAGACTTGAAACTATAAGACTTGTATCAACAAATCTTGTAAGGCCTGTTATACAGGAGCTTACAGCTATCGGAATACAAATCATAACAAGCTCGGAAAGGATACTTTCTCTTGATCTTAAAGGTTGTGTATCCTCTGCAGGAGCAGTTTCGTTTTTGATTTCCTTAAAATGATAAAAGAGAGCAAAAACAAGGCTTAAAACAACGCCTATTGTTACCCCGGATATTGCATATGCGGAAGTCGTGCGAAGGTCAAAGACTTCAATAAGCAACTTTACCGCAACAAGACCTATAACCAGCTTTGAAAGTGCTTCAATAACCTGCGCCACTGCGGAAAGAGTCATATTTCTTTTTCCCTGATAATAGCCTCTGAAGGTCGAGGAAATACAAATAAAAAACAGTGTCGGAGCTATTGCGTACATACTTGGGTACGAATCCGGTATATCAATTTTTCCTGCATACCACCTTGCAAGCAGAATCATTATCATCATTGCCACAAAGCCAACGATGGAGAAAAGTACCAGTGCTACTCTGAGTATTCTTTTGGATTCACGATATTTTCCCTGTGCCTGTGCAGTTGCAACCATTCTTGAAATTGCAACAGGGATACCTGCAGTTGAAACAAGGTATATGGTTACATAAAAGCTGTATGCCGCATTGAAATATGCCATCCCTCGTGTTCCCAGCAAATTTGTCAGCGGTATCTTGTAAACTGCACCTATGACCTTTACAAGTAGGTTTGATATAAGAAGAACCATTGCTCCGATAAGCAGGTTCTGGCTCTTTGCCTTTTTATTATTCAAGGATGTCCCTCCCTCTTTTTAAAAATACTCGGCGTAAAACTGTCTTACCGTGTCGGCATCAAAGCCTTTACCCTCTTTTCCGAGATATTCATACGGATATTTCTGTTCAAAAAGTCTGTCAATGTATTTTCTGTCGGGCGACACAAGCTTTGTGACAGCTCCCGCACCTGCCGAAAATACGGTGTGGAATTCTTCCATCATAAGAATGTTGTAAAGACATTCCTTTCCGACCTTTGCGTAACCTGTATTTTCAAGGTTTCCAACCGTGTTTTTCTGTCTGTATATGTAGTATGGTAAATAATTTTTGTTCTTCAGTTTCTTCTGTGCATAGTCAAGCATATTTCTGACTTTTATTCCCTCCCCGAGAAGCTCAAATTCACCGAGAGTTTTAAGTTCCGATGATTTTTTCAGCGTCAGAGAATGAACGGTTATATTGTCAACACCTGTATTTATCACTTTATCAAGGCTTTCACTAAAGCTTTCTTCCGTTTCCGTCGGAAGCCCTGCTATAAGGTCGGTATTTATGCTGTCAAAGCCTACTGCCCTTGCCATACCGAGCTTTTCAAGATAGTCGGAGAATGTGTGCTTTCTTCCCACGACACGAAGCACTTCATCGTTTGCAGTCTGGGTGTTAAGACTGATTCTTCCGACACCGCCGTCTTTCAGAGCTTTAAGCTTTTCGTATGTAATCGTATCCGGTCTTCCCGCTTCAAAGGTGAATTCACGGCAATACCTCATATCAAAGCTTTCTCTTATACATTCAAGAAGCATTTTTATCTGCTCTGCACTAAGTATTGACGGAGTTCCTCCGCCGACATAAACAGAATAAAGACTGAGCTCCAACTCCTTTGTAAGGCTTCCGATTTCTTTTATATCCGCAAAAAGCTTTGCAAGATAATCCGGAATCATGGAAAGAAGTCTTTCGGTGGAATACGACACAAAGGAACAGTAACTGCATCTTGTCGGGCAAAAGGGAATTGAGATGTAAAGACTGAAGCTTTTTTCAGGAAGCATATGCAGAAGCGAGCGTTCCCTTGATGCAATATCCGTCAAGACATCCGCTTTGGAGCTGTCCATCATATAAGCATTTCCGAATATTCCCCGTATTTCATCCCGTGTAAAACCGCGTTCAAGATAGGAAAGTGCAAGCTTCGCAGGTCTTATGCCGGTAATTATCCCAAAGGGTGACTTAAATCCGTACACCTTTTTCGCACAATCGCAGAAAGCACGTCCCACAATGGTTTTTGCAATGTTTATACCGTCAGGATATTTTTCATATTCTCCCTCGGAAAAAGTACTTTCGCATTCTCTGCCGTTATCCAAAATCCGCACATAAGCCGTAATCTTTCCGTCTAGTTCCTCGGCACGCACAAAAAGACACGATGTTGAGGTATCATTCTTTCCGAACACCTCACAGGGACGGTAAAGAAGAACCAGCGTCTGAAGATAAAACTCGGAAAGCGATTCAATATTTGATTCAAGTGTGATTTTCACGTTTCGCCCTCCTTTTTCTTTATGCGTTATTTTACGGTGGATGTCGCTTATGCAGACCACAAGCGGTCTAGAAAAAAAGCTCCGCAAAAACTTAAATACTCCGCCCTCGCTATGCGCCGGCTCCGGGGGAGTATTTTGGAGTTACAGGCGTAGGCAGTATTGCTGTGCCTCTTTTGGAAACTTTAACTTTGTGACTTTGTTATACGCAACGCTCCCGACCCAAGGTCGCATCGCAGAGGGAGTTACCAATAAGCGGAATATTTTGAGTTTTTAGTTTTATTCCATTTATATGCGGGAGATAATACGATTATTTCTTTTTAAGATCCGCCGAGTCTATAATAAGTGTCACCGGACCGTTATTCTCAATTTGCACGTGCATATGAGCACCAAACACACCCGTTTCAACCCTGAGTCCGTGAACACTTCTCATTCTATCCACAAAAGCCTCGTAAAGCCTGTTCGCTTCATCGGGAGCCGCCGCACCGAAAAACTCCGGTCTGTTGCCGTGGGAGCAGTTTCCGCAAAGGGTAAAATTCGATACCACCATAACTGCGGTTTCTGTTCCTCTTTCCGCTACCTGAGAAAGAGAAAGATTCATTTTATCGTTTTCATCGGTGAAGATCCTGAGCTTTGCAATTTTATCGCACAAAATCTCCATATCCTTATCGGTATCACCATCCGCAACACCCAAAAGCACCATAAATCCGACACCTATCGACGAATATTCCTTTTCATCTATTATCATTCTTGCATAGTTTACACGCTGTACTATTGCTTTCATTTTCTTTCCTTTCAAAGAATTACGAGAAACCTCTCTGAACATCTATAATATCCGAGATTCTCTTTATTCTTGCAACCATTGCATTTAGATGATCCGTTCCCTTTGTGGTTACGGTGATATTTATAATAATGTTATCCTTTCCGGACATTCTTGTATTAAGTGCATGAACCGGCACTCTGAGCTCTTCAAACAAGTCAGTTATATTGCTGATAACTTTAAGAGAATAGTTTGCATAAACAGTCAGAAGTGCTTCAAATCCTCTGTTGCCCGCCGCATTTTCAACGGCACTTCTTGCCCATCTGACGCTTATCCATCTGTCCTTTTCCTCAGGTCTGTCTATCGCCGCAACAGCATTTGGACAGTCATATTTGTGAATGGATACGCCAAAGCCTCTTGTTACAAAGCCGATAATTTCATCACCGGGAAGCGGATTACAGCACTTTGCAAATCTTACCTGACAATTGTCAATACTGTCAACTATAACGCTCTGAACAGCCGTTGTTTCCTTTTCTTTCTGGCGATTTTTTTCTGCAGTTTTTATCTTCTCAAGGTTTCTGTCCTCAATAGCTTTCTGCTGTGCTTCGGAAAGCTCCGGCTTTACAACTCTGTCAAATTCATCCTTAAGTCTGCCCTCATATTTCGTGACTGACATTCCACCGTAGCCTATATTGTTAAAGAAGTCATCGGGAGAAAGTACACCTATCCTCTTTGAAACATTGGCAATTATTTCATTTCTCTGCTGTTCGGTGAAGCTCTTACCGAACCTGCGAAGAAGCTTATCCACCTCGATTTTTCCCTCAATGATATTTTCTTCGCGTTTTTCCCGCTTGAACCACTGACGGATTTTGTTTTTTGCCTCCGCTG
Organism: Eubacteriales bacterium; assembly: GCA_045604705.1. GTDB lineage: Bacteria > Bacillota > Clostridia > Oscillospirales > CAG-382 > SIG622. The sequence continues at coordinate 12,843 of JAZUOO010000030.1, forward strand.
TTTTAACAATCTTGAGCCAGTCACGACTGGGCCCCTTTGATGCTGAGGATGTAATAACGTCAACAATCTGTCCCGTTTCAAGTACCGTATCTATCGGCACAATCATTCCGTTGACCTTTGCCCCTATCATAGAGTTTCCGACAGCGGAATGTATGTTGTACGCAAAATCAATGGGCGTAGACCCTGACGGAAGATTTACAACATCGCCCTTGGGAGTAAATACAAAGGTCTCATCCTCAAAAAGGTCAATCTTCAAAGGACGCAGAAATTCATCAGCATCTCCCGTATCGTCGCCGGTTTCAAGTAGAGTTCTTATCCATCTTAGCTTCTGTGAAATGTTCTCCTTGTCGCTTTCTCCGGACTTGTATTTCCAGTGTGCTGCAAGACCGTATTCGGCAATCTCATGCATCTCATGAGTTCTTATCTGCACTTCAAAGGGAATACCGTGCTTGCTCATTACCGTTGTATGAAGTGAACGGTAAAGGTTGGGCTTGGGGTTTGAGATATAGTCCTTGAATCTTCCCGGTATAAGACGGAAATTCTCATGTATTATTCCGAGAACGGTATAACAGTCAAGCTCGCTGTCAACGATTATACGCATCGCATAGAAGTCATAAATCTGATCAAAGCTCTTGTTCTGATTATACTTTTTCTTATATATGGAATATATGGTTTTGACTCTCCCGGAAATTTCAAACTTTACATTGTTTTTGTGAAGCTCTTCAACCACCTGAACCTGTGCATTTTCAAGGAAGTTCTTGTTTTCACCATATCTTTGCTGAATATCATTATTGACCTCTGCATATCCTATCGGGTCAAGGTACTGAAGTGAAAGGTTCTCAAGCTCCGCCTTGATTTTTCGGACACCCAGCCTGTGTGCAAGCGGAGCATAAACGTGCATGGTCTCAAGTGCAATTATCCTCTGCTTGGGTTCTGATTTTGCAGAAAGAGTTCTCATATTGTGAAGTCTGTCGCAGAGCTTTATAAAGATAACTCTTATATCCTTTGACATTGCAAGGAACATTTTACGCAGATTCTCTATACTTTCGTCTTCCTTTTCCTCAAACTGAATACCTGTAAGCTTTGTTAGCCCCTCAACAAGCTCAAGCACGTCATTTCCAAAGTTCTTTTTTATATATTCAACATCGACCTTCCCTTCGCAGTCCTCAAGCGTATCATGCAAAAGTGCCGCACAAACCGAGTCACTGTCCATTCCGAGTTGTGCTGTCAGAAGCGCAACTGCCACCGGATGACTGATATAGGGCTCTCCGGATTTTCGCATCTGTCCCTCGTGCATGAGATCCGCATAATCGTAAGCACGCTTTATTTTATCAATATCATAATTACGGCTTGTCTTTGAAAGTCCCTCTTTCAGTTGTTCAAAATAATCCAAAATTACACCACCCATCGGTTTTACTGTCGGAGGTTTCTCGCACGCATAAGTACTCTTGAGCTTTCTATGTCAATCTTTCCGCAGTTTTTAACCAAATCTATTTTCATTATCAAATCGTCGGTCTTATAAAGATGCACAAGTCCCATTTCTGAGAACACTTCAAGTATGACTCCCAACACCGGGCACGTAATTCTTATTCCCGTTTCTCTTGTTATCTCATCCGCAAGAACAAACAGGTTTACGTATGATCCGAGATTTTCTCCATTTGCTCTGAGATACTTGTATACAACCCTGAATACGTCAATTTCCGGAACAAACCTTGTATTGTTGCCCTCAAGAATGGTATGCATTATCTCTGTATAACAAGCACATTTTTCTGCATCGCTCTTACAAAGACGGATGTCTCTTATTATCAACTGAGGCGTTCTTTCACCTCTGAACTCGTTAATGTCAAGATTAAAAAGAACGTCGATCATGCCGGATGCGGGAACCGTAAAGCTTTCACCGGGAAAACAAAACAACAGAGCCTCAAATTCCTTTCCGTCCTTTTCCAGAATCAGCTTTGTATGCTTGTTGTGTCCCAGAGGGATAATTTCCTTCACCTTTGCGTCACGCATATACAGCGATGGCGTAGGGTTTGTAGGTCCAAAGGGTTCAAGCTGAAGCAGTTCTTCGCAGATTTCAAGATTTATGTCATCTCCCGTAAGCTCTGCATCTATTTCAGTACAGCCGTCAAGAAGCTCTTGAGTAATTCTTTCCCTTGCATAGTCGTTGATTCTCTTCCTAAGCTCATCGGTTTTGTCAAGCTCAATGGTAAGACCCGCCGCAAGCTCATGACCACCGTGACGCACAAGTATATCGTTACAGGAATGTATTGCCTCGTTTATGTTAAAACCCTTTATACTTCTCGCCGAGCCCTTTCCCACACCGTTCTCACGGCAGATAAGGATTGACGGTATCCCGTACTTTTCGGTAATTCTCGAAGCAACAATCCCTACAACACCGTGATGCCATCCGTCCGAACAGACAACTATTATCTTATCATTTTCAAAATCGTGTGTGTTCTCAATAATCTCAACAGCTTCAGTATATATCCCGTTTTCTATCTGCTGACGTTCCTTGTTTTTTTCACAGAGCTCCCTTGAAATCTTAGCACAGGTCTGATAATCATTTGATACAAGAAGCTCCACTGCTTTTTCGACCTTGCCTATTCTTCCCGCCGCATTGAGTCTCGGAGCAATAAGGAAGCCCACGGTTGAAGCCGTAATCTTTTTTTCGGGACTCTTGTTCTTCTCAAACATCACCGCATCTATAAGGGAGCTTATTCCCTTATTACTGCCCTTACCGATGCATGAAAGACCTCGTGCAACAAGCTGCCTGTTTTCGTCAGAGAGAGGCATAACGTCCGCAATTGTACCAAGAGATGCAAGATCTGCATATCTGTCTATAAAATCATCGTCCGCATCCTCACCCTCCAGAGCACAGACGACCTTGAACGCCACACCGACACCCGCAAGACCGTTAAAAGGGTATTTGTTATCCGGTCTTTTCGGATTTACCACCGCACAGCAATCGGGCAGCTCCGTACGGCATTCATGATGGTCCGTGACAACAACATCTATTCCGAGAGTCCTTGCATACTCAATTTCCGGATTTGCGGTAATACCGTTATCCACCGTCACAATAAGTGTTACTCCCTGCTCTGCGAGCTTATCGAGTGCTGCGTTGTTCATTCCGTAGCCTTCGGTAAGTCTTTTCGGAATATAGTATATCACATCGCAGTTTTTGGATAAAAAATATTTGTACATAACCGCAGTTGCCGTTATTCCGTCAACATCATAATCTCCGTAGACACATATTTTTTCTTTCCCATCTATAGCTTTTTTTATTCTCTCTACCGCTCTGTCCATATCGTTAAGAAGAAAGGGATTATAAAGGTACAGTTCATCCGACCTCAGAAACCACCTTGCATCGGAAGGGTTGTCCGCCCCGCGTCTTGTCAGGATCTTTGCAAGAATATGGGATATTTTAAGCTGAGTGCAAAGTGCTCGGACCTTTTCATAATCATAGTCCGGCAAAAGCCATCTTTTTTTACTGCAAAACAAATCCATTTTTATGTTACTCCGTTATTTTCTCAGTTAAATTCCACCGGGTCTAAATTTCGACCCACCCCTACACTCATTCGTCAATTATATTCGTAATATTAATATTTACCTTTCCTGTCAGATACTTGTTGAAACCGAAAAAAAGTGCAAAAAACGAAACAAAAAAAACGATAGCCGAAACTGTTGCAACAATGACTGTACCGACACCGAGTCTATCACATATAAGATACGCCGCAAATGTGAGTATAAGCGGAAGAATAAAAACGCAGAATGCCATACCGAGAGTTTTTGCGGAATCGGAATTCAGCACTACGTTATCGCCAACCTGTGCATTGCACAAGTTGTTAGCCTTCACCGTAACGCTCTGCGACTTTGCACAACCGGCCATTACCCCTGCCCCGCAGCTATCTTTGTGATGACAGGAACTGCACGCCGATTCACGCACAAGCTCAACAGTAGCAAAACTATCCTCAACCGAGATTACTTTTCCTTTTTGTTCCATTTATGCTTTCCTTTCAAATAATCAAAGATTATCAGTTAAAAAATATTGCAGATTATCTCAAAGACATCAAAAGCAAAAGCTACCGAATTCATCTGCATCAAAATACGTCCGTCAGGTCACACTGCCCAGAAAAGCAAGCGCACTCCTTATACCGTCAACCGCCGCACTTGTAATACCGCCGGCATATCCCGCCCCCTCACCGCAGGTGTAGATGCATTTGTGACCGACAGCTTTCCTGTCCTCCCCTCTCGGAAGCTTTACAGGAGATGATGTTCTTGTTTCCGGTGCCGTCAACACTGCGTAATCGGAAGCAAAGCCCTTTATCTTACCGTCAAAATTCAGAAGTCCCGCTTTAAGAGTTTCGGTAACAAATGACGGGAACACGCTTGCAATGTCCGTAACCTCTGTCTTGCCCGTATACGTGGGTTTTACTTTCGTTGGAACACCGTTTGTTTTTTCGAAAAGTCCTCCAACCGTCTGAATCGGGGCACTGCCGTTTGAACCTGCAGCCTTATATGCCGTTCTTTCTATATTCGCCTGAAACTCCATCGCCGCAAAAGGATCGTTACCGAAGTCCTCTACCGAAACAGACACAGCAACAGCACTGTTGGCATTCTCACCGTCTCTTTCGCTGTAACTCATGCCGTTGGTAACTATAGACTCTTTCTCACTGGCAGATGCAACCACCGTTCCGCCCGGACACATACAGAAAGTATACGCTGCCCTCTCACCAACTCTGCAGGAAAGTGCATATTCTCCCTTTGAAAGTGCCGAATGCGATGCAAAATCTCCGTAAAGAGCATAGTCTATATCCTTTTGAAGATGCTCGATTCTTACGCCAACCGAAAAAGGCTTCGCGCACATTTCTATCCCCGACCTCGAAAACATCGCAAAGGTATTTCTGGCACTGTGTCCCACCGCAAGAAAAAGCGCATCTGTTTCAAGACTTTCATTCTCGCCGTTAATACCAATTTTAACGCTGCTTCCCGACTGCGTAACTTCAAGACTTGTAAGCTCGCAGTTGAAATAAACGCTGCCGCCCAGACTTATTATTTCTTTTCTTATACTTTTTACAATATTCCGAAGCTTATCAGTCCCGACATGAGGTTTTGCACTTATCAGAATACTCGGGTCTGCTCCGTGCTTTGCCAAAGTTTCAAGCACATATGAGCACAAAGGGTCGTTTATTCTTGTCATAAGCTTTCCGTCGGAAAAAGTTCCCGCACCGCCCTCACCGAACTGTACGTTGGTTTTCTCGGAAAGCTCTCCGGTCTGCCAATACTTTTCAACAATCTTTACTCTCGCATCAGCATCCGCGCCTCTTTCGAGTACAATCGGGCAAGCTCCGCTTCTGGCAAGCACAAGTGCCGCAAACATCCCGCAAGGACCAAAACCACACACAACGGGACGCATTTCCCCTTTGTATTCGGGAATAACAAAACCCTCCTCGGAGAAAACCACTATATTTTCCTTTTTGCAAATAGACTCAAGCTTTTCAATATCCATGGTATTTGCGGGACACATCTCATCCTTGTACCCGAAAAACACGGAATACACAAGTTTTATTGCATTTTTGTCCCTTGCGTCCACAGATTTTTTGAATATTCCAAGCTCCGCCTTTCCAAAAGATGAGAAAAAACTGCTTTTTGACAAGATTCTTGCGGCTTTTTTTATCACCGCCGCGTCGTATCCTGACTCTTTGGTTTTAGAAAGCTCAAGCTTTATGTTATGAATAATGAATTTTCTGCTCATATCGGATGTGCCGTTACCTCTTCTTTGCGTATTTCCCGCCCACCGTCATTTATCATTCAAGTATCCGGCTGACGTTTGCCTGTTGGTTTTGAGGGTTCTTTTTCGTTGCCGTAACTGTACAGCTGTACACTCCTTCAACGCGTACTCTGCCGTTATCCAGCACATTCATGCCGAAAAGATGCGGTCTTAGCTTCACATTTCCGTATTCACCCTCGCGGCTTATTCCTCCGAGATCCGCTATCATATATACATTTCTTTCATTGAGCTTTTCAATATCCTCAAGGTTACCGGAGAATGTTATCTTAACACTTTCCTCCTTGACCGTATAATCAAGCTTGTCGGATTTGTTGATAAACACAATGTTTGCAGTAGTGACATCTACCTTTCCATTGGTTCTCTCAAGGGTTATACTCACACTCTTGGGTGCTGTTCCGTCCGCTTCGATTCCGCTTGGGAATGAGAGACCTACTTCCTTTTCATATACTTCACCGTATATGTCATCCGCATCTATTTCCGCTGTCTCAATGTATGTTATTCCGTTTATTACCTCCGGAGCTCCCTTAATACTCACCTGACGGGGCTCTACTATTTCGCTGTAACCGGCATTGTCCGCATCGAAGCCTCCCGAATACTTGGGATTTATCGGAACAGTGATGTGCTTGTTAACTATGACATCAACATTGGTCGTCTGTTCGTCCTGCTCCACATATGCATTGTTGTAAATTTTTCCGTCCTTGTCATAAAGCTTTATCATAACACCGGTCCTTGATACCGAATCGGAAATCCTTTCGCCGGAAAAATCCAGATCTACCTTAGCCCCCGCGATTTTGTTCACTTCCTCCTCAGGACCTGTTACCCACACCTCTCCTACGGAAAGGATGTAATTTCTTATCTTCAGAGTGGAATCACTCATTGCGACATTGTGGACATCCACATCTACCTTGAAGGATTTCTTTGTGGGAGTATCAATGTAAAGCTTTAATTCATAAGGGTACACGTCCTTAACATTTGTGTTTCCCGGAGCCGTAACCTCTATCTCAACCGAATACTCTCCGGATGTATTGATCCTTGAAAGGTCTATTGTCGCAACAATATCCTCGGCACTTATACTGTTGACCTCACGCCTTGTACCGGTTACAGTGACATCCACAGTCGTGTTTTTACCGCTGATAATAGTATAGCCTTTTTCGTTGAGAGCACCCATATTGTACTTTATCTCAACCCCTCTGAATTCCTTTTCATAGGTTATGCTCTGGTCTCCCGAAACATAAAACCACACTATAACTGCCGCTATTACGCAGACTATCTTTGCTGCGAATGAGCTGAAGCCCTTTGACCCTCTGCTCGTTTTCACCTCGGATGACTGTCCGTTTTTTCCTTGACCGTCATCTGAGTACTTAAAAAAACGCATTCACTTCACCTCCTGCTGTCTGCCTGCGAATCGGAATCATTGGCATCTTCCGTATATTCCGAACCGTTGTCCATATCGTTATTCCTTGTTTTTTTCTTTTTGATATGTACCTTAGAATTCTTTTCCTTTGTTGTGGAAATGGGAAGAATCTTGCCAATTACCCCGATGGTCTTCTGAACATTATTTTCCGAAGTCTTGTCATTATCGCCGATAAGCAGCTCCTCAAGCTTTGATATAAGATCCCCCTTGGAAACTCCCCTTATAAGATGTCCATCTATCGCAATTGATACCATTCCCGTTTCTTCAGACACAACCACCACAACCGCATCTGAGTTCTCACTCATACCTATTGCCGCCCTGTGACGTGTTCCAAGGGTCTTGATGATTGTCTCGTCCTGTGAAAGCGGCAGGAAGCAGCCCGCAGCATACACTTTGCAGTCGCGTACCACCATTGCACCGTCATGCAAAGGAGATTTATTGAAAAAGATATTTCGGATAAGATACGTACTAGGATCGGCATTTATCACGGTACCCGTCCTTATAACGTCACCGAGCCTTGTGCCTCTTTCAATCACGATAAGCGCACCTGTCTTTTCGGCAGAGAGCTCAACCACAGCATCAGCAATAATACCGATACATTTAGACATCTGACTCATCACGTTGTTGTCTTTTCTTGAAGTGATGCTCTTTATCGACTCACCACCGACCTTCTCAAGAAACGAGCGCAGTTCAGACTGAAACAGGATGATAATACCGATAATACCGACCTGAACTATATTGCTTATAATGAAATTCAGCGCATACATTTCAAAGAAGCTGCTGAGCATCATAATTATAAGAATAAACAAAATACCTATAGCGAGCTTGCCCGCACGTCTTTCGCGAACAAACTTGTAAAGATAGTAAAAGAGTATCGAAACAATAACAATATCCGCGATGTCAAAGAACCCCACCGAGGAAAATTGATTAAAAGTATAAGAAAACACATCCTTAATCGCCTGTATGATTGTCTGCAAAATTCATGTCACTCCTCTTTATACTGCAGAAGCAAAATGTGTACACTGCGGCATGATAAAACTTATTCAAGCTATTATATCACACAATGTGCGAAAAATAAAGACTATTTTATAAATTAATTTATTTTTTAAGAAAAAATCTGTCGCAAAACAAAAAGAACTGTACCTCACTTAAGAAGTACAGCTCTCTGATTTTGAGTTATTTCGTGGAAGGATAATTCATCTTATCCGAAGCTACGAAGCTTAATATCCCCAGGAAACAAGAACATACGCTACGTCCTTAGAGTCAATCTTGCCGTCTCTGTTAAGGTCGTACTTTGCGTAATTTTCTCTGCCCTGTGTTGTATCAAGGTTAATTTCACCGAAGTAAGATACTACTGCGGAGAGGTCGTAAATGTTAATCATGCTGTCCTTAACAATGTCACCTGCAAGGAATGTTACATTCTTTGCACTGGACGCCTTGTCCTCCTCGACTTCAACTGCGTTGTCCTTTACGTTGTTCCAGAAGTTGAGAACCTTGCCGTCAATGTCCTCGCTCTGCATTGTAACTGTATATCTTGCTGTTCTGTAGCCGGCACCTGATACCTCTACGTTGTATGCAATGTTATAAGTAAGCGCATTTGCAAGAACTATCTGATATACCGAATCATCTGTTACATAAACCTCTGCATTCGGCTTTACGCTTGTTGCAATAACGGGCATTTCAGCATCATTACCAAGGTCAATTACAATTGCATTTTCAAGGTCTCCGCCTGAAATTGTAACTTTCATTTGCTGATATGCAACAGCTTTATTTTCAACTGTATTGGGGAAGCTGAGATTAATTGTGAGGTCTCTTGTGGGAACGTAGATGTATGTTGCGGGAATACCCGTTCCGAGATTGAGAACACCTTCTGCTTCCGTTCCGTCAGACTCTATCTTTCCTTCGGGGAGATATGTGTCAACGATGTTGTCGTCAGTTGTTGTTGTGTGAACAGCGTTGGTGTTGTTATTTTCGATTGCAAAGCTGAATTCACCGTAACCTGTGAACTTAACCTGTGCAATTGTGATGGTCTTTGCAGTATCATTTCCGACATTTGCCTTAGTGTCAAAGTGGAATTCGTATCTGTTTGCATCATTGTTTACGGGTGAAACAGTTATGTTATCACCTGCAATGTCAATAATCTTATAATCAATTTCTCCGTCTGTTGTTGTAAGCTTGAATGTGAGGTCACCGGAGTTGAGACGGTTGATTGTGGATTCATCGCTTGCAACAAGGTTGATGTTATAGGTTATTTCGCCCTCAACTTTGGGAAGTACTTCTGCAAATTCAACTGTGATGTCTGCAGTGCGACCGTCGAAAAGTATTGTAAGTGCTTCGTCAAGATAATAAGGAATGAACTCATACTTGTCAAGCTCTGCAACCGATGAAAATGCTGTATTGTAATAGAATGCAGAAGGTTCATTTACAACGTCAACGCCTTCATAGTAGTTTCTGCTGAAATCTACTGTTGTTTTTGCTTCATCAAAATCATAGAAGTAAATCTGATAGCTGTCTGTAATGCCCTTGAATACGTTATAATTTACTGCAATTTCAATCTCATCTCCACCCATATAACTGAGAGCCTGAATGTATCCGTCAGCAGTGCCTGAGAATGTGTTGCCTGTAATTGTAAGGCTATCTGAAGTTCCGTTGTTGTCGCGAACCCTGATATTTAGGGGAATAAAGGAAACATTATTAATTGTGTTATTCTTAATAACTATTTCTCCGTCAATACCGCTTGCGGCAAATATACCTGAATTTTGTGAGCCACCAAGATTATCTATTGTGTTACCGATAAAGGAGAAGTTTGTTATAAGCGCGTTATCTTCTGTTCCTGCAATGTTAAAGTGTACTGCTGCCTCATTTCCTGTTTTTACAGTATTGAGGAACTTGTTGTTTTCAAACTTGAAATCCTTATAGAGAACACCACCGTTACGTTGCCCACTGAATACAAAATTACTGTTTTCAAATGTTATGTTTTTAACAGTAAAGCCGTCATAGTTTACGGAATTGCCGTCAGATGACATAATTGTTGTATCCTTAATAACCGCACCTTCAACGCCCTTGAGAGTTACATTTGTAAGTGTTGCAGGAAGCTTTACCGTACCCTCTTCGATTGTCACGGGAAGAAGCTCAATAACTGTACCGTCTGCATTTGCCGATGCTGCTGTGAACGCTTCGGCGAGAGTTGCAAACTTGTCGTCGCCAATCTTGGCTACAGCGAGTACATTTTTATAAGTACCGTCGATGTACTTAACAACATAGTCATCTTCAGCAATAACAGTGATAGTATTAGGAGCAGTCAAGGTTGCGCTTGCTGCCAGCTTGAACTCGTCGATAGCGGCATTAATGACGAACTCATCAACCGTGTTGTCACCCTCAAATACGATGTTGGTCTTAGTGGTGTTGTTTCTCGTCCAAGTACCAAGGATACTGAGGTTGCTATCCTTGATGGTGATCGTCTTTCTACCGTAGTTGGAGTTGAGAACAGCTGCAACAGAAGCAGTGATATTTACGTTTTCAAGGCTTACGCCGTTGCTGTAATCAACCTTGACACCGTAAGCAACATCAGTGATTGTGACATTTTTCAGTTTTGTGGTATTATTGTTTGAAACAACCTGAAGGAATCCGTAACCGTAATTCTTCGCGGTACAATCTTCGATTACAACAGTAGCTGCGCTACGAGTTTCAACGGCATAAGTGTTCATACCCTTACCGTCAAAGTTCACGTTTTTAATCGTGATATTCGCGGTAACGTTCATCTTGCCGGTATAATCCTTATCTGCACCGTCAATGGTGATGTTCTTATTGATTGTCACATCTTCAGTTACATTGCCAACAAGCTCGATTGTGTCATTTGCCTGTGCTGCTTTAATCGCCTCGCCAAGAGTTGCATAACCGGTATCACCGATTTTTGCAACAGGAGTAACATTTGAATATGTGCGGGTAACAACCGCTCCTCTTGTTTCGGTTATACCGAGAGCACAACCGGGATAAGCAGTAACTTCACCGCTATATGGTTTATCGGAATCAAAAACCACAACAAAGGTGTGATTTTTTGCACCGAAGGTTATGTTACCTGTATAATTTGCATCTTCGTCTGTCATATCCAACTTAAAATCGCCTGAGGTTTTTACATTTGTGTCGGCTTCTGTATAAAGTGTAACAATACCCTTTGTATTCTTTTTTAATGTCACCTCCGCAGATGTGTAATAAAGCTGCTTTTCAACACCTACATTACTGAAGACAAATGCACCGTTAACATCTTCGATTCCCTTGCTTGTAGCATTGTTTACATAATAATCAGTATCATAGAATACAGACGCCTCAAAGTCAGCAGGCTTTGTTACAATAGGCGTATCTACAACATAGTAGCCGTCATCATCTACATAAATTTCTACGTTATAAGTTCCAATTGCCGTACCAAATCCCCACTTACCCGAGTTAAGAGCCGAACGGTTATTGTTAAGAGGAGAGTAGAATCTACCACCACTTATAAGCAAATAAGCTGTCGAGTCTACAGAACTCATCAACCCACTATGGAATACACCACCTGAAATGAAGGTCTTTGCTCTGTCAAGTTTCAATGTTGCATTGAAAACACCATCATATATATATACATATGAATCATTTTGGCTATTAGCTACACATATTGCATATGTTCCATCAAAAACACCGTTGAATATCTTAATTGTTGGTCTGTCACTGTTAACGGAATTATAATAAATACACGCTTTCATAAATCCACCGTTTGTTGACATTCCGCCAGGGTTTGTTTCATCAGCATATACAAGAAGTGTATCGCCTGCATTCGCTCTTGAGTTTGCTACAATCTCAATCGCGTGATTACTTTTGGGAGCGGTGAGAGTGTATTCATCCAAATCAAGAATACGCTTTTCTGTTGAAGGGATTTTCACGGTTGAACTCAAAGTAACATCCGCCAAAAGCGTAAGCGTAGTGCCGTTAGTCCACGCAGCTATAGCCTCGTCTATAGTTGCATAATAGGTATTTCCTACCTTTGCAACAGCATTTTCCGCCGTAACCTCAGCAGCAGGTTCTTCCTCCGCAAAAAGCTCCGCTTCTTCAGCTGCTTCTTCTGTTTCAATTTCAACAATCGCTTCTTCTGCCGTTTCTTCTTCCTGTGCCATAGCAGAAAGGCTCATTGTCGCTGCGGCTGCCAGCGCCAACAAGAAAACCAATAATTTTTTCATTCAAAAATCCTCCTTTGGTTTTATGCCCTAACTAATTTTGGACATTGTCAAACTAAACTATGAATATTCGTAGTTTATAATTGGATTATATCACGTCTAAATATTTAATTCAATATAACTTCCATACATTTTAATATTTTTATGATGTTTGTTTTTGGTTTATTCACTAATTTTGGGTTTTTTAGTAAAAATAAAAAGGGTACGTGTCCGAAGATACGTATCCGAATACTCTAGCGAAACGTAAATTTACTTACCACTCTTTTCCAAAATCTCTTTTTCGGCTTCCGTTCTGTTCTCATATTCGTCGCATACCGCAACGATATCGGATTTCGTTGGGTAAGAATGACATTCTTTAAAAGTATAACGCCTCATGTACCGAGACACATTTTAATGAAGATATTTTCGGAATTTTCCGCCTGCGTAATACATACATATTTTATAAAAATAAAAAACAAGGAAGCGATTGTACTGTTTGAAAAGGAAACTTCCGTAGGCAAGGTCAGCGAAAGACTTTCATTTTCCAACATAAACTGCTTCGGCATATGCTCCAAAAGGAAAACCGGCTATCCTCCGACAAAATACATAAAAACAATGCAGTCATGTTCACATTTCTGCCAAATATTTCAAAATTATTGCCGATTTTTGCAAAAATCTATTGACAATACCGGTTCCGTATGGTACAATTTAAACAATTGATGATAGAGGAGCGATTTTCACAAGTAAAAAGCACTGACAACGGCAACTGTATGTTTTTGAAAAGGAAAACCGCCGAGATGTTCGTGCCGATGCCGCAGTACGGACGTCGGGATGCAGGAGAATATTCTGCGTACTGTCACTATTGTGGAGCACTATCGGTTATCTTTACACTTACCCTTGTATATGTGTATTTTATGCCGCAGGTGTTCTATATCATCCGCGGTAAAATTATTTTTTAAGGAGGTTCATTTTTATGAACACTAACTTTGCAAAGAAGGTTTCAAGATTCCTTCTTGCAGCATTCATTCTGTCCATAGTTTCCGTATTTGCGGTTTCTGCGACGGGAGACGCACCGGTGGCAAAGGAACCCATGTCATTTGTAGGCACTATCTGGGCTATGCTTCCCCCCGTGATTGCAATTCTTCTTGCTCTTATCACAAAGGAAGTTTATTCCTCCCTCTTTGTAGGTATTCTCGCAGGCGGTTTACTTGCTTCAAACTTCAATGTCGTAAACACTGTTGATACTATCGTTCAAAAAGGTTTTATCACTGCTGTTTCCGATCAGGCAGGCATCTTCGTATTCCTTGTAATTCTCGGCATTATGGTTGCACTTATTGCTAAAACAGGTGCTTCCGCAGCATTCGGAAGATGGGCACAGAAAAATGTCAAAACAAGATCCGGTGCTCAGCTTTCAACATTCGTTCTCGGTGTGCTTATTTTCATTGACGACTACTTCAACTGTCTTACGGTCGGCTCTGTTATGACTCCCGTTACCGACACACACAAGGTTTCCCGTGCAAAGCTTGCATACATAATCGACGCAACAGCAGCTCCTATCTGTATGATAGCTCCCATTTCTTCATGGGCGGCAGCAGTTTCAGGTTATGTTGACAGCGAAAAGTATTCTGGACTTGAAGTGTTTGTACGAGCTATTCCTTATAACTTCTACTCACTTCTTACACTTGTATTTGTTGTTGCACTTGTTGTTATGAAGCTTGACTACGGTCCTATGAAGCTCCACGAAAAGAATGCTCTTGAAAAAGGCGACCTCTTTACAACAGGCGAAAGCTCCAACAAGCTTGAAGAAAAGGTTGAAGAAAACCCCAAGGGCAGAGTATATGACCTTGTTCTCCCCGTACTCGTTCTTATAGTTATTTGCGTATTCGCACTTATCTATGTAGGCGGCTTCTTCGGAACAGACATCTGGGGCGGCACAGAAAACAAGGGCAACTTTATCGGCGCATTCGGTAATACCGACGCAACGGTAGGTCTTCCCCTCGGTTCTCTTGTAGCACTTGTTATAACTATCGTTTATATGATTTGCAGAAGAGTTGTTTCCTTTAAGGAAGCTATGGGCTGTATTACAAAGGGCTTTAATGCGATGGTTCCAGCAATCACAATCCTCACATTTGCTACAGCTCTCAAGAACATGACAACAGGCGAACTCAACGCTGCAGGCTTTTTTGAAGAAGCAATGAAGGGATCTGCAGGAAGTCTCGGTGCATTCCTTCCCGCAATCATCTTCCTTGTTGCTTGCTTCCTCGCATTCTCAACAGGAACAAGCTGGGGTACATTCGGTATTCTTATTCCGATTGTCACCGTACTTCCCGGTCTTCCCGAAGAGCTTCTCTTCATCTGCATTTCCGCAGCACTTGCAGGATCTGTTTGCGGCGACCACTGCTCACCTATTTCCGATACAACAATTATGTCCTCGGCAGGCGCACAGTGTGACCACGTAAACCACGTTAACACACAGCTTCCCTACGCACTTACGGTTGCAGCTGTATCTTTCGTTTCCTACATCATTGCAGGCTTCGTACAGAACGTATTTATCGCACTTCCCATCGCAATCGTTCTCATGATCGCAACACTCTTTGGTATAAAGTACCTTACAAAGGGTAAAGCTGCTCAGTAAGACTATAAACAAAATAACAAAATTCGGCTCGGTTTCAATACCGGGTCGTTTTTTTGTGCTAAAAATCACGGCAGAGCTGTGTTACTCCACCGTGTAAAAATTCAATTATCTTTAATTACTTATATCACAGGATTACACCCAAAAAGCAACATACTCGTCTCTCTTTTCTTGATGTTAACAATATCACAGTAGATTTTTCCCCCAAAAAGTAGTAAAATATAGTTTGATATATTATATTTTAAGGAAATTATCCGCAAGGAAGAAGAAAAAAGTCTGAAAATAAATTTTCAGCCATAGAAGTTTGTGACTTTGAGGTCACAGACCTCGATCTTGCTTTGCAAGACCGTACAAACTTCCGATAATACGAAAGGAATGGTCATAAATTATGATAGTTACAGTAGTAAATGTACACGTTGTCCCCGGAAAGGCAGAGGAATTCCTGAAGTTCACAAAGTACAACCACGACAACGCAATTAAAGAGAACGGAAACCTCCGTTTCGATGTACTTCAGTCAAGAGAAGATCCCAATTACTTTATCCTCTACGAAGCATATGCCACCGAAGAAGCTGCAAAGGCTCACAAGGAAACCGAGCACTACAGGAAGTGGCGTGAGGGCGTTGCGGAATTTATGGCAGAGCCGAGAGTCGGTGTTCCTTGCGACGCTTTGTTCCCGGAAGACTTTTGACAAAGACCGTTTGCGGTCTTCGTAATGGAGAATGCAAAGAGCAAAATGCAAAATTATTTTAGGAGAGCTTATTATGAGTAAGATTTATATACATTCGGGGCTTGTTTTCAATACGGAAAATGAGATTTTTGAAAAAAAGAATGTGCTTATTGACGACGGTAAGATTACGGCTATGGATATTACGGGCGAGGTGCCTGCGGGATGCGATGAAGTCATTGATGCTTCAGGTAAGCTTATTGCACCTGCTTATGTTGATATTCATACGCATGGGGCATTGAAGCTTAGATTCCAGAGACAGACAAAAGAAGAATACAGAGAGATATTCAGGCATTATAACAATACCGGTACCGCTTCCGTTTTTCCGACGTTATCCACCGATGACTTTGATGATATGCTTGAGGCAACAAAGACACTCTGCGAGCTTTCCCGTGAGGACAGTACTCTTAACATCGACTGTATCCACTACGAAGGTCCATTCCTTTCTCATGCGAAAAAGGGAGCTCACAATGAGAATTTCCTTAAAAACCCCGACATTGATTTTATAAAGAAAGCCAAGAAGATTACGGGAGATGACATCAAAATAAGAGTTACCATCGCCCCCGAGCTTGACGGTGCTTTTGATTTTATAAAAGAATGTACCGCTATGGGCGTTATGACAGCTATCGGTCACACAAACACAAACTTTGAAACGGCACAGGCAGCAATAAAGCTCGGTGCGAACTCCTTTATCCACACCTTTAACGCAATGTCCCCTCTCGGACACAGAGATCCGGGCGCGGTAGGTGCGGCACTCTACTGTGAGGACGGATGGCCCGAGCTTATCTGCGACGGTTTTCACGTTGATAAAGTAGCAGCTTCCATCCTTTACCACGCAAGACCCAATAATCTCGTGCTTGTTTCCGACTCCATCCAAGCGGCAGGACTTCCCGACATCGAAGGCTTTACTTTCGAAAGTGCAGGCATGGAGGTTACAATCACGGGCGGTCAGGCAAGACTCAAGGACGGCACCATCGCAGGTTCAAGACTTGATATGCATAAAGCAGTCCTCAATCTTTCCGAATTTGCACACATCCCCTTTGAAAGAGCTATAATCTGTGCAACAAAGCATCCCGCGTATCTAACGGGTATCTACGACAGAACAGGCTCTATCGAGGTCGGTAAGCGTGCTGATATAAACATTCTTTCAGAAGAATACGCCCTTGAATCCTCCTACGTTGCCGGAAACAAAGTACGCTGATAAACTTATCTGAATTAAAAACGGAAAAAAGGGAAAAATCTGTAATAAAATGTAAAGGGAGTGACGGCTATTCTCTGCTCAAGAAAACAAATCAAAAAAAAGGCGCGGGAGATCCTGTTCTCAAACTATCAGACTTTCCTTTTTGCCACCCTGTTTTTTGCAGCGGTCTCTTTCGGCTTCACGGTACTGTCAAAGACATTCTGCGAACTTCTCTGCGAGGAGACAACTGACGAAATATTCACAATGGTGTCTCTGACCTTTGATATTTTCGGTCTTTTGTTATGCTTCCCGTTTGCACTTGGATACCTTTCTCTGTGCGCAAAGCTCTCGGACGGAAGAAAAACAGAGCTCTCGGAAATGTTCACTTTTTACTCAAAAGGCGGAAAACTCACATCCTGTTATGCTTTTCTCCTTTTAAAAATTCCCGAAATCCTGTTAAAACTCATTCTCCCCTTTATCGCACTTTCCACACTGCAAGGCGTTATCACAGCTTACTTTGCACAAAGCATCACGGACTACAGCCTTTATATTTCCGCAATGTTTTTCGTTCTGCAGGTTATAGTCATTTTTGCTGTATTCTATATGGAGGGCGGGATACTTCTTTACGTTTTTGACTTCTGCCGCGGCACAAAGCATAAACACACCTTTTCCGAAAAACGCACCTTCTTTATTGTAAGACTCTCCCTTATACCTCTGTATATCCTCTCGGTACTTACATTTGGAGTGCTGTTACTTGCATATACACTACCTTATACGCTTATCATTTACGCACTTTATGCATCGAAGTCCGACGAGCTGACAAACACACTGCATTCCGACATTTACAATGAAAGCTTCGGAGATACCGCAATTTTCAAAAGAGTAAATGCGGACGGAGAATCAACTTTGAAAGATACAAACTAAAATAAAAGAGAATAATTGAAAGGACAGATATAAAATGGCAGAAAAATTTTTTATTACAACTGCAATCCCCTACACCTCCCGCAAGCCCCACATAGGAAACACCTACGAGCTAATCATGTGCGATGCTATCGCACGTTATCAAAGACTTCTCGGCAAGGACGTATTCTTCCTGACAGGCACAGACGAGCACGGACTCAAGATTGAGGAAGCCGCAAAAGACGCAGGTATTACACCTCAAAACTACGTTGACAATATCACGGGCGAGCTTAAGAAAATCTGGGAACTCATGGACATAAGCTACGACAAGTTCATCAGAACCACCGACGATTATCACGTAAAAGCAGTACAGAAGATATTCAACAAGCTCTACGAACAGGGCGACATCTACAAAGGCGAATACGAAGGCTGGTACTGTACTCCATGCGAAAGCTTCTGGACGGAAACACAGGCTCACACCGAAAACGGCGAGCATATATGTCCCGACTGCGGAAGACCCGTTCAGAAATCCAAGGAAGAAGCTTATTTCTTGAAGCTATCTAAGTATCAGGAAAGACTTGAAAAGTATATTGACGAGCATCCCGACTTCATCGAACCCGAGGCAAGAAAGAAAGAAATGGTAAACAACTTCATAAAGCCCGGCGTTCAGGATCTCTGTATCTCTCGTTCAACTTTCACATGGGGCGTTCCCGTTGAATTCGACCCCGGCCACGTTATCTATGTATGGATAGACGCTCTTTCAAACTACATAACAGCTCTCGGCTATGCTGTTGATGAAAAGGGTGAATTGTATCAGAAATACTGGCCTGCAGATGTTCAGGTAATCGGCAAGGACATCCTCAGATTCCACACCATTTACTGGCCTGTTATCCTCATGGCTCTGGGTGAACCTTTGCCGAGGAAGATATTCGGACACCCGTGGCTTCTTGTCGGCGATGAAAAGATTTCAAAGTCCAAGGGTAACGCAATCTACGCCGATGACCTTGCAGGACATTTTGGCACAGACGCCGTAAGATACTACGTTCTCTCCGAAATGCCTTTCCTCCAGGACGGTTCAATAACATACGAAAACTTCATTGCAAAGTTCAACTCCGACCTTGCAAACACACTCGGAAACCTCGTGAACAGAACCGTTGCCATGATTAATAAGTATTTTGACGGTATCATCCCCAAGAGCAGAACAGCTACCGAGTTTGACGCAGACCTCATCGCAACAGTTGAGGGTGGCGTAAGGGCAGTTGCGGAAAAGCTTAACACTTTCCACGTTGCCGATGCCTGCGATGAAATCATGACCGTTCTTCGCCGTCTTAACAAATATATAGACGAAACAATGCCCTGGGTACTCGCAAAAGACGAAACCAAGAAAGACATTCTCGGCACCGTTCTTTACAACCTCATTGAGGGTATAAGAATTGCCGCAACACTTATAGCTCCCATTATGCCCGGAACGGCAAAGAAGATTGAAACTCAGATTAATGCTCCCGAAAGTGCAAACATCACGGTTACAACATGGCAGGCGGCAGAAAAGTTTGGACTTGCTTACGCTGACGGGGCAAAGGTAAATCCCGCACCGGAAGGAATGTTCGCAAGACTTGACGAAAAGAAAAAGCTTATCGAAATTTTCGGCGAGGAATTGGTGAACGCTCCTAAGGCGGAAGAAAAAAACAAAAAGGAAAAGAAAGAAAAGAAAGCTCACAAAGAGCCGGAATATCCCGCAGAGATCTCCATTGAGGATTTCTGCAAAGTAAAGCTCATATGTGCCAAAGTCGAGACCTGCGAACCTGTTGAAAACTCCAACAAGCTCTTGAAACTCACCCTCAACGACGGCAGCGACACTCCGAGACAAGTAGTTTCCGGCATTGCAAAAGCTTATACTCCCGATTCTCTTATCGGAAAGAAGGTAATTGTCGTTGCAAACCTTGCCCCCGCAAAGCTCCGTGGTGTTGATTCCAACGGTATGATCCTCGCAGCAGGTGAAAAGCAGTCTGACGGCACGGAAAAAATTACCGTTTCATTCCTTGACGATTCCATTAAAGAGGGTACAATCATAAGATAAATTCCTCACGAAAACACACCGATATTTCAATTATTTTCCGTTGCAATCAGCCCCTAAAACTGCGGGTTGGTTATAACTGCCCTTATACGCACCTTTTACCCTCCTAAATCCTATATCCTAATCAAAAGGAACTACAAAAATGCTGTTTGACTCACACGCACACTACGACGACGAAAAATTCGACGGTATCCGGGACGAAATCCTCTCCAAAATGCCTGAATACGGGGTTGGAGGAATAGTCAATGCCGGAGCAAGCCTCAAGGGCTCATACGCTTCACGAGATCTTGCACACAAATACGATTTTATGTATTTCACGGCAGGTATCCATCCGGAATCCGCAGCAAAGGACATGAAGCACGATGGCTGGCTCTCGGAAATCGAGGAGCTCTTACAGGACAAAAAATGCGTTGCCGTCGGTGAGAT
Source organism: Eubacteriales bacterium (assembly GCA_045604705.1). Lineage (GTDB taxonomy): Bacteria > Bacillota > Clostridia > Oscillospirales > CAG-382 > SIG622. Next base: position 33,167 of record JAZUOO010000030.1, read on the forward strand.
AGGTCTTGACTACTATTGGGAAAAAGAAACCGCACCACAGCAAAAGGAATGCTTTGAATTGCAGCTATGTCTTTGCGAAAAAACGGGACTTCCCGCCATTGTACACGACAGAGAGGCTCATGGTGATTGCCTTGAAATTGTAAAAAAGCATAAGGACGCTACGGGACTTTTCCATTGCTTTTCAGGCTCAGTCGAAATGGCAAAAGAGATAATCTCAATGGGTTGGTACATCTCCATAGGTGGAGTTGTGACATTCAAAAACGCACGAAAAACAGTCGAGGTCATCGAAGGTCTGAAAGACATCTCAAACGGCACATCAAGGCTTCTTCTTGAAACAGACTGTCCCTACCTTGCCCCCGTACCTCACAGAGGCGAGCTTAACCATTCGGGACTCATGTCAAATACAGCGACAAAAATCGCGGAGCTTCTCGGAATGACAACCGAGGAAGTCGAAAAGCTCACATACGACAACGCAATGAGATTTTACAATCTTAAAGATTGATTACATCCGTGTCCGACACCTTTCGGGCACAGAGCCGAGGCTGTGAATTGACTTTTGCGGTTTCGGCTCCGTGAAATCGGAATACATAAAAAAGGCGTGATACTATGAAAACAATGCTTATCACAGGCTCCTCGAGAGGAATCGGTGCTGAAATTGCACGACTTGCCTACCTTTCGAGAGAATACAACGTGATAATCAACTACAACAAAAGTGGTGCGCGAGCCACAATGCTCCAAAAGGAGTTTGAGGAGATTTCCTCACAAAATAAAGAGAAACAATACGGAAAGGTTATAACCGTCGGTGCCGATGTTTCAAAAGAAGACGATGTCAATGCCATTTTTAATACGGCAGAACAGCATTTCGGAAGAGTTGATGTGCTTGTCAACAATGCGGCTGTGTCCTCCTATTCCCTGTTTCAGGATTTAACTCTTGAAGATTGGCACGGAACAATGTCGGTAAATCTCGATTCGGTATTTCTCTGCTCAAAACGTGCACTTCCGAATATGATAAACGCAAAATGCGGCAGGATCATAAATATTTCCTCCATATGGGGAATATGCGGCTCTTCCTGCGAGGTACATTATTCCACATCAAAAGCGGCGATAATCGGACTTACAAAGGCTCTTGCAAAGGAAGTAGGTCCCTCGGGGATAACTGTCAACTGCATAGCTCCCGGCGTTATTGACACGGAGATGAATAAAGCCTTGTCCGAGAGCGATATGGCAGCACTCTGTAATGAAACTCCCCTTGGTTGTATAGGTAAATGTGAGGATATTGCAAGAACAGTGCTTTTCCTTGCAGGTGACTGCGGCAACTTTATCACGGGACAAGTCATAAGTCCCAACGGCGGACTTGTAATTTGAAAGGACATCTTCAACATTACAAATAAGAACAGACAATGCAATCTCACCTTATGGAAAACAGTTTCGACCACAAATGGAAAGTCCGCTTTAGCTTAAATGGACAAAATTCGACCTTTTCCACATGGAAAGAGAAAACAAGGATAAAGGTGTGAATTTCCCGAAAATGTTTATTTGGTGCGGCACGGAGGATTCACTTATCACGGCAAACCGCAATTACAGCTCACTGCTTTCAGAGCTCGGTATAGAACACACCTACCTTGAATCCGAGGGCGATTATTCATGGGAATAGTGGGATTTGTACATTCGGTTTCTCTTTGGCGAAAAGAAATAAGAAAGGTGCAAAAATGCAGGAACTATACGACCTTCATGTACATACAAGATATTCCGCACACGACGCAGACAAGTCACCTGAAAACAGTATCACCGCACTGTCACTTTCCGGCATTGAAAAAGGACTTTCCGGTGCAGCATTCTCCGACCACTTCGACACCGAGCTTATAATTAACGGAACCCAGTCCCTTGACTGCGATGCAATAAAAAAGGAATGTGACTCGGCTCGTGAAACAGTCGGTAACAAATTCAATGTTATACACTCGGTTGAACTCAGCTCTCAGATGCATTATCCATATAACTGTGCGGAAAATATCACCAAATATGACTATGACATGGTGCTGTCAAGTATTCATATTCTCAAATATAACGGTGACATGATTATTTCACAAGTTGATTTTACAAAGCTCACCGAAAATGAATCACGACGCCTTTTCGAGCTGTATATGCATGACCTGCTGTACACCGCAAAAAATTGCGATTATGACGTTCTGACACATATCACATATATCCTGCGCTATTTTAAAAGGCACGGCATATCGCACATCGCCAGAATTGAGGACGACATGGATATGTACGATGAAATATTCAAAACGGTAATTGCACGTGGAAAAGCCCTTGAAATAAACACATCGGGCATCCGTCAGGGACACGGCGAAACATTCCCGAATATGCTTCTTGCAAAACGCTACATAGAGCTTGGCGGCGAGCTTTTCACCGTAGGCTCGGACTCCCATACACCGGGAGACCTCGGAGCAAATATCGCAGACGTCACAAAAATACTTTTCGACATGGGTGTAAAATACACCTGCTACTACAAAAACAGAAAACCGATATTAGTAAAAATATAACCTAAATCGAAAGGAACACTACAATGAAATCACTTGATAAAAAACTGCTTCACCTTATAGAAGAAGAGCCCCGACTCACAGCAGAAAACCTTGCAACAATGCTTGACAAGGAAGTAGGCGAAATAAAGGACATAATTGAAAAATACGAAAAGAACGGCGTAATAGTCGGTTACAGAACCCTCATTGATTGGGAGGAGACCGACATTGAAAATGTCACCGCACTCATCGAACTCAAGGTTACCCCCTCAAGAGATAAAGGCTACGACAAGGTTGCAGAAAAAATCTACAAATACCCGGAGGTAAAGGATATGTACCTCATGTCGGGCGGCTTTGACTTTACAGTTATAATCGAGGGAAGAACCATGAAAGAGGTTGCCCTTTTTGTTGCGGAAAAGCTTGCACCCTGTGAGGGCGTAATTTCCACAGCTACTCATTTTGTCCTTCGTAAATACAAAACAGAGGGCGTTGTACACGGCGGCAAGGCTCTCGAAGACAAAAGAGAGAAAGGAATCCTGCTCTGATGATAGATTACGGCAAAATTCTTTCCTCGAAGGTCACGTCCATAAAGCCATCGGGAATAAGAAAATTCTTTGATATACTTGACGAAATGGACGATGTTATATCCCTCACCGTCGGACAGCCTGATTTTGATACTCCGTGGCACATCCGTGAGGCGGGTATCTACTCCCTTGAAGACGGAAGAACCTACTACACCTCAAACAGTGGACTTTTAGAGTTCAGACGTGAAGTTTGTAACTACCTTGAAAGACGCTTCGGACTCTCTTATGTGCCCGAAAACGAAGTACTCTGTACCGTCGGCGGCAGTGAGGCTATCGACCTTGCAATGCGTGCCATCCTCGAACCGGGCGACGAGGTAATAGTCGTCGAGCCATCCTTTGTATGCTACGGTCCTCTTGCAAGTCTTGCAGGCGGCGTACCGGTAGTTATAAATACAGAGCTTAAAGACAAATTCAAGCTTACACCCGAAAAGCTCCTTTCTGCAATTACGGACAAAACCAAAATGCTGGTTCTCCCCTATCCGTCAAACCCTACGGGCGGCATTATGACAAAGGACGAGCTTGAAAAAATAGCCGACATCGTAAGAGAAAGAAATATAATAGTCCTCTCCGATGAAATCTACGCAGAACTGACCTACGGCAAAAAACACGTATCCTTCGCATCACTTCCGGGCATGAAAGAGAGAACAATCCTTGTCAGCGGTCTTTCCAAAGCATACGCCATGACAGGCTGGAGACTCGGCTATGCTTGTGCCCCAAAGGAAATAATGGGGCAAATGGTAAAGCTCCATCAGTACGCCATCATGTGTGCACCGACCACATCACAATATGCGGGTATCGAAGCCCTCAGAAACGGTGATGAGGACATAGAATACATGAAAGACGCCTACAATCTGCGAAGAAAATTCATCCACGCAGAACTGAAGAAAATGGGACTTGACAGCTTTGAGCCGGAGGGCGCATTCTATATCTTCCCCAACATTGGAAAATTCGGAATGACAAGCGAAGAGTTCTGCGAAAAGCTCCTTTATTCAAAGCACGTCGCAATAGTTCCCGGAACAGCATTCGGTGAATCAGGCGAGGGCTTCGCAAGAATATCCTACGCATACTCAATAGATCACATCAAAAAGGCACTGGAAAGAATAAAAGAGTTTATCGACACTTTAAAATAACTACTTACAGGGTACGCAGACATTTTCTCGTACCCTATTTATGAAAGGTCAGCATTATGAGGGAAACAGTAACAATTAATGCAAGAGCAAAAATCAACCTTACTCTTGAAATATTCGACAAAAGAAAAGACGGTTACCACGATATGCGCTCGGTAATGCACAAAATAGGACTTTGCGACATCGTGACAATCACCGCCGAAACAGACAGAACTGACGATAACGCAGGCGAAATAAGAGTAATCTGCTCAAAACCCATATGCGACGAAAAAGACAACCTCGCCTACAAAGCCGCAGACCGTTTTATGTCACTGTATTATAAAAAAACAGGCAAAATAGCCTCCTGCCGCATTGAAATTGAAAAGAACATACCCGATAAAGCAGGTCTGGGTGGCGGAAGTGCAGACTGTGCGGCAACCCTCGATGGTCTATCAAAGCTTCTGGGAGTAATCACCGAAAAAGAAAAGGAAGAAATAGCAGCAGAGCTTGGCTCGGACGTACCTTTCATGCTTGAAAAATACGACTGTGCACTTGCAACGGGAACAGGTACAACCCTTAAAAAAGTCCCCATGATGCCCATGTGCCATTGTGTCATAGGGACTCCTGACGTCGGACTTTCAACAAGAGACATCTATGACCTCTTTGATGAAAAAAAACACGTTGTCCCCGATGTCAAAACAAATTCCCTCATCGCTGCCCTCGAACAGGAGGACTTCGGCAGAATTTGCGACAACATCGTAAATCAGTTTGAGCCCATATGCATCCACGAGCTTCCCGAAATCGGCAAAATAAAAAAATGTCTTCTCAAAAACGGAGCCTACGCCTCTGCAATGTCCGGAAGCGGAAGCGCAGTATTCGGCATATTCACCGATGAAAAAGAAGCAAATACGGCAGCTGCGGCTCTGGGCGAACTGCCATTCAATGTAAAAGTGTCCGTCATCAAAATTTAAAAATACTTGAATAACCTCCGGTTTTGCGGTAATAATTATTTCCGAATCAATCTGCGGAGGTTATCATGAAAGAAAAAATTATTCCCTACTTAAAAAAGGTTGTAAAAAGAATCGACCCCCTCTCACTTGCGGCACTCATCGCATTTATTATGCTCTCGCTTACAATTGCTTCTGCCGTGACCCCCATCGAGGGTGAGGAAGAGCTTTACAACAACATCATAAGGTTCCATGTCCTTGCAAACTCAGACAGTTCCGAAGATCAGGAGCTGAAACTCAAAGTCCGCGACAGTGTAACACAATACACAACAAAGCTTCTCTCCGACTGTACAAGCATAAACGAGGCAAAGGACATAATTTCGGACAATAAAGAAGAAATAACATCCATAGCACAAAAAGTAATTACCCAAAACGGTTACAACTATACCGTAACATTTGAAACCGGATACGAGAACTATCCAAGAAGAACCTACGGGAAATATTCTTTTCCTGCGGGAAACTACTATTCACTGAGATTAAAAATAGGAAACGCCGAGGGCAGAAATTGGTGGTGCGTACTCTTTCCTCCAATGTGCCTTGGAAGTGCAACGGTGGAAAAATATGATGATGACTCCGAGCTTCGAAGAATAGGTTTTTCCGATAACGAAATAAATATCATATCCGAAACGGACAGCGTAAAAAAGGAGATTCGATTCTTTTTTCTGGACCTTATCGGAATAGGGAAATGAGGTAAAGATTTGCTGTACAACATATTGGGACGCGCAGGAAGCGGCAAAACCGAATATATTATGTCCGTGTGCGAAAAGCTGATGAATGAGAAAAAGCACACATTTCTAATCGTCCCGGAACAGGGTGCACTTGTATATGAACGTCAGATAATAGAACGCCTTGGCAACCGATCCAACGAATATATCGAAGTCATAAACTTCAAGCGTCTGTGCAACCGAGTTTTCCGCGAAACGGGAGGACTTACACAAAGCTATATTGACTGTGCCCATATGCTTCTTCTGATGTACAAGGCGGTTAATTCCGTAAAAGAGCTTCTCGCTGAGTACAAGGGTGCTGCCGAGAATACTGTTTTTATAAAAAAATCCATGCAGGTCATAAACGAGCTGAAAATGTACGGTGTAACCCCGGAAAAGCTTGAAAAGACAGCAGAAAAGCTCTGCGATAACGGAAACTTAAGACTCTCACTTAAGCTCCGTGATTTCTCCCTTATCTACTCAGCCTACTCAAGGATGATAACCGAAACCTTCGGTGACAACTTCAATTACCGTGACAGCACCGAGGATCTTGAAAGACTTGCAACTGTCCTTTGCGACACAAAGTTTTTCAAAGACAAGACCGTCATCATAGACTCCTTCTATGGCTTTACGGTACCGGAATTTTCCGTAATAGACAGGATTATCCGCGATGCCGATGATGTCTTTATAACCTATCTTCTGGATAAAGACAAAAACAACATCTTGTTTGAGCGCGGAAAAAAAGCCTATGAGAGGATAGTGCATTGTGCAAAGGACAACTTTGTCGAATATGCGGACATTGAAACATCCTTTGCCCACGGTTTCGATGACGCAAATCTTTCCAATCTTGAAAAGTACTTCGCCTATGAGCTCTGCGAGAATAAGCCCGCACTTTCAGACTATTCCGGTACAGGCGTAAAGCTTTACAAATGCGATAACGTCTACGATGAAGCAAAAATTGCCTGTGCAATAATAAACAAGCTTACAGGCAAGTGCGGAGCAAAGTACTCCGAAATTACCATTCTTTCAAGATCGCCCGAAGAGCTTTTTGGCATACTCGATACCGAGCTTTCAAAAAATTCCGTTCCTTTCGGATTCTCGGTAAAATACGACCTTTTGACAAGACCTGCGGCATCCTACATCACATCAGCTTTTGAGTTCTCAAAAAGTAAGTCAAAGCAGTCGGTATTGCGGTTCTTAAAAACGGGCCTTACTCCCCTGTCTGACATTGAGGCAGACCTCACTGAATGCTACATAAGAACCTGGAATATCCAGGGTAGAATGTTCACCGACAGCGAATGGCTTATGAACCCGGAAGGTTACACAAGCGCTGAAGAAATGAGCCCGAGAGCAAAAAAATCCCTTGAGATTGTACATAACGCAAGGGAAAAGCTGATAACTCCCCTCTCGGTATTTGATGAGGAAATAAGAAGTGCAAAGTGTGCCAACGAAATTTCAGAGGCAATAGTGCGCCTGTTGGAAAGCAGCAAATATGCTCCCGACACTCTTTCCGAGGAGGAAATCCCATATCACAATATGGTCATGGATGCCCTTGACTGCATCGCCGACATCTGCGGAAATGATTATGTATCACCTGCCGACTATTCGGATATGTTTGAAATGATACTCTCCGAATACGATACCGGAAAAATCCCGGGAACAGTGGACGAGGTAACAATTGCAAATGTGGAGCTTTTCAGAGCCGCAAAAAACAAATACACCATAATCACCGGACTCAACGACGGAATATTCCCCCGCAATCCCTCTCCCGACAGCGTATTCTCCGACAGGGAAAAGACCATACTCAAGGATATGGGGCTTGAACTTTCAGGCACAAGCACAGACATGACCTACGATGAACTTTTTCTTGCCTACAAAGCAATAACCTCCTGCTCAAAGGGCTTATACCTTTTGTACTCTGCAAAGGATTCAAAGGGAGAAAAGCTTGAAGAGTCCTCTATCGTCTCCATGTGCAGAAGTGCTCTGCCGAATCTTACCGAAGAAAGCAAAGCCGAAGTTGAAAGCCTGAAAATGTATCTCTCGGATGCTTCCCTCGTAGGCGAGGTTTCAAGTTCAAATCCCGAATTATCCGCCGCCCTTTCGGAATATCTTCTTTCGAGAGGTATCGTTCCAAAATCCAACGGTGAAAAGCATCAGCAATACCTTTCAAAGGAAACTACAAAGACCCTTTTCGGTGATGATATGCTGCTGAGTCCATCAAGACTTGAGAAATTCAATTACTGTGCCTGCTCATACTTCGGAACATACATTCTCTCGCTTTCCCCGGAAAAGAAAGCAAACCTCGGAAGCTCGGAAACCGGTAATATTATACACAAAATTCTTGAGCTTCTCATCTGTGAGCTGTCAGAAAAAAAGCAAAAAGGCGAAACAATCACCACCGAATACGCCCTTGAACGTGAAAAAAAACTGCTTAATAACTATATAACCGCACTTGTGGGCGAAACAACTGAAAAAGAGCTCTCAAAGCGCTTCAAGTACCTTTACGGCAGACTTTCAGGAGCCCTTGATGCCTGCGTGTCTGTTATGGCAAGCGAGATTATAGACTCCGATTTTGTCCCGGTTGATTTTGAAATGTCGATAGGCAAAAGCAATGCGGATATTCCTTTTACAAGCATCCCGATATTTGATGCCGACGGAAAACAAAACGGTACTCTCACCATCAACGGCAAAATAGACAGAACCGACATCTATAAAAAAGACGGCAAGGTTTACATAAGAGTCGAGGACTATAAAACAGGCAAAAAGAAATTCAACCTTGCAGACGTAAGCGTGGGTATCAATCTTCAGATGCTTCTGTACCTCTACAGTCTTTCAAAAAATTGCGGTACAAGATATGGTGACCTCGAACCTGTTCCTGCGGGAGTCCTGTACACCCCGATACACAGACCCGAATTCAATCTTGAACTCGGAGAGGATGCCGCCGTTGACGAGAGCCGAGCGTTCCACACAAACGGGATACTTATTGATGACATTGATATACTTACGGCAATGGAAAAGAATCTCGAAGGAAAATTCATCCCGGTAAAGCTGAAAAAAGACGGAACATTTTACTCAAACGCCTCCGTTGCAAGCCTTGAAACCATGGGAAGACTTCTGTCATGTGCCGCCGATGTTGCGGGAAAACTCGCAAGCGAGATAAAAAGCGGAAAGATTGAGAAGAACCCTTATAAATGCGATACTGTCAACTCCTGTAATTTCTGTGACCTTGCCCCCTTCTGCAGATACGAAAACGGAGAAGACGGAACAAGATACGCCATGACAAAATACTCGGACGAAGTATTTACCACATCTGCGGGAGGTGACGATTGATGTCCGAAATTAAACTTACCCCTGCACAAAAACAGGCAGTCGAGGACAGAGGAGGAACACTTCTTGTTGCCGCCGCAGCAGGAAGCGGAAAAACAGCAATTCTTACAAAGAGAATAATCTCAAGACTCTGCAGCGAAAATGACGATGGAGACATATCCGAATTTCTCATAGTAACCTTCACCAAAGCTGCCACCGCAGAGCTTCGTGCAAGACTCTACAAAGAGCTGTCTGCCTACGTCAAAGCTCACCCAGAAAACAAGCGTGCAAGACGTCAGCTCTCACTTATAGGTCTTGCCAAAATAAGCACCATACATTCTTTCTGCCTTGACATAATAAAATCCAACTTCCAGGCACTCGCACTTCCGTCACAGCTGCGCATGGGCGAAGAAACCGAAGTAAATGTGCTGATGAAAAACACCCTTGACCGCATCATATCCGAAAAATATGAGCACACAGATGATAGTTCACTGTTTTTAAAGGCAGTGGAAATCCTTTCCGGAGCAAAGAGTGACGACAAGTTTGCGGAAACAATACTAAAACTCTACAAAAAGCTCCGCGGAATTTCCGCCCCTTTTGAAAAATATCAATCCTACCTTGACAAATACCGCGAAGTCGAGGAAGCAGAAGAAATATTCGACACCGCTTTTGGCAAGCTCATAAAAGAAGACCTGATTTATGAAACAGGCAAAATAATATCCGATCTGGACTGTCTTTTAGCGGAGATAGACCTTGAACCGGATGCTTACACCGTCATGCACGAGGCGGTCTGCCGTGATTGCACACTTCTTGAAAACATAAAGAACGCCCTTTCCGAGGGGTATTCAAAGGCAGCACAAGCAGCAAACGGTTACTTTGCCGCAAGGTGCAAAAACACCCCCAAAGACTGCAGCTGCAAGGACTACATCGACAGTCTTAAAGACCACAGAACAAAGTGCAACAACAAAATTAAAGGTATATATAAAAAATACCTCGGAGCAACCGAAGAAACAGTAAAAAATGCCGCCAAGGAAAGCCGCGAAGTACTTCACGAAATATACCTCCTGCTTCTGGAGTTCGATAAAGCATTCACCGAAAAAAAGCTTGAACGTGGTATCCTCGATTTTTCTGACCTTGAACAGTACACCTTGAAGCTTCTTGTCAAAGACACCGGTGAATTGTCCGGCAAATTCGAAAGAACTCACCTTGCCGAAAGTATCTCCAAGAACTACAAAGAGATCTACATCGACGAATACCAGGACACAAACAGTGTTCAGGATATGATTTTCCGTGCCGCGGCAACCTACGACGAAGCTTTGGGTACCGAAAACAACCGATTCCTCGTCGGTGACGTAAAGCAAAGCATCTACCGTTTCAGAGGGGCACAGCCGGAAATATTCAGTTCATACATAAAATTATTCTCCGACGTCTCTTCAGATACTGCACATGAGAGCAGCACCCACAAGCTGTACCTTTCCAACAACTTCAGATGCTCGGAAAACGTAATAAAATCCTCAAACAGAGTTTTTTTCAAAATAATGAAAGACTACACCGAGGACGATAGCCTTATATACTCAAAGCTTGAAGAGAACAAAATAACTGCTCCAACAGAGCTTGTACTCCTGAATTCCCTGCCTTATGAAACAGAAGCAACCGAAGAAAAGCTCTCCGACGAAGCAATGTATATCGCTTCAAGAATAAAGTCTATGGCATACAATCCGGACTTCCTCGACGAAAAGGGCAATATGTATAAATACTCGGATTTTGCAATACTCCAAAGAAGTGCAAATTCCCTGTCAGAGCCTTATAGAAGAGCCTTCCGCAAAATGAAGATTCCCTTTGCAAGTGACACACCGGAGGATTTCTTCAGACTTCCGGAGATTCTTCTTGCAATGTGTCTTCTCAACTGTGTAGACAACCCTCAAAGAGACATTTATACAGCAGGACTCATGTACTCTCCCCTTTATTCCTTCAGCGGCGACGAACTTGTAGATATACGAAGCTGTGACAGAAAGATCTCCTTTTTTAGCTGTACGGAAAGCTACGCCCAAAGCGGCAAGGACGAAAAGCTCCGCAACAAGGTTCATTTTTTCCTTACAGAAATCAACGAATTCAGAAAAAAATCAAGAGGAGCTCCCACCGACGTCCTCATTTCCGAAATGTTTGACAAAACCGGAATATACGAGATTTACGGCAAAGCCCCCGAAAAGCAGCGTAACATCAGAAAGCTCTACGAAATGTCAAGAACCTTTGAAAAAACCTCATTCCGTGGACTTTCCGCCTTTCTTGATTACCTCACAGACCTCTCGGAGGGAACCTCTGATTCACGTCCTGAGGCAGAAAACGACAGTGTAAAGTTTATGAGTATACACAGATCTAAAGGGCTTGAATTCCCGGTTGTATTTCTCAGTGGACTTATGCGTGAATTCAACGTTTCCGATGAAAAAGAGCCTGTCATCTTCAATTCCGATGTTGGTATCGGCATAAAGCTCCGCGATACAGCAGACACCGCACTTACACAAACAAAACGCAGCTTTTCCGCTATCAATACCCCCTTTCGCGAAGCAATACGTTCAACCGAAAGAAGCCTAATGCTTGAAGAAGAAAAGCGACTTCTCTACGTTGCAATGACAAGAGCTCGTGACAGACTTATCATGACTGCGACAACCAAGGATCTCGACAGAACCATCAAGAACGCCCTTGTACGGCGTGACGGGGGCTTTGAATCCTACGGCAAATACGCAATGAGCTACTTTGATTTCATATATCATTCTCTGACGGATAAAGAATTTGCCGACCTGCAGAATAACGAAGCAGATTCATACAATGACTGTTTCAAATGCTTCAAGGTAGACATCACCCCGGAATATTTTGCAGCTGTAAAAAAAGCCACGGAAAATAAAGAACGGTTCGCAGAGATTGATTATACAAAAAAACAGGAATACATAAAGCTTCTCACGGATGCAAAGAAAAATGCACACTATTCAAGCAATCTCTCAAAGATAAGCTCAAAGCTCTCGGTATCCCAGCTGAAAAAGGGACTGCTTGACGATGAAGATATGCTTAAAATGAAAGTTACCTTAAAAAACCGCCCCTCATTCATGCAGGCAAAGAGCGAAGCAGACTACACCGAAAGAGGTACCGCAACCCATATTTTTATGCAATTTGCAAACTATGAGCTTCTCTGCGAAAACGGTGCACACCGAGAAGCGGAAAGACTACTAAAGCTTGGTTTCATAACAGATAGAATGTACGAAATAATGGACTACGAAACTCTTGACAGATTCACAAAGAGCAATCTTTACACAAAAATCAAATCGGCACCAAAGCTCTACCGTGAACGAAGATTCAATTTAAAGTTTCCCGCATCCGAATTTACGGACAAAGTAGACACAAGACTTTCCGATGAATTCATACTTATCCAGGGAGTTTCCGACCTCTATTTTGAAAACCCCGACGGAACATTGACTCTTGTTGACTTCAAGACAGACAGAGTCACACAGGAAACGGGCGAAAAAATACTTCGTGAAAGACATACGGAACAGCTTCGTTACTACAAACGGGCAATAGAAGAAATAACCGAAAAAACGGTATCAAAAGTATACGTCTACTCCTTTTCTCTCTCACGGGAAGTAGAAATCATAATATAAACAAAATCGGGGCGAGTGCAAAATCGTCCCGATAAAATTTTGGCAAGAAAAAAACGGGAAGGCATCCCCTCCCGCCGTAAATTACTGATTATAAAGATTTTGCGACATAAACTCAGGCTCGCAGGTAATGTTGATATTCAGCTTTCTGAAAGTAATCTCATCCTGCGGATTCAGCATCTTGGTATAGTGAGCCTCGGTGTACTTGAGCTTCTCAAGCTGCTTCAGAGCCTCCTCAACCATCGGATTTGTCGCCGCACAAATACTCATTGCAATCAGAGCTTCTTCAAGATTAAGCTTTGTTACATTTCTTCCGAGAGTATTTTTCTTCATGTTCCTTATCGGATCAAGTATAACAGGAGAAATAAGCAGCATTTCATCTCTTATTCCCGCAAGATACTTTATGGCATTAATAACAGCCGCCGCAGGAGCACCGAGCATATCACTGGATTTTCCCGTAACTATCTTACCGTCATGAAGCTGAATTGCAATTGCCTGAACTTCCGTTTCCTCAGTCTTTTTAAGTGCCGCCGCAACAACGGGACGCTCCGCTACGGTAACTCCCGCTTCCTGCATAAGTGCTTCTGCCCTGTGAGCAACCTCAATATCGACAAGTCCGTTCTTATAGTCGCACCATGCCTTGTAGGAGCGTCTTATAATCTCCTGCTTTGCCGCCTCTCTCACGGCTTCATCATCAACTATAGCGTAACCTGCCATATTAACCCCCATGTCCGTGGGAGATCTGTAAAGATTGTCATCGCCGGTAATTCTTGAAATGATGGTTTTTACAACGGGAAAAGCTTCAACATCTCTGTTATAGTTCACCGTCGTAACTCCGTATGCTTCAAGATGATAAGGATCTATCATGTTGACGTCACGAAGATCGCAGGTAGCCGCCTCATATGCAAGATTCACCGGGTGCTTAAGCGGAATGTTCCATATCGGGAATGTCTCAAATTTAGCATAACCCGCACTGATACCTCTCTTGTGCTCATGGTACATCTGAGAAAGACACGTTGCAAGCTTACCGCTGCCTGGGCCTGGTGCAGTAATAACAACAAGCGGTCTTGTAGTCTCAACAAAAGGATTTACGCCGTAGCCTTCATCCGAAACAATGGTGTCAACATTATTGGGATACCCCGCAATCATCTTGTGGAAATATACCCTTTCTCCGCGTCTTTCAAGCTTCTTTCTGAAAATATCCGCAGAGGGCTGACCCGTATACTGAGTTACAACAATCGCACTGACATATATATCAAGACTTCTGAGATTGTCAATAAGGCGAAGAACGTCCATATCATAAGAAATACCAAAATCCGCACGAATCTTTTTCTTTTCAATATCTGCGGCATTGATTGTAACAATAATCTCTGTCTTTTCTTTCATTGTCTGAAGAAGCTTTACCTTTGCATCAGGTGCAAACCCCGGAAGAACTCTTGCGGCATGAAGGTCATCGAAAAGCTTTCCTCCGAATTCAAGATACAGCTTTCCTCCGAATTTTGATATTCTTTCGAGAATATTTTTAGATTGCAGTTCGACATATTTGTCGTTGTCAAAGCCTTTTCTCATTTCCGAATACCGTTCCTTTCGCACATATCTCTTAGTCTTTTCAATATATTTTATAACCTAATAATTATACCATACAATAACGCTTTTTTCAATAGCTTTTTGATAATTTAAACATTTTCGTCATTTTATGCAAAAAAGCTCATATTATACTATCTGAAAAATATAAAACTTCAGATAATCCGTCTCAGGAACATTCCAAAGAATAGGATGGTCACAAGCCTGTTGTCTTGCCTCTATTTGTCGAAGCTCTACTCCTGCATCCTTTGCCGCAGAAATAAGCATTTTTATAAACAGCTCGTCCTTCATAAAATGGGAGCATGAACAGGTAGCAAGATACCCACCCCTCGGCAGAAGCTTCATCGCCTTGTAATTTATCTCCTTGTATCCCCTTTCCGCATTTTTGACAGTCTTTCTGCTCTTTGTAAAAGCAGGCGGATCAAGAATAATAAAATCATAGGGAGAGTTCTTCTTTTCCGCAAGCTCCGTCAAAAGATCAAACACATCTGCGGCAACAAATTCCATCCTGCCGGAAAGTCCGTTCTTCTGGGCATTCTTTCTTGCCATCTCACAGGCACTCTCAGAAATATCCACCGCTGTAACCTTCTTAGCACCGCCCATCGCCGCATTGAGTGCAAAAGAGCCGGTATGCGTAAAGCAGTCGAGTACAGTCTTATCCTTTGCAATTTTTGCAACCGCACGCCTGTTATACTTCTGATCAAGGAAAAAGCCTGTTTTCTGACCGTTTTCAAAATCAACGGTGTACTTTATTCCATTTTCACAAAATTCCGTAAAGGTCTCATCCGGATGTCTGCACAGAGGAGTTTCATACCAGCCCTTGTACTGCACAAGACCCTCAAGCTCACGGATTGCAACGTCATTTCTTTCGTAAATTCCGTCAATATTCTCCCCAAGCTCACGGAGATACTTTACAAGATAATCAAAAATGACACCCTTGACCTGCTCAGTACCGTAAGACAGTACCTGAGCCACAAGGATATTATTGAATCTGTCAACTGTAAGTCCCGGAAAGCCGTCAGCCTCACCGAAAATAAGACGGCAAGCAGAAAAATCCTCACCCATGACCGTTTTCCTGTAGTCAACGGCATACTTCACACGCCTTTCAAAAAAGCTGTCGGCAAAGCTCTCATTTGCATTATTCGAGAGAATTCTCACTCGTATCTTGCTTTTCTCACTCACAAATCCCGTCCCGAGATAAGAGCCTTTTTGTGAGAAAACATCCGCATAAAGCTGTCCCGAAAGTCCGTGCGCCCCCTCGGTTATTTCCTCGCCATATACCCACGGATGTCCGTTCTTTATTGAATTCTCCGCCTTTTTCGTTACCTTTACACCGGGAAATTTTCTTTCTGTTTTCATATATTATCCTTTCGGTTTTTTCAAAAAGATAGTGTATCAAAACTTACACAGCCATAGCGCTGATAATATTCTGATACACCCAAGTTTATCTCTATTCCTCATATTCTATTGAGGAAGCATATTTTATTTCATCAAAGGAATAGCCATAACGAACCATTTTATCGGCAATCTTCTTTTTCTCCCGATAATCGGACGGAACTCCGTTTTTGGTAAGCTTTCTGTACATCAGAACGGCATTTTCGTAAAAATCAATTTCCGTGTTTTCAAAAGCTTCTTCAATACTGCCCTTTTCATAGCCCTTCTGCATAAGCTCCCCTTTAATACGGTACTTTCCGTAAAGCTTTTCCCCGGCATACGCTCCGATTCTTCTCTCGCAGGCATACACCTCATTGATAACGGAAAACCCACAAAGAAGCTCTATGGCATCCTCGGCACATTCAAGGGAGTAGTCATTTTCACGGCACTTTTCCAAAAGACGCTTCTTGCTCTTTTCACCGTAGGACGTGATATACCATTGAAGATATTTTACACACCTGAGCTTATCGGAAGCTGCCGCAAAATGCTCCCTGAATTCATCGGGACACTCAATCGGATAGTCATCCTCCTTATCCGAAAAAGCTATTCCGAACCGTTTGAAATCCCCTGCCGAAACAGTATATTTTGTTCTTGTTTCATCAACAACGGTATATTCATTACCGCCCTCGGAACGGTATATCTTAATTATAAACATTATTGTTCGTCAAATGACTCCGTTATAACAAGACCGTCTTCCTCTTCTGCATTTGCGGAAAGATTGTCAAGTATCTCACCGTTGGAATCTGCAAATGCCTTTCTGATCTTAGCTTCGATTTCAGCTGCAAGCTCCTTATCCTCACAGAGCATATCACGAACCCTGTCTCTTCCCTGTCCCAGCCTTTCTCCGTTGTAGGAGAGCCATGAACCACTTTTCTGAATGATGTCAAGCTGAATACCGACATCAAGAAGCTCACTTTCCTTTGAGATTCCTCTGCCGTAGAGAATGTCAAATTCCGCAGTTCTGAAAGGAGGGGCTACCTTGTTCTTTACCACCTTACACTTAGTATGGTTACCGGTAACCTCCGAGCCATCCTTTATTTGCTCGCTTCTTCTTATATCAATACGAACGGAAGCATAATACTTAAGCGCAACACCGCCGGGCGTGGTCTCCGGATTTCCGTAGAGTACACCAACCTTTTGACGAAGCTGATTTATAAATATAACAGTACAGTTTGACTTTGCAATGGAGCCGGAAAGCTTACGAAGTGCCTGTGACATAAGTCTTGCCTGAAGACCAACGTGGGAATCACCCATTTCACCGTCAATTTCGGCTCTGGGAACAAGTGCGGCAACCGAGTCAACTACAACAACGTCAATTGCACCGGAACGAACAAGAGCCTCGGTAATCTCAAGTGCCTGTTCACCATAGTCAGGCTGTGATACGAGAAGCTCGTCAATGTTGATGCCGAGAGCTTTTGCATATACCGGATCAAGTGCGTGTTCCGCATCAATAAATGCCGCCTCACCGCCTTGTCTTTGTACCTCAGCGATAACATGAAGAGCGACCGTTGTCTTACCCGATGATTCGGGCCCGTATATTTCAATAATTCTTCCTTTCGGAATACCGCCGATACCAAGTGCCAAATCAAGGGTAAGGGAGCCAGTTGAAATCGCACTTACGTTCATGTTCGTGTTTTCACCAAGCTTCATAATGGAGCCTTTGCCGTAGTCCTTTTCTATTTTTGCAATTGTAGTATCGAGTGCTTTTCTTCTGTTTTCCTCTCCGGTTATTTCCTCCGGAGCTGCCTTTTTCGGTTTTGTATCTTTAGCCATTTTTTGCCTCCATATTTACAAAAAAATATCTTAAACCCGTAATTATTATGGAAATATTATATTATTTTTCGTCCGAAAATACAATATAGAATTAATGAACAATTATAAAAACATTTGTGTCGAACACATATTCTTGTTTTTCTTTTGCCCTTTTTGCAATTCAATTTCGGTGAAAAATGCAAAAATCGGTCATCATACGAGAGAGTACAAAATGGGCACCAAAAAACATAAAAAAAACAAAAAAAGACGGGGCTTTGTTCAAAAAAAACCCCGTAAAAAACATATTTTCATCAATCCGGAATAAGAATAATTTCAGCACCTACACCTCTGAGCTTTTCCGTGATATTTTCATATCCTCTTTGGATATGATGAATATGTGTAATTTCTGTAGTACCTTTTGCACAAAGACCCGCGACGATAACTGCCGCACCGGCACGAAGATCAACTGCTCTGACATGAGCACCATTAAGTCCGTCAACACCTTTGAAGGTCGCCTGTTTGCCGCTTTGGTCCACCACAATATCCGCCCCCATAAGCTTCAATTCTTCAACATATCTGAACCTATTGTCCCATACGCCCTCACGCATAACGCTCGTACCCTTTGCAATACACATAAGTACACCCATCTGAGGATTCATGTCCGTCGGGAAGCCGGGATAAGGCAGTGTCTTTACATCAATTCCGCAAAGACGTCCCGTGGATTTTACTCTCACCGCTTCGTCGAATTCCTCTACATCCGCCCCCATTTCAATGAGCTTTGCAGAAATGGAATCAAGGTGTTTCGGAATTACGTTTGTAATCGTAAGATCCCCGCCTGTTGCCGCCGCTGCTATCATGTATGTTCCCGCTTCTATCATATCGGGAATGATGGTATAATCGGTACCTCTCAATTTTTCAACACCCTTGATTTTAATGGTATCGGTACCTGCACCGGAAATCATTGCACCGGAAGCATTAAGGAAGTTTGCAAGGTCAACAATATGAGGCTCTCTCGCTGCATTTTCAATGATCGTAACTCCCTGGGCTCGGGATGCCGCAAGCATTATGTTGATGGTCGCACCGACAGAAACAACATCCATATATATGGTATTTCCGACAAGACCACCCTCGCTTTGACAGTCAATATAGCTCTGTTCGCTTTCAATTGTCGTAACGTTCGCACCCAGTGCACGAAAGCCCTTTATGTGCTGATCTATGGGACGAACTCCAAAATCACAGCCCCCGGGGTATGCCGTATGTGCTTTTCCGAATCGTCCCAGCTCCGCACCCAGAATATAATAGGAAGCACGCATTTTTCTCACATAATCATAGGGCGAAGAACCGCATACCACATTTTTGGTATTAACCTTATATGTGGTCTTGTCCATTCTTTCAACCTCGGCACCCATTTTTTTAAGTATAGCAAACCCGTCCGCAACATCACTTATGTCCGGAAGATTTCTTATTATACACTCATCTTCATTAAGTATTGTAGCAAAAATAATTGCGACTGCAGCGTTTTTCATTCCGCCTACCTCTATCTTGCCGCAAAGCGCTTTACCGCCGTTTACTACAAATCTATCCATACTCTGTAATCATTCCTTTCGATACAACGCAGGTTATGCGTCTTCTTGTTATGCCGCAACATTTGATTAAAACATCATCGGTACGGAAATACTTTGGATTTAAGCTTCATGTTTTAAAATCATATTTTAGGCTTATAATTAGGCTTCAAAGAGAACCTAGTCGACAACGGAAACATTCTCTCCTGTCACAGCATCTATCGAGGCAATTATCCGTTCTCCGTTTTCATCGGTATATTCTATAACCCACGCGGGTATAACATAATATTCTTCGTAATTGTAGCGAAAAGACTTATACACCATGTTTATGTCCTTCACATCTGTTTGACTCACCGTGACCCTGTTTCCGTTCTCGCGTATATAGTCAGAAAGGATATACATTGCATCAATGCTGTCTATGATCTTTGCATTGTATTTTTTTTGCGGCGATCTTTCCGTAATCCTACCGTTACAGCATACAATCCTTCCTTTTTTGACAAAGATATTCAGATAATAGTCAGGGGCCTGCGTATCCGAAAGCTCGCCGATGAAGTATACTATCTTTCCGCCATTATAGTCCGAGGCACCTTTAAACACAAATTTCATATTATAATTCTTCAGTGCCGTTTCAATAAAACTCTGTGACACCGAATACTCTTCGCCTCTGTCCATATCCAGCTTCTTAAGGTATGCCGATTCGGAAATCTTCACAATATCCTTATAGTCAACCTCATTCTCATAATAACATTCAAATTCAAAATTATCATTAAGCGAAAAGCTCCCCAGAATAATTCCGTTACTGTCCTTAATGCTCACGCTGAACCCATCCGGAGTTTTCACATATGCGGAACTCTCGGCGAATACTCCAAAAAACTTTTCCGTGAGATTTTTGTATGTTTCGGGAATCTTGTTTTCCTCTGTGCTGCTTTTCGCACTGTATACGGGAAGATCGTAAAGCCTTCTGGCATCCTTATCAAACTCCGCATTAATCCCGTTTTTTGCAAGATTTTTCTCTGCAAGTGCCGCTTCTTCTTCGGAAATATAGTTTTTCTCCGTCACAAGTCTTGTGCAAAGAACAAAGAAAATCACATTCACTACAAAGAGACACACACATATAAGAAGTTTAACCTTAGAAAAATTCATTCCTGCAGCCCTCCGTCCCCGGTGTCATATTCCACCGTCCAGCGCATGAGTGCTCGGCTACTGTCCTGCGGATCATCCCCAAAAGTATATTCGGGACCGAAATACAGCACAGTGCCATTATTTCTTTCCATAAGCACATATGCCGTTTTCTGGGGAATATCCGTTACAGCCTCCTGGTCAAACACCAAAACTTCAATTTTTCCCTTGGCATAAATCAAGCTGTCACGAGAAAATCTCAGCTCCAGTGCATACTCCCCTTCTTCTTCAACGGGAACTCCGTTGACGGTATAGCTGTAGTAAAATCTGCACTCTCCGTCATTATAGACAATATCCTCAAGGGACAAACGCCCGCAGCAGCCCGAAAGCTTTTCATTCAGAGAAACAGCTATTTCCTGTGCTGCACCAGCATATTCAAAAAATCCGTAACCGGAATCGGCACCTATGCTCAGAAAAGCTCCGAGATTTCCTCCCTGCGCCTCCGGAATGAACACAAATCCACCGTTCTGAGTTATTTCAAAGCTTGTGGTATCTTCAACGCATATCATTGCACCGTCGGAATTTCTTTTGTAAAACCTTGTATTGTCCTCATTCATTCCGAAAATACTTACAAAATCACGAAGATCCGCACCCTCTGCATCAATGTCAAAACGCTCTGAAAAAGGAGTTCTCAAAACAGTATTATATTTCAACGAATACTTAAAGGCGGGAAAATAGCAGTTTTTATCCGCAGAAACATTGTCCTCTGCCAGGACAAACTCAAATTCATCTTTTTCGGTATTATTATATGACTCAAGATATTCTTTGTTGAAAGGTATATTCTTTGACGGATATATCTTAAGCACATTTCCGTCATTGTCAACCGCCGTTATGCTTGCCTCACCCGATGCCCCGCTGATAAGGAACATATCCTTCACCGCAAACCCGGGGTTCTCCGGAATTTCAGTGTATGTATCCGACATAAGCTGACATAGCACAGAAAACTCCACTCCGTTATTTAGCTTAACATAATAGCAGTTTTTTGTACCATTATACAGATTTTCAAGATACTCATACTTTTTTTGAGTATCCGAATAAACCACCTTTTTTGCAGTTCCTCCCGGTGCATTTTCAAGAACTCTTGCAAAGTTCCTGAAGATTTCATATGCAAGTGCGTCGTTATAGGTTCCGCCATACATTCCGTTTTCGGATATAACTCCCGCAAAATAAGGCGTTACAAGCGACTTGACCGTTTCGTTCAGATCAAGCTTTCCTTCGGTAAGAAGCTGCACCTCACTCTCCGGAAACTCGGGCAAAGAGCCATCACCCTTATTCTGTGCAAGGCTTATATACCACACACACTGAACAAGCATTGCAAAAAGCAGCAACACCATCAGTAAGTTTTCAACTATTGATACAACCGTCTTTTTGCTCATACTCTCCCCCGTTTTGCCGTGCGGGACTCCATACTTCAGGGAATCCCGTCGGCAGATCAATTTTTCTGAAAGTCACACTTAAAAACTGTTATGACCCATTATTTCAAATCCTCCAGAAGCTTTGCGATATGTGCTCCGTGCTCAATCGAGTCATCGTATACAAAGCAAAGCTCCGGTGTCGCACGAAGATTCAGGCGTTGTGCAAGCTCACGTCTGATATACCCCTGTGCACTTTTAAGTCCCTTTTTGACCTCATCCTTGCCCTCTCCCAGCACGCTGTAGTGAACAGTAGCGTTTCTGAGATCCTGTGCAGTGTCAACTCTCAGTATACTTATAAAGCTTCCCGAAACTCTCGGATCCTTGACGGACCTTAAAATCTCTGTCAGCTCACGACTGAGTTCTTCGTTGACTCGCCCTGTATGATAATTGTTTTTCTTAGGCATTCCTTTGAATTCCTTTCATCGGATATATTTCCGAATTTTAAGCATTCGCACCCTTTACGGATTCAAGCTTACGCTCAACCTCTTCCATAATAAAGGCTTCGAGAACGTCGCCCTCCTTAATATCGTTAAATCTTTCAAGTCCGATACCACATTCGTAGCCCTGAGCCACTTCCTTTGCGTCATCCTTGAATCTCTTAAGAGAGGAGATCTTATCCTCAAATATAACGATACCGTCACGGACAACTCTGATTTCTGCATTTCTTGCGACCTTACCGTCGGTAATGTAAGAACCTGCGATAGTGCCGACGCCGGGAACGTGGATTGTCTGGCGAACCTCTGCATGACCGAGTACAACTTCCTTGAATTCGGGAGCAAGCATACCGGAAAGAGCTGCCTTAACTTCCTCGATAATGTCATAGATAACTCTGTAGGTTCTGACATCTACGCCGCTGCGCTCTGCTATATCTATGGCGTTCTTATCGGGACGAACGTTAAAGCCCACGATAATTGCATTGGAAGCATCCGCAAGCATAACATCGCTCTCGTTGATACCGCCGACTGCGGAATGGATAACACGAACCTTGACCTCCTCGTTGGAAAGCTTTTCAAGGCTGGATTTAACTGCTTCCGCAGAGCCCTGAACGTCAGCCTTAACGATAACGGTGAGTTCCTTTGCTCCCTCATTAATCTGGCTGAAGAGGTCTTCGAGAGATACCTTGGAGTTAGCCTTAAATTCTGCTTCCTTGGCTTCATTCTTTCTCTTTTCAACAAGCTCTCTTGCCATCTTTTCGTCTGCAACGGCTCTGAATTCATCACCCGCATCCGGAACACCGCCAAGACCTATAATTTCAACGGGAACGGAGGGACCTGCTGTCTTAACTGTTTCGCCTCTGTCATTTGTCATTGCTCTGACTCTGCCTGTTGCCATACCTGCAATAACAATATCTCCTGTATGGAGTGTACCGTCCTGAACAAGGATTGTAGCAACCGAGCCTCTGCCCTTATCAAGCTTTGCTTCGATTACGATACCCTTAGCCGCCTTATCGGGGTTAGCCTTGAGATCCTTCATGTCAGCAACGAGAAGTACCATTTCAAGAAGCTCATCAATACCCTCATGCTTGAGTGCGGATACGGGAACACAGATTGTATCTCCGCCCCAATCCTCGGGAAGAAGCTCATAGTTTACAAGCTCCTGCTTAACTCTGTCAGGATTTGCGGTGGGTTTATCCATTTTGTTAATTGCAACAATTACCTGAATTCCCGCAGCCTTTGCGTGGTTTATGGCTTCAACAGTCTGAGGCATGATACCGTCGTCCGCCGCAACAACTAGGATAGCAATATCCGTTGCTTGAGCACCTCTTGCTCTCATCGCAGTAAATGCTTCATGACCGGGAGTATCAAGGAATGTGATGTCTCTGTCGTTGATATTAACCATGTAAGCACCGATATGCTGTGTGATGCCGCCTGCTTCGCCGCTTGTTACATGGGTATCACGTATTGCGTCAAGAAGTGATGTCTTACCGTGGTCAACGTGTCCCATTACGCAGACAACAGGGCTTCTTGTCTTTCTCATTTCCTCTGTTTCTTCTTCCTCTGCAAAGAGCTTTTCTTCGAGAGTTACAATAACTTCACGTTCGGCAACGATTCCGAGTTCGTCCGCCACAAGATATGCTGTATCAAAATCAACAATCTTATTCGCACCGACGCTTGCCATATCAAGTCCCATCATAAGGAGCTTCTTTACGACTTCGCCTGTTGTAATTCTGAGAGTTGCCGCAAGGTCGGAGATCATTATCTCGTCCGGGATTGTAACAGGACCGGTAAACTTCTTGGGAGGCTCGGCAGGCATATTATTCATCCTGCCCTTCTTACCCTTATCCTTCTTACTGTCCTTGCCTCTGAAAGACATTTCGCTCTTACCGTGGAAATCGTTCCTTCCGTTTTTGCCGTTCTGACCCTTCTGGACATTTTTCTGACCGCCGACATTTGCAGTCTTTTTCTTGGGAGCGTTTTCGTCGTATCCCGCAACACCCGCAAGATTATCGTATTTTTCATCGTACTTGGAAAGGTCAACCTCGCTTGCGCGAAGATCCACGATTCTGATGTTTCCGTCCTGTGCTTCTGTGCCAAAGGATTTCTTTTCAACGTTTTCGCTCTTATAGCGACTCTGTGCACGTCCATCCTTGTCGAATACAGGCTTTATGCTGGGCTGACGAACAGACTGATTTCCATCCTCGTCCTCCTTGCCCATACCGCCGAAGCCGCCTCTTTTGTCACCTTTACCATTCTGAGATTTTTTAACGCCAAACTTATTGTCGTCAAACCCCATACCTCTATCTGTACCGAATCCGCCAAATCTACCCTGAGGTCTGTCACTATAGGGCTTCTTTTCGCCATATGCGGGTCTGTCACCCTGGGGTCTGTCGCCGTAGGGTCTCTTTTCACCGTATGCGGGTCTGTCACCCTGGGGTCTGTCACCGTAGGGCTTCTTTTCACCGTATGACGGTTTGTCACCATAGGGCTTTCTCTCCCCGGCAGGTTTATCTCCAAATGTTTTTTTCTCAAAGGGTTTCTTTCCCGCTTCAACTGCAGGCTTAGCCTTTACTTCAACAGCGGGTTCTTGCTCTGCCTTTTCGGGTTTTACTTCCACTTTAGCTCCGGGATCCGCTTCCTGTACAGGTGTCGTCTTACCCTCATCTGCAACTTCCTTATTTTCTCCCTTAGCTTCAGCCTTCTTGGCATCTGTCTTCTTAGCCGCCTTTGCAGTCTTTTCATCTGCCTCTTTCTTTGACGCAACCTCAACATCATATGCAAAGAAATCCGCTTCCGTAGCAGTGCTCTTTTTTGTTATCGCATTGAAAATTATACTGAATTCGGAATCGTCAAGTCCCATGCTGTGGGTCTTTCCCTCTATACCGTTTTCGGTAAGCATATCGATAAGCTCTTTGTTTTTCAGCTTAAAATCCTTTGCAAGCTGACTGATTTTCATTGTATTATTTGAACTGGTCGCCATAAACAACACACCTTTCATTTACTTTCGTGTAAAATATTATCTTCGGTAATACCGAGAGCCTTGTATATTATCTTTGCAAATCCCGTATCTGTAACTGAACAAGCCACAACAAAGGACTTTTTTCCGAGCCTTCTTGCAAGCTCTTCCTTGGTTACGCAAAGATTTATGTAGGGTGAATCGGAATTTCTCAATGCCGCATGGAGCTTTTTCAATGAATTATCCGACATATCCGAACAGAGAAGCGTAACAACAGCACCGCCTGTTCTTATTTTTTCTTCGCACATTTCGGCGCCCGTCACAAGCTTTCCTGCACGTTTTGCAAGTCCCATAGCTCCAAGAATCTTGTCCTCTACAGCGTACACATCAATGCTTTCTGCAATATTTACGTACATTAATTTTCACCGCCGTCCATCATTCCGGAAAGTTCATCGTATACGGCATCCGACACCTTGACCTCAAGGCTTCGTGAGAGTTTGTCGCCCTTTCTTACTTTTTTGAAGCAATCGGGGTTTTTACATATATATACGCCTCTGCCGTTTTTCTTTCCTGTGGTATCTACGGAAACATCTCCCTCAGGTGCTCTTACAACTCGCAGAAGCTCCTTTTTCGGAAATTTTTCTCCGCATCCCATACATTTTCTTTCGGGTATCTTTTTTACCATTGGCCCTCCAAATTACCGTTCAGTATTACAAAGTTTGCCTTTACACAGTAGTTTTTGTTAATTTATGTTTTTGCAGTCAGCCTGCATTAGTCTTGGATTTCTTCCGTTTTTTCCTCAGCTTCTTCTGCGTTTTCTTCAGCTTCATTTGCCATCTTGGATGCAAGCGCCTGAGCGAACGCTGCACCAAAAGAGGTGGCCGCTTCAGTTCTGCCTGCCGCAAGGTCTTCGAGAGCTGCTCTTCTTGCGTCTGCTGCACTCTTGATGTCTATCTTGTAGCCTGTTAGTCTTGCAACGAGTCTTGCGTTCTGTCCCTTTTTACCGATGGCAAGGGAGAGCTGATCGTCATCAACAAGCACCGTACAAGCCTTGGAGCCGTCCTCCGCGAGTTTTACGGATACTATCTGTGCAGGTGCGAGAGCCGCCTTGATGAATTCCTCCGGATCTTCGCTGTACTTGACAATGTCAATCTTTTCGCCCGCAAGCTCCTTTGTGATATTATTCTTACGCATTCCCCTGGCACCGATACATGAGCCTATTGCATCTACATTTTCGTCTCTTGAGTAAACGGCTATCTTTGTTCTTGAACCTGCTTCACGAGCAACCGAGCTTATAATGACCGTACCGTCCTGTATCTCAGGTACCTCAAGCTCAAACAATCTCTTGACAAAGCCTGCGTGAGTTCTTGAAAGCACAACTGCAGGACCTCTGCCCTCGGTTTCCTTTTTGACTTCAAGTACATATACCTTGATAATGTCACCCTCGTGAAACTCTTCGCCGGGAATCTGTTCTTTCTTGAAAAGTACAACGGCGTTTTTGCCGATTTCAAGTGTAACGTCTCCGTTCATGGGGTTAATTCTGGAAACTACTGCCGTTACTATTTCTTCCTTCTTGCTTTCGTATTCCTTGATCATCATTCCGCGTTCCGCTTCCTTTATCGCCTGAACGATAACCTGCTTTGCTGCGTGTGCGGAAATTCTGCCGAAGTTCTTGGGCTTTATTTCTATTTCGTAAACGTCACCCACCTTGTATCTCTTGCTCTTTTTCTGTGCTTCTTCAACCGTTATATGGAGATTGGGATTGAATCTGAAGCCGTACCTTTCCTTCTTTTTCTCTATCTTTTTGGAAAGAGCCTTGTTGAATACAAATCCGTCGTCCTCAGCCTCTTCCTCTTCTTCCTCGATTTCTTCTCCGGCTTCTTCGTTCTCCGCTTCCTGGGCCGCAAGCTCTGCTGCAAGTGCTGCTCTTTCGGCTTCGCGTCTTTCGTATTCTTCCTGTGCCTTGCGTTCCTCTTCTTCTATGTTGATTACCGCAAGCTGCTGGTAGACCTTGACGTCCATTTTAGCTTCATCAAGAACCACTTTAACGTTTGTTGCTCCGGTCTCCTTTCTGAATGCTGCCTGAAGAGCCGCTTCAACCTTTTCTTTCATGTACTCCTTCGGAATACCCTTCTGACGTTCAAGCAAATCAAGTGCCTTGAAAAACTCTTTGTTCATTTTTCTTTCTGTCCCTCCGAATTTATTTAAAGTTAATATTCAACCGTGTTTTTCATAACCGCGATTTTTGAAAGTTCAATGCAGGTCTCATTTTCACCCTCAAGAACGGTTACGGTTTTGTTTTCTTCGTCAAATGCTTTGAGAATGCCCTCGAAATTCTTTCTTCCGTCCATCGGAGCATAAAGCTTAACGCTCACAGCGCTTCCGATATAGGCTCTGATGTGCTCCGGCTTTGAAAGTTCTCTCTCGAGCCCCGCTGAGGAAACCTCGAGATAGTAGCCCTCATCGATGGGGTCTGCTTTATCAATTATCGGGTTTACCGCATCGTTGACCATTTCGCAGTCCTCAAGGCTTACTCCGCCCTCCTTATCGATGCTGATAACAAGAGACAGGTCGACCCCCTCCTTGACAAGCTCGACGTCCCACAGGGTACAGCCACATTCTTCAACAGCCTCGCGAATAAGCTCGGAAACCTTTTCTGCAATGTTCTTTGCCTTTTTTGCCGAATTTTCCTTTGCCATGGTTATGACCATTCCTTTCATGATATTGGAAGTTTGTGCGTTTTTGCAAATACAAAATAGCTGTCGTAAGACAGACAAGTCACAAGCTTCTATGGCTGAAAATTTATTTTCAGCCTTTTCCTTTCCGACAACGTGTCTTTTTTTCTGCACGTGTCTTTATCACAACAAAAAGGAAACGACCTGATTCAGTCGCTTCCTTTCCGCAAGAATATTTACAATTCATATTATACCATCATTTCATAAAAATGCAATAGTAAATTGTGAAAAAAATAAATTTTATCGTTTTGCACAAACTTTCGTTATATTTCAATCTCCATTCCGTCAAAGCTGACAGTGATTACCAGGTCTTTTGTCAACTTCACAAGCTCATCGTGGGTATTTTCACAAAAATGAGAGAAGTGGTTTGCGACAAGTACCGTATTCTCATGTGTAGCACCTATATTTCCAAGTCTTGCGTAAATCTCAAGATTTGACCGGATATTCATGTGGTGATCACAGCTGTCCTTTTTCTTTGCACCGTAGGTACAGTCAAGAGAAACAAGATCAAACACAATACCGCTGTTTTTTATAAATTCAAAGATTTCGTCTTTATATACTCCCGTATCATGACCGTACAGAAGCGTTTTTCCGTCCCCTGATATTATATAGTTAAAAGGAGTTGTCAGTGACGAATGCACTGCGGGTATCGGGATAATCTTATATCCGCAGGTTTCAAATTCCTCGTAGGCTTTCAAAAGATGAAGATTGATTTTATCCGGCACAATTCCCGTCAACTTTTCAACAACGCTCGCACCGCCGTATACATCAAGCTTTTCACCGATGCTTCTCTTTGCCATTCCGGGACCGATACAAGCAAAAACATCCGTGTTGAAGTGGTCAAAATGAGAGTGTGTGATGAGCACAGATTTGATTTTTGTAAGATCAAGTCCATAATTTACAACATGGAGATATGTGTCAGGACAGGCATCGATAAGAAGAGCTCCGTCTATTACACTTTGGGAACGGGTACGGATATTCTTACCGCCCGCTTCTCTTGCTCTCATGCAGGTATCGCATTCGCAGAACATACCCGGAAATCCCTCGGCTGCGGCCGTACCGTAGTATTTCAGTTTCACTTCGCACCTCCGTATTTACAGTATGAATAAAATTATATTCCGAGCGTCGAATTTTGTCAAGATACGATGAATGTTCAGACGATGGTTGTGAAAGATATTGCACTTTTGCAGAAATATTGTATATCTGATTTGTTTTCGAAATATTCATGTATTTCTGTTGAATTATCTGTCGAAAGTTACTATAATGAACACGATAAATGTTTATCATGCTTTTCTGTGAGTCGACGCACGGAGCAAACACCGCATACTTAATATTCAGGGGTGCTGGGAGATCCCGGCTGAGACGGAAGTTTTTCCGAACCCTTTTAACCTGTTCGGATAATACCGGCGTAGGAAGAATTATTATGTAAGAGATATGTAATTTTTACCGCACCGATATTAAGCAGTGCGGTTTTTATTTTTACATATTGAAAGGTGTTTATTTTATGGAAAACAAAAAATTATTAAAAAAGAGATTGTATATTCTTGTTGAATGTGCAATTATGGTTTCACTTGCATTTGTACTGAGTCTTATAAAGATATGGGAAATGCCCTTCGGAGGCTCAATAACGCTGCTTTCAATGCTGCCGATATGCATGGTATCACTGCGACGCGGAATAAAATGGGGACTTGGTGCTGCGTTTGTTTATTCCTGCACTCAGGCTCTTGTTTCGGGTGCTGTCGGCTGGGGACTTTCCGTGGGAGTTCTTATTGTGTGCTTCCTGTTTGACTACATTATAGCATTCACAGCTCTGGGTCTCGCAGGGATTTTCGGAAACAATGGTTTTAAACGTCAGATCTCCGGTATTGTACTTGCCTGTGTTTTAAGATTTATATGTCACTATATTTCCGGGGTTACAATCTGGGGATCATCTGCGCTTGATTACGGATTTTCAAACCCCTATCTCTACTCACTTTTATACAACGGAGCATATATGCTTCCCGAAACGGTATTCACCTGCATAGGTGCGGTACTGCTTCTGCGGAAATTCAAAAAAGATTAATAAAAAGCAAGCTGTGCATCACAAAATCCGGTGCACAGCCTTTTTTACATATTTCCGTATTTATTGTTTCTGCATCCGCCGAATCTTTTTTCGCACTCGGCTCTTGACAGGCATTCATATACAACGTCCTTACCGCAGTCGGTTCTGATAATTGCCGCATTGGCATCAATTATGTTACAGTACCGTTCTATTATTTCACGATATTTATGTTTTGTTTCCTTATCCATAGGCACACCTCCGCAATGTATTCTGATATATTCTATGCGGATAGCAGTGAAAGTATACCTGATTTTTTCAGTATCGGAGCATAGTTTCACGCCGTGGTTCAAAGTTTTACAAAGCCGCTGACCGGGAAACAATCGAAACAGTATAGTATGTGCTGTCTTTTGCGAATTTTGTCGCTTTTATTCTTCATCCATCACAACAACCTTACATTTTTCGCCGAGAATTCTTGCTTCTCTGTCGTGACAGCTGAGAATTATTATCTGATATTCCTCCGAGAGAGTACACAGGACATTGAGGATGTTTGTGAGTCTGGTGTCATCTATCTTCGCAAAGGAATCATCAAATATCAACGTAGGTTTGTTTTTACACAAATATTCCATCAGTGCGACTCTCAAAGCAATATATGCGGCATCATAGGTTCCTGAGCTTAAAAATCCCGCTTTTCTTGTTTCGGAATCATTTTCCTCCAGCACTTTTACAGCAAAATCCTTGTCAAAGAAAAGACTTCTGTACTTTCCGCCGGTAAAGTTTGAGAACAGCTCTCCCGCCCTTTCGGATATTTGCGGGAATACATCGCCTCTTATGCTTTCACCCGACTTTTCAAGAAGCTCTATTGCGAGATCCAGCGCCTCGGTATTGATCTTTGCCTCATCAAGCTCCGTCTGAAGCTCATATATTTCGTTTTCAATATCCGCAGGATCCGTCACAATCGCACTGAGTCTTGCAATTTCCGTTTTGTAATCGGCGAGTTTTTTTGAAAGCAGTGTCTTTGCGCCCTCATCGTATTTTATGGCTCTGTCAACTTCCTCTTTAGGACGTGTCGGAGGCTCTTCGCTCTTTTTTTCCGCAAGCATACGAAGCTGCATCACATCGCTTACGGATATAAGGGCTTCATATGCATTTTTGTTTTTGGAATACTCTCCAAAGGCTCTTTCAAGCTCTGCCACATCGGCACTAAGCGCCGGGATAAGTTCTTCGCGCACCTGCGAAATAATGCCCTTGTCCTCTTCGGTAACGTTACATCCTATCCTAAGCAGCTTTTCACAAAGATACTCCAGACTACTCTCGCTCTCTATTCTCTTTTCTTCCGTAATCTTTCTCATTCTGCCGATTTCGGCACGCATTTCGCCAAGAGAGGGATATATATCATTGTATTCCTTGCAAAAGCTCCTGAGGTGTGTCATATCTTCAAAGCCGTATTTTGAAAGAAGCTCCGAAAGCTCCTTTTTCTTTTTTGACAAGAGCATAAACAGTATCACGGATACCGGCATGGTGACAACAAGGCAGAAAAACAATATTGCAAGTTTTTTTAGTTTTTTTGCTTTTGAGTGCAGCTCTTGTGCTTCTTCCATCACTTGCAAAGTAAGGGTACTGTCGCTGTCTATGCTTCCGTCAAAACTGTTACCCTCATGAATTTTTTCCACTGTCGCGTTATACTTTAAGACAAGCTCCGAGAGCTCCTTTTGTGCCGCTTTGTATTCCGGCTCTGCAACAACGCAGTCCGAATGAGCCTTTGTCAACTCGTCAAGGTATTTTCTGTCCGGAATAAAACCGTTCCTTGTGCATCTTTGTGCCGTTTCAGAATATATCTTCTCCGATTCTCTGAATCTGTTTTCAGCATATTCAATTTTCTCCAGAAGTTCAGATGCCTTGTATGCTTCGATATTCTGTGCTTCAAGATACAGTTTTTCAAGCCTTTCACAGGTAAGCTCAAGACTCTTTTCCGTTTCAGAGGCGGCAAATTCCGATACATTCAGAAGCTTATTGTTCTCCGACTCGGTAATTCTTTTTTCACGCAGTGTTATTAGCTTTTCCTCAAGCTCAAATATTCTTCCGGTTCCGCGAAGCTTATTGTACAGCTTGTTTCTTTCATTTGTCAGCGTCTTTGAAGCTTTGACAAAATCCGTTTCATCGTTGCCGCTTTTAAAAAGAAGCTTCTCAAGACTTGTACCCAGCTCCTTCATATCGTCCGGTTCAATATCATCCTGCCCCACAAAGGAGCTTTTTGCAAATGCCGATGAATCTATTCCGTAAAAAACATTTCCCGCATCAAAGCCCTCATAGCATTCAGCACCGCCGGAATTAAATATCTTGCTTTTTGAGGTTTTTCCGTCAGATTTCCTCTCTACTCTGTAAAGGTTGTGCTCGGCATCCTCAAGAATAAGAGCACCCGCACATTTAAGCCCGTTCCAAGGTGTATATCTCAGTTTCTCGTTGTTTCTCTCATCTCTCGAACCCTTTCCGGAAAAGCCGTAAAGGACATATTTGATAAATGCGCAAAGGGTACTTTTCCCGGACTCGTTTTTCCCGCGTATGACCGTAATTCCGTCACTCGGACTCACTGTTTTATCGCTGAGCTTTCCGAAGCTTTTTATTTCACAGGATTTAATTTTCATATGTAATCCATATCCTCAATTTCCGAAAATAATTTCTTGTTTCCATCTCAGCTGTTTTCAAAAAAGTCGTCAAGGTCAAGCCCGGACTTATTGTCGGGGTTTCGGGCTCCTGCCGTTGGAATTGCCTCATCAAAGCTTGATAGGTCAACGCTTTTTCCTTTGCCGGACATGGCAGCTCCCTTTTCCACGTCAGCTGCGGTACAATACCCGTTCTCGTGCCAGCGCTGAAGAAGCTTTGACATATAGGGTACAGATGGCTTTGATATGCTTGCAATGGTTTTTTCATAGGCAAGTGTCACAAGCTCGGGAGTGCTTCCGTATTCGCCGAACCATTTTGAGATGTGCGACTTTTCAGCTGTTGTAAAATTCCTCTCGCCTATTCCCATTATACTGCGTACAACGCCCTCATCGCTCTTGGCTTTTTTCTTCTTTTCAAAGTATTCTTCAAGGGCTGCATAGTTATCTATTCCCTCGTCGTATACGGAAAGGGCGGTCTTTTCCACATAACGCATTGATTTTTTGTCTATATCCACGCAGTAATCTATGACTCGCATTATCATGGGAGGTGTCATTAGGATATAGTCCTCGAGATATACAAGCTTTGCTACATCAGAAGGAGAAAAGACTCTCTCAAGACGTTCCTGTGCAAAATCGAGAAGTGATGACAACTCCGGTTTTTTCTCAAGTATCGCAGCTATCTCCTGGCCTGTGTATGTTCTTGTATCCGTATCTCTTACGGATGGGGAAAGCTTTGAAGCATCGCCGGATTTTTTTACTTCAGGTTGTTTTGCATTCGTTTTTCCACCTGCATTCAAAAGTCCCATACCTCTCCAGAAAGACACTGCCGAAATGACCTCCTGCTCATCCATCCCCAGAGCGTATGCAACTTCGGAGCTTTCAATGCAGTCCTCCCTTGAAAGAGCATAGACAAGAACTCTCAGCTCTCCGGAATCGCCGTTTTGCATACTTACGACATAATCCGCCAGTCTTTCCGGCAAAGATACGTCTTTTTTACTGATCTTCATTAAACTTTCCTTTCAAATTCCCGATATAAGCTTATATATTCATAATAACGGGAAGTATCATGGGCTTGCGCTTGGTTCTGCTGTAAACATAGGAGGTCAGCTCATCACGGAGCTTGTTCTTGATTTCGTTCCAGTCTGTCATATCACGTTCAAAGCAATCCTCGAGTATTTCAAGGGCAAGGCTTCTCACACTTTCCATTAGCTCTTCCGCTTCACGTACATATACAAAACCTCTTGAAACTATATCCGGACCTGCAAGCAGCAGCTTTTCGTCAAAATTCGCAGATGCTACAACAACGATAAGTCCATCCTGACCGAGATGTCTTCTGTCACGAAGTACGATATTTCCGACATCACCGACACCAAAACCGTCCACAAGCACCTTACCGGACTGTACTACTTCCGTCATCTCCATGGAGTCGGGAGTGAATTCGATAACGTGTCCCACGCTCGGAATAAGCGTGTGCTTTGAATCTATACCGACTTCATGGGCAAGATCAACGTTTGCTTTAAGATGCTTATATTCGCCGTGGATTGGAACAAAAAACTTCGGTTTTGTAAGCACCTGCATGAGTTTTAGTTCTTCTGCACAGCCATGTCCCGAAACATGAACGTCGGCTACGGAATCGTTCAGTACCTGAACGCCTCTTTTGAGAAGCTCGTTTATTATCTTTGTGATAAGCTTTTCATTTCCGGGAATCGCCGATGCGGAAATTACAACAAGGTCGTTTTCCGAAACTTGAACTTTATCATGCTCCGCATATGCCATTCTGTAAAGTGCACTCATTGGTTCACCCTGGGAACCTGTTGTGACAATAGTTATTTCCTCGGGTTTGAATCTTTTGATTTCCGACAGGTCAATGAGTGTATTTGACGGAATATCCATGTATCCCATCTCGTTTGCCGCCGTCAGGACATTGAGCATACTTCTTCCGGTAACAGCAACCTTTCTGCCGTACTTGTGGGAATAGTCTATTATCTGCTGTACTCTATGGACATTGGAAGAGAATGTAGCAATAATGATTCTCTTATCACAGCCACGGAAGATATTGTCAAGGGATTTTCCGACATACTTTTCGCTCATGGTATAGCCGGGACGTTCCGCATTTGTGGATTCACAGAAAAGTGCAAGAATACCCTCATTGCCGAGTTCACCCAGCCTTGCGAAATTTATGGGCTCGCCGGAAATGGGAGTAAGGTCTATCTTAAAGTCACCGGTAAACAGGAGCTTTCCCACGGGAGTGTCCACCGCAATTGCACAGGAATCCGCAATGGAGTGGTTAACTCTTATGAATTCCGCACTGAAAGCACCAAGCCTTACGGTATCACCTGCGTGTACTCTGCGAAGGGATGTAGTCTTTTCAAGTCCGTGCTCGATAAGCTTATAGTTGAGTATTCCCAGTGTTAAGGGAGTTCCGTATATCGGCACGTTTACAGATCTGAGAATATAAGGCAGTGCTCCGATATGATCCTCATGTCCGTGGGTGAGAAGTACCGCCCTTACCTTTTCGATGTTCTTCTGAAGATATGTGACATCCGGAATTACAAGGTCTATACCCAGCATATCATCGTCCGGGAACCCGAGTCCGCAATCTATTACTATAATATCATTTTCAAATTCAACGGCAGTCATGTTTCTGCCTACCTCGCCAAGACCTCCGAGGGGGATAACCTTCAGCTTTGAGCCTGTATAAACCTTACTGTTATTCTGCGGTCTTTTGTTTTTTGCCATATAAACACCGTTCCTTTCTTAAATTAACACGGTCACAAAATACTACTTCTATGTAAAACACAGTTGGCTTCCGTAAATCCTGCGGAAACCCAAATATAAA
Source organism: Eubacteriales bacterium (assembly GCA_045604705.1). Classification (GTDB taxonomy): domain Bacteria; phylum Bacillota; class Clostridia; order Oscillospirales; family CAG-382; genus SIG622. The sequence continues at coordinate 68,637 of JAZUOO010000030.1, forward strand.
TATGAAATTCAAAATGCACCAAATGCATACAAAACCGTTGGATCGATAAAAAACTTTGGCAGCAGCAGAGCATTCCGTACGTCACCGTTTAACGCCCAACGGAGAAATGCGGAAAACCACCGTAAAAATCTTGTTATCGCCCAAATTTGCAAACAACGGTTTTTCACGAACAATTACACCGAGTATATTATGCACTTTTTTTGCGTGAAAGTCAACACATTTTCTATAAATTTTTCAGTTTTGCCAATATGTTTACAAATTAATGTTTAATAAAAAACGTTATCGGGTTATAATTAGTATGTTGGAGTATTATGTTATTATACCTCCGACAGTAAATTTAAACAAAATTTGTTTGATAAGATTTCAAGAAAGGACAAGGTCTAAATGAAGAATACCGTAAAGCTTTGTGCAATTGCGGCTGTCTCCCTTTCGCTTCTGTGCTCCTGCAGTAAAGCACCGAATAAAGGTACCTCGGAAAACTACAACGTTGCCGAAATAGAGATCGGAGATACCGCAAAGACGGAAAATGAATATGTCGGGTATACCTTTGAATATCCGAAAACATGGAGTGTTGTCAGAAATGACGGGATGATTGCCGTGCAGTCGGACGAGAAAGAGCCCGAACAGCGTGTTACAATCTCCTGCACGACCTACAGCAGTATAGATCCCACTCTTGCAGTTCTCCCCTATTGGGACGGTGACGGTACAAAGGAAAATCCCGGATATTACAAGAAATTACAAGACACTCTCGGTGGGGATTTCAAGGAAATATCGAGAAGCGAAACAGAGCTTGGAAACACCGGTGCACCTGCACTTAAGGTAGTATACAGTGCGGAAATTGCCGACAAGACTTATATGTTCGGTCAGGTCGTTTCCATCTTCGACGGTTCAATCTACACCTTTACTTACACAGCACTCCCCGATTACTACGAAGCCTGGGAACCTGCTCTTACCCATGCCGTAACCTCTTTCAAAGCAAAATAAAACGGCACAATACAGAATTATTTAAGGAGACTATCTTATAATGTCAATCATAACAAAAATCTTCGGTACAAGAAGTGAAAGAGAAGTTAAAAAGCTTGAGAAGATCGTTGATCAGATTGAGGCACTTTCCGATAAATACAAGGCAATGAGCGAAGCGGAGCTTCAAAATACAACAGTTGTTCTCCGCAGAAGACTTGCAGACGGTGAGACCCTGGATGATATTCTTCCGGATGCATATGCGGCGGTAAGAGAAGCATCTTGGAGAGTACTTGAAAAGCGTCACTACAGAGTTCAGCTTATAGGTGGTATCATTCTCCATCAGGGGCGTATCGCAGAAATGAAAACACGTGAAGGTAAAACCCTTATGGCGACTCTCCCCTGCTACCTCAACGCACTTACGGGAGAGGGTGTTCACGTCGTAACGGTAAACGATTACCTTGCAAAGCGTGACAGTGAATGGATGGGCAAGGTTTACAATTACCTCGGAATGACGGTTGGTCTTATAGTTCACGAAAAGACAAGTGAAGAAAGAAAAGAAGCATACAACGCAGACATCACCTACGGTACAAACAATGAGCTGGGCTTTGACTATCTGCGTGATAGTATGGCAACCTCCAAGTCGGGGCTTGTTCAGAGAGGGCACAATTTTGCGATTGTGGACGAGGTTGACTCCATCCTTATTGACGAGGCGAGAACTCCTCTTATTATCTCCGGCCCCGGCGATAAATCCACAGAGCTTTATGTTATAGCCGACAAATTTGCAAGAAGCCTTTCCTGCAAGAGAATAAAGGAAATGGACAACAAGGCTGACAACGACAATATCGGCGGCGATTATGTTGTTGACGAAAAGGCAAAGACTGTTGTCCTCACAGCAGACGGTATCAGAAAGGCTGAAAGCTATTTCCATATCAACAACCTTTCAGATCCCGAAAATGCTACTCTCCAGCATCATATAAACCAGGCTATCCGTGCTCACGGTATTATGCAGAACGAAGTTGACTACACCATCAAAGACGGTGAGGTTATGATAGTTGATCAATTCACCGGCCGTATCATGCCCGGCAGACGTTATTCAAACGGTCTTCACCAGGCGATAGAAGCAAAGGAAGGCGTAAAAATTCAAAACGAGTCAAAGACTCTTGCAACAATTACATTCCAGAACTTCTTCAGAATTTACAAAAAGCTTTCCGGCATGACCGGTACTGCTCTTACGGAAGAAGACGAATTCCGTGAAATCTACGCTCTTGACGTTGTTGAAGTTCCCACAAACAGACCTCTTGCAAGACAGGACCTCAACGATGAAGTTTATAAGACTGTAAATGAAAAGTACAACGCAGTTATAAAACAGATTATAGAGTGCCACAAGAAGGGTCAGCCGGTACTTGTGGGTACTGTTTCCATTGACAAATCCGAGTATGTTTCCGCGCTTCTCAAGAAGAACGGTGTTCCCCACAATGTCCTCAATGCGAAGTATCACGAAAAAGAAGCGGAAATCGTTGCACAGGCAGGTAAATTCGGTGCGGTCACCATTGCTACAAACATGGCAGGTCGTGGTACGGACATTATGCTCGGCGGTAACCCCGAATTTATGGCAAAGAATGAAATGAGAAAGCATGGCAGAACCGATGAAGAAATTTCTCTTGCCACAAGTTATTTTGCAACAGAAGACGAGCACACTCTGGCTCTCAGAAAAGAATTCAATGAATACGAAGCAAAGTTCAAAGCGGAAATCGAGCCGGAAGCAAAGAAAGTTATTGAAGCCGGCGGTCTTTACATCATAGGTACCGAAAGACACGATTCAAGACGTATTGACAACCAGCTCCGAGGTCGTGCAGGTCGTCAGGGCGACCCCGGATGTTCAAAGTTCTATCTCTCACTTCAGGATGACCTTATGCGTCTTTTCGGCGGCGAGAGAATGGAGCGTATTTTTGAAAACTTTAAGCTCCCCGAGGGTGAAGCTATCAATGCGGGAATCCTCTCCGGCGGTATTGAAAGAGCACAGAAGGCAAGAGAAGGTATGCACTTCAACAGTCGTAAGACCGTACTTCAGTACGATGACGTTATGAATGTTCAGAGACAGATTATCTACAAGCAACGTCAGGATGTTCTTCACGGTGCAGACATTCATTCCACCATCACCGCAATGATTAAGGATACCGTAAATACTGCGGTCGACTCATTTGCTTCAAGCGAAATTCCGGAAGACTGGAATCTTGATGCACTCAGAGGATATTTCTTCAACGTCCTGACAACCGATGATGATTTCAGATACGATTCCGAGGAGCTTAACAAGCTGAATACCGAAACAATCAGAGAAATGCTTCAGGAAAGAGCAAAAAAGAAGCTTGAAGAAAAGATTGAAGATTTCGGTGCGGAGGATTTTGGCAAAATTGAAAGAGCCGTACTTCTCCGTAACGTTGATAACAACTGGATAGACCACATTGATGCCATGGACGACCTGAAAGACGGTATCTCACTACGTTCCTACGGTTCAAAAGACCCTCTCAACGAATACAGACTTGAGGGTGCGGATATGTTTGACGAAATGATTGCCACAATCAAAGAAGGTACTACAAAAATGATACTTTCCGTTGTTCCCACATCAAAAATCGAACAGAAGGATGTTTCAAAGGGAGCAACCGAGAGAAGAGCAACCGCTGTTCCAACAGCCGCAGACAGTCCTTACGGAAAAGCTGCAAAGCCGGATACCGAAACAAAGAAGCCGGTAGTTCTCAAGGCGTCCGAAAAGGTCGGCAGAAACGATCCCTGCCCCTGCGGAAGCGGTAAGAAGTACAAAAAGTGCTGCGGTGCCGCAAGCAATACCGCGCAAGACGGCGAAGAATAATCATACAGCATTTAATTCACGGTGCCTTCGGAAATGTCCCGGGGGCACTTTTGATAAAAGCATATACTAAATAAATACGATTATACGAAATTTGAAAGGATAATTATGGGATTCGGACTTATATGTGCGGGATATTCGACCCTTTTGTTTCTGCGACTTGTCCCGGTGGAATTTTTCGGATTTATATTTGTATTAAAGGGGCTTGGCAAGCTTTGCTCATTCAATAAATTCTTTGCTCTTGCGAAAAAAAGTGTCTATCCGATACTTGCCTATTCACTGGCAGACTGCGTTTATTGGATACTTAATCGTTTAAACATAGTATCCTCTGTACTTGCAGACAATATCTTTACATATCTTCACAGTCTTGTGCTTCTGCCTTTCTATTTTCTTTTGTTCATGGCACTTCGTGACATCTCAAATGAAGTGGGTTACCCGAAAGGAATGAAGCGTGCGTCTCTGGCAATATCTTCGGCGATAGTTTATTATCTCGTTTTTGCACTCTCAAGGATTGGCATTGCGGGAATTGATCAGTATTTCATTGTCGCGGAATATATCTTCTACATTATCCTTTTCTTAGTAACTGAATCGGCGGTGTATACCTGCTACAGGGCTATCACTACCGATGAAGCTGAAAAGAGAGAGGAAGAAGAACTTAAAAAATTTGAAGAACGCTTCGGCAGAAAAAGCAAGGACAAAAAACAACCCTCCGATACGTCTGTAAAGAAAAAGTGATATTTTATAACACGTATTGCAGATTTGCATATCGGATTTTCTAAACTGCAAAAACTTACAGTATTGCGAAAGGATTGGTCATAAATGGGAATTATCTTTATTTTCATAGGTATACTGTTTTTTATGAACCCGAGCTTCAGAATGCTTGACATTCTGCCGGACTTTATCGGCTGTATATTGATAATTGCGGGAGTATCAAAGCTTGCACTTATTGACTACAGGCTCGGCAATGCAAAAAAATATGCGATATACTATGCTTTTGTCAGTGCGTTGAAAATTCCTCTGGCAGGCTATATCTTCATAAACGAACAGGACTATCTTTTGCCGGCAACCTTTATTTACTCCGTTATTGAGGGAATACTGATGGTGGGAATTTTTGTTTCACTCATCGGTGGTTTACAGTATCTTCTGTCAAGGGAAAACTGTGAGGGTGTCCACCTTAAGAATTCCGAAAGTGCTTCCGTTGTTTGCTTTGCTTTTTCAATTGCAAGGGCGGCAATATCCTTTGCTCCCGAGCTTTTGTCCCTTGGTGCGCAAAAAGACCGCTTTGACTACACTTTCACGTCCACTCCCGAACAGGATGCGGTGTTTATAAAGCCTTATGCGGAGATACTTGCCTTTGTTTTGGTACTTATCTTTGGTGTATATTTCGCATTCACCTGCGGAAAATTCCTTATCGGTATCTTTCGCGACAAAGCTTTTATTTCGGGAATCTCTGCAAGATATGAAATGTACGTTTGTGAAAACATGGACTCCATGAACTTCGGGAAGGTTCGCTTTGCGTTAATGCTGTTCTTTGTGGCGATACTTTTGTGGTTTAATCAGATACTTGATTTTGTGAATGTTATTCCTAATACGCTGTCGTATATTTTTATGATTCTCGGAACGGTGTACATGATAAAAAAACTCGGATGTGAGAGGCTTCGGTCTACGCTTGCGGTATATATTCCGCTTATTGCCCTTTCATGTTATAACAATGTGGTTCAGACAAGGCTGCTTTCGACTACGGATATTGATTTTATTTATGACCATATGCTGATAAAAAAAGTCCCCGAACTTCTTCAGCGTACCGATAATTTCCTGCAGCTGTGTCTTCCGATAATTGTGGAATATGCGATACTTGCAGTACTTGTTGTTTCTGTATGCAAAGCCTTTAACTCGCTTGAATTTTTGCGGGACAAGGATACCATCAGTATTTTTGAGATTCTTTTCTCAATAAGCACAGCAGTATATTTCATTTCAAGCTGCTACGTATACTTCGGTCAGTTCATTCGCACAGCAAACACTTATGTTACCGAGAGTCTTAATATTTATGTGAAGTACGACTCCATTCTTTCAATTTTTGAGTGGGTGAGTCTGATTTCCTTTGCACTGGTGCTTTACGGCGCTTACAGGTATGGTTACGATGTTCTTACAAGGGTAAAGCCAAAGGGAACTATGACGGAATAAGTTGACGTAACGACCCTATATTTAAAACAAGAAAAAACTTTCGGGATATTTCGGGATATTTCAATTCTCGTATTGACTTTTTAAAATTTTGTGGTATAATATTGGGGTAACGGTTAAATATACTTGTTATTCGGTTAGTTGTTTACCGTTATCCCGTAATGTATATGCCCCCATAGTTAAGTGGATATAACAAGCCCCTCCTAAGGGCTAGTCATCGGTTCGACTCCGGTTGGGGGTGCCAAAAATTGTCAAGGAAATTGTCATGCTTAAAAGGTTTATTGGAGATAAAGCATTTTATTCAAGAGTCATAGCGATAACGCTTCCGATACTTATTCAGAATATAATTACCAACTTTGTTAGTCTTATCGATAACATAATGGTAGGTCAGATAGGCACTGAACAGATGACAGGCGTCGCAGTGGTAAATCAACTTATGTTTGTATATAACATCTGCATTTTCGGAGGCATTTCCGGACCCGGAATATTCACGGCTCAGTACTATGGCAAAAACGACACAAAGGGTGTAAGAGATACATTCAGATTCAAGATACTGATAGTACTCTTTATAACGTTAATCGGATTTATACTGTGTACATTTTTCCGTGATCCGCTTATCTCACTGTTTTTGCATGAGGGTGAGGAAGGTCTTAATGTAGCCCGTACTCTTGAATACGGAAGACAGTATATTGCCATAATGTCAGTTCAGCTTCTCCCGTTTGCTGTAATGCAGGCTTATGCCGGTACCTTGCGTGAGACAGGTAATACAGTTGTTCCGATGATTTCGGGTGTTGTTGCGGTTATTGTTAATACTTGTCTTAACTATATTCTCATTTTCGGCAAATTCGGTTTGCCCGTGCTTGGAATACAGGGGGCTGCCATTGCAACGGTAATTGCGAGATTTATTGAGTGCTTTATAGTTATTTTATCCACACACTTCAACTCAAAAAAGTATTGCTTTATTATCGGTGCATACAAGTCGATGAGAATACCCGCAGAGCTTGTCACAAGGATAGTCAAAAAGGGATTCCCGCTTATGGTAAACGAAATACTCTGGTCGCTCGGAACGGCGACTCTTGTGCAATGCTATTCGGTAAGGGGACTTGAAGTTGTTTCTGCGTATAATATAAGCTCGACAATATCCAATTTGTTCCACTGTGCATTCTTCTCCTTTGGAACCACTATTTCCATTATTATAGGTCAGCTTCTTGGTTCGGGAAATCTGAAAAAAGCCAAGGATGAAAGTGTAAAAATACTTGCTCTTGTTGTGGCGATATGTATGGCTATGGGAAGTGTCATGGTAATTCTTGCACCGGCAATTCCGAGTGTTTACAATACACAGCAATCTGTCAAAGATCTTGCTTGTGAGTTCCTTATCATCAGCGCATTGCTTATGCCGATTCATGGATTTACTCACGGTTCGTATTTTACACTTCGCTCCGGCGGTAAGACTGTTGTGACATTCCTGTTTGACAGTGTGTTTATGTGGTCACTCTCAATTCCCTGTGCTTTTATTCTTTCGAGATTTACACCTCTTTCCATTATTCCGATATTCCTTGCAGTTCAAGGGATTGACTGTATAAAATGCATCCTTGGGTTTATACTTGTCAAAAAGGGTATTTGGGTAAACAATCTTGTTCATGACAGTGAATAAAGCTTTGGCGGTTGTCGGTTTGGCAACCGTCTTTTTAAATGTATTTTTTTGTACTCTCCAGATGATATGCCGTACTTTCTTTTGAAGCTTCTGTTGAAATATGTAACATTCATAAATCCGCACATATGAGGTTAAGAAGTATATTCAGTGTCAGCATGGAGCTCATTTCAAAAATTTCCTTGATTTCTGATTACTATTATAATCGAAGTGCGTGAACAGTTTTTTCGAAATAATAGCATTTCTTAAAAAATACCGAGGGCTTTGCTCGTAAGCATTGTGACAGACGCAGGTATACGTAAAGCCGTATAATCGTTCAAAGACCCTTCAGGAAATGCTCATTGAAAATGGTGCGGTAAAAGAATAATGTATTCCTCCCCTGCGGTTTTGCTTTTTTCGGAAATATTTTTGAACTGCTTGCTTTGACGTTTATTTGTTTCTATTTTATCTATTGCATTTTTAAAAATATGGTGTATAATACTGTTATGATTTTATATAAGGGAATATCAGATGAACAATAATACTAACAATACTTCCGCAAACCGCAGACGTGACATAGTTACTCCCGCGCAAAGAAAAGCGGCAAAGGAAAGAAAGCTTGCGGCGCAAAGGGAAGCTCAGGAAGAAAGGCTGGCAGCGGAAAAAGAGGCTCAGGCTGAAAAGCTGAGAGCAGACGAGGCAAAACGTCGGGAAATTGAAGCAAGACGCAGAAGCTCGGTTAAAACATCTTCAAAAGCGGCTGTACCGTTAAGAACTTCAATGTCTCCTCCACCCGCATCCGCAAAAAAAGCTTCGGCACGATCTGAAAGAAAACTTTACGGGCAACAGCAACAATCAGAAATACCGGAACGCCGTATCTGCAAGGAAAACGAACGACGAAGCAAACATTATGCACAGCACCGCCGTATATCCGAGCTTGAATATCAGATTCATCACCAGCAGCTTATCCGCGACAATATGCTTGACAAGGATATGGAAAAATACAGTCCAAAAAGCAACAAAACCGGTAAGATTGTTGCAATCACCGTTATTGCGGTACTGCTTATACTGAACATTATAGTATTTTCAGCTCTTACCCAAAGAAGCATACCCACAAAAAATACACAACCCACCACCCCAACAACCTCAGGCGGATTGGTAAATAACGATGAACAGCATGGAGTCCCCGAAATTGAATCCCCAAATGATAAGCATACCGTATCGGCTTCTGAATATACCAACGGCACGCTCATACTTGTCAACGGCGAACACCCTTACGATTTTGACAACGTCGGAATCGATATAAAGGACGATGAGCTTGTAACCGTCGCAAAGGAAATAAAAGATAAAACCTACAAGGCGGCTGACTACAAAGTATATCTGAACCGCGAAACTGTGGAAATGCTTAATCTTATGATGGCGGACTTTTACGCCTACTCTCGGCGCGACGACGTAATGGTAAACAGTGCACACAGAACTTTGGATCAGCAACAGGATATTCTCGATTCCAAAAAGAAGCAGCTTGGCGAGGATCAGCAGATAGCACAGACTCCAGGCAACAGTGAGCATCATACGGGATATGCCTTTGACTTTTCGATATATCCCGCAAACAAGAACGGTAGCACTTTCATCAATACCGGTAATTATACATGGATATATGAAAACTGTCACAAGTACGGTTTTATATTGAGATACCCTGAAGGAAAAACCGCTATCACGGGAATAGCCCCGGAAAGCTGGCATTTCAGATATGTTGGTATTCCTCATGCAACCTATATGTACCAAAAGGGAAAAACTCTTGAGGAATACATCCGTGACATTGCAATATATTCCGAAAGTATTCCGCTGACAATCAATATTTCTGATACTGAAAGCTACAGCGTATTTTATGTAAAAAAAGAAGACGCGGCACAGGTTACTTTCTCTGTTCCGAAGAACACTGAATATAAAATCAGCGGAGATAATGTCGGTGGCTTTGTGGTCTGGTACAACAATGCGGATGTCGGCAAAAAGGGTGCAATGCAAAATCCGAATGTAGGAGCGTTTGAAAACACGGAAAGCTTTGAAAATGTACAATCCGACAAAAATCGGACTACACAAGGCGACATATAAGAAAAATAAGTGCGGCAATACTTCACCGCACCTTCGATTTTCTCCCGTCTGCTTTTTGCAGGCGGTTCTTTTATTCCGATTTCAATCAGCCGTTGGAACTGTTCTTCATTGCATTTTCGGCGTCCATGATCATCTTCTTAACCATCTGACCGCCGACAGAACCTGCCTGCTTGGAAGTGAGGTCACCGTTATAACCCTGCTTGAGGTTAACGCCGACTTCAGATGCAGCTTCCATTTTAAACTTATCCATTGCTTCCTTTGCTTCGGGTACGAGTCTCTTGTTATTCATTTTAATTACTCCTTGAATATCTTTTTTATCTTTTTATAAAGCCGAAACTTCCTTTCGGCTCCGTATTTAGTGTTTTCCGCTTTTGTTCTTTTAACCGAGGTAATTTTTTCATTAAGCCTTTTTGCGGAAAGCTTTGTTTCATTATCGAAGTAAATACACATTCCTTTTTGCACTTTCTTTTTGGATATGTGGTTTCTTCGGAATTAGTTTGCAACGAAATATGTTTTTTATTTACGGTAATTTTTTGTAAATCGAAAATTAAGATTCCGCCACACCGCAGGTTTGCCAAGTTGATGCTTTTGTGCTTGTGTCAAAAATATTCCGTCGAGCCTCATAGTTTTATAAAAAAATTCAAATATTACGATAACGTTACAAAATTCACGATGACTTCCCTTGACTATATAAAAAAACAGTGTATAATATAGGAAGTGGTTTTATGAGGTCAAGAGAATGATGCCTCTTTAGTCAAAACAGTTACAAATAAAATATAAGGAGTCCATATATGTCATCACCAGACACAAAATATATAAAAATGACCACCGAGCCGGTCGAAAAACTCGTCTGTAAGCTGGCTCTCCCCACCATCATAAGTATGCTCGTCACCACATTCTACAATCTCGCTGACACATTCTTTGTTCGTCTTCTTGACAATGACAGCATGGTAGCTGCGGTAGGTGTTGTGCTTCCGCTTATGAACATAATCCAGGCATTCGGATTTTTCTGCGGACACGGCTCGGGAAACTACATTTCAAGAGCACTCGGACGACGTGATAAAAAGGATGCCGAAACTATGTGTGCAACCGGCTTCGGCTGGTCAATCATTATGGGACTTGCCATTTGTATCCCCGGTCTTATCTTCCGTGAACAGCTTGCACTTGTCCTGGGTGCAAAAACTGAGGCGACTCTTACAGCTACCGTTGACTACATGACATGGATTTTGCTTGCGGTTCCCTTTATGACAGGTGCAATTGTTATAAACAATCAGCTTCGTATGCAGGGTAATGCCGTTTTTGCAATGGCAGGACTCACCTCCGGTGCCGTCATAAACATAATTCTTGATCCTATTCTCATTTTCGGTGCAGGCATGGGAGTTGCAGGTGCGGCGCTTGCTACGGCAATAAGCCAGCTTATAAGTTTCATTCTTCTTATGATAGCACTTCACAAAAGTGACAACATAAGAATAAATCTTAAAAACTTCACGCCGAATCTCTTTTATGTCAAGGGAATAGTGCAGGGCGGTCTCCCCTCTCTCGCACGTCAGGGACTTGCGAGTATTGCTGTTGCAACGCTCAATCATGCTGTAGGTATCTATGTTGTGGGCGATGTAATGACGGATGCAGTTCAGGCGGCAATGGCGGGTACTTCAAAGCTTATGCTGTTCCTTTCTTCTGCACTTATCGGCTTCGGTCAGGGTTTCCAGCCTGTCTGCGGCTTCAACTACGGTGCAAAGAAATATGACCGTGTACGTAATGCCTACAGCTTCTGTATAAAGCTCTCGGTGGTAGTTCTTCTCATAATCGCGGTTGTCGGCTTTATCTTCGCAGAGCCCATAGTTTCAATTGTCGCCGGCACAAGCCCCCTCGCAATGGAAGTCGCAGCGTTTACATTCCGTGCACAACTGTGCAGCTTCCCTCTTATGAGCTGGGTAATCCTGTGCAATATGCTCCTGCAAAACATAGGACTCACTTTCAAAGCCACCTTCGTTGCCGCGTCAAGGCAGGGCTTGACCTTTATTCCGTCGGTATTGCTGCTGCCGCTTATCACAGGCGCTCTCGGTGCTACTCCCATCCTCGGGCTTCAGCTTGCACAGGCTGTTAGTGATATGCTTGCCTTTGTCATTTCCCTCCCGATAGGACTTGCGGTTTTGCGCGGCATGAAAAACTCATCGGATCAACTAAAAGCTTAAACTAACCATTTTCGGCGATAAAATAACTTAATCGAGCACCAAAAGGACGTGTAAAGGTCAATTCCGATACACGTCCTGAATTATTATTTTGGTATCTCTAAAAGCAACTTTAACCCGCAAAAGAGGGGTGAAAAAAAACGTCATTTGCGATAAAAAAACACTGAGTTACACTTTGTAAAAACGTTTTATTGTTCAAGGTAAACAAATTTTCTTGCATCATTTTTTAAATATGAGTTTTACAGGTTATCAGTTACTTTTAAAGAACTTCAATACCGTCCTTTTCGCATATGATTTCATTGAATTCTCTTTCAAAGCTCTCATCGTATTCGGTTATGTTAACTGCAAAGCAGTACTTTGTACCCTTTAGTTATTTTTGAATTATTTAATATAAAAAACCGAGACACATTAAGCATCCCGGCATAAATGTTTATATAAAAAGCACCCTCATCGTTCCCATTTGACAAACAGTCATTGACGAAGTCAAACAAAATCTGTGTTTTAAAAAGCTTTATACTTCGTAAAAACTCAAATTCCGATCTGAAAAAGTTCCTTAAATAATTATCCTGATCTTCAAACCGACAACCGACTACCCGGTTCTTCGCCGCATTCCCGAAAGATTGGTCTTTCGCTGTTCTCACGCACGACAAATGTGAAATACGATTCGGATGCTCATAAATGAAGCGGAATCCCAAAGTGTCATACAATAGGGACTCCGCATAGACTCGTATCCCTTTTGCCAACGCTTTGTTTCGGCTTCGGGAATAGTTTGTGCAGTAATTTATATTTTATTTACGGTAAAATTTGTAAATAATAAAGTTCATTGCTCTTTCAAAACCGAATTTTTCAAGCAATCAAAGCTTTTCTGTGATTTCTCTTATCTCTGAAATGTTTATCCTCTTCTTATCCTCCTTGAAGGTGAGAACCAGGTTGTCCTTTGTGAAGATTTCTCTTACAATTTCCGTCATTCTTTCGGCAGTAACATTCTTATATGACTCCACCCGTTCATCAAAAGAAGCAAATCCGCGTCCCAGAAGCTTGTCCTCATATCCGAGCTGAAAATTTAGATCCTCAGGCTCATCCAGCAGACACTTTGCATTGACAACATAGGATGCTCTTGCATATTCAAGTTCATCTTTTATACCGCACTTCAGCTTTGCAAGAATATCAACGACCTTTTTTACGGATTTATAGGCATCCTTTGCTCCGACCTCGTAAAGAAAACTCAGTGTTCCTATATTCTTATACCTTTCAATAGAAGCATCATAGCTGTACACCATTCCCGATTCCTCGGAAAGCCCTTTGAATATCTTTGAGCATTCTCCCGAAAAGAGTATATCATAAAGCAGATAACTCTCCGCACAGTTATACCTTTCGGAAAAAATATCAAAAGAAAACCTTACTATATGCTCCTTTGAGTTCTTGACCGCAATGTGCGCATTCCTTTTTCCGAACATCACAGGCACCTGTGCCTTATTATCCATCTTTTCACCGCAAACAGGCAACCTTTTATTCTCAACGACATAGTGAAGATACGCAAGTCCGTCGTCACCGTAATTCCCCGTAACGTAAAAGAATATGTTATTCGCTGACAAGAATCTCTCCTGTGCTCCGAATAGAGCCTTAATACCTATCTTATCAAGAACCGCATTTTTTCCAAGAATAGTATTGGAGAGCCTCGTCCCATCCCAAACTATTTTCTCGGAAAAATACTCCAGCGAATTTCTTTCGTCACTCTCGCGAAGCTCGCTCTTTATTCTTTTTCTTTCAACATCCAGCTCACATTTAGGAACACTGAACGGGGTGAAAATCTCGCAAAGAATATCAACACTTTCACGGAATTTCTCCGTTGCACCGGTAATTTTAAACTGAATAAACTCTTTGTAAGTTACGGCATTCATGGTTATGCCGAGCATATCGGCACGTCTGTACAGCTCACCGCCGAGAGCAGTGTTTATACTCCTGAACGCCGTATGCTCAAAAAAGTGGGATATTCCGTTTTCCGCATCCTTTTCATACAAAGGTCCTGCTTTAACGTAAAGACAAAGACAGAAGGAGTGAAGATAGGGGCTTCTGTATCCGTATATTTCAACACCGTTTTTTGAAACTCTTTTCTCTTCCATTATAACCTACAATTAAAAAATACTTAAAATACTGTCAACCTGCGGCATTGCACATCTTATAAACAGGTAGCCTGCATACATTGCAAGCATTACTGCTCCCTGCCACTTTCTGTACTTCCCTGCAAATATAGTGGGAATTACCGCAACTGCCATAACTATAAGGGTTATCGGCAAATCAAGACCGTACGATGCTTTCGGAACTACAAGCTTACCGCCGGAAATAAGTGAGCAAACAGGGAGAATAACCGTAAGGTCGATAATATTTGCACCGATAATGTTTCCGACGGAAAGTGCTGTTTCTTTCTTGCGTATAGCCGTAATTGCCGTTACAAGCTCGGGAAGGCTTGTTCCCACAGCAATAACAGTAACACCGATAACAGCCTCGGAAACACCTATTATTCTTGCGAGCTGTTGACCGTAATCAACAAGGAATCTTGCACCGAGAACTATACCGATTGTGCCTACAACAAACATTATAAGATTCTTTACAAGAAGATTTTTCGTCATTTCCGGCTTTTCATCATCTGCAGAATCGGACATAGACTTCTTTGCGTCGACTATGCTTCCGTATGTATAATATGCGAATATTGCAAGGAGCACAAATGTAGGCAGATAACCAAGCTTTCCCGAAAGGCTGCCAACAAGCAACACCACACACGAAAAAATCATAAGAAGTGCCTTTTGGGCATAGCTTTTTCTCTCAATAACCGCAGGAAGAAACACTACCGTCACCGCCATGATAAGTGCCATATTTGCTGTGACAGAACCTATTGCGTTACCCGCTGCAATATCAACAGAGCCGCCGACCGTTGCAAAAACCGAGGTCAGAAGTTCGGGAAGCGTAGTTGCCACACTGACGATTGTTGCACCGATAAGGAACTTCGGGATTCCGAAAACCTCCGCAAACCAGCTTGCCGCATCCACAAACCAGTCGCCGCCCTTGATAATAAGTATAAGACCGACTATAAACATTAAAATTATTACTGCAGTATTCATAATAAATTCCCCCGTTATTTTTTATTCCGATTTTATGTCATTTTGATTTTTCTGTTTTCTTTTCCGAGTTTTCTTTCAAGCTCTTTTACAACAAGAGCATCATATGTTTGCCTGTCGCCATCCTTGCACTCCCTTACGGTTCTGTAAACGGTAACATTTTTGGATGGATCCTTGGTATCGCTGATTCTCAGTCTTACCGTAAATTCACCGTGAGCTTCGCACCTTGCAAGGCTCAGATACTTGAATCTGTTCGCACGCACAAAGGGTGCAATTTCGCAAAACTTCCCGTCACAAACAGGACAGGACGGATTACATATCTCACGGTTTGTAAGAGCAGATCGTCTGCTTTTGAGTCCGCTGAAAATGGTCTTGCCTTTATCATTGCCGCAAAGTGCGCATTTTGCACCGGGATATTCTGCAATTCCCTTTTCAATATTCAGTTTTTTTGCTATCATTGCGGTGTAATATGCGTCATTGAGTGCATCGTGAGCTTTCAGAGTATTCTCGATCCGGAAGTACTCTACCGCCGCCGCAAGAGATTTCTGATTTGTCCCTGTATCCGTCTGCATATTGAAGAACACCTGAAGATTGTACCATGTCTTGCAAAACTCGGAGTTTTCGCCGTTGACATTGCAGTTCTGACGAAGTATTCTTATGTCGTCTATTCCCCATGTGAAGAAAACCGCATCAGGCTCGCACCAATCCACAAATTTCTTAATACAGTCCGAAAATGAGGGAGCATTTTCCAGCATTTCCCCGGTAATACCCGTAAGCTCGGAAACCTTGCTGTTCATCTTTGTATAGACTTTGGGTTTTATTTCCGATTTGAATACACTCTCTATTTCAAGATTTTCCGAGAGCTTCACGGCACCTATCTGTATTATCTCTCCCGAAAAACGCTTTCCGTCTTCAAGTATCATCGTCTGCTTTGAGCTTTGCGCCTGATTCCACTCAAAGTCCACAGCTATGTATTTCATGACTTTGGAGTCCTTTCGTTTTTAAAAATGCACAATGCACAATACATAATGCACAATTTTTGTTGATTTCCCCTCAGAGCTTTGCCTGAATTTGCAATCTTTGACAGCGGAAATCTTCTTTTTATTTCATCTGCGTCGCAGAATTTGCGTTGCTTCTTATTAACTGTAAATCAAATAATTACTTCGTTCTGCAAAAACACATTCAAATCCGAATCTGCCGATTTTAAAATCAATCGAAGGTTGCGAAGTAACCAACCTCAATTGTACATTGTGAATTGTGCATTGCTGTTACTCTTCCTTTATGCTGTAGGACAAAAACTCATACACCAGCTCCGTCCCCTCGTCGATACAGTCCGGAAGAAGTGCCCTTGCGACAAGTATTTCATCATTCGAGCCGTCGTCCGTTCTTGCAAGTACAGCATAATCTCCGTCTATCTTTTTGACTTTGTATTCTGTTCTTTCCATATCTTCACCCGTTATTTTGTGACCTTAAGTCTTTTTACAAGCTCCTCGTCCGCTGTAACATAAGCAGTATAGTTTGTTTCATATATTACAAATCCCGGCTTTGAACCCGAGGGCTTTTTTACATTCTTTATTCTCGTATAATCCACAGGAACTCCGGGCATATCCTTACCCTTAGAGTAGTATGCCGCAATTGTTGCCGCTTCCGTATAATCCTCGGCAGATGGCTCATCCTTGCCGCAGAACATGACAGTGTGCGATCCCGGCATTCCCTTGACATGAAACCACATATCAAATTTGTCGGCTATCTCGCACGTCAGATAATCGTTCTGCAGGTTGTTCTTTCCGCAAAGTATCCTGTAACCGCCGCTTGATTTAAATTCCATAAGGTCATAGGTTTTCTTCATCTTCTGCTTTCTTGCGTTCTTCGCCTTTGTACGTGTACCGAACATGGATTCAAGCTTCTTTCCGTAGCCGCTTATGGCAAGCTCTTCACGAATTTCGGCAATATCCTTTTCGCCCTCCGCTTTTGTAAGGCTGTCGAAGATAGTGTCGATGTATTCAAGCTCTTCTCTACCTGCCTTTATCTGTACGGTGAGCTGAATCTCTCTTGTTTTGGCTTTCGTATAGAGCTTATAATATTTCTGTGCATTCTGTGCGGGCGTAAGATTTATTTCAAGCGGAACCTCAACTTCTTTACCGTTTCCATCCTCGTCGCACTCATTATAATCAATAAGCCTTGCTGTGGTATCGCCCTTTTTCAGCATATACATATAAGCGGTAATAAGGTCGCCGTACAGCTTCAACTTATCCCTTTCGGCACACTCTGCAAGATCCTTTTCCTGAAGTGAAATCTTCTTTGTAATTCTGGCACTTGCTGCCGACAAAAGCCTGAGTACATCCTGACTCTTACGCTTTATACTCTCGTTTCTATCTTTTTCATAACAGAATTTATCAAGAAGCTCTCCGAAAGAACCACACCTTATACAAAGTGCAGAAAGTCCGTACTGACGTATCTCGCAAAAAGAGTATTCCATAGGTCTCTTGTCCTTGTCGTAAAGGATATACGGTTCAAAATCTCCGTTCGCCACCTTGCCGTAAATCTCACCAAAATAGAACCACAGCTTTTCACGGTCAACATCCGCAAGTCTGTAGGTGGTCTGCTTTGTCGCTCTGAAAGAAATCTCCCTTGCAATAAGCGGCGAAAGCCCTCTGTAGTTGGAAATAAGATACTTGTCAACCGCATTCTCGCCGAAGCCTTCGGAAATATCTTTTGTGAGCTTTTCGAGAAATTCCTCTTTTGTAACTGCAAGAGTATCAAGCTTACCCTCCTGCACCGGCGGCAGCTCATAGGGAAATCCGGGAAGTATCTGTCTTTTCGCCTTAACAGACAAATCCACATATCTTATCGCAGACAAAACACGCCTTTGTTCATCAAGCAATATTATATTGCTGTAGGTACCCATTATCTCCACAATAAGCGATTTTTCAGACTTAAAGCCCATCTCATCGTGGGAGCTGATACCTATTTCAACGGCTCTTTCAAATCCGAGCTGTTTTACAAACATTATATGACCGCCTACAAGATGCTTACGAAGAAGCATACAGAACATGGGCGGTTCTGCGGGATTTTCCCTGTCATTCACGGTAAAACCAAAGCGTGACATTCCCGCAACAGCCGACAAAAGCAGCTTTTTATTTTCCCCCCCGCATTTCAGAGAAAGTACGACTATGTCCCTCTCGGGCTGGTATATTTTATCTATTCTTGCACCTGTCGCAATATCGGATATTTCCTTTGTTACTGCGGCGGTGAGTCCTGCATCAAATGGCATTTTATCCCTCCGGGAAATGCAAAATGCACCAAGAATCCTCATTCTTCAAAGATTACTTGTCATCTTATAAGTGCAAAATGCAAAATTATTTTTATACTGTGAAAAAGGGACTTCCGACATCGTAGAAAGAGAATGCAACATAGGGAAACTCGGTTTGGAGTCTTTCGCACAGCTTTTTGGCGGCAGGGTTTTCGGTGTGGTAGTGACCTGCGTCAAATACTGCAATACCGGATGTTTTAGCTTCTCTGAAAGTTTCATGTGAGAAGTCTGCACTGACATAGGCATCTGAGACTGTGGCAGCCTCGGCGAGGAAATCTTTGCCTGCACCGCCGCATACGGATACTTTTTTGATTTTTGCGTTCTTTTCAAAATATGTTTTCATTGTTCCACAGTCAAGCTTTATGCGGAGATAGTCCGCAAACTCACTGCCTGTCATTTCCTTGTCAAGCTCGCCGACACGCAGGAATGTTCCGTTGTCCGTAATGCTCGTAAGTCCGAGAGTCTCGGCAAGAATATCATTTACGCCGTTCTTCGCCTTGTCAAATCTTGTGTGATAAGACAGCACTGATATACCGTTTTTCATAAGCAGCTCTATTTCCGAGAACTTTTCGCCTTTTATATTCGGCATAGGTCTGAAAATAAAGGGGTGGTGGGTAATTATAAGCTCTGCACCGATTTCTGCTGCATATTTTACGGCATCCGTGTTTATTTCAAGGCATACGACAGTCTTTTTCACTTCGTTATCTGGATTTTTGCAAAACATTATTCCGTCGTTGTCCCAAGGCTCGGAAAGCTCCCTTGCGGCAAAGGCGGATATATAGTTGTCTATATCTTTTATAGTAATCATATTTACCCCTTTTATTTTAAGGACATAAGAAGCTCCGACAGCTCCCTTTCAAGAATCCTGTCCGCTTCCGACACCTGCGGCTGACGAAGAAGATTCTTTGCATGAACGAGCTTTCTCTCACAAAGCTCCAAGAGCAGCTCGCCGCCCTTTTGTATGTTTTTGCGCCCCAGCATAAGCTCCGATTGGGAATACTCATATTTTTCGCCGGTATACTCCGCACACATAACAGTATATATTCTGCCGCTGTCACGGACAAGCCTTTCATCCTCGATAAGAAATCCGTTTTCTGAAAGCCAAAGTCTCAATTCAAGCTCACTTGACATTGGCTGAAGAATGAATTTTACTCCGTTTTTCCAAAATTCCTTTGCCCTCTCCAGAATGCCTGATATGACCTCGCCGCCCATTCCACAGATTATAATGTGGGTTATCCCCTTGTTTTCTATTCCCGAGAGTCCGTCACCAAGTCTTATGTTTATCTTTTCCGACAGAGCAAATCCTCTTGTATCACGGTTTGCTATATTCTTTCTCGCAATACTTATCGGCTTTTCGTTTATATCCGAGGCATAGACAAAATCGCATATTCCCTTTTCAATAAGGTATATGGACAAATATCCGTGGTCACAGCCTATATCGGCACAGATTTTTCTGCCGCAAGAGTCCACCGCAGACGAAACGGCGACATATTCTGCCGCCGCCAAAAGTCTTTTTCCGACACGGATTTTTTGGTCTATGCCGCCTTTATTACTTACTCTTGATGTGCTCATTGAGCTTTCTTACAAGTTCATCTGCATCGGTACCGTGAACATTGCACGCCTCTTCGATTGTTTCACCTCTTGAGCAGGGGCATCCCAGGCAGTGCATACCGATTTCGAGAAAATAGGGTGCGCAGTCTTCGTGAGCGTCAAGGATATCGCCGATTATTGTTTCTTTTGTTACTTCTGTCATTTTAAAATACGTCCTTTCAAAAATATATCACCCGTATATTATACACCGTTTTTTTTAATAAATCAACGCAATTTTACGGGATATATAAACATAAAGTAAATTTTCCTGAATTTAAGCTGTCACACTGATGGTCTGTTCACAATAAAAACAATGCCGATTATAACAAAGAATATACCCAAACCTGCGGCACACATCCCCGCATACAGCTTCCCATTTCTGTCAAGCTCGTAATTCGGAACGGCATCATAAGGATTATTTACGGGAACTCTTATTTCAAATCTTCCCTCTTTGCTCGCCGCAGCGAATGCCGTCATAGTTTCCTCTCCGAAAGACATTTTTGACTTAACGTTATATTCTCTTCCCTCATATTTAAAAGCAAGTGTCGGAAAATATTCCGTCTTTTTTGACAGCTTGACATGGCTGACCTTTTTGTCCCAATTTGCAACCTTGCCGGAAACGATGGTGTACTTTGTCTTTCTCATATGAAGATGTGTGGCAATCTTTTTTATACCGCTTAAAAGAAAGCACAGACCGATAATTATAAGTATCGTCCCCGATATTCTGCCGGAGCGTTCGAGGTATCTTGTGTAGTGGAGATGCTGAATCCTTTTGAATACTGTACTCATTGTAATCTCCCATTTTTATGTGTTGAATTTATGGGAATATTATATCGGGTTTTGGGTGGTTTGTCAATAGGGTGTTTTGGGATATTGGGAGTATGACAGATATTATGGCTTATTATTTCATTATTTATTACTGTTCATCTTATGCAGGTTAACAAATCCCCCTTGACATTATACCAAACTTGTGGTATTATATTATAATGGAGTAATAAAATAGCCTAAGTATTCCATAATGAACCCAAAGGAGGAATCTGCCATGGTAATACTCGGAATAGACCCGGGACTTGCAACCGTCGGCTTCGGCGTGTTGGATTATGTCGCAGGCTCCTTTAAAGTCATAGATTACGGTGCGGTTCTGACACCTGCGGGAATGCCTCTTGAGGAAAGACTTCTTGAAATATACCGCGGCATAACAGAGCTTTGCGAGACCTACAAGCCACAAGCCGTATCAATAGAAGAACTGTTCTTCAACGATAACAGAAAAACCGCTGTAACCGTCTGTGAAGCAAGAGGCGTAATTCTCCTTGCCGCCCACAAATGCGGAGTTCCGATTTTTGAGTACACGCCATTGCAGGTAAAGCAGGCGGTGACAGGCTACGGCAGAGCGGAAAAGCAGCAGATACAGTATATGGTCACAAACATATTGAAGCTTCGTGAAGTCCCGAAGCCCGATGATACGGCGGACGCACTGGCGATGGCTATTTGTCATGGATATTCGCAGAGTAGCCTGCTGTTTGGAATTAAGAATTAATAATTTGGAATTAAAGGAAAGAGTATGTATTATTATTTGAATGGTACGCTTGCGGAATTGTCCGTAAACATGGCGGTGATTGACTGCGGCGGTGTGGGATATCTTCTGACTATCAGCGGTACAACATATGATGCACTTGTGAAAAAGGGAGGCATGACGGCTTCCGGTGAGGCATCGGGTGTTAAAACAAAAT
The DNA here is from genome assembly GCA_045604705.1 of Eubacteriales bacterium. GTDB lineage: Bacteria > Bacillota > Clostridia > Oscillospirales > CAG-382 > SIG622. Next base: position 90,327 of record JAZUOO010000030.1, read on the forward strand.
TGTATACCTATCAGGCTGTGCGTGAGGATGCTATAGAGCTGTTTGGATTTTATTCCATGAATGAATGTAATCTGTTTAAGCTCCTTATCACCGTTTCGGGTGTTGGTCCAAAGGCGGCTATGGCGATACTTTCGGCACTTTCGGTCGAGAGCTTTGTTGCGGCTTGTGCCCAAAATGATGCAAAGGCTATCTCCCGCGCAAACGGCGTGGGGCTCAAGACTGCACAGAAGATTATTCTCGAGCTCAAGGACAAGGTCGCCAAAGGCTTTGATATGTCGGGCGATGTTCTCGACAGCGTATCTCCGTCGGGGAACGCTTATGTGCCGTCTTCCATTACAGGTGAGGCAATTGATGCACTTTGTGTGCTTGGGTATACTACTGCTGAAGCAACTAAAGCTGTAAAAGCTTGTAACGGGACAACTGTTGAAGATATTATCAGACAAGCGCTGGCGCTTTTGATGAAATAGTTTTTACAGTGGAGAGGATATAGAATATGTATGAATTCTTAATGGTTTTTGTTTTTTTGGCTATATACTTTGTCATTATGATAAAATGGAACAAACGAAGCAATTGCGACAGAATCTCTATAAAGGATAAAAATAAATTAGATATAAATGCTCACATTACCGATATCAAGAGACATACTGTTGGCTCTCCCATGGGAGCAAGATGGCGCACTATAGTATCTTTCAGTGATGGTTTTACATTTATAACACATGTTACAGAATATAAGGACATATTGACCGGCTACCTATACTATATTTCAAAAAACGTGGAAAAGCAAATTGTACTCGCAGCTTTAACAGCCCACAAAGTCGCTATACAACAAAACAACGGAGTTGATGTCAAAGTTCCTAATACCATATTCGATTCTGAATACTATGCCCTTTATCTTCAAGAACAAAAGCGAGAAGAGAATTTTCTTGTTTATATATACAGTCCTAAAGACCGTGAACTCATACAAAAAGCACAAACTATTGACACAAACAAATACCCCGTAGAAAAGTTTTCTCATGATGGGTGTTATTACGGCTTTAATATGTATAAAAACGGCGAAGACCAAGTTGTGTATTGCAGTTATAATGAATGGTGTGAAAAAATGTTTTGGATTGAACAAAACATCAAAAAAATCGATAGAAAAAATCGAATAAAAGCAATATTAATTAACATTGTCTTCCTCATCCTTGTGATAGGAGCATTGATGTTTATGATGTACGCAAAAAAATACATACAATCATGATCCTTTAGCACAAAATTAACAACAATATTCAACAATTTATATCGCAGAATATTAAACAGATTCATCGGAGGAACAAAAAATTGATAAAGAGCAGCAAACCTCATTACGACGACGAAGATTTCGATTTTGAAAGCAGAATAGTGTCCTCCGAGCTTTTAGGTGAGGACGGAGCCGAGGGCGGTGACAATGAAAATGCATTGCGCCCGAAAAGTCTTTCGGAATACGTCGGTCAGGAAAAGGTAAAGGAAAAACTGAATATATCCATGCAGGCGGCAAGAATGAGAGGAGAAGGTCTTGACCATATTCTTCTTCACGGACCGCCCGGACTTGGTAAAACTACGCTTGCCACGATTATTGCGGCGGAAATGGGCGTTAATATAAGAATAACATCCGGTCCCGCTATTGAAAAGCAGGGCGACCTTGCTGCACTTCTTACCAACCTCGGCGACGGCGATATTTTGTTTATTGACGAAATACACCGGCTTTCACGCCAGATTGAGGAAATACTCTACCCTGCCATGGAAGACTTTAATCTGGATATAATCATGGGTAAAGGTCCAAGTGCCCGAAGCATCAGACTGCCTCTTAAAAAGTTCACGCTTATAGGTGCAACAACAAGAGCAGGTCAGCTAACATCGCCTCTGCGTGACAGATTCGGTCATCTTTTAAGACTTGAATTATATACTGATGAAGAGCTTTGCGGCATAGTCTCTCGAAGTGCACAAATTCTCGGAATAGACGCAGAATACGACGGAGCAATGGAAATCGCAAAGCGTTCAAGGGGTACACCCAGAATTGCAAACAGATTCTTAAAGCGTGTCCGTGACTTTGCACAAGTCAAAGGTGACGGAATTATAACAAAGCCTATAGCCGATGCATCCCTTAAAATGCTTGAAGTCGATGACCTGGGACTTGACGCCATAGACAGAAGAATGCTCACGGCAATTATAGAATATTTCGGCGGCGGTCCCGTAGGACTTGATACCCTTGCGGCAACAATCGGTGAGGAAGCAATAACTCTTGAAGACGTATACGAGCCTTATCTTCTGCAGTTGGGCTTTGTTAACAGAACACCGAGAGGACGATGTGCGACAAAGCGTGCTTATGACCACTTGGGAATAGAGTACACCGAAAAGGATAAAAAAAGTATATCCTCCCTGCAAACCTCGATTTTTGATATAGAAGATACTGTCGGAAATAACTAAAGAAGTAGGAAGTAATAATGGCTGAAAGAAAGAAATCAACAGGAAAGTCAAAATATGACGAAACCCAGATCAATCATGCGGTAGTGACAGAGCAGCCCATAACCGCAACCCTTGAAACAAACTATATGCCCTACGCCATGAGCGTTATCATTTCAAGAGCAATCCCGGAGATTGACGGTTTTAAACCTGCTCACAGAAAATTGCTTTATATGATGTACCGTGACGGACTTCTCGGCGGCAGACTTACAAAATCAAATACAATTGTCGGAAGTACCATGAAGCTCAACCCTCACGGTGATGCCGCAATTTACGATACACTTGTGCGACTTACCACGGGACACGCTTCTCTGCTTCATCCCTTTATCGAGTCAAAGGGTGCGTTCGGTAATCACTTCTCGAAATCTCCCTGTGCGGCTTCCCGTTATACCGAGGCAAGACTTGACAAGTTCTGCGAGACTATTTTCGGCGGTCTTGAAAGAGACGCGGTTGATTTTGTGGACAACTACGACGGTACAATGCAGGAGCCTACACTTCTGCCGACATCCTTTCCGAATATTCTTGTTTCTCCCAATAAGGGTATCGCCGTAGGTCTTGCAAGCGACATCTGTTCCTTTAACCTTGCGGAAATCTGTGATGCCACAACGGCACTCATAAAAGACCCGCAGGCGGATATTACGGATATACTTATCGCTCCCGATCTCCCCTCCGGTGGATTCTTCCTTTACAACCGTGAAAAATTACAGGAAATCTATAGAACGGGACGAGGTTCATTCAAGCTCCGTGCAAGATATTCCTACGATAAAAAGGCAAACTGCATAGAGGTTACACAGATTCCATATACCACAAAGGTTGAGGACATTATTGACGCAGTCGTTGAACTTGCAAAGAAAGGCAAAATCAAGGAAGTAACCGACATAAGAGAGGAAACAGGTCTTGAGGGTAACAGACTTACAATTGACCTCAAGCGTGGTGCAGACCCCGAACAGCTTATGCAGAAGCTCTTCAAACTCACAACCCTCGAAGACAGCTATCCCTGCAACTTCACCATAATCATCGGCGGAAGCCCCAAAACCCTTGGTGTTTATGCAATTCTTGAAGAATGGATAGCATGGCGTACAGAGTGCGTTAAACGTGAGCTTTACTATAATCTCCAAAGAGCAAAGGAAAGACTGCATCTTCTCGAGGGTCTTGCGAAAATTCTTCTTGACATTGACAAGGCTATAAAGATTATTCGTGAAACCGAGCACGAAAAGGACGTTATCCCGAATTTGTGTAAGGGTTTTGACATAGACGAAATTCAGGCTGAATATATCGCAGAAATAAAGCTCCGTAACATCAACAAAGAATACATTCTCAAACGTCTTGACGACAGGGATAAGCTGAAAAAAGAAATTGAAGAAACAGAAGACATTCTCGGAAGCGACAGAAAAGTCAAGAACGTAATTGTAAAACAGCTTGCGGAAGTAAAGAAGAAATACGCAAAGCCGAGACAAACACAGATAATCGAGGAAACGGAAGCTCCGAAGTTTGAAGAACCGGAAATAGAGGTATATCCCGTAACAATGCTCACAACAAGAGACGGATATATCAAAAAACTTCTCCCCAAGGGTAATCTTCCAAAAACAGACGCACAGAAATTAAAAGACAACGATGTTATAACAGGAAAGTTTGACGTTGCCAACGATTACGATATACTTGTTTTCACCGACAAAGCTCAGGTATACAAATCAAGACTTGACGATTTCGATCTCTCAAAGCCATCAATGCTCGGTGATTATCTGCCTGCTGTTCTGAACTTTGAAGAAAATGAAAACGTACTTATGACCATGCCCACAAAGGACTATTCCGGCTACATCGCAATATTCTTTGAAAACGGTAAGGCAGTCAAAATCAAGGTCTCAGAATATGCTACAAAAACCAACAGAAAAAAACTCACAAAAGCATTCAGCTCGGACAGCCCCACAAGTGCAATCTTCTATGTCCCGGAAAAGGAAGGCAGAGCACCCATGAAGGAATTCCTGCTCAAATCCTCCTCCGGTAAAGCCGTAATCATAAACAGCGACCAGCTCACGGAAAAAGCAACAAGAACCGCCTCCGGGGTTATAGTCTTTACACAGAAAAAGGGACAAATCGTCTCGGATGTGGTTGAATTCGTTGACGACGGAAGCGAACAGATGAAGCACTTCGCAAGATACAGAAAGTCTAAGCTACCCTCAACCGGAACACTTTACGAAGAATTTGACATATCACAGCTTCAGATAAGCTTTGATATATAAATACCACAAATTGCAATATGGAGAATCAACAATGCCCGAAATCAATAACACGGAAGAAAACAACTCAAAAAAATATGCACCCTTACTTGTACTGTTCTACACGGTAATATCTTGTGTACAGATATTTTCTTCTGTCGGCGGCATATTCCAAAGCAGTCTTTCCGTAAGCCTTGCCACGGGAATAATATGTCCCTTTCTCACAATGCTCCTGTATTACCTCTATCTCCATTCCCTTGGAAAAGACGCCAACAAAGGAGCTTTGCTTATAATCATTCCGACACTGTTCTGCATTTTTTCAGGATATTGGTTCGCAGATTACCTCTCTGCTCTGTATGCACTGACAGGCTATCTCTCCACTACTCTCGCTGCCGCCGTAATATATCTGGTAAGTGTAAAAAGCAAACAAAGATCCGCCGCCTGTGCCACAGCTTCGTTCCTTATGCTTGTCTTTTCGGTACTTGAAACGGTGATACCGCTTTTCGCAATGTCTATAACGAGAAATATAAGCATCGATACACTCCTGTTTGACTCCATTTCCTCATTTATTTCGGAAGTCATAATGCAGTACAACGCGACATTAAGCTCGGCTGCATCCATGTTTGCAGCACCTGATTTTCAGCTGTCGGCACAGGATGCCGAGTATCTTGAAAATGTGTTGGTATCCACCATCGCAATCTCCCCTGCAATTCTCTGTGCGGCATACTACTTTGCAATATATGTTTTCACAAGAATCGCCGACCGTGTATCTGTACGCCTTGGCATAACAAACGAGCCTGTGTTTGGAAAATACGAAATCTCCGGCGTCACAAATACCGTATTCAATATAGCGGCAGTAATAATCATGTTCTCAATTCTTTTTGCAAACAGTATGTCACCTTTCATATACGGAGTACTCAGTGTGCTAATCGTGATTCTCCCCGGTTACCTCATTCTCGGTATAAGAAGAATTTACAACAAACTTGCAAGACTCATGTCCCGCAGTTTTTCAATACTTATCGTCGCTGCAATAATATTCGGAGGATTTATGATTTCATATTACCTGCTCATTCTCATAATAGCGTTTTTCGGCACCTCCGAATACAGAGCCTGCAAAAGCAGCACGGTTCAAAAATACCAATAATTCGCATTCTCCAAATACTGAAAGAAAGTGTCGGATCTGAAAAAAATCACACGCAGAGTCTGCAAAAAAGCAAGTAAGCTGGTTTTAACTCCGATCATAAAACACTGTAACTTCGGAAAGGAATGGTCAGAAATATGAAACTATTTAAATTTTCGGGAAGACCCCACTTTAGCAAAAGCGCGATAATCGCCATATGTTTTATGTGTGCTTTTACAGTCTTATGCGGTTTTCTTGATCTCAAGCTCTGCATTGCGGGCATATTTATTACAATAACATACTCACTTGTAATATTTATGCTTTCCGCAAGAAGAAGTGCCAGCTCGGAAAGTGCAAGCGACAGGACCCTTATCACAAACATCACCAAAGACTTTATGGTAAAATCCGACTACGGCATGATAATAATTGGGGATCGTAATGAGATTATGTGGTGTAACAGAACCTGTTCGGACATATGCGAAAAAAACGGCAGCATCTACGGCAAGGACTTCTCCGAGATTATCACCGAAGGCTATACAGACAATATGACGGAAAAGCTTCGTCTGGGTGAAAGTGTCCTTTGCAGGATAGGCAAGTCAACCTTCGAGCTCAAAGGCTACAGTACGACAAACTATCACAAAAGCTACTGCTTTATAAGCATGAGGAATACTGACAAAGAGGAAGAACTCAAAAATATGCTTCTCATGCGTCGTCCGATAGTCGCAATAATGGTGATAGACAACTACGCCGAAGCAACAAGATTTTTAGGCGACAATCAAAGAAATGCCATCAACACAATAGAAAACACTCTTGAAGAATGGAATAAAGATCTCTGCGGCATACTCAAGGAGTACGAAAAGAACAAGTATCTGGTACTTTTTGAAGAAGAAAAGCTTGAAGAAGTACTTGAATCCAAGTTCGACATTCTTGACACCATAAAGCAGATTGAAGTCGAAGGAGTAAGCGTTCCGTTTACGGCAAGTATCGGCGTTGCAAGAACGGATGGTGCTTTTGCAGAAAAGATGAAGCTTGCACGAACAGCCCTTGATCTGGCATTGGCACGCGGAGGCGACCAGGCAGTTGTAAGAACGGAAAACGGTACGGAATTCTTCGGTGGAAAGCTCAAAAGTATCCAGAAAAGGACAAAAATACGTTCAAGAGTTATCGCACAGGAGCTGAGAAATCTCATAAGAAGCAGCGGAAACGTACTGATTATGGGACACCGCTTCTGCGACCACGACTCAATAGGTTCAAGCATGGGTATCGCACGCCTTTGTGAAAATGAGGGTAAAGAGGCAAAAATCGTCATAAATATCCATGACACAAACCTCAAACCAATATTTGCCATGATGCGCGGGAATCAGAAATTTCTTGACAGATTCACCGATTCGGTCAGTGCACAGGATCTTGTAAGATCCGATACCCTTGTAATAGTTTGCGACGTCAATAACATACGTCAGTTTGAAGCACCTGATATATTCGAAGCCGCAAACGAGGTCGCAATTATTGACCACCACAGAAAAACAGGCGACTACAATGTAAACCCGAGAATTACCTACATTGAGCCCTCATCATCCTCTGCCTCTGAGCTTGTTGCGGAAATACTCGAATACTCCCTTGAACCGGGAACACTTTCGGCATTTGAAGCAAATCTCATGTTTGCAGGAATGATCCTTGACACAAAGCAGTTCTCAAAGAACACCAGCATAAGTACCTTCGGTGCCGCACAGTATCTAAGAAGCGAAGGCGGCAGTCCCACCGAGGCACAAAAGCTCTTCAGGACAGACATTAAGGACTTTATGCGTGAATCAAAATTTGAGACCAACGTGAAGATTTACTACGACGTAATAGCAATCTCAAAATACAACGGTGAGACCGAAGCTTCCGACAGAATTTCAATGGCAAAAGCCGCAGACAGACTTCTCGGCGTCACATCCATCAGAGCCTCATTCGTAATGAGTATGATAGACGACAAGGCTTGTATTTCCGCAAGAAGTGACGGTACCATCAACGTACAGCTGATACTTGAAGCTCTTGGCGGCGGTGGACACTATGATGCGGCGGCGGCACAAATTGCAGATGTCAGCCTTGACCAGGCGGAAAAACAACTTCTTTCGGCGTGTGCAGCATATCTTCAAAAATAAAGCAATATTCGTAAAACAGCATAGAATAAAAACATAATAAAATCTTTAATCCACGGGAGGACAAAAAAATGAAAGTATTACTTTTACAGGATGTTAAAGGTCAAGGCAAAAAAGGTGAGCTCGTAAACGTTTCCGACGGTTATGCAAGGAACTTCCTTCTTCCAAAAAAACTTGCCGTAGTTGCAGATAATGCAGTTCTCAACGAAATCCGTACCAAGGAAGAAGCAAAGAAGCACAGAGAAGCAGAAGAAAAGAAGGCTGCTCAGGAAAATGCGAAGAAGCTTGAAGGTATCGTGGTAAAACTTTTCGCAACAGCGGGAGCAGACGGCAAATTTTTCGGTGCGATCAGTGCTAAGGAAATAGCAGATGAGCTTGCAAAACAGTCCGGAATTGAAGTTGATAAGAGAAAAATCGATCTTAAGGATTCCATTAAAGCCTTCGGAACATACTCCCTCGACGTAAAGCTCTATGCTGATGTAACCGGTAAAATTAACGTAGTAGTCGCAAAGAAAGACTAAAAAAATACAGCATTACATTGAAGCTAAAGAATGGAGGCTAATATTATGGCTGAAGAATTCAATATCGGTCAGGGACATCGTATCCCCTATTCCATGGAAGCGGAAAAGGCTGTGCTCGGAGCCATAATACTCGACCCCGATCAGATAAGGGAGCTGGCAAACTCTTTGCGTGCTGATGATTTCTTTGTCGATAACCATAAAAAAATATACGAGGCAATGCAGGAGCTTTTTCTCGAAAGTAAGAGCATAGACCCCGTGACCCTTGTTGAAATGCTTGTTCATTCCGGCACATACAACGAAGCGGGCGGTAAAGAATACGTTGCCGCACTTGCAGATTCTGTACCTGAAATATCTAATGTCAAGGACTATGCAAAGATAATCAAAGACAAAGCAATGCTAAGACGTCTTATTACCGCCTCGGAGGAAATATCCGACATGGCTTACGCAGGTGAGGGTGATGTTGATGAGATAATTGACAGATCCGAGCAGAAAATCTTTGATATAGCCCAGGGGGTCAACGACAAAGCATTCGTACATATAAAGGATGTTCTGGTGGAAAACTATCAGCATCTTCAAAGTCTTATAGAAGACAAAAGTGCTGCAATGGGAACTCCGACCTACTTCAAGGCTATAGACAATTACCTTATAGGTATGGGGGCAATGGATCTTGTGCTTGTAGGAGCAAGACCGGGTATGGGTAAAACCTCATTCTGTCTTAACATTGCCACAAATGTTGCGATAAAAACAAAAAAGACAGTCGCCATATTCTCACTTGAAATGTCGGCATCGCAGCTTGTTATGCGTATGCTCTCGAGTGAGGCAATGATAGACAGCTATAAGCTGCGTACCGCAGAATTGGATGACAATGACTGGGAGCATCTCGGTCAGGCGGCAACGGTGCTCTCGCAGACGGATATACTTATAGACGATACTGCCGGTATCACTGCAACCGGTATGAAAGCAAAGCTCAGACGTGTAAAGAACCTTGGACTTGTTATAATCGACTATCTCCAGCTCATGCAGTCGGACAGACACACAGACAACAGAGTGCAGGAAATAGGCGACATCTCCCGTGCGCTAAAGCTCATGGCAAAGGATCTTCAGGTTCCCGTTATAACCTGTGCTCAGCTCAGCCGAGCTACAGAACAGCGTGCCGATAAAACACCTCAGCTTTCCGACCTTCGTGACTCGGGAGCCATCGAGCAGGATGCGGATATAGTAATGTTTCTCTACCGTGATTCCTACTATGAGAATGATCCGTCAAAGGACAATATTGCAAGCTGTGTAATAGCAAAAAACCGACACGGCTCAACCGGCAAGGCTGATCTTGGCTGGTACGGTCAATACACAAAGTTCGCGGAGCTTGACACCGAGCACACCGAAACAAGATAACTTAAGAATAACAAAAACAAAATACGGATATAATAAATGTTAAAACACTACCTGATTTGCGAGACGGAAAACTCACTGTTGGATTTATTTTCGCCGGAAGAACTCACCGATAGAACAATACTTGTCGGGCTTTCCGGCGGTGCAGATTCCGTGTCCCTTGTATGTGCCCTGTGCACTTTATCGGAAAAATACGGATTTTCCGTATCGGCTTGTCATATAAATCATATGATACGCGCAGAAGAAGCCGACAGAGACGAAAACTTTGCAAAAGGACTCTGTCAAAGGCTTGGTATCCCCTTTTACTCAAAAAAATATGACGTACCTGCCATAGCAAAGAAAACAAAAAAAAGTCTTGAAGAAGCGGCAAGGGATATACGTTATTCCTACTTTTCCGAACTTTGCGACAGCGGCATCGCAGACTACATCGCAACGGCACACACAGCCTCGGATAATGCGGAAACTCTGCTTTTCAATATAATCCGCGGCTGCGGTATATCGGGACTTTGCGCAATTCCAAAAAAGAGAGGCAGAATAATACGGCCGCTTTTATCTCTTTCAAGGCAGGACATCGAGGATTACCTCAGCTTTATCGGCGAAGACTACGTCACGGACAGCACAAACCTTGTCTGCGACTGTTCAAGAAACATTATCAGACATAAAGTTATTCCCGTACTTTGTGAGATAAATCCCTCATTCCACCGTCAGGCAACAAAGCTTTCCGAGCTTGCCGCAAGAGAAAATGATTATCTTGACCGCATTGCAAAAGAGAGCATGACAGAGGATATAAATGAGCTTTCAAAGCTTGACAGAGTTATCCTTTCAAGAATCATAGGTATTCTGTACAAGGAAAAGACGGGCTATCTTCCCGGAATGAATCACATCGACACTGTCTGCGATGAGATATACAAGGCGGCAAAAAGTCGCAGCGGCGAGAAAAAGAGTTTTAGTTTTCCGGGAAACATAACCGTGGGATTTGAATGCGGGAAGCTTAAGGTAAGCGTCGGCGATAAAGACAAAGAAGCATATTCGGAATACAATTTTGAGCTTTCCGAAGGCATTACACCTTTTTGCAACGGAGAAATGCTGGTTGTATGTTCCAACAAAGACGAAATCAACGAAAACTTTGTCAATCAAATTGAATATAATCAAAATATTTACAGTTTATTTATGCAGACAAAGCTTTTTTCAGATATAATAAGGGGAAAAATTTGTTTGCGTTCGGGACTCCCCGGAGATAAGATTAGAATAAGTGATATGTCAAAGGACATAAAGAAGATGTACTCTGCAAAAAAGATACCGACTACTCTTCGCAAATATCTTCCGAGAATAATTGATTCCGAAACAAACGAAATACTTTCCCTGCCCTATGTCGGACTCTGTGATGCGCAGATACGTCATTCGGAAAAAGCGGATATTTTCATCAAATTATATAAACTTTGCAACAAGGAGTGAGCCAACAGGCAATGAAGAAGAACAGCAATTTAAAAAGTATACTCTTTTACATCATTGTTATAGTTTCGATGATAGGTATAAGTACTTATCTACTCAATGGAATGAACAGTCAGAAAGAGCTTGTATACAGCGACATCGTGGATATGTTCCATGACGGTGAAGTCAAAGAATTCGTCGTTACAAATGACAACGTTCTCGCTATCACCAAAACAGACGATACCGAAATCACATACAGTCTCAGAAGCGTTGATATGTTCTGGGAGGATCTCGGAGAACTTATAGATGAGCAGTATTCCTCAGAAGACGGAAATTTGGAAAAATATCACTTTGAAGCTCAGACTGAAATTCCGTGGTGGGTATCGTTCCTTCCCTACATTATCATAATTGCGGCTGTTATTATCATGTATGTAGTTATGATGAATCAAGCCATGGGCAAAGGTGGAAAGATTAACTCCTTTGGTAAGGCACGTGCAAAATTGGGTGCAGACGAAAAGAAAAAGGTACTCTTTAAAGACGTTGCAGGTGCAGACGAGGAAAAGGAAGAGCTTAAAGAGGTTGTAGATTTCCTCAAGGATCCAAAAAAATTCACCGACCTCGGCGCAAGAATTCCCAAGGGTGTACTTCTCGTAGGTCCTCCCGGTACAGGTAAAACACTTCTCGCAAAGGCAGTTGCAGGTGAAGCTGGCGTTCCGTTCTTCTCAATTTCAGGTTCTGACTTTGTTGAAATGTACGTCGGTGTCGGTGCATCCCGTGTGCGTGATCTTTTTGATACGGCAAAGAAGGCAGCTCCCGCAATTGTATTCATAGACGAAATTGATGCAGTAGGTCGTCACAGAGGTGCAGGTCTCGGCGGCGGACACGATGAAAGAGAACAAACTCTCAATCAGCTCCTTGTTGAAATGGACGGCTTTGGAAACAACGACGGTGTTATTGTTATTGCGGCTACCAACAGACCTGACATTCTTGACCCGGCTCTTCTTCGTCCCGGTCGTTTTGACAGACAGGTCACCGTAAACTACCCCGATGTCAGAGGACGTGAGGAAATACTCAAGGTTCACGCTAGAGGCAAGCATTTTGAAGAACACGTTGACTTCAGAATTATCGCTCAGTCAACAGCAGGCTTCACAGGTGCTGATCTTGAGAATCTTCTTAACGAGGCTGCTCTTTTAACTGCAAGAAAGAACAAGAAATATATCGGTATGGACGAAATTGAAGAAGCTACAATCAAGGTTATTGTAGGTCCTGCAAAGAAATCAAAGGTTATTAGCGACTACGATAAGAAAATTACTGCGATTCACGAAGCAGGTCACGCTGTTGTTTCCTATTTCCTTGAGCACCATGACCCCGTTCATCAGATTTCAATTATCCCTGCAGGTTCTGCGGCAGGTTACACACTCTATGTTCCCAAGGAAGATAAAATGCATCTATCCAAGCGTGAAATGGAAGATAACCTCGTGAGCCTTCTCGGTGGACGTGTTGCGGAAAAGGTAATGCTTGAGGACATCTGCACGGGTGCTTCAAATGATATTCAGAGAGCAACCGACATTGCAAGAAAGATGGTTACAACCTACGGTATGAGTGAAAAGCTCGGTCCCATTGTTTACGGAAGCGGACATGAAGAAGTATTCCTCGGACGTGATTTCAACAGTACTCCCAACTATTCGGAAAAGGTTGCCTCTGTTATTGATGAAGAAATCAGAAGAATCATTGACGAAGCATACAACAAGGCTACTGACAGCATTTCCGCTAACAAGGAAAAGGTTGAAAGAATCGCAGACTTCCTAATCCTGCACGAAACAATGACGGAGGAACAGTTCATGGCAGTAATGGCAGGCGATCCTACAGATGAGGAGCTTGTTGAGATTGCTGAAGAAAAGCGCAGAAAAAGCCGTGAAGCTACCGAAAGTGCCGCAAAAAAGACATTTAAGGTAACAAAGAACGGTGCTCCGAGTATCGATGACATTGCCGAAGAAACATCGGAAAACATCGATAATACATCCGATACGGATAAAGACAACAACCAATAACAATAATCTTTCGGGCAGCTTCAAGCTTTCGGGTTTGTGGGTTGCCTGTTTTTCCCCAAACCAACTGGCACAAAACAACGTGCGGTAAATCCGTACATTTTAAAATATACTGTACTGTCAATTAACGACGGAACGGAGAATAATATGAATCTCAAAATAACCAAAACAGACCGTATTCCAAAAAAAGTCTGTGCCATCCATGATCTTTCCTGTATAGGAAGATGTGCCCTCACGGTAGTAATTCCCGTACTGTCACAGCTCGGAACACAAGTGATCCCGCTGCCAACGGCACTTCTGTCAAGTCACACGGGGGGCTATACCGATTTTTCTTTTCTTGAGCTGACGGATGAGATGTCAAAGATTACAGACCATTGGAAGTCTATGGAAACGAAATTCGACAGCATATACTCGGGATTTCTCGGCGATGAGAAGCAGATAGAGTTCGTCCTTGATTTCGCTCAATACTGCAGAAAAAAGAACAACTCCCTGTTTTTTGCAGATCCCGTTATGGGTGATGACGGCATAAAGTATCAGACTTATACCGACATAATGTGCGAGCTAACAAGAGATATAGCAAAAAAAGCTGATGTTATTACTCCGAATCTTACCGAAGCTTGTATTCTTCTCGGCATTCCCTACCATGAGAATTTTGAGAAAAATGAAATTAAGGATATGTTGATTTCCCTATCAAACAGCGGTAAAACAAGCGTCGTAATAACAGGTATATCCGACAGTGACGGCACTATCGGAGCAAGGTATTTTGACAGGGAAACCGGTGGTTACGGAAACCACTTTACAAAAAAGCTCGATGTATCATATCCCGGAACCGGTGATGCTTTTTCCTCGGTAGTGCTCGGAGCGCTTCTCAAAGGAAGAAGTCTTGGCGAATCGGTATTTTCCGCAGTTTCATATGTATACTCTGCCGTAGAGCTAACTCACCGTATGGGTACGCCCGTAAGAGAAGGTATTTTGCTTGAGTCAATTTCGCTCTCCGATGTATAATTGTTATACAAACTAATCAAATTTCTTTGCCGAAGGTGTTGCTGCCTTCGGCATCATATATAAAAACGGCACTGTGATTTCCGAAAAAATGATAAATAATCAATATTGACAAATATAC
>JAZUOO010000031.1:0-12166 GCA_045604705.1 Eubacteriales bacterium
AGCGTAAGCATCGCCGACATCGGGAGAAGTCACAGCCGAATCAAGAGCACCAAGCGATGAATAATATCCGAGTATTTTAAAATCTTTTCCGTCCTCGCCTTTATCTCCTTTGCTTCCCTTTTCTCCTTGTTCTCCCTGTGTTCCTTGTTCTCCCTTGTCACCTTTCTCGCCTTTAGAAGCAATCAAAAGCCAGTTCCCGCTTTCAGACGGAGAAACACCCTTAGAACTGTCTTCAATAAGCACATAACTTGAACCGTTAAACGCAACCTTGTTTCCCTTGATATACTCGGTTTCGGGATTATAATCTTCAAAAACATTCCTTGCGTTTTCTGCTTCGTTAATGTTAGAACTCAACACTGCCAAATCAGAGATAGCTTTAATAAATACCGGGAACTCATTGGATGAGGATAAAGCACCGTCATCACGGAGCTTTTCTTCAACGACAAACACAAATGAAAGCGACGTCAACACCGCACCGTTTTCCGAAATAACCGTAACCTCGCATTCACCCTCACCGCCAACGCCCAGCATGGAGCTTGTAAATTCAACCGTTGCCGTACCGTCGTTGCCGACAATACCATTCCCGACAATTTTCTTTCCGTCGGAACGCTTTGCGGTAAACACTATTCTGTCTGTTTCGTCAAGTGTTATAGCCGCACTATTATTTGCAAAACGTATCTTTAAAAAGCGTGAAAGTACATCTCCCTGCTTTGCGTAATAAACAAAGTCATTCTCTTTTGCAACATCAAGTTCCACAAGCTTTATTGTATTTGTCATATACCCGCCTCCTTAAATGTAAAACAGCTTAAAGTCAAATTTTTTTGTTGCTTTGTAAATAGAACTTGTTCTTAAATATGAGAACTCCCAGGTGTTTCTTTCGATATGATTTATAATAAGGTAGTAATTTTCTTCCAACATAAAATATTTTCTTGCGTTATATACGGCTTCGCTATAAATGGGATAATAAAAACTATACTCATTACGATTCGATTTGGCACAAAGTCCCAAGTATAGATTTTCGTGAGGTAACCAAAGTATCACGGAATTGTCAGTATCAGTCAAACCAAGATTGAATTCTCCGTTATAATCTGGAGATACATAATCCCCGTTTTCATCTATCCTCCCCCTCCCCCAACATACTAAAACCATCATCCGAAAATCAGAACACTCTAGGTCGTGATTGATAACCGTACTGCGTATGTCTTCATCAAAAGTAACAGTATCCTGAATCCTTATACTCTTAAAAGCAAACTCATTATCCTGATACAAACCGCGTAGTTTTCCTGTAGCATAGCACCTGCGGTCTGTAATGGTGCCGTCAGATGCAATTTCGCAAAGCATTACAATATTTTCGTCCGTTATGTCGGGTTCCGAAGTGTTCACAGCAATGTAGTTTCTGTTTTCTTCCTCACTTGAAACAAGATATACATAATTTGTGGACGAAAAGTCCGAAAGTAATATCGGTTCATTCTCGGTAACCTCCAGGGTTGAGCCGTTCCCGAAAAATGCTGTCCCGGGTGAAATGTAAAATTCCTCACCGACTTTTATTACCTGCATTGCATTGCTTTCACTGCCAATAACCCCTCTTGTAGTCACAGGCTTTGACAAATCATTAAGACGTCGCACATTGTACGGCTCACCGTCTATAAAAGGATCCTCGATTCCGCTTGTCACAAATCTGGAAACCACTTTGTTGATGTCTTCGGAACCGTAGCTTTCGCCGTCCATAAAACTTGTAATATAACTCATACCGAAATTTCCTCCGTTTCCTCAAGGATAGGCTGTTCGGAATAGCCGTCCTCGTCGTAATTCTGTTTTATCCCGATAACTCTGCGACGCACCGTTTTACTGAAGCTGCCTTTGTCTATGCGAATACGTACAATGTCACCAAGACTGTAATCTTTTCCAAAAATAAGCTCTCTGAATTTTGCTTTTACGACAGAATTTATCGCCGCTGCAGCAAGTTCAGATGTAGCTTCACTTTCGGTTTGACCCGAGAGTTTCCCTTCAAAACGGTAAATACCGCTTTTTTTGTCCTTGACAATATATCTTTCCACAGTATTACTCGAGATACCATCCTCGCTCTCTACAGCTTCATCATAATAACCACAGTTAAGATAATCGAGAATGTCAGATGAACACTCTATTTCGTAAGCATTCTTGTGAGCCTCAGAAATGACGAAATCGCGAGTTTTGCCCGAAAGACAGACAAATTCCCACGTCTTTCGCGAAACGTCGAAATTCAGCCCAAAACCGCCATTGCAGAGTGCCATACAATCTTTCAGCACATCGAATGTAATATTTCTTGCGTTACGCCAGAAAGCAGTGTTGTCGGAAATTCCGCATTTTTCGCCCAGAATAAAGTTTTCAACATCTGAAAACGAATATTTCGCAATACTCCGTGCTGTTTCTTCAAGATTTGTACCAAGCGCTATCCCCTCGACCGGATTCTCAAGAGAAAAGGCGGGAACTGTCCTCTTTTTTAGGAGCCAACTGCAAGAACGCCCGTAAATAACAAGCTCCGAAAATGCTGAAAAACCTGTTACAATCGCAGTGTTTTTGCCGTGCTTCAGAACAAGGTAACGATTTGTCATAATAATTGGCAAAAGAAGGGAAGAAAGGGGAAGATGTACTTCAACCTTTCCCACATCATTAAAATATATTTCTGAATTTAAACTCGTGTAATGGTTTTCCACGCACAGAAGATTAAATTCAAAGTCATAAAGCTTAATATCCATAAACAGCCCCCTCAATGTACCTGTTGTTGAAAGAGCATTCAACGTGTACCTTGTTGTTTGTAATGTTGCTTTCCACGCTTAGTGTATTTTCACCGACACAAAGCCAGAAAAGAGAAAGGTCGCTGTCATCGGAAATAAAATTGATAAGATTTGCCCCACCGGATGAAAATATTGTCCTGTTTTCAATGTCAATAATAACAGCCTCACCGGGAGAAGGGTAGTAATCGAGTACAAGCACCTGCCCGGTAGTTTCGTTGGTAATAACAAGATTGCCGTCGACACCGTCATAACCTCCCACAGCGTTTGTAAAACGAATAACTGGCTCAGCAGGAACATCACCGCTGTTGTGTACCGTTACACGGTTTATACGCTCGGAGAATACGCAAGGCAAGGTGAAAGTTGTCTCAAGGTATCTGTTTTTTGTAAACAGCGGCACAGAAACTTCACTGAAATCCGTAAAATACGGACTGTCGCAGGTGAAAGTTATTACAATACGTTTGTATTCCCCCTGACTTGCCCCTTCGGAAAGGGAAGCAGCGTATGCACCGATGCACCTTTTCTTCTTTTTCGATGAAATAAAGAGCTTGCCTTCAGCCGAAAGAACTCTCAAGAACTTTCCGTAAAAATCATCAAAATCATAGCTTCTCCTCGGTACGTCTGCCGATAGAATAATAGTTCTTGCGGAAAGCCGTTTTGATGTGGTTTTTGCACCGTCAGTTCCCGAAAATACAACGGAAGTAAAATTAGCAGGAGCAAGACCGAGTCCTGTGACTTCGACAATGTAGCAGGTGTTACGCCCAAAGGAACGCCCACCGGAAAAAACTATAGATCCGATGTCGTTCTTAAATTCAATTTTCAATTTTTACACCTCCTATCCGTTTCTCATCCTGTCAACCTCGGCAGCAGTGGTCGCAGCTTCAAGACCCGAAGTTACAGTCCCCGAAGGATTTATTATGTTAAATGTGTTGTTGTAAGAATTGTTACTTCCCGCACCGAGGGTGCCGGAATAACCGTAGAGCCCTCCGACAGCAGTACCAAAGCCTAAACCAAGAGATAAATTGAATCCGGAAATCCGCTGCTGAATAGTTTGCATCTGAAGTTCAATTTCAGAAAGGAAAGCTTCCCCGAAACTTTTTGCACTGTCAGTGCCCGCAGTAAAGAAATCCTCGGGAATATCCACCCCAAGCTCTGCAAATTTTTCCTTCATATACTCGACGGTGTCGTCAACAGCTTTTTGATAATCGTCTTTGTAGAATGAATCGGAAATATTATCTGCAAATGTCTGCTTTTTCTCAAATTCCTTTATGTATTTTCTGAATTCAAAGTCCGACGTTTCATAAAGAAGCTTTGCAGCCTCAAGAGCATCCTCAACCGACATTCCGGATAGGACCGAGAAAAGTCCATCTGTAGTTGCTTCATCAAAACCAAATGCTGCTACACGATTTTTCACCATCAAAAGATATTGCTCATACTCAAACAACGCTTCGTTTGCCTCGCCCAAATCTGCAAGTATGGTATTTCCGCTTTCATCTGTTTCCGTGAGAGAACCAAAGGAAGCAATCTTTTGGTGCATACTTTCGATTTTATTTTCAACCTCACCGAGTGCTGTATCTGCATATTCGGCAATATCAGAAAAAGTGTCATGAATTGCCGTTTTGACTGTCTCTGTTGTCTCGTCTGCAAGCCTGTTGTTATGCTCGATTATCTTGTCAGTAAGCTCTTGGTATTCCTTGTCGGTCTCGGTGTAGTATTGGTCACGGAGCCTAGCTAATTCGGCATAATATTCTTCTTCGGTTATTTCACGGCGTCGCAGCTTTCTATCAAGAGCTTCAAATTCATCGTTGATTTGTTCCTCGTGTGCCCTTTTCTGATAATCAAGTATTTCATCGGTATATGCTTCGTATTCTTCTGTGCCTATTGCGAAATATTTATCTCTGAGTATTCCTAATGCGTAATAATATTCCGCTTCGCTCATTTCCCCACGTTCAAGCTTTCTATCAAGAGCATTACGTTCCTTTTCAATTGCTTCCTCTAGGTCTTTCTCGAATTGTTCCTTCTGTTCCTCTGAAAGCTTATCATATCCCTCTTTTATTTCAAGTGTGAGGTCTTGCCAGTCCTCGGAACCCTCGGTAAAATATTTGTCTCTGTATGCAGTAAGGTCTTTGTAGAATTCCACAGCACTCTTTTCGCCCATTTCGTAAGCAAAACGCAAGTTGCGAAGTTCTTTTTCAGCCGTTGTTTCGCCGCCTTTGTCTTCATCTTTGTCTTCATCTTCGTCTTCATCTTCGTCTTCATCTTCGTCAATTTCAAGGTCTTTGCTTAATTGGTCAACCTCAAGCATCGAGTTCATAAGATCATCATATATGGAATCTATTTCTGTCTCGGCTGCTTTTATATCATCTTCAAGTTTTGATAGCCTTTTAATGTTATCTGGGAGTTCATCTACTGCTTCCTGCATTTCGTCAGCAGGTATAGCTCCTATATAACCACCTTTGGGTGCTGCACTGATTGTTGTAGGGGTGTTTGTTTGAGTCGAGTTTTTGGAAAAAACACTGTATATAAACTGTTTTGTAGTTTCCGTTTTAGCTAAAAGAGGGTCATATTCCTCTTCTAGAGCAAGTTTCTTTGCAACAGCAGCATCAAATTTATCCTGATAATAATTCTGATAAGCCTTTGCAATCATGAGATTCTTATAAGCTGTAGTCAGCTTTTCAACCTCGTCACGCTCGGTTTTAAGTCGTCCTGTTTCCTTGTCTATTTCAATAGCAAGGTCGGGGATAAGCTCCTCAAGGTCTTCTGCCACGGCGAGAAGCTCTTTTTTCTTCTCTTCATTGTCTTTCGTCTTGCTTGTGTTGCTTTCAAGATCCTTGTCACTTTTCGCAAGCTCATCATCAAGTTCAAAAAGCTTTTGCGTAAGAATATCTATTTTTGCAGCTTCTTCATTTGCGGTAGTAATATGCTTCTGTGCCGATTCAATAGCAGAATTATAGGAATCTTCAATTTTTTTCATTGACTCAGCAAATTCGTCTACAGTTTCTTCTGTATCAGCCATCCTGTTCCCAAACGCACCTATAAGGGGAATAGCCATGCCCAAAAGTGTTATAAGTATCCCCAAAGGGTTAGAGTTCATTGCCGCATTCCACAGATGCTGTGCAGCTGTTGCAAGTCCAATCTTGCCCGTCAAAACACCGACTGCAAGGTCTTTCAGGGTCATTTGTGAAAGTACCATCTTCGATACTGTAATTCCTCTTGCTTCGGTACTCTGCTCAAACGCAAGAGCGGCTGTGTATTCCGCTACTCTCGCCGTTGACATCTGTGTCATCGAGTTGTATGCCTGCATTGCGGTATACATCATTTTTGCCTGAGCAATACCAATAATTGTTGCTGCAAGTAAATCAAGATTTTCAATAAGGAACGAAAGTCCGTCAATCACAGTTGGCAGAGCGTCTGTGGCAAACTCTACAAAACCCTCGGCAAATTCTGCGATACTTTCGCCAAGCTTTTCCATCTTTGGCTGAAGTTCTCCGCCCGAAAGACTTTTTTCAAGCTCTGATAATGCGTTAGTTGCACCTTTAGTTGCGATTCTGAACGGTTCTTCAAGACAGTCATATACCGCAATTTCAACGCCCTCAAGAGCTGATTTCATAAGTGTCAAGTCGCCTTCGAGGTTATCAACCATAGTGTCCGCCATTTTTTTAGCGGCACCGTCAGCGTTTTCAACAGCCTTGGTAAGTTTATTAAAATCAGCCTCCGAAGCGTTGACAATCGCAAGAAGTCCGGACATAGCCATCTGCCCCGAAATTTGAGAAGCGTAAGCGGTTTTTTCAGTTTCTGTAAGTTTTGCAAACGCGCTTCGCAATTCACCGATGGTAACATTTAACGGTTTTGCCGTTCCGTCTGTGTTTTTAATGCTTATTCCGAGTGTCTCAAGTGCTTCTGCGGCTTCTTTTGGAGGGTCGGCAAGCCTTGTAAATGTAGAACGAAGTGCAGTACCCGCCTGTTCACCTTTGATACCTGCATTTGCCATAAGACCTGTAGCAACAGCAACATCCTCTATTGAATAACCGAGAGCTCCTGCAAGGGGTGCGGCATATTTAAAGGTTGCACCCATCATAGAAACATTGGTGTTTGCATTTGATGATGCAATTGCAAGAACGTCCGCAAAATGTCCGCTGTCAGCCGCCGAAAGTCCGAAAGCAGTCAAAGCATCGGTAACAATATCAGATGTTGTCGCAAGGTCTTCACCGGCAGAAGCTGCCAGATTCATAATTCCCTCGATACCGGAAAGCATATCCTCGGTTTTCCAACCTGCCATTGCCATATATGTAAGAGCATCTGCGGACTCTGTTGCAGAAAAGACAGTACTTGCTCCCATTTCTCTTGCCTTAGCTGTAAGCTTTTCCATATCCTGTGCAGAAGCTCCGGAAATGGCACTTACCTTAGACATAGTGCTTTCAAAAGAAGCACCTGCATCAACGCACTTCTTTATTGCAACCGTGCCTGCAGCAACTATTGCCGCAAATGAAGCCGTTGCCATTGTTTTAAGCTTTGTAAGACCGCTTTGCAGAGATGATGTATCAAGTTTAGTATCGAATTTTACACTGCCATCATATTGTGCCATAGTTCACATCCTCTCATTTTCAAATCAACGCTGCAATTTCAGCATAAAGCTCTGCGTCTTTTTCTTCTCTTGAACGGTTGTCCGGAAGTGCATAGAATTCTTTCATTTCGGTGTAAAAACGCTTTTCTTCACCTTTCATTTTTGAAGTATCACAGCTTCTGTAGGAAAGAATTTTAGAGAACTTGCAATTCTCTGGAAGTGTGCGAAAAAGTGCCAGGAACTTGTGCCAATGAAGTGTGCAAGATGTCAAATCTATTCCGTAAACTTCAAAAAAAGATGCGAATATGTAATCCGCATCCTCGTAAAAATCGTATATTGCACGCGTATTCTTTGATTTTTTCTTATCCTTTGTATTATGTTTCTTTGTATTGCCGCTGTAAAATTCAAAAAGCTCACCAACAAGCTCTAAAAGAGTACCGGCGAGGCTGTCACCTTTTTGAAATACCATTACGCAGCTGATAGCCTCAAAAAGCATTTTGTCAATATCACTTTGGGAATTTGCCGCCTTTTCAAGAAGCTTTCCAAACTGTAACCATGCCCTGAAGTCTGTTTTTATCGCAAACTCTTTCCCACCGCACAAAATTTTATCAGGAAGAGTATCGGTAAGAATATTACTCCTCGGCATAGTCCGGAACGCCTTTCATTTTGTTTGCATTGAAGCTTCGGATTTCTTTTGTTATGTATGCATATATGTCATAGCAGTCAAAAAAGCCTATTGGACGGTCCCCGAAAATCTGCAAGGTCGCACCATCCCCCAGAAGCTTGTCAAAGCATTTTACAAACTCGTCAAGGATACCGATAATATCTTCATTGTTAAGTGCTGTAGCATTGTCCTTTGCCTTTTTTAGAACTGTTTGTGCATTTTCTATCACTCCGAAAGAGTTTTGGAGCCAAACTGAAGCACCTGCAGCTTCAACTTCAAAGCAAACATCCTCAAATTCAAAATGTACATTGTTGTCAGAGAATTTAAATTTCATAATTATACCGTCCCTTCAAAATGGTAATATATCAAAAAGATTTAAAAAAGAGCCGAAGGAAAGGATTTCTCCCGCCTTCGGCGAAATATATTATTCTGCAGCTTCAAATGTTATTGTTTGCCAACCATCAGTTGTTTTGGCAACTCCTTTTATTCTGTCACCGCAAGCTTTCAACGTACCTGAGTAGGTATATGCATCGTTGCTGTCACCCTCGGAATTGGGAATGACAGAAAACTCACGGCAAACAGCATCGAAATTACCATCTGTGCCTATATCAGAAATCAGGTCAACAACGACAATTCTAACATGAGCATCATTGCCGATTTTTTCACTGTCAGCAATGTCAACAAGAACGTCATGCACAGCATTGTCTTCTTCTCTGTCGAATTTGTATGACATTGAGGGTGCATAGCCTACAACATCACTGCGTTCTGACTTTTCATCAACATACTGACGATTGTATTCCTTTGCGTTCTTGGATGTTGAAAGCTCTGTAAAGCCTGTCATTCTTGAAAATGTTGTACCCTCAGAGCCTGAAACGCTCATAAATGCCACTTTATCACTTCTGTTATACATAAATAGTACCTCCAAAATTTAATTTTTGTAAATTAGTCTGCACTGCATTTGAAAACGTGCGTATCTTGCATCAGATTCAAAAAGATAGCCGAAGCTTAGTACCTCAACACGAATACTTTTACCTTCGGGAATTTCGGGTAAAACTCTATTTTTTGAACATTCCTCAAGCCACGCAGAAAAATCCTCGTAGAACTCTGCCGTGTTTATATTTTCTATTTCTTCACCGTCATAAACTTCACGGGAAGCAAATACAAATAAATACTGTCTGAGCGAGCCACCGTCTACATACTCGCGTATAACCGGACGGCAGGGGACAGCTTCAACGGAATAGGTCATCGGTTTCGAGGATAAATAATTAGCCTTAACACTCTTGCCTTTAAGACAAGGGCATTTTTTTATAAAATCTTTAATTTCTTTTAGCACGATTTTACCTCATTTCAAAGAACATTTCTTTTTTATTTACAGAACGAAGTAACCGCCCGGCGAAGCTCCTCAATATGGTCGGCTTTCATACGTTCAATCCAGTACCGCCCACGAAGTGACGAACCCTTTGCGAAGCGTCCGAAATAGTATTGATCTTTCGCATACGGTGCATTATAAACTACCTCGCCACTGCCTATATGAGTTCCTGAAATGCCGCTGTTTTTAAGACTACCTGTTCTGAACGGAACGTATGGTTCTGAATACCGCAGCACTTCACTGTCGAGCTTCTTTTGTGCTTCGCCGTAATTATCAAGCCCACGGCTTGAAAGTATCGTTTGAGTGCTGTTCATTTTAAAATCAAAACTCAATCCCATAAAATCACCTTATCATTCAAGGTCAAGCCGCCAGTGAGGATTCACACCGAATCTGTTGTCGCGGATTGCCATTACCTTTAGACATTTATCCTTGTCGGGACTTGGTGCATCGGAGCTTCCAAAATAAACATAATCGTTTTTTTCTATGAGGACATCCTGTTCGGTCGGAATCCGCACCCTTGCAATATCTGAGGAAGAAACACCGCCTTTTTCGGAAGTAAGCTTTTCTGTGTACCCCTTGAACACCTCAGGGAAATAGCTTCTTATGTAAGTCTCGGTTTCTTCGTCATAGTGATATACAGTAATATCTCCGTTACAGGTCATTACTCAACCCCCTGTAAAGAAATCCCGTATCCCACAGGTAATATGTAACAATTTTACGGTTGTGAATGTCACTTGAAGCTCCTTTTTCAAACGTAACAGAGTAGCCGTCATTGTTTTCGGAAACAAGTCCTGTGCTTCTTTCGGAAACAGAAAAACTGTCTGCAAGATCACATTCGCAAAACTTCACCTTGTTAAGAATGTCCTCGGAAAGAGAAGCAGTCTTCAAACGCCCCATTGTCTGCATATCTATGTAGGCACAGCTCTTTTCTGCAAACCTTTTGAAATCCGATTCGTTTTTTATGTTCTTACCACCGTATTTATTCTTGTAAAAATCAAAATCACCGTACATACTGTCACCTCAAAGAGGGTAACAAACAATGCTGTCACCCTCTATATTTTCAGGAACTAACCGATAACTCTTGTAGCGAGCTCAGGATACATAGTCTTGTAACCGTAAAGTACGTCCATAGAAAGCATTTCCTTCTTGTAGGTCATATTGTAGCCCTTTGTAACTCTAAGGGAAATACCGTTGTAAGAGGTTACATAGGATTCAACACCGGAGGGCTTTGTAAGAGGACGTGTAACGAAAGCAAAAGCATTCGGATGGAACGCAAGGTTTGCATCGTGAACGCCGATAAATTCAACCGCAGCACCTGAAGCAATCGCAGGAAGAGCAGGGGAAACCTCAACATTTGTAATGGCATTTGAAGCTGCCTCTGCACTGTCCTTGGTAACAACATAGGATTTGCCGTCTATAACAAGAACGTCACCTACTGCAAATTTACCTGTAAGAGCAGTGCCGGAAATGTTGATTTTTGTATCACCCTCGGACACAGCCTTGCTAAGCTTAAGAGCCTCAGCTGCAGTAATGCCGGAAGCGTGAGAGCAAACAGCCTGAGACATATAGTTTTCAAATCCGAAGATCTTACCGATAGAACCATCTCTGAGTGCGGAAGTAGAACCGCTCTTTTCTGCATTGATAATAGCAGGGATTGTTGTGAAATCTGCATCAGCCTTGGGACTCCATACTGCACGTCTGGGAGCTGTAGGCACCTTGTTGGTATTCAGCTTGTGTCTTGCTTCGGAAATAGAGGTAAGAGAGAATTTATCCTCGTTACCTCTTGCAATGTAAGGGATGTCCTTATAAAGCTTGAGACCGTCTGCATTTATCTTCTGTGCAAGAGCAACTGCCGCAGGCTCGATAAATACACGGTTGATTGTATCAATATTTGTAGCACCCTCAATGGCAGAAATTTCAATGTCTACCGTTGCGAGCTTATCAAGAGTTACAGGAACAGTATCTTCCTTTATATCCTGGGGAGCAATGCCCTTACTTGCATCAAATTCGTTTGCTTCAAGTACAACAGGCTTTCTTACCTGAATGGTAGCACCCTTGCCCGCTACAAAGTCGCTTGAATAATCCTTGTGAATAAGATTGGGAAATACAAGATTTTCTACAAGTCTGGGGAGTGCCTGTCTTGCGATTTCCTGAATAGTAATAAATTCGTTTGCCATAATTTTTGTTCCTTTCTTTTACATTTTTATTTTTTGTTGTAAATTTTGGCATAGTATTCTTCATCCGAGAGCTTTGATAAATCCTCTCCCGAAGTCCCCTGTGCCATTCCTGTGCCCGCCGAAGAACCTTCGGAGCCTGTATTGCCGAACAAATAGCCGTCTGAAGTCTTAAGGGTTTCCAACTGTTCATTAAGTCCGAGCACATTTTCACCGTCAAGCTTCACCTTTGATAAGTCAATACAGCTCTTTACGAGCTTGGGGTTTTTTGCCCCCGTCTTTGCAATCACTGCGTCAACAGCTGCAGAAAGACGAAGTGCTTCGATGTCGGTTGTGTATTTGGTTTTCCAATTCTCAACCTCACCCTTGAGCTTGTCAATGTCAACACCGTCAAATTTCCTCACAGCGTCCTGCAAAGTCTTTATGGTCGTGTTGGCAGTGTTAAGCTCAGTTTCCTTGGCATCATACTTTCCCTTTGCCACAAACTCGCCACTTGCAAGATTTGCGAGTTTAATTTCCGGGTGAGCACTCAAAGCCTCGGAAAACTGTGAGAAAGACAAAGAATTGTCGCCAAAGAGTTCCTTTAAAAATTCCATAAGAATCCTTTCTTCGCACATTAAA
>JAZUOO010000032.1:0-43847 GCA_045604705.1 Eubacteriales bacterium
TTTATGGAGTTTGGATGACCACACCGGTTTCTTTGTTGTCCTTTTCAGTGCCCTCGCTTTTGTGCATAAATAAAGGAGCACTCGATGCAAGATACGGATACATAATAATCTTGAATATGTACCCAACACTCTGTACAAAGAAAATAATCGCAATGACATGGTTCATGCCCACAAACTCATCAATGGGCTTTGCCATGGAAGCAACACCGGAGATAAGCTCAATAAGTCCGACACCCAAAAACCACTGCCAGCCACGGATATTTTCCTCATAAAGCTCAGTGGACTCGGTAAATTTCAAAACGCCGGATGCAAGCTCCCATATTCCGAAGAAAAACGGAATGACACTTGCAGGTATCATCTGATTGAACAGCGGAAAGAACGAAAGACAAACCGCCGAAAGACCGTCTGCAAGAAGCCAGTGACAGCCGTGAATCTTTTTGTGCTTAAAGCAATAAACGGTGAGATTCACACAGCCGACAAAAAGCATGGCAAGTCCAAGATGCGGAGCAATACTCATAAGCTGATTGTCCGGAACATTTATAACATGAAGTGCCGAGAAGAACAGAACGATCCCGGAAAAAGCCCATAAAATCCGTGTCCATGAAAAAGTCTTTTTTTGCATATAACGTCCCCTTTTTAATTAGAATGTTGCGGTCTGTCTGACTATTCGGCGAATATTTTACCCCAATAGTATATCATATGTATCCATCTATATCAACAATATTTTTTAAATTAATACCTAAAAATCCCCAAAAAGTTAATTTTCACTAAAATATATCCGATTCCATTATATTTTGGTATTGACATTTTGCCTGCCGTGATTTATAATATAAATGTTAGAGAATTTTATGAACTATCGGCTTGTTCAGGTAGCAAATAATAATTATAAAATATATTTTTGTTTGTACCACTATGGTACAGAAAGGAAAGTCAAATATGAGAACAGTATGTTTCGGTGAAATTATGCTCAGACTCAATCCTCCGGCTTACGGAAGATTTATCAACTCCGATGAATTCGAGGTAAACTACGGAGGTGGTGAAGCCAATGTATCCGTATCCCTCGCAAACTATGGTATGGATTCCGTATTTGTAACAAAGCTCCCGACTCACGAAATAGGTCAGGCAGCAGTAAATTCCCTTAGAGCTTACGGCGTTGATACAAGTGAAATTGTACGTGGCGGCGACAGAGTAGGTATCTACTTCCTTGAAAACGGTGCATCCCAGAGACCCTCAAAGGTTATCTACGACAGAGCACACTCCGCTATCATGGAAGCACAGGCATCCGACTTTGATTGGGAAAAAATCCTGGATGGTGCAGACTGGTTCCACTTCACGGGTATCACTCCCGCACTTGGTGACAATGTAGCAGCTATCTGCCTTGACGCACTCAAGGTATGTAAGAAAAAAGGTATTAAGGTAAGTTGCGACCTTAACTTCAGAAAGAAGCTCTGGACAAGTGAAAAAGCAGGCAAGGTAATGGGCGAGCTCATGCCTTACGTTAACGTATGTATCGCAAACGAAGAAGATGCAGAAAAGGTATTCGGTATCAAGGCTGCAAACACAGACGTCGAATCCGGCAAGGTAGAGCACGAAGCATACAAGAGCGTTGCAAAGCAGCTAAAAGACAGATTCGGCTTTGAAAAGGTTGCAATCACACTCAGAAGCTCCATTTCCGCCAATGACAACGACTGGGCAGCAATGCTTTACGCCGATGATGAATACTACTTCTCCAACACCTACCACATCCACATCGTAGACAGAGTAGGCGGCGGCGACTCCTTTGGCGGCGGTCTTATCTACGCAATTCTCGCAGGCAAGAAGAATCAGGACATCATCGAATTTGCAGTTGCGGCTTCCTGCCTTAAGCACTCCATCGCAGGTGACGTTAACCTCGTTTCCGTAGACGAAGTCGAAAGCCTTATCAAAAACGGCGGCTCGGGTAGAGTGCAGAGATAAGCCTTATTGTCAGGGACTCTGTCCCCGACACCCCTGCAAGGAAGCCGAGGGCTCCCTTGACCCACGAATATAGCCAAACTCGCTGTGCTCCTTTGACCGGGGGCGAGTGGTGATTGCGGATGTGTTCGGAATTGGAGGCTTTTTGTGGGGTTGCAGATTTACAGTTATATTCCGTGCAAGCCTCCAAAGACTACGAAGGAGTCTTTCACATGGTCGGGTCGCATGGAAGTATAAGTGAAAGGTGTAATTTTTCGCTTTTACGAAACTGCAGTCAATACAAAGCATACATTAAATAAACACATCAAAACCTCGGCATCGGTAACATCCTTTGTCGAGGCTTTTTATATAAATAGAAGATTTCCGCCGTAACCCCCTCAAACATCAAAAAATCAATTTTGCATTTTGCATTCTGCATTCATTTAACTCTCACCATTACACAACTCATATCATCATCATGTACCGTCATCGACACCGCCATATCCAAAATTTTTCCTGCAATAACTTCAAGCGGCTGTCCCTTGGAGCTGTTCATAATATCACAAAGTGCCGTCCCGCAATCAATGGACGAAGTAATACCGTCCGACAGCATAATAATAAGATCTCCCGGAAAAATATCAAAGGAAGTGTTCTCCGCAGAAAATCCCTCGATAATTCCACATGGCGGCGTGTCCGAGGATACCTTGAAAAGCTTGGTGCTTCTGAGCAAATACGCAGGTGCAGCCCCCGCCTTGACAAAGGATGCTTTCTTTTTTATAAGATCCACCTCCAGAAGATCCACCCCCGAAAAACACTCCTTGTTCTTTGACATCAAAAGATTATTAAGAAGCTCCATGGTCACACCTTTACCTGCACCGCCTGATAACAGCTTTTCCACAAACACGGACGTAAGCCGTGAAGTCATCGCCGCATCACGTCCGCTTCCCATTCCATCGGCGATAAGAGCGTAAAAATAACTGTCGTCGCTCCTGAAAAAGGATACCGTGTCACCGCTGACCGTCTCACCGTTTTTGGTGTGGGAAGCCGTTACGTATTCGGTGCATATCACTTCCTTGGATCTTAAGCGTACCGTGAATGTTCCTTCCTCGTCAAGAATAAATTCGGGCGTGTCAAAAAGCTCCGCACATTCCGCACTGTAAAATGCCGCAAGATTATCTGAAGGTGTATTTATACATGAGACCGGCACAGCACAAATGTCGAGAGTCTTTTTTCTCGTTCCGTAAACCGTTACTCCTTCGTTTATAATACCAAGCTTTTTCGTAGCACCGCTTGCAAGTGCCGTAAGTTTGCTGTCATAGTAAACATCCTCCGAGGATATACGTGATGTATATTTCAAAATTCTGCCGAGTGTCGCGTATTCATAGGCAAGGATTTCGGTCTTATTGTTGTTGAATCGCTCTGACAACAGCTTTTTGTATTCGCCATTTAGATTCTCTGTTATGGGGAGTACATTTTTGCAGCAGCGTGTGAGCCTTTCCGGAAGCATGGAAGATGTCAGCTTATCGGAAATGAGACTCGCTGCAATCTTCCTGTCGCACCAAAACTGTTTGTGACTGCAGCCGTAAAAATCCGGGCACTTGGAACAAGCCTTCGCAGAACATACCGACACGAGAGCTTGTACCTCATCTTCAGACGGAAATCTCATCCTGTTTGAAAAACCAAAGCACAGCTTTGACACCGCACCGAATGCTCCGGAAAGTGCTGACATTCTGTTTGTGTAGACCTCTGCCACGGTCTCCCTTTGAATCGAAGTTTTCAGATCATACTCTGTTTTTTTTGAAGAAATTATAAGTCCTACCGGCATAAATCCCAGAGTCCCTATAACAACGGCAAGCAGGACATCTGCCGAATCCTTGGCAGAAACAGTAAACAATGAGATTATAAAGGCACACAATGCAAACAGCGGATAAACGAGAATCTGTCGTCTTTCATATAGCGTGGTAAATAAAAACGCCGCAATACAAAGGGGAGCACAGAAAACAAAATTCAACGTTGCAAGTCCGAAGACAGCCCCCGCGGGTACACCTGCATATCCGTCAAAAATTGTGCAGAAAAGAAGAGTACACACACAAGCTGCAAAATATGCTGCCGATGAAAAAGGGAGAAAGGAACAGGACATAATAAGACAAGCACAGAAAAAACACAGCGAAATCCGTACCTGAGACTGATTAAATCTCTCCTTTGACGTTACGGGATAAAACAAAATTACCGCGAGAGGGATGCCGATGATATAACAAGCACAGCACGAAATAAGGTTAAATCCTGACACATCCCCCGGAACAGTTCCTGAAGAAACCGAAAGAAACATGGCACAGGAAACAAAAAACGCTGTAACAAAGGCTAAAAGAATCCGTGCTTTTCTGCTCTCCGAAAAATTGTCCGATAAAAGAATCTTCCTTATTATGTATATAAGAGTATTTACACCGAAAAAAGCGAACCCCAACCACGGATATGTAAGTGCGGCAATCGCACTGCCGGCATAAACAAAAAAGGACAGTCGCCCGGATGCAATGAGAAAAGCAAGCCCCAGCGGATAAGCCATGTAGTCAACAGTGCATATTCCAAATAAGAATCCTGCAACACAAAGTCCGACACATTTTCCGATTCCGACGATATTTCGCAGTGTTTCGTCGTCACAAAGAAACTTTGCCGCAGCGGAGCTCTTCACGCCGTCCCAAAGCCTTCGCCGAAAAGAGGTTAATATCTTTTTCATTCTGTTAAATAACGAAGATACCCGCTTTTTGATAGTCGACCCGGATTTTTCAGTCCAATTCATTTTTTAATCCTCTCTTTTTTTGTTGTTTTCCGAATTTTTTGCCGATTTTCTGCCGTCTTTTGCCGCATTCTCACGCATTTTGAAAGCAAAAATTTCAACTTATTCTTGAATCGCTACAATATTACTACAACATATGGGCAATTATTTGTCGAAGTAGACTCAATATATCGAATTTACAATTTAGTTACATATTTCTTCCGATAAAACCTTGACAAATAAATACATTTATAGTATACTGTCAAGGCTTGATGTGCGATGAAGCGGGAGGTTGCGGTGAGCGAACCTTATCCTACAGGGTAGGGAAAGCAACAGCCGGTAATTTCCGTGGAGTATGTCCGACAACCGGGCGACAGCAAATACTGAGCCACAAGCAAATGCGCACCGATTAAACAATCCTTTCAAGCAGGGAAGTGTCTTCGGATGGCGGTTTGTTTCGGCTTTTGGTTCTTTCTTAACATTCAGGCACGGAACGGCACACAGTTGTGTGTACGCCGTGGGACGATTGTGCGTTTGCGGAATCTTCATGTTGGATTCTGCGGCGTTTAAAAGCAAAGAAGTCAAAGAAGCTACCCGGATTTTTCCCCCATTCGGTTTGGGAAGAATTCGGTTTTTATTCGGGTAAAACATGAAACGCCCGGATGAGTGTTCAGAATTTTCTGTGTCACATTTATTATTCCATGCCGAAAAGTTGAGAATCGGCGCAAAATTTTAAAGGAGGCAAAACAGAAAATGGCAAACGAGAAAATCAGAATCAGACTCAAGGCGTATGACCACACACTTATCGATCAGGCTGCTGAAAAGATAGTTGAAACAGCAAAGAGAAACGATGCTAAGGTGTCCGGTCCCATTCCGCTCCCCACAGAAAAGGAAATCGTTACAATTCTTCGTGCGGTTCACAAGTATAAGGACGCAAGAGAACAGTTCGAGTTCCGTACACACAAGAGACTTATCGACATTCTCAAGCCTACACAGAAGACAGTAGACGCTCTCATGAGCCTCGAACTTCCTGCAGGCGTAGAAATCGAAATCAAACTTTAAGTTTGATGCTTAAGCTCTGAGTAAAAATTACCCACGCTTTAATTTTCCTTAATATTTATATAGGCTTCCGTTACAAGCCGAAAAAAATCAAGGAAGTTAAATACGCCATCACACGCTTTTGCCGGCGGTGACAGGCAGCCCCTGATTTATCAGTGGTCACGTTGGCGAGCTGCCCGGAGGACAAGAAACATACCTCAATAGGCAAATTCAAGGCACGCCAACCAATAACCTAAGGAGGAAAACAAAATGAAAAAGGCAATTATCGGCAAGAAGCTCGGAATGACTCAGATCTTCGACGAAAACGGAAACGTAATTCCCGTAACAGTCATCGAAGCAGGTCCCTGCCCCGTAGTTCAGAAGAAGACAGTTGAAAACGACGGTTACGACGCAGTTCAGCTCGGCTTTATGGACATCGCGGAAAGAAAGGTAACAAAGCCCGTCAAGGGTCATTTCGCAAAGGCAAACATCTCCCTCAAGAAGCACCTGAAGGAATTCAGA
This sequence comes from Eubacteriales bacterium, assembly GCA_045604705.1. Taxonomy (GTDB): domain Bacteria; phylum Bacillota; class Clostridia; order Oscillospirales; family CAG-382; genus SIG622. Next base: position 6,266 of record JAZUOO010000032.1, read on the forward strand.
CTTGATGACGCAGCTTCCATGAATGTTGGCGACGAAATCAAGGCTGACGTATTCGCAGCAGGTGAAAAGGTTGACGTAACAGGCATCACAAAGGGTCACGGTTTCTCCGGTGTTACAGTTCGTTGGAACGCTTCAACACAGGAAAAGACTCACGGTGTAGGCCCCGTTCACCGTCACATCGGTTCTGTAGGTATGAACTCCACACCTTCCAGAATCTTCAAGAACAAGCACATGCCCGGTCAGTACGGTCATGAGCAGGTTACAACTCTCAACCTTGATGTTGTAAAGATCGACGCTGAAAAGAACCTCATCGCTATCAAGGGCGCAGTTCCCGGAAAGCGCGGCGGTATCGTATTCATCCGTTCATCAGTAAAGTAAGCGAAGGAGGAAGAATAAATGCCTAACGTAAAGATGTATGATATGGCAGGAAACGAAAAGGGCGAAATTACTCTCGCTGAAGGTATATTCGGTATCGAAGTAAACGTTCCCGTTCTTCATTCCGTTATCCGTGCATATCTTTTGAATCAGAGACAGGGTACACAGAGTACCAAGACAAGAGCAGAGGTTTCCGGCGGCGGTATCAAGCCCTGGAAGCAGAAGGGTACAGGACGTGCACGTCAGGGCTCCACAAGATCTCCTCAGTGGACACACGGCGGTATCGCATTCGGACCTAAGCCCCGTGACTGGAGAGTTTCCATCAACAAGAAGGTTAAGAGACTTGCTATGCAGTCTGCATTCTCTTCTAAGGCTGAGGAAGGCAAGATCGCAGTTATCGACGCTCTCGCTATGACAGAATATAAGACAAAGACAATAGCTAATATGCTGAAGGCTCTCGGTGCAAAGAAGGCTCTCATCGTTCTTCCCGAGGTTGATAAGTTTGTTGTTGCATCCGCATCCAACATTCCCGGCGTAAAGACAGCTATTCCCGGAACACTCAATGCTTACGACATCCTCAAGTACGATATGCTTATCCTCGCTAAGGATGCAGTAGCTAAGATCGAGGAGGTATACGCATAATGAAAACAATGCATGACGTAATCATCCGCCCGATTATCACAGAAGCAAGTATGGACAGACTCGCTGACAAGAAGTACACCTTCGAAGTTGCAGCGTCTTCCAACAAGATTGAGATCAAGAAGGCTTGCGAAGAACTTTTCGGCGTAAAGGTTGAAAAGGTTACAGTAATCAATATGAAGTCCAAGAGCAAGAGAGTTGGCTATCACTTCGGCGAAACTTCCGAATGGAAGAAGGCTATTGTTAAGCTTACCGAAGATTCCAAGACAATCGAGTTCTTCGACGAAATGATGTAATTTACAAAATAAGACGGAAACTGCATCGGGGTATCGACAACGGCAGGGCGGTACGGCAAAGACAAACAGAAACCGGTGCAAAGAAAGAAACTGCCGAGAAATGGAGTAATCATGGCTAACAAGACATTCAAACCTACTACTCCGGCCAGAAGAAATATGACTGTTCCGGGCTTTGAGGAAATTACAAAGAAGACTCCCGAAAAAAGCCTTATTACAGTTCTTAAGAAGCATGCCGGACGTAATAATACAGGTAAAATCACCGTTCGTCACCAGGGCGGCGGCAACAGAATAAAGTACAGAATTATCGACTTCAAGAAGAACATTCAGGATGTTCCCGCAAAGGTTCTCGGAATCGAATACGATCCCAACAGATCCGCTTACATCGCTCTTCTTCAGTACGAAACAGGCGAAAAGACATACAGCATCGCTCCCGTTGGCCTCACAGCAGGCGACACTGTAATCAACAGCTCAAACGCAGACATCAAGGTTGGTAACGTTCTTCCTATCGCAAATATCCCCGTAGGTACCGTTATTCACAACATTGAGCTCTACCCCGGTAAGGGCGCACAGCTTGTTCGTTCAGCAGGTGTTTTCGCACAGCTCATGGCTAAGGAAAACGGAGTTGCTCAGGTAAGACTTCCCTCCGGTGAAGTAAGAATCGTAAGACTTGACTGTAAGGCAACAATCGGTCAGGTAGGCAACACCGAACACGAAAACATCAAGATCGGTAAAGCAGGTAAGAAGCGTCACATGGGCATCCGTCCTACAGTCCGCGGTTCGGTAATGAACCCCTGCGACCATCCTCACGGTGGTGGTGAAGGACGTGCACCTATCGGTAGACCCACTCCTGTTACACCTTGGGGCAAGCCTACTATCGGTTACAAGACCAGAAACAAGAAGGCAAGAACCAATAAGTTCATCGTTAAGAGAAGAAACGACAAGTAATATAGCGGCGTAAAATGCGGTACAGTGTAAAAATCCGCAGACGCTCTCCAAAATCTTATAAGGAGGCAAACAAATGAGCAGAAGCATCAAGAAGGGACCCTTCGTCGAAGCAAAGCTTTTCGCAAGAATCGAAGATATGAACGCTAAGGGCGAAAAGAGAGTTCTTAAGACATGGTCCAGATCTTCCACAATATTCCCTCAGTTCGTAGGACACACAATCGCTGTTCATGACGGCAGAAAGCACGTTCCGGTTTATGTAACCGAAGATATGGTCGGACATAAGCTCGGCGAATTCGCTCCCACAAGAACATTCAAGGGACACGCTGGCACAAAGACATCCAACAACGGTTGATAAAACCGTTTACCAATGATATAGCGCAAACGACGATTCGCGAAAAACGAGTCGCAAGAGTTTTGCGAAAGGAGGAAAATAACAAATGGAAGCAAAGGCTTATCTTAATGATTTAAGAATTTCTCCCAGAAAAGTTAAAGTAGTTCTTGATATAATCAGAGGCAAGGACGTAGCAACAGCTATGGGTATCCTCATGAATACAAGAAAGGCAGCTTCGGAGCCCGTACTTAAGCTCCTTAAGTCTGCTGTGGCTAACGCCGAAAACAATCAGAGCATGGATGTAACCAAGCTTTATATCTCTCAGTGCTTTGTAACACCCGGCAGAACAGCCAAGAGAATCATGCCCCGCGCACAGGGCAGAGCTTTCAGAATACTCAAGAGAAGCTCTCACATCACCCTCGCTGTGGCTGAAAAAGAGTAAGTAAACTCTTAAACCTCAAAGAGCACGAAAACGTGCAAAATCTACAAGGAGGATAATTACGAAATATGGGACAGAAAGTCAATCCCCACGGTCTTCGCGTGGGCGTAATATAGAACTGGGACTCCAGATGGTTCGTAAAGGACGAAGTATTCGGTGATACACTCGTAGCTGACTACAAGCTCAGAACATGGCTTAAGGAAAAGCTCAAGAAGAACGGAGTTCCGAAAATTGAGATCGAAAGAGACGGCAAGGGCAAGGTTAAGGTGGTTATCCACTGCGCAAAGCCCGGCACAATCATCGGTAAGGGCGGCGAAGAGCTCACAAAGCTCAACAAGGAAGTTGACGCATTCGTAGGTTCTCACGTTGCTATAAAGGTTGAAGAAGTTAAGTTCGTTGATCTCGACGCACAGCTCGTTGCAGAAAACGTTGCTTCTCAGCTTGAAAACAGAATCGCATTCAGACGTGCAATGAAGCAGGCAATCGGCAGAACAATGAAGCACGGCGCAAGAGGTATCAAGATTATGTGCTCCGGACGTCTTAACGGTGCCGAAATTGCAAGAAGCGAATCCTACCACGAAGGTACTATTCCGCTTCAGACAATCAGAGCAGACATCAACTACGGCTTCGCAGAAGCTGATACAACCTACGGCAAGATCGGTATCAAGGTATGGATCTACCAGGGCGAAGTTCTTCCCACAGTAAAGAAGGACAGACCCAGACGTGACAGACGTGACGACAGACGCGGTGACCGTCCCCAGAGAAGAGAAAAGAAGGAAGGGGGAGCTAACTAATGTTAATGCCGAAGAGAGTAAAGTACAGAAGAGTTCACAGAGGCAGAATGAAGGGTAAGGCAATGAGAGGTAACACAGTTACCAACGGTACCTTCGGTCTTCAGGCAACAGAACCCGGCTGGATCACAAGCAATCAGATAGAAGCTGCCCGTATCGCGATGACAAGATACATCAAAAGAGGCGGTCAGGTATGGATTAAAATATTCCCGGATAAGCCCGTAACGGAAAAGCCCGCTGAAACTCGAATGGGTTCAGGTAAGGGTTCACCCGAGTACTGGGTAGCAGTAGTTAAGCCCGGCAGAGTAATGTTCGAGATGGATGGCATCTCCGAAGAAGTTGCTCGTGAGGCTATGCGTCTTGCTTCTCACAAGCTTCCCATTAAGTGTAAGTTCGTGAAGAAGGAAGAATCAGTAGAGGAGGCATAAGGCTTTATGAAAATAACGGAAATCAGAGAAAAATCTTCCGCTGAGCTTATGGAGCTTTTGAAGCAGCAGAAAGCTGAACTCTTCAACCTCCGTTTTCAGCACGCAATAAACGCTCTCGACAATCCTCAGAAGATTGTTGAAACCAAAAAGACTATCGCCAAGATTCACACGGTAATCACCGAAAAGTCAAAGCAGGCGTAAGCGGGAAGGAGTAAAGTAAGATGGAAAGAAATCTCAGAAAGACCAGAGTTGGTCGTGTCGTAAGCAATAAGATGCAGAAGACAATCGTTGTTGCCATCGAAGATAACGTTAAGCACCCGCTTTATAAGAAGGTCATCAAGAGAACAGTTAAGTTCAAGGCTCATGATGAAGAAAACGTTTGCAACATCGGCGACAAGGTAGAAATCATGGAAACAAGACCTCTCTCCAAGGATAAGAACTGGAGACTTGTAAGAATCATCGAAAAGGCGAAGTAATTTTCAACTGCGTTGAAAATTGAAGAATCCCGTGGATTCTTCGCAGCAGCTGATTCGATATTCGGAACTAACCGAAATCAGAGCCCTGCGTGCAAAGACACGTAAGGTATTAAATATGGAGGACACAAGAAATGTTACAACAGCAGTCAATGATGAAGGTTGCCGATAACACCGGCGCCAAGGAAATGATGTGCATTCGTGTGCTCGGCGGAACAGGCAGAAGATATGCGAGAATCGGAGACGTAGTCGTTTGCGCAGTCAAGAAAGCGACACCCGGCGGTGTTGTTAAAAAAGGTGACGTAGTAAAGGCAGTAGTCGTAAGAACAAAGCAGCCCCTTCGTCGTGCAGACGGCAGCTACATCAGATTTGATGAAAATGCAGCCGTAATAATCAAGGAAGACAAGAACCCCAGAGGTACACGTATCTTTGGACCGATCGCTAGAGAGCTCCGTGAGAAGGATTACCTTAAGATCCTTTCCCTCGCTCCCGAAGTACTTTAAGGAGGTCGCGTAAAATGGCAAAGCAGCTTACAAAATATCAGAAGAAGCTCGGCGTTCGTACAGGCGACACCGTAGTAATTATCTCCGGCGACGATAAGGGAAAGACCGGTAAGGTTCTTGAAGTATCTCCCGCAGAAGGAAAGATAATCGTAGAAGGCGTAAACATGATTACAAAGCATGTACGCCCCAGACGTGAAGGCGAGGAAGGCGGCAGAATCCAGGCAGAAGGCGCATTCTACGCTTCCAAGGCAATGGTTGTTTGCTCTAAGTGCAAGCACGGCGTAAGAGTTGGTCACAAGATTCTTGAAGACGGCTCCAAGGTTCGTGTATGCAAGAAGTGCGGCACAGAACTTTAAATAGGGAGGTAACGTAAAATGGCTAGACTTACAGAGCTTTACAAGAATGAAGTAGCACCTGCCCTCATGAAGAAGTTCGAATACAAGAGCCCCATGCAGATCCCGAGAATCGACAAGGTTGTAATCAACGTCGGCGCAGGTGAAGCAAAGGACAACTCCAAGGTTATCGACAACATTATAAGCGACCTCGGAATCATCACAGGTCAGAAGGCAGTAGCTACAATCGCAAAGAAATCCGTCGCTAACTTCAAAATCCGTCAGGGCATGAAGCTCGGCGCAAAGGTAACTCTCAGAGGCGAAAGAATGTACGAATTCCTCGACAGACTCTTCAACCTCGCACTTCCGAGAGTTCGTGACTTCAAGGGCATAAATCCCGATTCCTTCGACGGCAGAGGAAACTACTCCCTCGGTCTTAAGGAACAGCTCATATTCCCCGAAATCGAATATGATAAGATTGACGCTATCAGAGGTATGGACATCGCAATCGTTACAACAGCTACAAACGACGAACACGCAAGAGAGCTTCTCGCTCTTATGGGCGCACCGTTCGTAAAGTAATAAGAGGGGTAAGGAATTATGGCAAAGAAATCAATGGTTTTAAAGCAGCAGAGAGAGCAGAAGTTCTCTACACGCGAATACAACAGATGTAAGATTTGCGGCCGCCCCCATGCTTATATGAGAAAGTACGGCATCTGCCGTATCTGCTTTAGAGAACTTGCTTACAAGGGTCAGATTCCCGGTGTAAGAAAGGCAAGCTGGTAATCAAAGAGGTTACAGTGCCGTTCTCGGCAATCTCAAAAAAAATTATTGAGTCCGAAAGGTCCGGCAGCCGCACAAGGCAGAGCTGTGCAAAACCTTGTGAGAAGCGCAGAGCACGGATACCGCGGACGGTAGAAAAGCATTAAAGGAGGCTTTACAATGCAGATAACAGACGTTATTGCGGATATGCTTACTCGTATTCGTAACGCAAGCTCCGCAAAGCACGAAACAGTTGACATTCCCGCTTCGGGTACAAAGAAAGCTATTGCCGACATCCTCTGCGAAGAAGGCTATGTTGCAGGCTATCAGATAATCGAAGACGGTAAGCAGGGTATTATCAGAATCACCCTTAAGTACATCGCTAAGAAGCCCGTTATCCAGGGACTCAAGCGTGTATCCAAGCCCGGTCTGAGAATTTACGCAGGCTGTGAAGATATGCCTTCCGTTATGAAGGGTCTCGGTACAGCAATCGTATCAACTTCCAAGGGCATTATGACAGACAAGAAGGCAAGACGTGAGCACGTTGGCGGCGAAGTACTCGCTTTCGTTTGGTAAACCGCAAAATTTTTGGTTTTGCTCAGGAAGTTTCCGTCTTTGACGAAAACTTCGGAATGTACAGCAATAATAAAACGGTGAATATTCACCCGTACACGTTGTAATAGGCAGAAAAGACGTGTATGTAATCTCAAAAAATATAAGGAGAAATAATATGTCAAGAATCGGTAGACTGCCCATAACAGTTCCCGCAGGCGTAGAAGTAAAGCTTGACGGCTCAACTCTTACAGTTAAGGGCAAAAACGGCACACTTACACAGACTTTCCACCCTGATATGATTATCAAGGCAGATGCAGGTGTAATCACAGTTGAAAGACCTTCCGAAGAAAAGGCTCACAAGGCACTTCACGGTCTGACAAGAACTCTCATTGCTAACATGGTTGAGGGTGTAACAGAAGGTTACAAGAAGGAACTTGAAATCGTCGGCGTAGGTTACAGAGTTTCCATGGCAGGCACAAAGCTTGTTCTCGAGCTCGGCTATTCTCACAAAATTGAGATGGAACAGCCCGCAGGCATTAAGTTCGAAGTAGCAGAAAATAAGATCACAGTTTCCGGTGCAGACAAACAGCAGGTTGGTCAGGTTGCAGCGGAAGTAAGAAGCAAGAGACCTCCGGAACCCTTCCATGGCAAGGGCGTAAGATATGTTGATGAACACATCAGACGTAAATCCGGTAAGGCCGGCAAATAACGGGAAGGAGAGTAAAGCACTATGGTATCAAGAAAAGATGCAAACGCTCAGAGAAAAAAGAGACACATCAGAGTGCGCGCGAAGATCTCCGGCACAGCAGCTCGCCCCCGTCTTTGCGTATACCGCTCGCTCAATAACATTTATGTTCAGATCATTGATGACACCTGCGGTAAGACACTCGTAACAGCATCCAGTGTTGAAAAAGAGTTCGGAAAGAACGGCGGCAACAAGGAGGATGCAAAGAAGGTTGGAGAGCTCGCTGCAAAGAGAGCACTCGACAAGGGTATCGAAGAAGTTGTCTTCGACAGAGGCGGCTACCTCTATCACGGTAGAATAGCAGCTCTCGCAGAAGGCGCAAGAGAAGCAGGACTTAAATTCTAAGGAGGTTTACCAATGGCTAAGAACATAGACGCAGCTACACTCGATCTTGAAGAGACAGTCGTTGTCACAAGAAGAGTATCCAAGACTGTAAAGGGCGGTCGTATCATGCGTTTCGCAGCGGTTGTTGTAGTAGGCGACCGTAACGGCCACATCGGCTACGGTACAGGTAAATCCGCTGAAGTACCCGAAGCTATCAAGAAGGCTATCGAAGACGCAAAGAAGAACATGATTACAGTTTCCCTTAAGGGAACATCAATCCCCCACGAAGTAATAGGCGAATACGGTGCAGCAAGAGTACTCATCAAGCCCGCTGCAGAAGGTACCGGTATCATCGCAGGCGGCACTTGCCGTGCAGTACTTGACCTTGCGGGAATCAGAGACATCCGTGCAAAGTCGCTCAGAAGTAATAATAAGATCAACGTAGTAAAGGCTACTTTCGCAGGTCTTGCAAGCCTCAGAACAGCTGAAGAAGTTGCAAAGATCAGAGGCAAGAATGCGGAAGACCTCAGAAAGTAATAGGAGGACGCAGAAATGGCAAATATTAAGGTAACTCTCAAAAAGAGTCTTATCGGCCGTAAGGAAAACCACATTGCAACTGCGAAATCCATGGGACTTCGCAAGATCGGCGATACAAGCGTTCAGGTAAAGAACGCAGCAACAGAAGGCAAGATCGCTCTCATCAGCTACCTTGTAGAAACTGAAGAGGTTTGAGATCGCAAATTTCTGAATACGGATGTATTCAAAGAAAGGATTGAAAATATATGAAGCTTCATGAACTTACACCCGCTGCAGGTTCAGCCGAAAAGGCTTGGAGAAAGGGCAGAGGTCCCGGCTCCGGTAACGGCAAGACTGCAGGTAAAGGTCACAAGGGTCAGAACGCAAGAAGCGGCGGCGGAGTACGTCCCGGCTTTGAAGGCGGTCAGATTCCGATGTACAGAAGACTCCCCAAGAGAGGCTTTACAAACGATATGTTCAAGAAGGTATACGCTATAATTAACGTAGACGCACTTGACAGATTTGAAGATGGCGCTGAAGTAACCGTAGAAACACTTATCGCTGAAGGTATCATCAAGGATACAAAGGACGGCGTAAAGATTCTCGGAAACGGCGAAATTACCAAGAAGCTTACGGTAAAGGCTAATGTCTTCTCCGCTTCGGCAAAGGAGAAAATCGAAGCTGCCGGCGGAAAGGCTGAGGTGATTTGAAATGTTGCAGACACTGAAAAACGCATGGAAGGTAGAAGAGCTTAAAAAAAGCATTCTCTTTACACTTATGATTCTCATAGTTTACAGAATCGGCGCGGCTATCCCCGTTCCTTTTGTAGACGCTAATGCACTCCAGCTGTTCTTTAATCCTACAACAGCAGAAGGCACAGAGCAAAGTGCGACAATGCTTTTCCAGTATTTCAACTTGCTCTCAGGTGATGCATTCTCAAGAGCTACCCTGTTTGCACTTTCAATCTCCCCGTATATCAACGCATCCATCATTATGCAGCTTCTTACAATTGCAATTCCTGCCCTCGAAAGACTCAGTCAGCAGGGCGAGGAAGGCAGAAAGAAGATTGCTTCCATTACAAGATATGTAACAGTAATCCTTGCTATCGTAACAGCATTCGGTTACTGGACATTCCTCAACAACACCCAGACAGGTCTTAACACCTACGGCTTCCTCGGTGAATACAGAGGTAACCCGTTTGTAGCAATAGTAATAATTACTGCATATGTAGCCGGTGCGTCCATTATCATGTGGCTCGGAGAACAGATCAACGAACACGGTATCGGTAACGGTATCTCCGTAATCCTTTTCGCTAACATCGTTGCATCTCTCCCCGGACAGTTCGCAGGTCTTATGGCTCAGAGCTGGATTGTAACACTTATTGCAGCTGTAATTACCGTTGCAACAATGTGGTTCATCGTTTATATCTCCAACGCAGAGCGCAGAATTCCGATTCAGTACGCTAAGCGTCAGGTAGGAAGAAAAATGTACGGCGGACAGAACTCTTTCCTTCCTCTCAAAGTCAACATGACAGGCGTTATGCCTATCATCTTTGCGAGTGCGATAGTTTCTATCCCCTCTACAATTGCTATGTTTGTTCCCAAGTTTGCAGAGTGGTCCTTCTACAAGAACTGGCTCTCTCAGCGAGGACCTATCTACATGGTAATATTCTTCCTTCTCATCATTGCATTCGCTTACTTCTATGTTGCAATCTCCTTCAACCCCGTTGAAGTTGCAAACAACCTTAAGAAGAACAGCGGTACAATCCCGGGTATCCGTCCCGGCAAGCCCACATCCGATTACATTACAAGAAGTCTTAATAAGGTAACACTTATAGGTGCGTTTGCAATTGGTATAATCGCGATTATTCCCTTTATACTCGGTGCAGCAAACCAGTCCTTCCAGTCATTTACCTTTGGTGGTTCTTCCGTAATTATTATTGTTGGCGTAGTTCTTGAACTTTGGCGCGAAATGGAAGCTAAGATGTCCATGCGTCATTACAAGGGCTTCCTTGACTGATAACAGGTGGCGTGGAAAATATGAAAATAATATTTTTCGGAGCACCCGGTGCAGGTAAAGGCACACAGGCGGAGATAGTGAGCGAAAAGCTCGGTATACCCACAATATCAACCGGCGCAATAATCAGAAGCGCCATTAAAGAAGGTACCGAAATGGGACTTGCGGCAAAGGCAAAAATCGAGGCCGGCGGACTTGTTCCGGATGAAGTTGTTATCGGTATCATAAAGGAAAGACTCGCCATGGATGACTGCAAAAACGGTTTTATCCTTGACGGCTTTCCCAGAACGGTTCCTCAGGCAAAGGCTCTGACGGATATGGGCGTTACAATCGACGTTGTTCTTGACCTTGAGGTCGCGGACGATAAGATCGTAAAGAGAATGAGTGGCAGACGTGTGTGCCTTAAGTGCGGTGCTTCCTACCACACTGAGTATAAAAAGCCTTCCGAAGAAGGTGTATGCGATGTTTGTGGCGACACTCTCTCCGTTCGCAAGGATGACGCACCTGAAGTTGTAGAGTCAAGACTTAAGGTTTACCACGAGGAGACCGAACCGCTTAAAGACTACTATGCCGAAATGGGCATTCTCAAGGAAGTAGAGGGACAGGAGGAGCTAGCGGATACAACAGCACTCACCCTCAAAGCTCTCGGCATTAAGGACTAAATTGCTATGATAAAACTCAAAAACCCCGAACAGCTCAGTAAAATGAGGATTGCGGGCCGAATAACGGCAGGAGCGCTTGAGATTGCAAGGGAACATATAAAACCCGGAGCAACACCGCTCGCCGTTGACAGGGCAATTCGTCATTATATCGAGAAGGAAGGTGCAAAGCCCTCTTTCCTCGGTTACGGCGGCTTCCCCGGAAGTGCTTGTATAAGCCTCAATGATGAAGTTATACACGGAATTCCCAACGATAAGCCATTTAAAGACGGAGACATCGTAAAGGTGGACGTCGGAGCGTATATCGGTGGATTCCACGGAGACAGTGCAAGAACATTCTTCTGCGGAAATGTTTCGGAAGAAGCAAAAAAACTTGAGGAAGTCACACGACTCTCATTCTTCGCAGGAATGGAAATGGCTGTGGTCGGAAACCGTCTGGGCGATATATGCGCTGCGGTACAGGAGGTTGTTGAAAAGGCAGGCTTCTCTGTGGTTCGCGAATATGTCGGACACGGCATAGGCTCGGAGCTACATGAAGATCCGGAGGTGCCCAATTTCGGACGTGCCGGACGAGGCGTGCGTTTAGCTTCGGGAATGGTACTTGCGATAGAGCCCATGGTAAACGTCGGCGGCTTTGAAGTACGGGTTCTTGATGACGACTGGACGGTCGTTACACGCGACGGAAGTCTTTCCGCCCATTATGAGAACACGGTGGCAATTACGGAAAACGGTCCGGAAATACTCACAAAAATATAAAACCTGCGGGTGCTTGCCGGAGCTTGTCACCAATGGCTGGGTACTGTGATATACGGAATGCGTAGCTTGCTGAATGCGCAGGATGCGAAAAAGAGCTTACCTCACGGTATTCGCCGCGGCAGTGGTGAGGGTATAAGGCAATATCCCACATAATCCAATTAAAACGGAGGGACAGTTCTGTGGCAAAGGATGACGTTATAGAGTTCGAAGGTGTGGTGCTGGAAGCACTTCCCAACGCTCAGTTTAAAGTCAAACTCTCGAATGAGCATATAATTATCGCTCACATTTCGGGAAAACTCAGAATGAATTATATCAAGATCCTCCCCGGAGATAAAGTAACTGTTGAAGTTTCGGTATACGATCTCTCCAAGGGCAGGATTACATGGCGTGCGAAGTAATTCGTGTCGCAAGATCAATAACAGGAGGTAAAAGAAAATGAAAGTTAGACCTTCAGTGAAAAAAATCTGTGATAAGTGCAAGATAATCAAGAGACACGGTATTATAATGGTTATCTGCGAAAACCCCAAGCACAAGCAGAAACAGGGCTAATAACCAATTTTGCGGAGCAAATTGGTTTGGAGTTTGCAAGGCAAACTCCCCTATGTGTTCCGAATTTCGGAGTGAAAGCCTTATGATTTGGTTTTGACCAAATTCTCTTTGCGGTAAAATTGCCGCTATCTTATGAAAGAGGTGAATTTTAATGGCACGTATAGCAGGTGTAGACCTTCCGAGAGAAAAACGTGTAGAAATCGGTCTGACATACGTTTACGGTATCGGTAGAACCAGCTCCAATAAGATTCTTGAAAAAACAGGAATCAACCCCGACACAAGAGTTAAGGACCTTACAGAGGACGATGTTGCAAAGCTCCGTGAGGTTATTGAGCATGAATACACAGTAGAAGGTGACCTTCGCCGTGACATTGCGCTCAATATCAAGCGTCTTGTTGAAATTGATTGTTACAGAGGACAGAGACACCGTAAGGGTCTTCCCGTAAGAGGTCAGCGTACAAAGACTAACGCAAGAACACGTAAGGGTCCCGCTAAGACAATCGCTAACAAGAAGAAGTAATTAATTTTGTGTGAGGAGATAATCCTCTCACAGGAAGGAGTGTCAAGCAAATGGCTAAAGCAGTAGCGAAGAAGGGCGTTTCAAGAAAGCGCCGCGAACGCAAGAATATCGAAAAAGGTGCAGCACATATCAGCTCAACCTTTAACAATACCATCGTAACAATTTCCGATGTTTACGGTAACACACTTTCATGGGCATCTGCCGGCGAAATGGGCTTCAGAGGCTCCAGAAAGTCTACTCCTTTTGCAGCTCAGTCCGCAGCAGAAACTGCAGCGAAGGCAGCAATGGAACACGGTCTTAAGACTGTAGAAGTTTACGTTAAGGGCCCCGGTCAGGGAAGAGAATCTGCAATCAGAGCTCTCCAGACAGCAGGTCTTGACATCACACTTATCAAAGACGTAACTCCAATTCCTCACAACGGATGCCGTCCTCCCAAGAGAAGACGCGTTTGATTGTGTGACATATTACAGGGAATTACAAATGATCTTAACCGAGCGGTTCGTTTGCTCGGTGTCGGCAAAGAATGTGCCGATATTATTATAGAATAACGGAGGATTAAACTAATGGCAGTAAATCATGAACCTATAGTAAAGAAGTGCCGTTCTCTTGAAATCAGCCCGGCGGTACTCGGATACACAGGAAGCAAAGTTCAGAAGATGAACATGAGAAATCCCGGCGCAAACAAGAGAAAGAAGCTCTCCGAGTATGGTTTGCAGCTCAGAGAAAAGCAGAAGCTTAAGTTTGTTTACGGCGTACTTGAAAAGCAGTTCTACAACTACTACAAGAAGGCTGAAAGAATGGAAGGTATGGCAGGTGAAAACCTCATCACTCTCCTTGAATCAAGACTCGACAACGTAGTTTACAGAATGGGTATGGCTCAGACAAGAAGAGAAGCAAGACAGCTTGTTGTTCACGGCCACTTCCGTCTTAACGGCAAGAAGGTAAACATTCCCTCCATGCTTATCAAGACAGGCGATGTTATTACACTCAAGGATACAAGCAAGAAGTCCGAAAAGTTTAAGGCTCTTATTGAAGAACTTGCTGATATTCGTACACCTGCTTGGCTTACACTCGACAAGGAAAACATCACAGCTACAGTTACAGCGCTTCCCAAGAAGGAAGATGTAGACTTCGAGATTGAAGAACACCTCATCGTTGAGTTGTATTCAAAATAAGATCCTCGCCGAAAATTACGCCGGCTCACACAAGGCTGGATCTTTGTGCCGGCCAAAGAAAATTTTCGATGTTACGTCATTTTTACGACATAATAACAACCGCATAAGGTGTATAATTAAAATAAATACACAAATTGCGGCATGACAGGAGGGTTTTGTAATGATTCAGAGACCGAATATAACGACAGAAGACATCAGTGCAGATGGTTCCTACGGCAGATTTGTCATAGAACCGCTTGAGAGAGGTTACGGTGTAACACTTGGTAACTCGCTTCGACGTGTGCTTCTCAGCTCACTCCCGGGCGTTGCTGTAACCAATGTAAAGATAGACGGAGTCCTTCACGAAATATCCACAGTCAGCGGCGTAAAGGAAGACGTACCGGAGATTATCCTAAATGTTAAGGGTATCACCGCGAAGCTCTTCTCCGAAACTCCCAAGACAGTAACAATCGAAGCTCACGGTGAATGTGAAGTACGTGCCGGCGACATCAAGGGTGACGCTGACATAGAGATTCTGAACAAGGATCATCATCTTGCATACGTTGCAGAAGGTGAGACATTCAGAATGGAACTTACATTTGACCACGGCAGAGGTTATGTTTCCAGCGATAAGAACAAACAAAATGCAGGCTCAGGAGAGATCGGCAGAATTTATACTGACTCTATCTACACACCTGTTTATCATGCATCTTACACCGTTGAAAACACTCGTGTAGGAAACATTACAGACTACGATAAGCTCACACTCGAGGTAAGAACCGACGGAACAACGACTGCAAAGGAAGCAATATCCCTTGCCGCCAAGATTCTCAATGAACACCTCAGCCTCTTTGTGGATCTTTCAGATGAAGCAAAGAAGACAGAGATCATGGTAGAACGTCAGGAAACCGTCAAGGAAAAGATCCTGGAGATGACCATTGAGGAGCTTGACATGTCGGTACGTTCCTTCAACTGCTTGAAGCGTGCCGGTATAGATACCGTTGAAGATTTGGTCAATAAGACCGAAGACGATATGATTAAGGTTCGTAACCTCGGTAAAAAATCTCTTGAAGAGGTTATCAAGAAGCTTCACGATTTGGGACTCAAGCTCAAGTCTGAAGAGGAATAATTTCTTCACAATATTAGAATAAGGAGGCGTAATATAATGCCCGGAACAAGAAAGCTCGGACGCACAACCGATCACAGAATGTCCATGCTCAGAGGACTTGTAACAGCTCTTCTCGAGAACGGCAAGCTCGAAACAACATATTTCAGAGCAAAGGAAGTTAGTGCGCTCACCGAAAAGATGATAACACTCGGCAAGGCAAATACACTTGCAACAAGACGTCAGGCACTTGCGTTCATCACCAAGGAAGACGTTGTGACAAAGCTCTTTGCTGAAATCGCACCCTCTTATGCAGATAGAAACGGTGGATACACAAGAGTACTCAAGACCGGTCCCAGACGTGGCGACGGTGCCGAAATGGCAATCATCGAACTTGTAAAGTAATTTTAAAACAGTACGAAGGCTTCGGTTGATACCGAGGCTTTTGTTTTTTTCGGCAACCAGGATGAATACACTTGTGTAACTGAACATGGTTTAAGCCGAATATTCGGTGCAGCAGGCTTTCGCTTCAATATCTTCAAAGGTCATAAAGTAATTGGTGGGGGTCGTTTTCCGTTCTCCATAGTAACTGCCATCGTTCTTGTGATACTGGTATTTAGTGCGAAGGTCGCCTCTGTTGCCTTTTATTAAACCGTCAGAATTAGCATATATAACATCGTCAATACATCAATCATTTTATCAAAATCGCTCCAATTAGGTATTATACCGGTTTCTCGACCTATTTTGACTTTAATGGGAAATGTCTGTTCATTACATAAATTTTACTTACATTTAAATGAAAAATACTTGCTTTGGAATAAAATATATGTTATAATGGGGCATAAACATTGTAAATGGTAATTAAACAAAATTTCAAATGTAAAAAGAGGTATAATTAATGAAGATAGCACTTATAGCACACGATAAGAAGAAGCCGGAAATAATCGAGCTTGCAAAGAGATTCAAGGACGTCCTTGCAGAGCATGAGCTTTATGCAACGGGGACAACCGGCACAATGATTATGGGTGAAACAAAGCTGGACATTCACAGACTCAAAAGCGGTCCTCTCGGCGGCGATCAGCAGATAGGTGCAATGCTCGCAAACGGAGAGCTGGATCTTATAATATTCCTGCGGGATCCTCTCACTGCACAGCCCCACGAGCCTGACGTATCGGCACTTTTAAGACTATGTGACGTTCAGAAGATACCGCTTGCGACAAATGCAAGCAGTGCAAACATAATGTTTGAATCGCTGAAAAATAATCTTTTCTTCAAATCGCTCGAAAGCTGAGTAAGAATACAGAAAAAGGACATACCCGGGAGCTGTTTCCTTGAGTATGTCCTTTTGTTTTGTTATGAAATTGATTGTAAACTCTGCTTTACTTCCACATCCATGAGCTTTGCGATGTCATCTGCTATCATTTCTGCACCGTTGTTGTGCTTGTCAAAGAATTCAATGGCTTTGTGAAGTTTTTGCATTTTTTCCGCGGAAGCACTCAGTGCTTCTACCGTAAAGCGTATTTTTTTCGGGGCACTTATAAAATATCCGCACTTTTTTGAATCTATAAACAGACGCTTTGTTGCACTTTCTATAGATGTCCCCGCATAGTCGATTATAACGGGAGTTCCCATCATAACGCTTTCAAGCACTGCATTGGGACCCGCCTTTGTGATAAAAAGGTCACAGGCACCGTAGAGCTTTGGTGCTTCGTTAACAAATCTGAAAGGTATGAGCGTTATATTTGGCTTGGTCTTGTCTTTGAGTGCCTCAAGCTCAAGGTAAAGCTCCTCGTTTTTGCCTGCAATGGTACATATGGTCAACGGGATGTCACATTCCAGAAGTTCGTATGTAACCTTTTTTGTCTTTGCTTTTGCGTATGCGCCGTCGGCTATGACAACCGCAAATTTATCCTTCGGAATACCGAATATCTCTCTGTAGGACTCCTTTGTTCCGACAGAATCGCTTACCGCTTTTCTTGTGGGGTAAAAGGTCTCGAGTATCCTATCTTCGGGGAACTTATTACGTATTGCGTCCCTTGTTGCAAGGGGATTGTTGGTATACAGCCGGTCGACTCTGTTATCCCACCAGCCGTGAACATTGTTGTCGGGGCAATAGAGCACCACTTTACATGAGGGCTTATAGTTGTTTCTGTATTCTATTCCTGCGTAAAGGGTAAAGTAGTGAGTAAATACAAGCAGATCCGGATCAAGCTTTTTGAATTCTTCTATTACCGCATGAGTCTGCTTTCTGAACACTGTTTCATGAACGAGCTTCAGTGAATTTTTTGAGCCTCCGATATGCATTGCGCTCATCTGGATCTTGCCGTAATGGGGAAGCGATGAGTGCATTTTTACCTGATTCACAAGAAATGCTTCGTATTTTTCAAGGCTGGGAACCCCGCTGTCACGCAGTGAATAGTTATCTACTATATCAAATTCTGATGCATACTTCTCGTGCAGAGCATCGGAAATTGCCTGTGCGGTAACGATATGTCCTATTCCCGCTTCAACGTAGTCAACAACCACAAGTGGTTTTTTTCTTTCTCCCATATAATATTTATCCTTTCACCGAAAAATCGGTATAAATGCAAGTACTATTTAAGATTATATCATAAAAGTCAGAAAAGTCAAACATATTTTTACAAAAATCAAAAATTTATCTTTTTTGCAATAAAAAAATATCCCTCAGAGAAAATTATCTGCAATAATGTACAACCGATCATTATTGATTAATAACTGAACAGATGTATTGGGACACATCGTTGATTTGCGGTGTGTGCTTTTTATTGTTCCGCACAGCAAAAGGGATATTTTGCAACAAAAAGGCATTGCACAAGAACGTACAATGCCAAAATATCAATGAAGATGATTATACAGTCCCATGGTACACGGAAATGAGCGTCTGAAAGCTTACAATGCAGGAGAGAACTCTGAAATCCTTCTTGAGTATCAGTTTTTCAAGCCCCCGACATTTTAAGTGCAGCCTCAAATATCACCGTTCGTAAATTTACATATTCCGACAGAAAACTCCGTTCGTTTGATATTGGTGCCGACAAGGTACAGCGAGTTACCGAAGAGCTTCAGCAAAATTTGCGTTTTTCCGACACCGATGAACTTATCGGGCATCTTCTCTGTGACAATCCTGTTTTTCCATGATTTATTGTTACTGCCGCTTCGGCAAGTCCCATTTTTGCACGTCCGTCCTTTAAAGAAGCTCGCATTTAAGATAAAGAGTTTATTCTTTGTTTTTATCCTCATCACCGAGGAGTTTTTAGCAGCTGCCATTTATATCTTCCCGATTCTTTCTCTTTGCGGCAAAACTAATTTATATTAGTTTAAAATCGCATCAAACACAAGCATCAGACAGAAGCCGACAAGCAGTGAATAGGTTGCACCTCTTTCGCTTCCGTGGGCGTGTGTTTCGGGTATCATTTCATCGCTTATAACATATAGCATTGTTCCTCCCGCAAAGGCAAGAGCAAAGGGGAGAATCGCAGTTGAAACACTCACTGCAAAGTAACCGATGAAAGTCCCCGCAACCTCAACAAGTCCGGTTATCATGGCACATATAAAGGTTCTCATTTGTGAGATACCCGCAGCGAGCATAGGCCCGATTATGACCATACCCTCCGGGATGTTCTGAAGTGCGATACCCATAGCAATGGTCAGAGCCTGTGACGTATCGCCCGAACCGAAGCCGACGCCTGCCGCAATCCCCTCCGGAAGATTGTGGATTGCAATCGCAGTCACAAAAAGAATAACCTTGCTGACGTTTGATTCCATAACACGATTTCCGTCGTTCGCCGAAATTCCTGCGAGCTTATGGAGATGAGGAACCAGCTTGTCAATGAGATTAAGTGCAAAAGCACCGGCAAATATTCCGGCAACAGTCATTGTAAGTCCGTAAAGCTTACCGCCTGCACTTCCGTATTCAAGTGACGGCAATATAAGTCCGAGAATCGCCGCTGCAAGCATTACGCCTGCCGCAAAGGAGAGGACTATATCGCTGAATTTATGGGATATATTTTTGAAAAAAAATCCGACAAGAGCACCGAAAATTGTAGCACCTCCGACGCCTATTGCCGTAAGCAACACCATCGTCATATGTTTTCTCCTAATATTAATTAGTACATTTGTGCGTGCAGATGTACTGTATTATTATATGCGTATAACACGTATGGGTTCGTCCGCTTATTCAAACAGTACTTTTGCAAGACGTACAAATTGATCCGCACAGAGCTTTTCACCTCTTATGTCGCCCGGCACTCCCAGGGTATCGGAGATTATTGCAGCAAGCTCATTTTTGTCGCTTGTTTTTATCTTACCCGAAAGTCCCGAGAGAGCATTGACGAGAGTTTTTCTTCTTTGTCCAAACGCCGCTTTTATGAGGGTGCTTGCTCTTTCGGCGTCCTGCTTGGGATATTTTGCAGGATATTCCAGCTTAATTCTCACCACAGCGGAATCTACTTTAGGTCTGGGATTGAAACAGCCTGCGGGAACGTCAAAGAGTTTTATCACACTGCCGTAAAGTCCGATTTCTGCGGTAATTGAGCCGTAGTCCACCGAATCCGGCTTGGCGCACAGTCTTTTTGCTACCTCTTTCTGCACCATAACTGTAATGTAGCGGAAACCGCAGCATTCCTCAATGAGCTTCATGATAACGGGAGTTGTAATATAATAAGGAAGATTTGCACACACGGATACAGGATATTTTCCGTCTTCGGTTATTCCCTTTACAAACTCGGGGAGATTCACTTGCATGATGTCCTTATTTGTGACCGTGACGTTATCGAAACCCGCAAGGGACTCTGCAAGAATTGGGATAAGATTCTCATCTATCTCCACTGCTGATACACTTCTGAATCTTTTGGCGAGCTCTTTTGTCAGTATGCCTGCACCGGGACCTATCTCAACTATGACCTCGTTCTTTTTACCGTTCTCCGGAAACTCACCCTCGGTACAATTTTCTGCTATTCTTGCGGGAATTTTGGGATCATAAAGGAAGTTCTGCCCGTATTTTTTCTGGAATTTGAAATTGTGCTTTTGAAGTAAATCCTTGTTGCTCATAGTTTCTCCTAATATTTATTAGAGTACGATGCCTGCTATTGTAATGTATACCGTGTTTTTATTTTGTTATCTGGTCATTCCTTTTATATTATAATATAATAGTGCCGAAAAGTCAAGAAGTAATCGGATTTTAGGTGTGAATCCCGCAAAAATAAAAGCAACCTCGTTGGCCGCTGACATTGACAGGTAATCGCAGTTTATTTTCCCGAGCAAGATTTTCCATGTATGGAGGCGGGTATTTCTGATCTATTTATCCAAGGAAAGGGGATACATATACTCCTTTCATATCCCGACGGCGGTGATGTAATGTACATTACGCTTGCACAGCTTATTGCAATATTTACGCTGATTTTCGCTTTTGCGATATATATTCACAAAAGAAAAAAGTACCGCCAACCAAAGAATGCGGTTAAACTTTTTGCCATATTTCTGAGAGACAACCGTCATCGGAAGTTTTACTCTGTTTTCATTGTATATCCTTTTGTACATTTGTCAGTAGATGTTCCACACATTTTGTACGTTTCCCGTAATTTTTCCTCCAAAACTCTTGCAAAATGAAAAAATATATGTTATAATGCAAAAAATTATTTTGCAATGATTTTTGCCGTAACCTCATATAAAAATGGTGCTGCTCGGCTTGATACCGATGACAAAACCAATCAGGCTTACGGCATATATCATAAAACACGGAGAATTCTACTATTGACACGGCGAAAACAGAATTGGTGAAAACTATGTTTCCTCCTTAGGCTCACAGCTCTCATTCGTGGTTTCCTTTGAAAAGGACGTAAAGTCGGAATACATTTACTTCGGCGACATACGGTGCTACAAGAGTCTTACTCTCGTTGGCTAATAATAAGGAGACCATAGATTGTTACGTACGTTCAAGATACAGCATAACAAGGACGAAAATCCTTATATTGAATGGAATTTTAATCGCAATTCGGCTAATATATATTAGGAGGGTGTAAAAATGATAAAACACGTAGTATGCTTCAAGCTCAAGGATGCAAGCGAGGAAAACTGTAAAAAGGCGGCGGATATTCTTCTTTCCATGAAGGACAACATAGACTATATTAAGGACATTGAAGCAGGTGTTGATTTTCTTCACTCCCCCAGATCCTACGATGTATTTCTTTCGGTAGTTCTTGAAAACGAGGAAATGCTGGATGTATATCAGAAAGACAAGTATCATTGCGATGTAGTAAAAGCTCATATGCACGCTGTTACCGAAAAGAGCGTGAGCCTTGATTTCAATATCTGAATTTGAGGTTACCTGAGCGACAAAGACAAGGCGTTTTTCACCAAAATTGCAAAATTCGGCACAACTGCGACACTACACAATTTGTATCGGCGATGTTACATCCGACCTGAGGAATTTACAAAATGGTAGTTTTGAAATACGAGCGCATCACAACTGTCGCTAACCCAACGGAGTGCATTTGTCGCTCCGTTTTGCTTTGCCGCAAAGTGCGGAAATATACAGGCACTCTTTTCAAATTCATACAAAGCTTCGCAATTCTCCGAGCAGCCTTATTTTCAACAATTTAATTGTCATAAAAAACAACGTGTACCCCATAACAAGGCTACACGTCAGCTCAATTTTTAATTACTTTTAGCCGCTTTCATATCAAATGCCCCTACCGAAGCAAGTGGTAGAAGCATCGGAGTTTCCGTTTGCGTTATGGCGAAACAGAGATAAACTTATAGTAAAATTATTTTCTTGAATATTTCAAGTTCAAAAATTTGGAAAAGAACAATAAAACATCCCATTTTTACAAAGACAGCAAACTTGTTACATGAAGGCTTTGCTCCAACTGTCGGATTTCATAAAAGCAAGCGATAATTTTCGGTTGTTTTCACGAAGCCGTACCTTTGACAAGCTGTACAGTCCAATAAATTATTCCGTATATCACGCTTGCCGCACTGCCGTAGACTATAACGGGTCCCGCTATGGAAAACATTCCCGCACCAACGCCTTTTATGAGTCCCTCGGGTTTACCGTCAATGGCACAGGAGCATACGGAATTGGCAAAGCCCGTTATGGGAACAAGCGTGCCTGCACCTGCTTTAGAGGCTATTTTTTCGTAGATTCCGAAGCCTGTGAGAAGACATGAAAGAAACACCAATGTTATGGGTACAAGTATTTTGGTGGTTTCTTCGTTGGCACCGAAATATTTATATATGTCATGCAGTCCCTGTCCTATTGTGCAGATGATTCCGCCGATTGTAAAGGCGTAGAGGCAGTCCATGGGCAGGTTGGATTTAGGGGCATGGGATTCGGCAAATTTGCGAAAAGCTTCTTTTTCGGTTTCGGTGAATTTTCTTTTTGACATTTCAGATGTTCCTTTCTGTATTATAAATGTCTGACACTTTTTACGTAAATATATTTTTCACATTAATTTTATCTTTAGGTATTTACATTTTTGTCGATTGATGATATAATATAAATGTTGGAATTTTTCATTTTTCGCTTATTCGGAGGCTGAAATGGTTTTTTCAAGTTTGTTTTTTCTGTATATATTTTTACCGCTGAATTTAATTTTATACTTTCTGCTTCCGGGTATGGGTGCTAAAAATGCAGTTCTGCTTTTGTTCTCACTGTTTTTCTATGCCTGGGGCGAGCCTGTTTTTGTGTTTGTCATGCTTGGTACGGCTTTGCTGGACTATACGCACGCAAGGTTTATCGAAAAGCACAGAGGCAAGACGGCTGCGAGAATTTCCGTTATTCTTGCGGTGGTGACGGATATTCTTATTCTCGGAAGCTTTAAGTATCTTGGGTTCTTTATTGATAATATCAATGTACTTCCCTTTATTGAGCTGCCCAAGCCGAACATAGGTCTGCCGATTGGTATATCCTTTTACACGTTCCAGACGTTGACTTATGTTATTGATGTTTACAAAGGCAAGGTTGCGGCGCAGAGGAATTATTTTAAGTATCTGCTTTATATCACCTCATATTTTCAGCTTGTTGCAGGACCTATTGTCAGGTATGAATACTTTGAAAAGGCTCTTGACGAGAGAAAAAGTACCCTTGACGGGGTAACACGGGGCGTGCAGAGATTTGTTTTCGGACTTGCAAAAAAGGTTATTATTGCCAACAGTCTGGGTGAGATAGTTTCAAGGTATATGGAGAGTTCGGACATTTCATCGCTGCCGGTGCTTGCAGCGTGGACCGGAATGATTGCCTTTACGCTTCAGCTTTATTTTGACTTTTCCGGCTACTCGGATATGGCAATAGGGCTTGGCAACATTTTCGGCTTTAATTTTCCGGAAAATTTCAACTATCCTTATATTTCAAGGTCGGTTTCCGAATTCTGGAGAAGATGGCATATGACGTTGGGGGCGTTCTTCAGGGATTATGTTTATATTCCGCTTGGCGGCAACAGGAAAAGAGTTTATCTGAATCTTTTTATAGTGTGGTTTCTTACGGGGCTTTGGCACGGTGCAAGCTGGAATTTCGTTCTTTGGGGACTTTATAACGGACTGTTTATTGCGATTGAAAGATTTTTCAAAAACAGGCGTGCAGACAGTCAGGAATCCGAGGCAAAGTCAAACGGAATTGTTTCGGTTCTGTCGCACATCTACCTTGTTTTGTGTGTGAATTTCGGGTTTGTGCTCTTTAAATTCACCAATACTTCAAGACTTTTTGAGTATATCAAGGTGCTTTTCGGTATCGGCAACAGACCCCTTGTGACAAGAGATTTTGTGGTGGATCTGTCAAATAACTTTATTTTGTTTATTATTGCGATAGTAATTTGTATGCCTTTGTATAAGGTGATGGAGAAATTTGCGGCACTTCTTGAAAAGGATTCCGCTGTATCGGTCACATCCGTCGGAGTCTTGAGGATACTGTTCACGGCAGTTGTCACGGTGGTCAGCACCATGCTTCTTGTGGGTAACAGCTTTAATCCGTTCCTGTACTTTGCATTCTGAATATAATTTTACACTTTTCGAAAGGAAATAAGAAAATGGCAAAAAGAAGCGGACTCGGAAAGGGACTTAATGCTCTTTTCGACGATAATATGATAACAACTCCCGACGAGACTGTTGGAGAGGCAGTAACAAGCGTGAGAATATCCGACATTGAGCCTGACAAGACTCAGCCGAGAAAGATATTCGAGCCGGAGGCACTTTCAACACTTGCGGATTCGATTTCAAGGCACGGTATCCTACAGCCTATTGTGGTAAGACGTCCTGAGGATGAAGAATTGCAGGAGGGCGAGGGGACGGTTGCGAAGATACTTCGCGGAAAATACAAGATAGTTGCAGGTGAAAGGCGCTGGAGAGCTGCAAAGATGGCAGGGCTTACGGAGGTTCCGGTAATAGTAAAATCCTTTACCGAGAAGGAAGCGGCGGCTATAATGCTTGTCGAGAATCTTCAAAGAGAGGATCTTAACCCTGTAGAGCAGGCGACGGGTCTTCAGAGACTTATGCAGGAGTTTGAGCTGACACAGGAGGAAGCGGCACAGATAGTCGGTATTTCAAGACCTGCGCTTTCAAATGCACTTCGACTTCTCAGTCTTCCCAAAGATACGCTTACACTTCTTGAGGACGGCTCTATCACCCCCGGTCATGCGAGGGCACTTCTTGGACTTGGCAATGCCGAGCTTATTGACAAGTGTGCAAAGAACGTATTTGAAAAGGATTTATCCGTAAGAGATACCGAAAGACTTGTAAAGCTGACACTTCGTGAGCTGGAAGAAAAAGAGGAAGTGGAAAAGAAGAAATCCGACAAGACCGAAAAGGCGGGTGCGGCATATATAGGCAAGATTGAGAGCAGTGCGACCTCTATTCTCGGCAGACGTGTAAAGATTGTCGGCAATGCAAAGAAGCCCGGTGAGGGTAGACTTGAGTTGCATTATTATAATAATAAGGACTTGGAGGATTTGTTGAAGTCTATCTGCGGAGACAATGTTTTTCCGGAAGACTGAGAAATAGTCAAGAATTACGGTTGAAATCTGCGATTTTTTCGGTTTGATTTTGAATTGGTAGTTCAAAATTTTATGGTTTGAGCTTTTGATTGGTATATTTGTTTAGCCTCGGCTTTATTGTCGGGGCTTTGATTTTTGGTTGTTGCTTCTTAATTTGCATAAGCAAAGAAAAAACCCGATGTGGACTTTTGTAAATCCATATCGGGAATATTCTTTTGATTAAATGAAGATTTTCGCTGTTATATTCTTGAACCAATATAACCTTTTATGCGGAAATCCCTTGACTCTAATTGTGAATTCTTAATTTGCCTCACTCGTCCATTCTCGCAAGATCCTCATAAGTTTCCCTGCGCACCACTACTCTGTCTTCACCGTTTCTTATTGCCACAATTGGCGGGCGGGGGATTTTGTTGTAGTTGGATGCCATGGAGTAATTGTAAGCTCCTGTTACAAGGATTGCAAGCGTGTCGCCTCTTTGTGCTTTTTGGATGGGCATTTCTTCGCCCAGAAGGTCACCGCTTTCGCAGCATCTGCCGGCTATTGTTGCGGTGAAGTCCTTGGGGTCATCTGCTCTGTCGGCAATGAGAGCTGTGTATTCGGATTGGTAAAGGGCGTATCTCGGGTTGTCGGGCATACCGCCATCGATGGAGATGTAGCTCTTGTAGCCGGTTATTGTTTTTACGCTTCCGACGGTGTAGAGGGTTATGCCTGAGTCTGCAACGATACTTCTTCCCGGCTCCATGAGAATCTGAGGAATATCAATACCGAGCTTTTCCGATGCGCTCTTTATATGGGAAGCGACTTCGGCAATTTTTTCCTCGTAGTCAATTTTGGGGTCTTTTTCCGTATAGGGAACTCCGAAGCCACCGCCGAGGTTTATTGTTTTAGCAAAGAAGCCATACTTCTTGCCGATGCTTGCGGAAAACTCCATCATAATATCGGCGGCATCGCAGAAAGGCTCGGATTCAAATATCTGTGATCCGACATGGCAGTGGTATCCGCAAAGCTCGGTGTTTTTGTCCTTTAGTATATACGCTATGAATTCCTCTGCCTGACCTGTTTCGATGGCTGTGCCGAACTTTGAATCTACGCTTCCTGTACTTATTTTTGCGTGGGTATGGGGGTCGATTCCGGGGGAGAGTCTTATGAGTATCTTCTGCTTTATGCCTTTTTCTGCGGCATAGGAGGATATTTTGTCGAATTCCTCTTTGTTGTCAACTATGAAATATCCGATGCCGGAGTCTATGGCAAACTCTATATCCGCATCCGTTTTGTTATTACCGTGGAAGTAGGCATTTGCAAGAGGGAAGCCGCCCATTTTGGCGATGTAAAGCTCGCCGGGAGAAACAATATCCGTACACATTCCTTCCTCGGCGGCGATTTTATATATGCCCTTAAAACAGAGAGCCTTTGAAGCAAGAAGAGGCTTTGAACCTTTGCCGAAGTGTTTTTCCATGGCAGCAATATAGGTTCTCATGCGGTTTCTGATTCTGTCCTCGTCAAGGAGCATAAGAGGTGTGCCGTATTTTTTTGCAAGCTCAACAGTGTCCTTGCCTGCGAAATATAAGTGTCCGTTTTTACCTACGGAAAGATTTGTGTGAAGCATTTTATCGTCCTCTTTTTGGAAAAAATAGTGAAGAGTGAAAAGTTACTGTAAGTCACAGTTAAAAATTCCAATTAAACTCCTCTGCAACTTCAAAAGTCAGCCCCCGCGCAAGGAGCGAAGCGAGTGGAGCAAATATAAAGTTTTTGCGGAGCTTTTTTCAAAAAGCGACCCGTCGGAGACCTCCCGTATCACTCCATCATAGCCTTCATATCATAAATAGCAGGCTCTTTCTGCTGTACAAGATACTTTGCTGCGGAGAGTGCACCCTCTGCGAAAAGTGCTCTGTCATGGGCCTCGTGCTTAAGTGTCAAAGTCTGGCTGTCGGTGCAGATGATGATTTCGTGGTCACCGACGATGTTGCCCGCCCTGACGGCGCTTATGCCTATTTCGTTCTTTTCGCGCTTGGCGTTACCGGATCTTCCGAGGTTGAATTCGGCGTCGGTTCTCACTGCCTTAAGCTCATTTGCCAAAAGCAGTGCCGTGCCGCTGGGAGCATCGAGCTTTCTGTTGTGGTGCTTTTCTATTATCTCGATGTCGGCATCCGGGAACATTTCGGCGGCTTTCTTTGCAAGACTTGCAAGTACGGCGATGCCGAGTGACATATTTGCACTGTGGAACACGGGAATGACCTTTGCGGTTTCCGACATCTTAGCTTTTTCATTGGTATCCTGCCCCGTGGTTGCGATGACTACGGGGATTTTTCTTGCAGCTGCGTAGTCGCACAGCTCAGTTGTCAGCACATGGTTTGAGAAGTCTATTATTACGTCTGCATCTTCCTTGCAGTCGGAGAGGCTTGTGTAGTTTACGCCCTCGCCGCCGAATTTATCAACGGCTGCCGCAAGTGTAAAATCTTCGCTTTCGGCGATAAGACGGAGCAGCTCTTTACCCATTCTGCCGCCTGCACCGTGGATTATTGTTTTTATCATGGTTTTATATCCTTTGTACTATACGATATTGTTCTTTGGTTTTGCTTCGATTATCCGAAAAGATATGGCAATCTTCCGCCTGTCGGGAGTTTTTTGTATAGGTCAGACCGACGTTTGGGTGCTTTCGATGTCAAGCTTGTATCTTGATGTTACCACTGCGAGAATATCCTGTCTTTTCCGCAGAATCGCAGCTTGCAGAGTATCGCACCGGATGGGACTCTCACCTATTATGCTTCGTTTATCGTGGAGCAGCTCTATTTTACTTTATGAGATTTTGTTCACGCATGAGTGCGTAGAGCTTTTCTGCGTTTGATTCTTCCATGGGAGTCAGGGGAAGTCTGAGGTAATTCTCGCACCAGCCCATTTTTGCCATAGCCGCCTTTACGGGAATGGGGTTTACTTCGCAGAAGAGAGCATCTATAAGTGCGTGATACTTCATCTGCATTGCCGCCGCACCCTTAACGTCGCCGTCAAGGAACTTTCTGCACATGAGTGATGTTTCTGCGGGAAGAAGATTTGAAAGAACCGAAATAACACCCTTTCCGCCCAATGACATAAGGGGAACAATCTGGTCGTCGTTGCCTGAATAGAGGTCAAGCTTGTCTCCTACGTATGCCATTGTTTCAACTATCTTTGAAATATCACCGTTTGCTTCCTTGATACCTACGATATTGGGATGGTCTGCAAGCACCGCGTATGTCTTGGGAGCGATGTTTACACCTGTTCTTGTGGGTACGTTATAGAGGATAACAGGCTTTGTACTCTTATCGGCGATTTCGGTGAACATTTTTATAAGACCTGTCTGTGTAGCCTTGTTATAGTACGGTGTAACAACAAGCATTGCATCCGCACCTGCTTCACAAGCGCATCTTGTAAGGTCGAGAGCGTATGCTGTATCATTGGAACCTGTGCCCGCAATTATCGGTACTCTGCCGTTTGCTCTCTTTGCGGCAAATGCAATTGCATCTCTGTGCTCGTCGTCTGAGAGTGTGGAAGCTTCACCTGTTGTTCCGCACACTACAAGTCCGTTGATGCCGGATTCAATCTGCCAGTCAATGAGCTTGCCGAAGAGTTCGTAGTCGATTCCGTTTTCCGTTAAGGGTGTAACAAGGGCTGTTGCCGCACCTTGAAATACTGTGATTTTCTTTTTCATAATTCTATCTCCTTGTGTTATTAATTAACTGATTTTGTTTTCTTTCAACTCTTCATATCAAACACATTTGAAATAAAGAAAACAATAAAAAAATCTTACCAAAGAAATCGGTAAGAGCATACACCACAGGAAAACACTGACACTGTGCCCCTGTATTACGATAGCTCTCCGCAGAAAAACTGCGACAGTCCGACGGATGTTGTCCGTAAGACCGGCAAAAAGCTCCGCCGAGAATTTTCATTCTCACTTTCACCTCGGCACCCGCCCCTTTCGCACGGCTAAGGAATTTGCGGAATCCGTTATGCCGAGTCTACTCTTAACTGGGTGCGCCTCTACCACATATTTTGTTTTTTGACATTATAGCATACAAATATATGCTTGTCAACAGAATTTGAGGATTTTTTATTTTATTTTACCGGTAATTCATAAATGAGTATCTCTAAAAATCTCTTTCCGGAGGCAAGAAAGAAAAATCGGGTCATTTACAGCACAAATTTCATTATTTCATCATTCGAGACCACATTTTATTGTTCCAAATAAATGAATTTTCTCTACGCTCCCTTTTAAAGCAGAAATTTTTAAAGGTTAACAAATGCAATCCTCAACTATATATGCTTGCAACAGGCTGATTGTAATTTGCTGCAGAAAAGAAAGAACAAGTCGAGGATTATGGCAGGTGTCTTTGTTGTCAGATATAAACAGGATTTTTCGGCATAATCAGCGGAATTTACGAATAAAACTGTAAGATGACTAAACTATTGTGTTGTGATTCTTGCCAAAGCAAGGGCTGCGGGGATATTCGTGAATATACAAAATGACAAAAATCATACAAATTCAAGAATTCCTATTGACAGACGGAGGTAAATGTGCTATACTCTTTCTGAATAACGCAATGAAGCGGAATAGTATGCAGAAGCTTTCGCCTTGGGAGAGATGCCGGTTGGTGCGAGGCATTGGGAAAGGTCTGTCGAACTCACCGCAGAGCGGCTGCCGTGAAAATCGCAGTAGGGGCAGACGGGTACTCCCGTAACAGAGTGAAGATGTGACGGCATCTAAAGTGCATCCGATAGGGTGAAAAAGAGTGGTACCGCGGAAACAGAGTTTTACACAGCACAGCACAGCACACGTTTTCGTCTCTTTGAAGAAGCAAGGAGGCGGAGGCGTTTTTTTGTTTCACGTATATCGCTCGGCAATTCAATCCAAAATTGAAAGGGGTAAACAACCATGAAAAAGATTATTACCACGGACATTACGCTTAAGGAACTATCCAAGGAACGTGAGGTAGCTCTCCTGTTCCGCGAAAAAACAGCAATTGCAGCTTACGCCGACTCCCTCGGTGCGGACGCTGTTGAACTTGCTCCGGTAAAGAATCTGCGTGAGGATGCAATAATATATAAGACTATCGCAAAAAATACAGGAAATGCTTGCCTTGTAATTCCCGCAGGCTCTGAAATTGCTGATGTTGCAAATGCATGGGAATGCATCAAGGAAGCAAAGTGTAAAAGACTTCAGATAGAGCTTCCCGTTTCCACCGTTCAGATGGAATATACATATCATATAAAGGCAGAAAAGATGCTCGCAAAAATAAGTGAGCTTATAAAGACGGCAAAGGAGCTCTGTGAGGATGTTGAATTCTCTGCGCTTGATGCCACACGTGCTGACGAGGAATTCCTTATCACAGCCGTAAAGGAAGCGGAGTCCTGCGGTGCAACCGTTATCAGTATCTGTGACGATGCGGGCGTATCTTTGCCCGGTGCTATCGGTGCACTTGTCGGAAAGGTAAAGGCGGCAGTTTCCGTTCCCGTATATGTTCAGGTATCCGACAGAGTTAATATGGCTGTTGCTTGCGCTGTTGCGGCAATCGAGGCGGGCGCTGACGGTATCAAGTGTGCAATGGCAGGTAAGAATGCACTTCTCACCGGTGAGATTTCCGATGCTCTCAGTATCTGCAGTGCAGAGATTGGTGTGGAAACAGGCATAAACCATACAAAAATCCACGCAAGTATAGAGGATATGCTCGCAAGTATAAATCACGAAACATACGAAAACGACGTTGTTGTCAACGAAAAGAAGAAGATTCTCCTTGACTCCGACAGCACTATCGCACAGGTTGCAAATGCGGTTCGTGTTCTCGGCTATGAGCTTTCCGACTCCGACTGCGGAAATGTACACAAGGCTCTTATGCAGGTATGCGAAAAGAAAGACGCTGTCGGCGTAAAGGAGCTTGAAGCACTTATCGCAAGCTCGGCAATGCAGGCACCCTCAACATATCATCTTGAAAGCTATACAACAAACAGCAGTAATGTTACAAACTCCATGTCCCAGGTAACTCTCACCTGCAATGGCGAAACAATCTGCGGTGTAAGCACCGGTGACGGGCCCATTGATTCCGCATTCCGTGCCATTGAGCAGTGTATCGGACATCACTATGAGCTTGACGATTTCCAGGTACAGTCGGTAACAGAGGGCAAGGAAGCTCTCGGCTCCGCACTTGTAAGACTCCGCAGCAATGGAAAACTTTATGCAGGAAACGGTACATCCGCCGACATAGTTGCGGCAAGCATCAGAGCTTATATCAATGCACTGAACAAGATAGTGTTCGAGGAGGAATGATATGAAAATCGTATTTTCAACCAAAAACGTAAAACGTGCGTCTTTCCTCGACACCTGCCGTTATGCCTATGACTACGGCTTTTCGGGATTTGAGATTTACGACGCAATAAAGGAGCGTACAGTCCATCACGACAGTATTCTGCGCCGTGACAGAATTGCGGATGCTAAAAGAAAGCTCATCAACAGAGGTCTTTCCGTATCGGCTCTGAGCTATCCCTTTACACTTGAATCGGATGAAGCAAATGCCGAAACTCTCGTAAAATATGTCGATATGGCGGCAAATGCGGGTATTACGGACGTTATAGTGCGCAGTGAAGAAAAGGTGTCCTTTGATATACTTGATGCAAAGCTTGCGCAGGCTGTAAAACGAGCGGAAAATGCAGATGTACGCATACTTTTTGAAACAATCGGTTATTTTGCAAATACCGAAAATATAATTGAGATTATAAACCACTTTTCCTCTGCGGCAATCGGTGCCTCCTGGAATGTAAGAGGCACATACTTCAGTGCGGGTGAGAATGCGGAAACGACAATAAAGAGCCTTGGTGCGTATATTAAGTATGTTCGTCTGGGTGACATGAAGGACGGCAAAACGGCACTTATCGGAGAGGGGGAGCTTCCGGTTGAAAAGTTTATCAATGCTCTGTCCTCACTCAACTATGACGGCTTTATCTGTGCCGCATGGAACGATGAGATTGGTGATGCGGATATAGTTCTGACACACTTTGCAAACTACATTGCAGCTCTAAACCGTGATAAAAAGGAATACGACAAGGTATACTACAACAGAGATAAGACAGGCACCTTTGTATGGAAAAAATACGACGTAATTGAAGCTACATTCTCGGATGTTCTTGACACTATGGCGCAAAAATACCCCGACCAGTACGCATTTAAGTATCCGACATTGGACTATACAAGAACCTATGCACAGTTCAGACGTGACGTTGACGAATGTGCCGCAGCTCTTATTTCCCTTGGCGTAAAGGCGGGCGACCACGTAGCGGTATGGGCTACAAACGTTCCCGAATGGTTTATTACTTTCTGGGCAACCACCAAGATAGGAGCAGTTCTTGTTACGGTAAATACGGCATATAAGATTCATGAAATAGAATATCTTCTCAAGCAGTCAGACACACATACCCTTGTTATGATTGAGTACTGCAAGGATATTAACTATAAAGAGATTATTCAGGAGCTCTGCCCCGAGCTTGATACTCTCACTCCCGGAAAGCCTCTTTATTCCAAGAATCTGCCTTTCCTTCGCAATGTCGTAACGGTAGGCTTCTCCATGAACGGCTGTCTGACATATGAGCAGATGCTTTCACGTTCTTCACTTGTTCCCCGTGAGGAGGTAAGAAGACGTGCATCTCTTGTAAAGCCGGACGATGTATGTAATATGCAGTACACCTCCGGTACAACGGGCTTCCCCAAGGGCGTTATGCTTACACACAGAAATATTGTAAACAACGGCAAAACAATCGGCGACAGAATGGATCTTTCCACAGCAGACCGCATGATGATTCAGGTTCCCATGTTCCACTGCTTCGGCATGGTGCTTTCCATGACATCCACTATGACCCACGGAGGAACGCTCTGCCCGATACCATACTTCTCACCCAAATCATCCCTTGCCTGTGTAAACGATGAGCGTATAACCTGTTTTAACGGCGTTCCCACAATGTTCATCGCAATGTTCAACCACGCAGATTTTGCAAAGACAGACTTCTCATATATGCGTACAGGTATTATGGCGGGTGCTAACTGTCCCGCAGACCTTATGCGCCGTGCCGCAGACGAAATGAATATGCGTGAGATTATCTCCGTTTACGGTCAGACGGAAGCATCACCCGGATGTACCATGGGTGAAGTAAACGAAGACCTTGACCACAGAGTTGAAACGGTCGGAAGCGCTTTCCCCGGTGTTGAATGTAAAATCATAGACCCGGAAACGGGCGAAGAGCTTCCCGACGGCGAAAGCGGCGAATTTGTGGCAAGAGGCTTTAATATAATGAAAGGCTACTACAAAATGCCGGAAGCAACCGCACAGGCAATAGACAAAGACGGCTGGCTTCACTCAGGCGACATCTGCTGCAGAACACCCGACGGCTACTACAAGGTTACGGGAAGACTTAAGGATATGATTATCCGAGGTGGTGAAAACCTCTATCCCCGTGAAATTGAGGAATTCTACCTCACCAATCCCAAGGTACGTGACGTTCAGGTTGTTGGTGTTCCCGATGAAAGATACGGCGAGGAATGCTGTGCATGGGTGATTCTCCACAAGGGAGAAACTGCTACTGAGGACGAAATGAAAGAATTCGGAAACGCTTACATTGCACGTCACAAGGTTCCAAGATACTTCCTTTTTGTAAATGAGTTCCCCATGAATGCCGCAGGTAAAATACTTAAGTATAAGATGCGTGATGAATCTGTGGAAATTCTCGGACTTAAGAAGTAATAATCGGACTTGGGCAAAATCATATAAAAATAACGATTTTATCGCTCGGACTCTTTTTTGGGTTCGGGCGAATTTTTAATTCACAGTGTACAGTGAATAATGCACTGTTGTAAAACAACGAAAACACCAAAAAAACAAATTATTGATCAATCACTCTACGCATATGGCTTCTTGATGATGTCATGACAGGTCATGTTAGAATGATGAATATAGATGACAAGTATCCTGCAAGCCTTTCCAAAAAGGGAATATAAAAACGGAAACCTATGCAAAGTGCAAAAACGGAGAAAAAATACCTACCCACTATTTGCGGATAGGTAGTTATGCTGTAAAAAGGAATTAAGGTGTTTAAGGTCATTTCTCTTCTTTTTCGAGGGACTTGTTCTCCTTTGGCAAATATACAATTTCACCATCGTCTTTTTCAAAGTCCTTTATTGCCTGACGTATGAGAAACAGTATCTGACCGTTTGCACTGCGACCATAGTATTTGGAAATGTAATGGAGCTTGTAGTGCAACTCAGGGTCTATTTCGATTCCAAGATGCTTATTATTTTTATTTCTCACAAAAAACCTCCAAAAATAACTTATTTTAAGTATATTTTAAGATTATTTTGTGATATAATGTCGGAAGTATACTTGAATCGAGTATACAAAATCTTTTTGGAGGGTAGATATGAAAGTAGCAGTTGTAGGTTCAAGAAGTATCTTTGTAGAGAATTTAGGGGAATATTTGCCAAAAGGTTGCAGTGAAATTGTATCAGGCGGAGCTGTGGGAGTTGACAGCTGTGCTGAGAAGTATGCCTGCGAAAACCGTATTGCGATGCGTGTATTTTTACCTGATTATAAAAGGTACGGTCGTGCCGCCCCCATAATCCGAAACAAACAAATTGTGAATTATGCCGATACGGTTATTGCATTTTGGGACGGAAAGTCAAAGGGAACACTTTCAGTTATAAAATATTGCGAGAAAACAGGAACGCCGTACAGAGTTATCAAATATGAAAAAGATTGAGAGCTTATAGCTTAATAGAATTTTTCTAAAAACGCATAGGAAATACGGCTTATTAAATATAAGACTCTGCTTTTTTAAAAATAAAAGACAGTTTGTTGTTCGTAGAATTCAAACTGTCCGAAAATATAAGTGTATCACACCACCATGCTGTCAGTGACCGTGTCCCTTGTGCAGGTGGTAATGCTTGGATGTAGTAACCTTTGTACTGCAGTTTTTTTCGTTACAAGCCTCGTCTTTCGTTTCAAGCTCGAGGGTTATATGCTGTATACCGTGAGATTGCAGCTCATTGCGTATCTGCTCTTTTATAACCTTGGAATCGCTGTTTGTCACAACGTGCATTGTAGCATAATTGTTTTGTCCGTCTATACTCCATATGTGGATGTGGTGAACGTCAACAACCTCACAAAGCTCTGAGATGTGCTCTTTGATTTCAGCTATGTCAATACCGTCCGGTGTTCCGGCAAGAATAATATGGATGATTCCCCGCAGGTTTAAAACGGCACTGATAAGAATAAACACCGCAACACCGACAGACATAATAGGGTCAATTAATGCAAGGTCTGTAAATCTCATAATAATTCCCCCCACCAGAATCACTATCCATCCCAGCACATCCTCAAGCATATGAAGACTTACTGCCTTTTGGTTCAAGGAGCCACCCTTTCGTGTAACAAATGCGGCGCAGGAATTTACGGTAACTCCGATAATTGCAAAAATTATAATTCCGTTATAATCTATTTCAGTAGGGTTTATTATTCTTCCTATAGCATTAATTATAACCGCAACAGAGGCAAAAATCAGTATCAAGGTAGTAATGGCACCGCCTATAACCGAATACCCCGCATAACCGTAAGTATGCTTGTCGTCGGGCTGTTTTTTGCTTTTCTTTTCAAGAATATACGATACCCCGATACTGACAGTATCGCCCATATCGTGTATTGAGTCTGAAATTATGGCAACGCTTCCGGTGAAAATTCCGCCGACAAATTCAAAAACAGCAAATGCCAGATTCAGGATAAAGGCTATCAGAATGTTTCTTTCGGTTTTCATATGTCCTCCCCATTGACTAAGTCACATATATGCGTACACTTCATATGATACAGAACACTTTGTTCAATAATATTGTGTCATCAGGTACTCACATAATCAATATATGATTTTTTGAGCCTGTTCGATACTGAACAAATCTGTAAAAATATACGGATACAATGTGAAAAATCTTCAGCTGAAACGGAGGGACTGTTATGGACAGACGGCAGAGGAAAACAAGAGAGGCGATTTTCAACGCTTTTTGGATTTTGTCTCAGAATGTGATTTTTGTTTACTCTGCTAAATTTATAATTTTTATATGCTCCCTTTTGCTTGCATATTCAAAAGTTTTTGCAGCACCACCAAAGGAGTGTTTTACATAGCAAACGAGAACCCTTGAACTTCTTATCATATACTGATTACCTTTGATGATTTGTACTTTTTTGGGCGTTTTTTCAGGCATATCGGCAATCAGAATATTGTCATAATTCTTATAATACAGCTCTTTGTATTCATCTATTTCTGCTGTCAGATAGGGTATGACTAAATTCAACTGAATTTCGGGATACTTTGCTTTTAGTTCTCTTACGGCTTTTGCGGAAAGCTTGTCAAAGTCACCGTAGTTTCCCACCCAAAACTCAGATATACTTTCGGCTGTTATAAGATTTTCGATTACGGAAAGGAGCTTCTCATAAATATCCTCGGCGCCGTACAGCTCGGAGTGTCCTGCGAAACAACAAATATTTTTCAATTCAATATCACCTCTGTTGTTTGATAACAAAATCGCTTTATATGCACACAATTTGATTGCATTATACCACATTATAAACAAAATTGCAAACAATTTATTCTCATTTGCGAAAGTTTTGTTTGTCGATAGTATTGAGATTTGAGGGTATAATATTATGCAAGAGGTGAAAAGTCATGAAGGGAAAGAATTTCGACATTTGGCTTGCAATTGGACTGAATATCTTGCATTACCGTAAAGAACAAGGTATGACACAGATGCAACTCGCTGAGAAGTGTGATATAAGCAGAACGTATATGCAGAAAATCGAAACCGCCGCTTGCTCTTGCACCCTCGACACTCTCATTGATATTGCGGAAGCTCTTAATATACCCCTGAAAAAATTATTTGAGTTTAAAGATTAAAATAAAAGAGAAGAGACTTAACCCTTAAAGGATTAAGTCTTTTGTTTTACCATTATTCTATGCGGAATTTGATGTGATTCTGCTCTGTTGCATGAGATGACGAATTATCATATTAAGTGGAGTTTTACAGCAGAACAATCAGTTTTCTAATTATTTTAACTGCAAATTTTACACAAAGAATCTGTATTCCCATAACACCGTAGCCGCCCATAATTCCTGTTATCAGCCGTCTTATGTTTGTGGATTCCCTTATGCCAAGGTATTGAACATACCAATCCGTGAACATCACAAGACAACCTGCAAGGCAAACTGTCAGCCTTGTTCCGAATATGAAATGGCATATAAGACACGCAATATATCCGACAAGCACACCCGTACACCTTGCACAAACGGGAAACTGATAGCCCTTTATAAAA
>JAZUOO010000033.1:0-6178 GCA_045604705.1 Eubacteriales bacterium
AATTCGGATTTTATATGCCTTGAATACGGGAAAGTTCCAAACAAGTACAGCGGAAACCACGATTACTTTGTTTACGAGGACGAGGAAAACAGAATCGGCTGTGTCTTTGACGCAAGCGGTGAAACGGTACTTAAAATAGAGAACTTTTTCGAGCTTCGGAGTGTTTCTGAAAACGGCAAATATCTTATATACTGCTCCGGTAACGGATATACCGAATACTACGATGAAGAAAAAAAGCAGTGGCTTACAAAGGCCGACTATACAACGTATCTTTATAACATAAAAACCGGACAGACAACAGAGCTGTGCCGTGGTGATGGCTCCACCTACTTTATGGGTGAAGATGACAGGTATGTTTATGTCGCCTATTCGGAAAACCTCACGATTTTCGGTGATTTTGAAAATCACAGCCTATTTGATTCCGAAAGCGGAAGACTTATCTTTGATAACTGTCAAAGAATTGTGTCAAATAATACTTCCTCCGGCACATACATAACCGTCTGCGGTAAAAATTCCTGCTCTCTCTATGACGAAGATTTAAAACTTATAATCAGAACCTACAACGAATAATCGGAAAGGAGAAAATATCATGAAAAAATTACTCACATTCACTCTTGCGCTTTTACTTGCGGCAAGCACTTTTTCCTGCGTGAAAACAAACACCGAAAACAATGAAAACAATAACGTGATTCCCCAAAACAAGACAGAACCCTTTAAATTCACGGTTGACAACTACCCAAAAATGGGTGGAAGCCTTGCAAATCTCCCTCTCGGTGAAGCTGTTACCGCAACTGTTCTTGGAATTGACAGAGATATAGCCTCTTCAATGATAAAATTTGAGGGCTCAACCACGGACAACTACGAGGCTCTTGTTGACGGCACATTTGATATTCTTCTTGCATACGAAATGGGCGAGGATGCAATAGCCTACTGCGAGGAAAAGGGCGTTGAGCTTGAAATGACGGCTATAGGTTCGGATGCTCTTGTATTCATATGCAGCCTTGAAAACAATGTGGGAAATCTTTCAAACGAGCAGATCGAAGAAATATACAAAGGCAACATAACAAACTGGAACGTGGTGGGTGGCGAGGATCATCCCATTATCGCATATCAGCGAAACCGTGACAGCGGAAGCCAGACACTTTTTGACAAGATAATCAACCTCGGCGACGAGCTTATGGATGCACCCGAGGAAACAAGAATCGGCTCAATGATAGGACTTCTTGAAGCTGTTGCCGACTATGACAACGCAAAGGATGCTCTCGGCTACACCGTTTACTACTATCTTACCAATATGGAACAGGATAAGCTATCCACAAGTAAGCTTCTTGCGGTTGACGGTGTTCTTCCCACAAACGAGTCCATTGCAAGCGGCAACTACCCTTATGTCAACGACTTTTACGTTGTTATAAGAAAGGATGCAGCCCAGGACAGTCCTGAAAGAATACTCTACAATTGGATAATTTCCGAACAGGGTAAAGAGCTTGCAAGACGTGAGAATTACGTTGTAAAATAAGAAACAAAACCGGGGATGACGCAACATCATCTCCGGTATATTTTTATTTGTTTAGAATCCATATTGCGAGATTGAGATAGCCTGCGAAAGCAACCCAAACAGCATAGGGAATCTGAAGATATGCGGCCCTCGGGAGGATGCTTTTATAAGCAGATATGGTTTTGAGAATCAGGAACAGCAGCAGCAAAAGCACGGCAAAAGAAGTAAGAAATGCCCTGAAATTAAAGAACACAATACTCCACGAGAAATTCACCAAAAGGCTTGCGGCATATATTTTCAAAGCTTCTCTTTTTTCATCAACACTTCCGTTTTCGGTTGTATATATCATTGCGGAGCTTATTCCCATGAGGACATAGAGTATACTCCACACTATCGGAAAAAGAAATGACGGAGGTGACAGCGGCGGCATTTGGATTTCGTTATAGATGTCCATGTTATTTCTTGTGAAAAATGCGGAAATGCCACCGACGGCGAGAGCTATAAGAATTGATACGATGTAGGGTTTGAATTTTTTTAACATTGGTACAATCTCCTTTTTTTGATAGTATATGCGATTTCAAAGGTAGTTATGATGCTTTGTGCAAAAGATTGGTTAACATCGGAAAATTTGGTATATTTTATAAAAAAGCTTTAAGCAACACAAATCCACATATTCTATGTCGATACAAAATAAAAGAGCTTTCCCGACTTGTATTCGTTTTTCATCCCGGGGACTTTATGTTTTTAATTTTCTCCGAAGCACTCCTTCGACAAATGGGAAAATTTATTGTCACAGCTTTCGGGAAACCCTCACTGAATCAAATCTGCCATCATGGACACACTATGTAAAACAATGCTTTATTTCGAGTACTTCACTTTTTAATAAAATTCTTCTTCAAACAAAAAATTTTAAGGAAGTTTTTTGATGACAAATATTAAAGCTATAATCAAAGACTATGTTTTCATAATTGCAGGGGCATTCATTCTTGCACTTGGTATCAACTTTTTCCTTGTTCCCGTGAAAATATCCACAGGGGGCGTAAGCGGTATCGGAACGGTATTGTTTTATGTGTTCTCGTTTCCAATATCGGTAACAACACTTGCTGTCAATGTAGTTCTGTTTTTACTCGGATTCCGTACACTTCAAAGGTCATCTGTATTAAAGACTGCTGTAGGTATAGTTCTGCTGTCAGTCTTTCTTGAAGTGACAAAACACTTCGGAAGCTACAGTGAAGATGTTTTCATAGCATCCGTTTTCGGTGGAATACTTGTCGGACTCGGCGTCGGACTTACCGTCAGCAGAGATGCTTCAACGGGAGGCAGTGATTTTGCAGCGATAATGCTCAGTCGTTTCTTTCCGCATATTTCCGTTCCGTTTTTTCTTCTTGCTATTGATACGATAATTATTTTGATTTCGGGGATAGTGTTCGGAAATTACACACTTATGCTGTACAGTGCAATCTCCCTTTATATAGCAAGCAGGGTTGCTGATATGGTCTTGGTTCGTGGTGATCATGCAAAGTCAGTGTTTATTATTTCAAAAAACAGCGGTGAAATATCACAAAACATTATGTCGTCAATGGAAAGAGGGGTAACGGGGATTTACAGCAAGGGGATTTACAATAACAACAACGGTATCATGCTCATGTGTATAGTCAGGGCTAAGGAAATCCCGAAGCTGCTTTCAATCGTCAGAAGCATTGATAATAGTGCATTTACTGTAATATCGGAGGTTCGGGAAGTTCGAGGCGAGGGGTTTAAGGATAATTAAGAAGCAGACTGTTAACAGTCTATATAATTAAGAAATGGAAAGTTGAAAGGGGAAATAAAATGATTTTCGGGATCCTGAAGGACATTAAGGAGGGTGAATACAGAGTTATATGTACTCCGACGGAGGTAGAGAGTATTGTGACGGCAGGACATAAGGTGTATGTACAGCATGATTGTGGAGCTATGGCAGGATTTGGGGATGAGAAATACATCAAGGCAGGTGCAAAAATAGTTGGCACTATGGAAGAAATCTACTC
This sequence comes from Eubacteriales bacterium, assembly GCA_045604705.1. Taxonomy (GTDB): domain Bacteria; phylum Bacillota; class Clostridia; order Oscillospirales; family CAG-382; genus SIG622. The sequence goes on from JAZUOO010000033.1 coordinate 3,523, forward strand.
AAAGTGCGATATGGTTGCGAAAATCAAGGAATTTACGACCGGTGAGTATCCGCTTATTCGTGAAAATCAGATAATTCTCGGGTGTATCCATCCTGCGGGACATCCCGAGGAAGTGGATGCTATTCTTAAAAGCAAGTGCATAGCCTTTACCGCTGAGGATGCACACAGATTCGGATCTCCCAACTGCGAGGCAGCCGGTAAACAAGGTGCACTTTTCGGATTGGAATCCATGCTGACCATAAACGGCGGTAAAGGAAAATTTGTCGGAGGCTTTGCAGGTGCTCCGGGGATGAATGTACTTATTCTCGGCGGCGGACTTGTTGGGCAAGGAGCACTTTCGGTTCTTTATGCTCTCGGTGCAAGGTGTACCGTTATGGATATAAATGTTGGAGTTCTCAGAAATCTTATGTATCAGTATAATAATAAGATTAACACGATGCTCTGCAGTAAAGAAGCTATTGTGTCAATCCTGCCGCAGACGGACATGGTACTAAACTGTGTAAAATGGCCTAAAGAACGCAAGGATTTTCTTATCGACAAAGAGATGCTGAAGCTTATGGAAAAAGGTTCGGTTCTTGTAGATATTTCCAATGACAATCCCGGTGCAATAGAGTCAAGTCATGAAACCTATCATGATAATCCGAGATACCTTGTAAACGGTGTTGTACACTACTGTGTTTCAAATATTCCCGGTGCAGTTGCCAATTCTGCTTCCATTGCTTATGCTTCGGAAATGCTTCCGATGATACTCGGTATTCTTAACGACGGTGTTGTACAGTGCTGTATCAGGAACGGATTTTACAGGAGAAGCCTTACGGCGTACAAGGGGTATCTGACACATGAGGAAACCAGTGCGGTTCAGAACAAGCCATGGATAAAACCTGAAGATATTCTCGGAATAGCAGACAAAAAACTTGACCTTGCCCCACCTGCAACAACTTCAAAATCCGAGAACTATATAAAGCTTTAGTTTTAAATATATTAATCCTTAAGTGATTTATATAATTAATATTTTTAGCAAAAACAAATATGGCGACCGTAAGTGGCCGCCTGTTTTTTATGATCATTCCGTATTTTGATTTGCTTCCGTTAAAAGCTGCATTTCGGTTTTTATCTTATTTTACAAATATTGTCTTATATCAATTACGAGCTGCTCTTCAAGATTAATCAGACGTTTCGCAATATCCTTTGAGACCTCGTCCGCCGCCTTATATTTGTTTAAATACTTATTGAGAGATTTTACACCCATATTACAGCCGTCTGTAATAAGATCTGCGATTGTTTCGTCGGATTCATTAAATGCTAGCATTACGTTTGTTTTAAGCCATGACATACTTTTTGCCATTGTAGCGGGTTCCTTGCCGTCGTCCTTGTATTTTTCAAGCAACGACTGAAGCTCTGTATCAAGGCTTTGATGCTCAGCTTTGCATTTTGAGAGGAGCTCGCCGAATCTGTCGTTTGATACATATTTCAGCACTTCGTCTATTGCACCGACTCCCATTTTTATTCCCGCGTCACACTCTCGAAGAAGTCTTATTGTGTCTTGTTCTATCATTATTGTTATTCCTTTCATCGGTTTACTATAATTGTTCCCCGAAAATGAAATTACAATTCATGATAATTCAACAATACAACAGAATAATAGAGTATAGTATCAATTATAATTCCCGAATTTTATTATTGCTTTTAAAAACAAACCATTTGAATCAACATATATTATGGGATTATTACAACAATAAGCGTACCAATTAAGCCCATCTTTAATGGGGTCAAGCTGGGTAAATCTACCTGTAACAGGACTATAATATCTCGCCCTAAGATAAATAGTTCCCGTTTCAGTATCGAAGTACTCAGCACAATATCTAAACAGGTTTGTATCGGCTGTGTCAATGTTCAGTTCATTACCAAAAGCATCGTAATCATATCGTTATTTTTATTTCTTTTAAACAGTTTTGATAGGAATTAAATAATAAAATAATGCCATTTAATTACTTCTCTCCAATAACATTAAGTGCATAACTATTCAAAATGTTTTCAGGCAAACTATGCATTGTTGTTACATTATATCTATTAGTATAATTGGTAGCATATTTTTTTGCATCACTATATGTAAATGAATGATTCAAAAACACTTTTTTAAACTGACTTTCCGCATTATTTGGAATAATCGCGCCGTTAAAACCAAGATAACTCATATAATATCCAACATTCATACCATTGTCAAGAGTACCTTTACTCAAAGATGCATAAGTCCTCTGAACACAATTATCAAATATGAGATCATATGACTTGTTTTTGCCTTGAAAGACATAATCTCCATAATCAGTAGACTCCGCAGCTATTCCAGAACTTTCAGCAGCATCGCTAACATCTTTATATGCAGCATGCAGAGATGCAGTAAAATCCCCTACTATATAGGTTGCACCTTCATAGATTGACACTATTTCAGTATAATCATTAGTCGCAATCAAATCATTTAAAGCATAATTAAAATTATCAAGAGAAGATAGGGTTGAAATCAATTGTCCATCTCTTAAGTACACCTTTGGAATATGGATTACAGCAACTGCTTTGTTACCCCAGTAAGTATAATACCATTCACTATACTCATCCTGATATAGTGCCGATGTGTGACCATACTCTTTAGCAGAGTCGT
>JAZUOO010000034.1:0-2563 GCA_045604705.1 Eubacteriales bacterium
AAGAGAAAGTGAGTATTATGCAGATAATAAAGACATCGCAGAGTATGAATGTGACTTTATAGTTAATACTCAGCTAGCTGATGGCTCTTGGGATATTCCTTGGAGATGGAACGACTTTGCTGATGAATGGGCAATAAGCAAAAATTGGTGGAAAGGCTGTAACGTTGTCCTCAATCTGCTTTATCTTAAGGGGTTTGGAAAGATATAAATGAACATTATCGATATTAAATTATCCATATGCGAAAACCGAATTTATGAATTACTTGCACCGAGCGTATTCAATCCCACAGAAGAACGATTACTGAACAGAGCAAAGAAATATCAGGAAGATGAAAACACTAATATCTATGCATATAAAGAAAATGGTGAATACAAAGGGATTGTTGTTTTTAATATTGCAAAAAGCTCAGCAACCATTCTTGTTATTGCTGTAAAACCTGAATACCAAGGTCAAGGCATTGGCAGTAAACTTATTGATTTTATATTTAATAGTTTTAATGTTGATAGTATTATCGCTGAAACCGATGACGATGCTATTGGGTTTTATAAAAAGTATGGGTTTACTGTTGCTGACACAAAAGTTGAATTTGATACGAAAAGGTATGTTTGCGTTTGTAAAAGTGTTACCCATCACTACGATTTATTGATAGACGAAAATAACGACCCTGTTCACGATCCGAAACCCTTACAGGATTATATGGATAAATGGGACGGACAAGCCTTCATCGATAAAATGGAACTTGATAAGGATAAAACCGTCCTTGAAATTGGTGTCGGAACCGGCAGACTGACTGTTCGCGTAGCCCCTTTGTGTGGTGAGTTCTATGGTGTGGATATTTCCCCTAAGACCATCGAACGTGCCAAAGATAACCTTGCCAAGCTTGAGAATGTCAGTCTGACTTGTGCTGATTTCCTTTCTTATGAATTCGGTCGCACTTTTGACGTCGTTTATTCCTCTCTGACCTTTATGCACATTGAGGATAAGCAGAAAGCAATAAACAAAGTAGCAACCTTACTAGAAGTCGGCGGAAAATTCGTTCTGTCAATCGATAAAAACCAAGACAGTTTTATTGACACCGGAACGAGAAAAATTACAGTATTTCCAGATGCACCTGCCGAAATACAATCTTATATCGCAGATTCAGGATTATTACTACTCGAACATTATGAAACAGAGTTTGCAACAGTTTTTCTGGCTCAAAAGCAACCGACTATACTCAGCACATAAAATCGGGAAATAAAAATCGCCTTTTGATAGAATATAGGCAGACAAGGAGGGCTAGTATGGATTGGATTATTGGAATGCAGAAAGCGATTGACTATATTGAGAATCATTTGACCGAAAAAATTGATTACGATATGGTTGCAGCACAAAGCTTTTCATCAAGCTATCACTTTCAGCGTGTATTCAGTATTCTTTGCGGTTTCACCATCGGCGAGTATATTCGGAATCGCAGACTTTCGCTTGCCGGTTCTGAACTTGCAACAACAGATGCAAAGGTTATTGACGTTGCGTTAAAGTACGGCTATGAAAGTCCGGACAGCTTTGCAAAAGCATTCCAAAAGTTCCACGGTATATTGCCGTCGCAGGCTCGAAATAACGGTAGTATGCTGAAATCCTATTCCCGTCTTGTACTGAAATTTTCTTTGGAAGGCGGTAAACCTATGAATTACAGAATTGAAAAGAAGCCGGAAATGATTTTGACTGGATATAAAGCTCATTTCACCGGTGTACCCTATGGCAAGGACAGAGAGCGTCAGGAGGAACAACTTTTTGTGACGACGCGAGGAAAACAGTGGTTCCTTCGTGGCGCATCACGAAACATTGATGCACATTGCGTTATCACCAATATCACAGATGAAGGTTATGACTATTATTACTGCCATTTATTAGACAGCTGGGAAAGAGATAATCTTTACAACAAAGACGTTACCGGCGTTGATTTTGTTGAAGACTTGGGTTTGGAAAACGTTGTTATCCCTGAAACTACTTATGTTGTTTTTGAAACTAACGATGTCAAAAGCCCCATTTGTGATTATTTTGATCTGCTGAATTTGAGGATTCAGATTCTAACTGAGTGGATGCCGGAAATGGGTTTCCAACTCAAAAACGCCCCTGAACTTGCAGTCTATCATTGGCTACCGAAGGCAGAACGTAACGTTCAGATTTGGATGCCGATAGAGAAAGTAAAATAACCATTATGCCGCCTGTGTTATGTGGGCGGCATTTCCACGATAAACTATCCAACTGGAAGTTGGATGAAATCCGAACTCATCAAACTGATGCGTCATTGTTTTTAGAGCTGCAGATCCGTACAATATAATTGTAGCTACGAAAAAACAAATGCGAGGTGCTTATATGATTACAATTAAAATCAATGAACAGATCGCCTTTCTCAGAAAACAGAAAGGTCTTACGCAAGAAGAACTAGCCAACGCTCTTGGCGTAACCAATCAAGCAGTCTCTAAATGGGAGTCAGCACAGTGCTGCCCGGATATCCAGCTCCTGCCCGACATCGCGAAACTCTTTGATGTTTCGGTGGATGAGCTTCTGGGGTATACT
>JAZUOO010000035.1:0-3965 GCA_045604705.1 Eubacteriales bacterium
TTGTATAACGACAAAAAATATGATAAAATAATATAAAAAATTAAGGAGGTGTATTTTCCAATGAACAAGACAGAACTTGTTGCACTTATGGCTGAAGAAGCAGGCATTACAAAAAAGGATGCTGAAAAGGCATTAAACGCATTTATCGGCGGCGTACAGAACGCAGTTAAAGCCGGAGATAAGGTTTCCTTAATCGGCTTTGGTACATTTGAAGCACGTGAGAGAGCTGCTCGTGAGGGTAAGAATCCGCAGACAGGCGAAAAGATTAAAATCGCTGCTTGCAAGGTTCCTGCATTTAAGGCTGGCAAAGCTTTCAAAGATTTAGTAAAATAATCTATAAAAACAAAACGAGCCTCCGGGGAGAAATCCTCGGAGGCTTTCATCATATATTTTAGTTTTTATCGCCGTATATAATCCAGTCTTTATCATATCCAAATTCAAGGGCGATGAGCTTTGCAAGAGTTTCGGATATGGTGGTCAGCTTTTCTTGGCTTCCTGTGAGCTGATAGATGTAGTTTTCGCTGACACCCAAGGTTTTTGCAAATGCTCTTTTTGTAAGTCCCTGTTCATCAATTATTTTATTCAGTCTGTCTGCAAGTGTCATAAAACTCCTCCTTCTTTTTTAAGCATAGCAGCATAAAGCAAAAGCTCTTTTCTGCTCGTAACACCGAGTTTTGAATATAAGTTTTTGTTATGATACTTGAGTGTGTTCTGATTGATTTCCGTTATCTCCTGAATTTCCTTTGCAGTTTTTCCCTCAAGATAGAGCCTGAATATCTGTGCTTCCTTTTGAGTGAGCTTGGATACATTTGACTTGAATATCTCATAAAATTCAGGATCGGCACCGGATTTATGTCGTTCTACCACCTTGTCAAGCTGCGTCTGAATCTTTGTGTATTCATCCTTTGCCTCGTTGCGGAGGCGTGTAAGCTCGGTTATTTCGTCCTCGTGACCTTTATCCTTATCTGCAAGGAAACGGAAAAGGTCGTTGATTTCAGGAATTTTAACCTGATCTGCGGGAACGGAATTTGTCTTTATATGCTCAAAGCTTTTAAGAATCGGCTTCATATACTTGTGGCTGAAATAAAGGCAAATCAAAACCATCAGCATAAGAACAATAATGAGCACCGCAAGCATTCTGATATACGATTCGGAAAGCAAGGACTGATATTCCTTTTCGGGAACCATAACGGTTAAAATATGCTTGCTGTTGCCCAGTGTAATCTCTCCGTACTTACCGATAAAGGTTTCGTTTCCGTATGTAAAGGTGTCAAGATTTTTGCCCTTCTTTATTGTCATTACGCCTGTGTCGGACGGAGAATACCCCGAATGATTGACGGACATCTGCCCGGTATATGAATCCTTCTCGCTCTCTGTAAATAAACCGTGAATGATGTTGTCAAGCTCGTCATTATGGGTTTCGTAGGTCAGGCTGAAATAAAGGCTTGATATTTCAAAGCCGCATACACCGATAAGCTTGTCCCCCGAGTCAAACACGGGAACACATAAAAATCTTACATTTTCCCATGTGCCGGGAATCTGATATACACCCGTCAGCACATAGCTGTCATTAAAGTCTGCCTTTGAAATATGAAACACATCATCAAGCTCGTGATAAATACCCTCCGGCATCTCCAAGTGCCATTCGCTGTAATAATCAGCACCATACTCCTTTGCAACGGCAGACGAGCCGTAGAGCATTGAGGTTGTATGGTTTACCATACTGTCTGAGTGAAGATAGGAAAACTTCAGGTAAATGCCGCTGTGGTATTTTTCGGGAAGCTTACTGTTTACTGTCGTGTTAAGCATAAAGAATGCACCGCTGCAATCGGCATACTGCATATTTGCAGCTACAATATTGTAAACCTCTGCCTCAAGCCCGTCAATCAGCGCCGCATTGTTTTCCAAAGCTTCAAAGCTTATGTTTTTTGCGGCAAGATAATGCTCTGTTTCCTTAGAAAGATGCTCTGCAAACAGAATTGCATGAGCAGCATTTGTATCAATAGAGGTTTCTGCACGGTAGTTCGTTTCTTTAAGCTCCCGATGAAAGGTTTCTCTCAGACGAAACGGCGTAATATTGAGAATGCCTAAAAAATTCAGTGCAATCCCGATAACAACAAGGAACAGCATCAAAAGCACAGCAATATACACAGCAAGTCTTCTTTTCATAGAAAGACCGCTGTTTTTTATTTCCGCCAAAGTGTCTTTAATCTGCGGCAGCTTCATTTCTGCTCCTCCTTATCCTTTAATACTTGCTTTTAAGTTCATTGAGCGCCTTTTCGCAAAGCTCCGGTAAAACGGTGTTTTTATCCTCGCCTGCGGACACTCTCGCCTGATATTCTGCCCGTGCCTTTGAAAGTATATTGGTAACATTGCCGTCAAATTCCTTTTGAACGGCAGAAGAATTTTCAAATACGGGAAGCGGCTTGAAGGTATATTTGCCGTACATATCGCTTACAGCCTCATAAAGCATACGGTATTTGGGATTTTCCACACCTTCAAGATTTGTAAAAAGTCCTTCAAAGGCTTCGTCTGTTCCCGGAATATAGCCCGATGCAGAGGCAAATTCAATGTTATTGTCCTTTTCTGCAAGGAAATCAACAAATATTTCCATTGCCTTGTTTTTCTTTGCGTCGTCTGTTTTATGAGCAAAGAGCGTTACACCCCTTTGCATAACGGTAGGTGCAGCACCCTCAAAAACAGGATATGCAAGAACCGACAGCTCAATCTTTTCCACGCTGTTGTCAGGATAGGTTACATCATCACGGGTATAAAGAATACCGGCAGACGAACCGATGTAGGATATAATATCGCCTGTTTTCCAAAGATCGCTTCCGAAATTATCATAAAGGCTTATACCGCCTTCAATTCCGGGCTCGGCAATCGCATAAAAAACATCCTTAAATTCGTTGGTATCGCAGTTTACCTTGCCGTTTTTGATAAGCTCGTCACCCTTTGCGGCAACATTGATAAGGAAATAGTTGTAGAAATCATCATACTGGAATAAATCCTTGCCGTCCGACCATTCATAATAGGCGGATGCCATTTCAAAAAGACCGTCAAAGGTTTCAAAGTCCTTGACTGAAAAACCGCTTTCATTTGCAAAACGGTCAAATAAGGTTTTGTTTACAAAAAGAAGCTCTGTCGATTTGGCAATGGGAAGCGTGAGCTGTCTGCCCGAAATATTGCCCTCCGCAAGAAAGTCATCAACAAAGACGGAAAGCTCCTCCTCGGAATATATCTCGTTCCAGTCTGTAAGCAATTCTTCACCTATACCCTCGGCAACTCTCGGATATGCAGTAAACAAATCGGGGAAATCACCGCTGCCCGGTGTACCCTTTGCAGCATCAAAAAGATGCTGGTCAATGGAATCGGAATCAACCATAGAGGTTACGGAAACAAAAACACCCTTTTCCTTGCCGACAGTTGAATTAAATTCATCTATTGCATCGTTAAACGGCGACTCGGATTGATTTCCGTAAACATGCCAGATGGATAAGGTCGTCGGGCTGCTTGGATTAAGTCTTGTATTTTGACCGCAGCCGACAAGTGAAAATGTGATTAAAATTCCCGTGAGAATGAGTGCCGTTAATTTTCGCATAAAAATATGTCCCCTTTACCAAATTTTTCTAAAGTATTGAATTATTCAACATTATCTGATATAATATAAATAATCAGAATTGGTAAGGTTCATCGGAAAATGATTTTTTGATGTACTTTACAAGCTCAATTATACATATTTTTTTGCCTTTGTCCTCACCCCAAAATGCCAAAAGGATGGGAAAAATCAAAAAAAATTAAAAATTTTTTCTCAAAAGGGTGGGAAAAAGGGTGGGAAATTTGAAAAATTTCGTAAAGGAGACATATTTTTATGCGAAAATTAACGGCACTCATTCTCACGGGAATTTTAATCACATTTTCACTTGTCGGCTGCGGTCAGAATACAAGACTTAATCCAAGCAGCC
>JAZUOO010000036.1:0-17383 GCA_045604705.1 Eubacteriales bacterium
TGTGCAGATACCCCGCCCCGGTAAGTGCAGGCAGAGTTTTATGTGCGGAGTCACAACAAATATCTGCACCCAGGGCTATCGGATGTCTGTTCTTTTCAAGAAATCCGAGGTAGGCACCGTGAGCATTGTCCACAAGAAGCAGGACACCGTATTTTTTGCAAACCTGGGAGATACCCTTGATGTCAGCAATGTTACCAAGATAATCGGGACTTGTGATATACACCGCACAGGGTTTTACTTTTGCCGACACAAGCTTGTTTTCAAGATGTTCCTTTGTGATAACACATTCGGTAATGCCGCCATTTTCCTCGCCGTAAAGCCACTCCACGGAAAAGTCAAGCAGTGCCGCAGACATAACAAATACTTTATGAACATTACGCCCCGCAAATATAAGCGGCTCACGGTTGTTGTTTCTCGCCCGAAGCGTTGCAAGATACAGCATCGCACGTATGGACAACGACGAACCCTCTGTAGAATACAAGGTTTTCGCACTCCCGAAAAGCGAAGAAGCATTGTTCATACTCTCCTTTATAATACCCTGTGCATGATAAAGCACATCCGCACCGTCAATTTCGGTAATATCAAACCTTTCAAATCCAAGCAAATCTCTGCCTTTATGCCCCGGCATATGCAAACGCCGACTTTGGGACTTTATGTAGTTTTTTACAAAATCAATTATCGGAGTAGTCATATCGGTCACTCCTTTTTTGGTTGTTTTTGAAATAAGGAAATCCTATTTCCTATTCCTCTTCCTTCGCAGCCTCAAGTGCAATGGCACATTCCATTCTCTTTCTGAAAAGTCTGCAGCCGTATTCGTATACTCCGTTAACCGAGCCTGTCGCATGATAAGCATTCGCCGCACAGCCGCCCGAACAGTAGAGCTTTGCCCAGCAGGTCTTGCATTCTTCTCTTGTGTATACGTTGCAAGCGCCGAATTCATCCTGCTTCTTTGTGTTGGTAACACCGTTCCATACGTCTCCGAGCTTGAATTCCTCCTCGCCCACAAACTGATGACACGGATAAAGCTCACCCGATGGGGTTACCGCCATGTATTCCGTTCCCGAGCCACAGCCTGAGATTCTCTTGTATATGCAAGGACCGCCCTTAAGGTCTATCATATAGTGGTAGAAGGTAAAGGGCTTACCCTCTCTGTGCTTTTCGAGCATCAATTCTGCAAGCTTTTCATACTGCTCGCACACTGTGGCAAAATCCTCCTCGGTAAGTGCCGACGGGTCGTCGGGAGCGCAAACCACAGGCTCCATTGAAAGCTCGTTAAAGCCGAGCTTTAGCATTTCCTTTATATCTTCAAGAAAATCGGGGTTTGCATGGGTAAATGTACCTCTCATATAGTAGTTTTTACCGCCTCTCGCTTCTACCATTTTCTGAAATTTCGGAACAATTCTCTCCCAGCTTCCGTTGCCCGCATAGTCCACTCTGAATCTGTCGTGAACCTCTTTTCTTCCGTCAAGAGAAAGGACTACATTACTCATTTCATTGTTGGCAAATTCAATAACATCATCGTCAACAAGCATTCCGTTGGTGGTAAGGGTGAATCTGAAATTTTTATTATGCTGCTTTTCAATGCTTCTGGCATATGCCACAAGCTGTTTTACCACATCGAAATTCATAAGCGGCTCGCCGCCGAAGAAGTCAACCTCCAGGTTTCTCCTTGTTCCGGAATTTGCGATAAGGAAGTCAAATGCTTGCTTACCAACCTCAAAGCTCATAAGGGCACGCTCACCGTGGTACTTGCCCTGTGACGCAAAGCAGTAAGAGCAATTAAGGTTGCAGGAATGGGCGATATGCAGACACAACGCCTTTACAATGCCTGCACTTTTCTTTTTAAGCTCACCCGCCATAGGCTCAAAGGTATCCTCGGAAAAGAGCTTGCCCTGGGCACGAAGCTCCTCAATATCCGAAATACAGTCAAGAATGTCCTCTTTTGTGACATCCTCTCTGTCCTTGTACTTTTCAAGGATTGTATCTATAATTTCCTCTTTACTGCTCTTTTCGTACATCTCGATAATGTCATATGCGACCTCGTCCACAACGTGTACCGAGCCTGAGCTGATGTCAAGGACTATATTCTGATTCAGTAATTTATAACAATGTATCATTTTATTTCTCCAAAGGATTTGTTTGCGGTTTTATCTTTTTATTTTCCGAAAATTATTGTTGTCTCGCTTATTGTATCAGCCTGTATTCCAAGGGCTTCCCACTGCTCTTTTGTACCGCCGAAATAGATTTCTTCAATGGAAGTTGAGTAGAACACCCTTTTCCCGATGCTTTCTAAACTTTCGGGAAGTGTCACCTTTTTAAGAGGCTTGGCGTAAGCGAATATATAATCGCCCATAATCTTAACGCCCTCGGGAATTACTATCTCCTCAAGGGTGGAGTCCCATCTGAACGCACCGTCGCCTATTTTAGTAACACTGTTGGGAATATTAATACTTTTAAGTGGAGGCCCATTGAATGCATAGTCACCTATTTCGGTAACCCCCTGGGGAATTACTATACTTTCAAGAGTGCCGGCGTATTCAAATGCACCATAGCCTATTTTCACGACACCGTCGGGAATTATGTATTCCTTTGCAGTGTTTCCCCGTGGATAAAAAATAATCTCTGTCTTATCCTTGTTGAAAAGAACACCGTCAACGCTACTGTAGTTTTTATTGTTTGCATCAACATTTATACTTTCAATATTTGAGCCCGAAAACGCCTCAAGTCCTATGTATTCAACACTTGCGGGAATATCAATGGATTTGAAAAATCTGTTGCCACAACCGGTAAACGCATAGTTGCCTATGCTTATAACGCTGTCGGGAATTTCAATTCCCGACATGGAAGAACATCCTTCAAAGGCACGTTCGCCGATTTCAGAAAGTCCATCGGGAAGCTTTACTTTGTCAAGAAAGGTACAGTCACTGAATGCATAGTCGCCTATGCTTGTAACGCTATCCGGAATTTCTACGGTATAAAGGTATATACATTTTTCAAAGGCATAATCTCCGATTCTTTCAACACCGTCTGCGATTACAACCGTGTCAACGTCATAATCCTCCCAGGGTGTATCTGCTTTATCGTAGAAGCTGCTTCCGTCCTCTTTCCTGATATAATCCCACATTTCACCGTCACCGGTTACTGTAAGCACTCCGGAGGTTTCGTCATAATTCCATGTGGTTTTTTCACCGCAGGCGTCTTCATCGTACTCTTCCGGCACGGGATTCTTTTCCCTTACAGATGCAGGCTTTTCGAGTGCAACATCGTTTTGTGCATTTCCGCCCTTATCTGTATTTTTGTCTTTCCCGGTACAGCCCGATAAAGACACTGCAATCGCAGTTGCAGCCGCACATAATATCACTACCCATTTGTTTTTCATGATATATCCTCCGTAAAATTATATTATGTTAAAAAAGCACCGCCGTTGGGTTCGGCGGCGCTTTCAGCATACTATTTTATTACTTCTTGTTTTCGCACTGCTGATTTGCGATACCGCAGCTTGTCTTGCAAGCAGACTGGCAGGAAGTCTGGCATTCTCCGCAACCGCCGTTCTTTGCGCTCTTGCAGAGGTTCTTTGTTTCAAGTGTCTTGATACGCTTCATAGTTCTTTCCTCCTTGAAAATTTCTATTCGATGTATTATATCACATATTTTTTGCTAAGTCAATCGGTTGAATGCAAATTCATTTTTTTGTTACATTTGAAGTGCAAGCCCGGAAAAATATTCCAAAAGTGTAATATTTACAGTATATTCAACAATTCCGATTTAATAAAATGTATAATAATATTGTAAAAACATAGGAAACGGAGGTGTATGTATGAATAAAAGAAAAATCCTGACTCTCACGGCTTGGTTCTGTGCCTTTGCCTTGATTTGCGGTGCTCCCGGCGTCAGCGGTTCAAGCACGTCGTACAACGATGTCAACTATAAAACCTACGAAAACCTTTCGGAAAATTCCGACATCCCGAGTCTTTTCAAAAATGACGATGTTTTTTCAAATTACAAAGACTACCCTCCCGTTATCTCGGATGGTGTGGAGTATGTTCCCCTTGAGCTTTTTTACGGACTTTCAAATGTCAAAATCAATTATTCCGACGACAACTCCAACTTCTATATTCAGAACAAGGATACCAATGAGTACATCTCCTTCAACATAAGTGACAACTACGCCGTAACAGGAAAGAACAAGATATATGACACAGAGGCTCCAAACTATTACGGAGTACAGTATGTTCCCTTAAGAGCAGTGTGTGATACGGTAAGCATCGGGTGCAGTACGTACAATGACAGCGAAAACAAAGTGTATGCCATTGAGATCTATACCAAAGACGAATCACTCTCTGCACAGGACCTGCTGCAGATTCATGCACCGGAGCTTTACTCAGCTCCCGAATCCGCAGAAACAACACCCGAATCAAAAAATCCTTTGATAAATTACAATCCTTCCGCAACCTATCCGTACTACAATCCGGATACTATGGGCAACGACGGCTACACATTCAACGACATAACAAATACGGGCAGTGAAATTCCCAAGTCCGATTCTTCCGATGAACAAAAACAGGTTGACGCTCCAAAGCCTTCGGAGTACAAAAAGGGCAATATAATGTTGTTCTACACACCGGATCACTTTGAGAACGCGGAAAAGACTCTTGACGCTCTTGATGATCTGGGCTTGAAAGCGGTATTTTTTGTGACGGAGGAAAACATACTCACATATCCCGCGACCATCAGAAGAATATATACCTCCGGTCACACTCTGGGTATAACCTTCAGCGAGATAAACGACGGACTTTTCGCCGAAGGAGTTCTTGAACAAAAAACCGAAGCTGCGGAAGATGCCCTTTATGAGGTTGCAAAGCTCAAGACAAGACTGGTATATCTTGGCAGCGACAGCAAAGCAAACGTTCTCCCGGACAACATCCGCACAAGAGCAGAAAACCTCGGTCTGTGTACCGTAACACTGAACGCAGATGCAAAGACCGACACGCTGAACGCAAAAAAGTCTGCCGAAAATATGCGTAACAGCATAAAAGACATCCGCAAGAGCTACGGCTCCGATACAGCATACTTCAAAATGCACCACACCGACAGCGCAATCTCCGCAGTCAAAGCTGCAGCAGCTACGGCAACGGCAAATCATGTAATAACGATTGAGTTGTTTGATGAAACAAGAAAAGCATAAAGTGGAATGAACAGAATTCAGCAAGAATCGCAGTAAAGTCAAAAATTAACAATCAAAGGCGTGTGCTTTATGTGCACGTCTTTTTTTCACAATCTCCACTTCGGAGTTTTTACCCGCTTTCACGTAAATTTACAGCATATACATAGAATCCCACCACATATCTGTGATAAAATTAGTGTGTATATTTTGTATAAATTTGTGAAAATTTGTTTTGTGTATGGAAGCAGTGCTCTTTGCTAAATAACAAACACAAAATACACGTCAGAAGGAGTGATCACAAGTATGATAAGATTCGTCCACATTGCAGACCTGCACCTGGACTCACCGTTTACCGGTTGCTCCCTTGAGGAACGGCGCGAGCGAAGAAACGAGCTGAAAAACGCACTCGCCGCGGTAACGAGCTATTGTAATGAACACAGTATAGAGCTTCTGCTTATCTCCGGCGACCTCTTTGACGGAGACTTCGCAGGCAAGCAAACTGCCGCTTTCACCGCAGAATGCTTCTCACGAATCCCAAATACCCACGTATTTATCGCCCCGGGCAACCACGATCACTACGGGCACAGCTCTCCTTATAAATACTGTACCTTCCCGCCCAACGTCCATATCTTTACCGAGGAAAAGCTTCAGTCCGTGGAGATACCGTCTCTTGGCTGTGCGGTGTACGGTTATGGGTTCAATTCTGCAAAAATGAGTGAGAGACCTCTTTCCGGAATACACCCCTTTGATACAGACAGAATAAATATACTTGTGGCTCACGGCGACCTGGATGTTCCCTCTGTGTACTACACCATAAAAGGCGAGGATCTTGAAAGAAGCGGACTTGACTATGCGGCTCTCGGACATATCCATAAGCCCTCAGGACTTATGTACTTTGGAAAGACAGCCTGTGCCTACAGCGGATGTCTTGTGGGCAGGGACTTTGGCGAATGCGGTAAAAGAGGTATGATCGTCGGCGAGATAACAAAGGCGGGAACGGAAATAAAGTATGTTCCCGTAACTCACAGGAGCTATGAGGAAATAACCGTTGACGTTACCGGCAAGGAGCTTTCCGAGATAATGACCGAAATAAAGGAAAAATGCCGCAACTTTACGGAAATGACAAGCGTGCGTATCATTCTTGTGGGCGAGCGAAACGAATTCGGCTCTGTACCAAAGAAATGTGTCGAGGATGCTCTGTCCCATGTTGACTCTATCCGACTTTCCGACCAAAGCACTGAGATGCTCAGATATGATGAGCTGCTTACGGAATACTCGCTCAGAGGTGCTTTTGCGAGAAGCTTGCGTCCCTATATGGAATCGGACAATGAAAGAATCCGAGAAAAAGGAAAGCGTGCGCTGAGGTACGGTCTTGAGGCTCTGAGAAAATAACCCATTTTAGAAAATTTACAAATAACTCTTGAAATAAGACGTTCCGAAATATATAATATACGAATTCATACCCCTGTGTACGAAAGGAAAGATCGCAGCAAATGATAAAGTGTATTCCCCTTTTTTCCGGCTCTACCGGGAATTCCACATATATAAACTGCGGCGGTGAGGAGTTTCTCATAGACTGCGGAGTCTCCTGTAAGGCTGTAAGTACTGCTCTGGGCGAGATCGGGACGTCCATTGAAGCAATACGCGGCATATTTGTAACCCATGAGCACATCGACCACATCAAGGGGCTTGAAATCATCTCTAAAAAATATAATATCCCTGTTTATATGAACACAAATTCGGCAAAGTACATATACTGCAGTGACGGCTTTGAGTTCTTGCGCTCCCGTGTAAAAATACTTGATCCGACGGAGTGCGTAAAAACGGAAAATGCAAGGTTTGATGTCTATAAAACTCCACACGACTCATGGGGAAGTGTCTGCTACAGAGTCACCACAGACGACGATGCCCTTGGCTATGCAACAGACATCGGCTATATCACAAAGGGAATTGCTTCGGCACTGATGGGCTGCAGAACCGTGGTAATAGAATCAAATCATGACGTGGATATGCTAAGGCACGGTCCCTATCCGGTATATCTTCAAAACAGAATACTTTCAAAAAGCGGACATCTTTCCAACGACGACTGTGCAAGATTTTTACCTCACCTTGTTCAAAGCGGGACAAGTAAATTATGGCTTGCCCACCTGTCAAGGGAGAACAATCTTCCCGCCCTTGCGCTTGAGTGTGCTAAAAAGTCGCTTGAGAGCTTTGGAAATGTTGAAATTGATGTTTGCAGAGAAAAGTAAATTTAATACAGCACATAATTTCCGCCGCGACAGAATTGCAGTATAACCTATGACGGCGGGAATTTTTGATTTTTACGGAAAATACGAATCAATCACGAAAGGAGAAAATCACTATGAATATATGTGTTTACGGTGCGGCAAGCGTTTCCCTTGACCAAAAGTACATAACCGCCACGGAAAATCTTGGCAAGGAGCTTGCAAAAAGAGGTCACGGTCTTGTTTTCGGCGGAGGCAGAAACGGACTGATGGGTGCTGCGGCAAGAGGTTTTACACAGGGCGGTGCAAAGGATATAATCTGTGTTGCTCCCAAATTCTTTCAGGTAGACGGTGTGTTGTACGAGCACTGCAGTGAATACATACACCCGGACACAATGCGAGAAAGAAAAGGCATACTTGAAGACAGATCCGACGCATTTATAGCAGCCCCCGGCGGTATCGGAACCTTTGACGAGCTCTTTGAGATAATCACCCTGCGTTCCCTCGGACGTCACACAAAACCTGTAGTGCTCTACAACGCCTGCGGATTCTACACCCCCCTGACGGAGCTTATGGCAAAATATGAAAAAGAGGGTTTCCTCAAGAACTTTGAAAAGCTGGTGTTCATATCCGATTCCCCGACGGAAATTGCTGAATACCTTGAAAATTACGTCGGCGAAAAACTGAGCGTTACAAGCTTCAAGGCGTTGGAAACTTCGCTTCGCAATGCATAATGCTTCGCTTCGCAATGCATAATGCAAAATGCATAATGCATAATTTAGGTAAAAAGCTTCGCTTTTGATTTTATTGTATCGCACTGCGGTGCGAGGGCGAATTTACATTCGATTTTAAATTGTGTGCTTGCAAATTTGGCACATACATTGTAGGGCGTGACGACGAAGATGTGCCATCTTGGGCACGCCGATTTACAGGTATTGGCAATTGATAGCTACGTAAATTTACATTTGATTTTAAATTACGCACCTGCAAATTTGAATTATATTTGTAGGGCACGACCTGTGTGTCGTGCCGTGAGAGCATCGCACAGCAATCACAATACCGCACAATGCTCCGTAGATGCACAAACCTTGCCTCTCCCCATGGGAGAGGTGGCAGCGAAGCTGACGGAGAGGGTGCAGGCATCGCAACAATTACAATCCGCACAATGCCATGTGGGTGCACAAACATAATTTTGTATTTTGCATTTTGCATTGCAAGCCACGGCGTGCCGAGGTCGTCACGCCCTACTTACCCCCATATTTATTATCTTTGAAGAAAGGAGGAAAAGCTACATATGTCTTCACTTATAGTAACAGCACAGGAGATGCTGAACGGAATAATAATGCAGACTCCCTGGGTGGTACGTATAATCGTTGCCTGTCTTTGCGGCGGCGCAATAGGACTTGAGCGTACCATGCGTCAGAAGGATGCGGGCTTTCGAACTCACTGTATAGTTGCACTGGGTGCGGCATTGGCGGTGGTGGTATCAAAGTACGGATTTTTTGATATACTCATTGACTATCCGGAACTTAAAATACAGGCTGACGCATCAAGAATTGCATCCAATATTCTCACGGGCGTAGGTTTTCTTGGTGCGGGCATGATATTTGTCAAAGGTGCGAACATCAAGGGACTGACCACAGCTGCAGGTATCTGGACAACAGCCGCAGTGGGTATGACCATCGGAAGCGGTCTTTACTTTGTGGGTATATTATCAACACTGCTGATAATACTCCTGCAGATAGTCTTCCACAAATTCCTTATAGGCTTCGATAAGGTGCTTGCAAACGATGTTCGGAACGATATTGTCGTATCACTGAAAAACACTCCCGAAGCAGTATCCGCATTCAAGACTCAGCTCGAAGAGCACGGAATGCAGATAATGAACAGTAAGATTTCCCTCCAGTCCAAGGCAGAACGTTTGACTCTCTCTTTAACCGTACACAGTAACAAGGATATTGACTTCCTTGAAGTGGCTTCCATTGTGCAGACAAATTCCGATGTATATTCCTTTACCATCGATTAGTGTGACCGGGGTTGTGCGAAAGTACAGCCCCGATAAAATTATGGGAACGTATAATTGGTTTTGGACAAATTAATGCTGTGGGTTTATTATTTTGCCTTTTGCGTTTTGCCAAGACCACTAAATTTACTATGTCAAAATGCCCTAAAAATGTCACGTTTGCAATTAAATGCCGTTAGTAACGCATAAAATTCAAACGAAAGTTTAATAATAAGACGGTAAAATGTGAAAATACAAAAAAACACTTGACAAATTGAAAATAATGGTGTAAAATTATAAAGTCGTATTGTGTGCAGTTTTGATGTTGTAGCTGTATGCATGGCGAAATCATCATTCAAAGAAGGAGGTACGGTAATGCCGACACTTAATCAGCTCGTCAGAAACGGACGTGCGCAGGTAACTTACAAGTCTAAGTCTCCCGCACTTCAGAAGGGTCTTAACTCTATCAAGAAGGTCGCTACAGACACAAGCTCTCCCCAGAAGAGAGGCGTTTGTACAAAGGTTGCTACAAAGACACCTAAGAAGCCTAACTCCGCTATTCGTAAGATTGCCAGAGTAAGACTTACAAACGGTATTGAAGTTACAGCATACATTCCCGGTATCGGCCACAACCTTCAGGAACACTCCGTTGTTCTTGTAAGAGGCGGAAGAGTAAAAGACCTTCCGGGTGTACGTTACCACATTGTAAGAGGTACACTTGATACACAGGGCGTTGCAAAGCGTAACCAGTCCCGTTCAAAGTACGGTGCAAAGAAAGAAAAGAAGAAATAATTAAAGCTTCTTAAATCTTAAATCTTTGCAAATCTCACAAAAAGTGAGAAAAGGTTTGTGCTAAGGTATATCGTATCTTTATCATATAAACATTCAGACTTGCACATTTAATCGTGCATTGTGAATTGTGCATTGTGAATTGGTACAGCCTTGGTGCTGACGAAAATGCAGTCCGAAAGTTGATTAATCGGACGATAGGTATTTATTCGAGTACCTGTGAATTCATTTTTTTATGAAGGAGGGAAGTATAGTGCCGAGAAGAGGTTCTGTACCGAAGAGAGACGTACTCCCGGATCCTATGTACAATTCCAAGCTCGTAACAAAGCTTATCAACAACATCATGTACGACGGAAAAAAGGGTGTAGCTCAGAAAATAGTTTATGACGCATTCGCAATCATCGAAGCTAAGGGCGAGCAGCCCCTCGATGCATTCCAGAAGGCTCTTGAAAACATCATGCCTGTGCTTGAAGTTAAGGCTCGCAGAGTCGGTGGTTCAACATATCAGGTTCCGATCGAAGTAAGACCCGAAAGAAGACAGACTCTCGGTCTTCGCTGGCTCACAACATATAGTAGAGCAAGAGGCGAAAAGACAATGGCTGAAAGACTCGCAGGAGAAATCCTTGATGCTATCGCAGGCGTAGGTTCAGCTGTAAAGAAGAGAGAAGACACACACAAGATGGCGGAAGCAAACAAGGCGTTCGCACATTACAGATATTAATTTTTATAGGAGTTTCAAATGCCGAGACAAGTTTCACTTGAGCTTACCAGAAATATTGGTATCATGGCTCACATTGACGCAGGTAAGACTACGACAACAGAGCGTATTCTTTATTACACAGGTAAGACCCACAAAATCGGTGAGACGCATGAAGGCTCGGCGACAATGGACTGGATGGAGCAGGAACAGGAAAGAGGTATCACAATTACCTCTGCTGCCACAACTTGCTTCTGGAACGGTGCAGCGGGTCAGTATCCCAAGCACAGAATTAACATCATCGACACCCCCGGTCACGTTGACTTCACAGTTGAAGTTCAGCGTTCACTTAAGGTTCTTGACGGTTCCATAACAGTTCTTTGCGCTAAGGGCGGCGTTGAACCTCAGTCGGAAACAGTATGGCGTCAGGCTGACGAATACAAGGTTCCGAGAATGGCATACGTTAACAAGATGGACATCATGGGCGCAAACTTCTTCAGAGTTGTTGACATGATGAAGGAAAGACTCAAGGCTAACGCAGTGCCGATTCAGCTTCCTATCGGTAAGGAAGAAACATTCAGAGGTATTATTGACCTCGTACTCATGAAAGCTTATATCTATACCAACGACCTTGGTACAGACATTCTTGAACAGGATATTCCTGAAGATATGAAAGAGCTCGCAGAAGAGTACAGAGCAAACCTCATTGAACACGTTGCTGAAACAGATGAAGCTCTCCTTGAAAAGTACATGGAAGGCGAAGAATTCACCGTAGAGGAAATTAAGGCAGCTATCAGAAAGTCCACAATCGCGAATACTATGGTTCCCGTAGTTTGCGGTACTTCCTACAAGAATAAGGGCGTTCAGAAGCTTCTTGACGCTGTTATCGACTATATGCCTTCTCCCCTCGACGTTCCCGCAATCAAGGGCGTTGACCCCACAATCGCGGTTGAGAGTGAAGAAGATACAGCTAACGTGGTTGAAAGACTTTCCGGCGACGAAGAGCCTTTCGCAGCTCTTGCATTCAAGATTGCAACAGACCCCTTCGTTGGACGTCTGTGCTTTATAAGAGTATACTCCGGTCACATCACATCCGGTTCTTCCGTTTACAACACAAACAAGAAGTCCCGTGAAAGATTCGGACGTATCGTGCTCATGCACGCAAACCACAGAGAAGACGTTGATGAAATCTACGCAGGTGATATTGCTGCCATCATCGGCATCAAGAACACCACAACAGGTGACACTCTCTGCGACGAAAATCATCCCGTTATCCTCGAATCCATGAACTTCCCGGAACCTGTTATCCGTGTTGCTATTGAGCCTAAGACAAAAGCAGGTCAGGAAAAAATGGGTATCGCTCTCTCAAAGCTTGCTGAAGAAGACCCGACATTCAAGCAGTATACCGACGATGAAACAGGTCAGACAATTATTGCAGGTATGGGTGAGCTCCACCTTGAAATCATCGTTGACAGACTTCTTCGTGAATTTAAGGTAGAAGCAAACGTTGGTGCTCCTCAGGTTGCTTATAAGGAAACAATCAGAAAGAGTGCAGATGTTGACCACAAGTACGCTCGTCAGTCCGGTGGTAAGGGTCAGTACGGTCACGTTAAGATTATCGTTGAACCCAACGAACCCGGCAAGGGCTACGAATTCATCAACAAGGTTGTTGGTGGTGCTATTCCTAAGGAATACATTCCCGCAGTTGACGCAGGTATCCAGTCCGCAATGAACAGCGGTGTTCTCGCAGGCTACCCTGTAGTTGACCTTAAGGTTACACTTTACGACGGTTCTTACCACGAAGTCGACTCCTCTGAAATGGCGTTCAAGATTGCCGGCTCTATGGCACTCAAGGAAGCCCTCAAGAGGGCAGATCCCGTTCTCACAGAGCCTATGATGAAGGTTGTTGCGGTAGTACCCGACGACTACATGGGCGATGTAATCGGTGACTTCAACTCCAGACGTGGTCAGATCGAAGGTATGGATCCCATCTCCGGTGCACAGCAAATAAGAGCTTTCGTTCCGCTTGCTAATATGTTCGGATATGCGACAGACCTCCGTTCCAAGACACAGGGTCGTGGTCAGTACGTTATGGAACCCAGCCACTACGCTGAGGCTCCCAAGTCCATCCAGGACGAAATCATCGCAAAGAGAGGCAAGAACAACTGATCTTGCTTTGGCGATATGACGACAAGTCATTAAATAGGTAAGGTAGGGCGCGATGCCCTGCCTGCCAAGAAAATATTTAATAAAAATAATTTATTTAAGGAGGAAACTCAAAATGGCAAAGGCTAAGTTTGAAAGAACAAAACCCCACGTTAATATTGGTACAATCGGTCACGTTGACCACGGTAAGACAACTCTTACAGCTGCTATCACAAAGACACTCTCCCTCGGAAACGGTTCCGTTGAAGCTCTCGCATACGACCAGATCGACAACGCTCCCGAAGAAAGAGCAAGAGGTATCACAATCAACACAAGACACGTTGAGTACGAAACAGCTAACAGACACTACGCTCACGTTGACTGCCCCGGCCATGCTGACTACGTTAAGAACATGATCACCGGTGCTGCTCAGATGGACGGCGCTATCCTCGTTGTTGCAGGTACAGACGGTCCTCTCCAGCAGACTCGTGAACACATCCTTCTCGCTCGTCAGGTTGGCGTTCCCGCAATCGTTGTATTTATGAACAAGTGCGACATGGTTGACGACGACGAACTCCTCGACCTCGTTGAAATGGAAACAAGAGACCTTCTCTCCAGCTACGACTTCCCCGGTGACGATATTCCGATCATCAGAGGTTCTGCAAGAGATGCTCTCACATCCGAAAACACAGACACAAGCGCTCCCGAGTATGCTTGCATTCTCGAACTCATGAACGCTGTTGACGAATACATTCCTACTCCCGACAGAGCTGCTGACCAGCCCTTCCTTATGCCTGTCGAAGACGTATTCTCCATCTCCGGCCGTGGTACAGTTGCTACAGGTAGAGTTGAAAGAGGTACACTTAAGCTCAACGACACTGTTGAAATCGTAGGTCTCACAGACGAAGCTAAGACAACAGTTATCACAGGTATCGAAATGTTCCACAAGCTCATGGACAGCGCTGAAGCCGGTGACAACGTTGGTTGTCTCCTTAGAGGTATTGACAAGAAGGGTATCGAAAGAGGCCAGGTTCTTGCTAAGCCCGGTTCTATCAACCCCCACACAAAGTTCGTAGCTCAGGTTTACGTTCTTACAGAAAAGGAAGGCGGACGTCATAAGCCCTTCTTCTCCAACTACAGACCTCAGTTCTACTTCAGAACAACTGACGTTACAGGCGTTATCACACTTCCCGAAGGCACAGAAATGTGCAACCCCGGTGACCACGTTGATATGACTGTTGAACTCATCACTCCTATCGCTATCGAAAAGGGTCTCAGACTCGCTATTCGTGAAGGCGGCAGAACTGTTGGTTCAGGCGTTGTTGCTGAAATCATTGGCTAAGAATTTGAAGCGTAGCTTCAAAAATGTTAAGTTTGCTTTGTAAACTTACTTACGGTACATCAGTTTTTGATGTAAATTGACAACTAAGTAATTATTTGTCTTCTTGTGGGGAGGCGGAGCTTCCGCTTCTCCACATTTTTATAAAAAGAGCAGTGTATTTTCCGTTTTCGGGAGTGCCGAACAGCATTATGTTGTGACCACCCGGCTTTGGAAAAACGATGCTCGCAAAAGAATAACATCTTTTAGGGCGGGGTGTAAGTCCCCACCGGCGGTAATGCGGCTTTGTCCGACAAGTCCGAGAAAGCGATTGTATTTGGTGGCTACTCGCCCCCAAACCCCATCGCTCTCTTTTTTTCAAAAAAGAGGGGCAAAAAACTTAAATATGCAAACCTATTTGCATAGGTTTGCAGGTGAAAATGAATGTTTATCAAATCCCGCAAAGCTGCGTAGCAGTTTTGCTATTTAAAGTTTTTGGTTGAGCTTTTTTCAAAAAGCTCAGCGGGTATGGGCGACAGCCCATAGAAAAGCTTTGATGCGGTGAGATTCCGCAACCGACGGTATAGTCCGGATAAAGTAAAAGATACCTTAAAATTATAATTTAACATAGAACTGCGGGGCTTTGCCCCTGCACCCCACAAGCCTTTGAAAAGGCTTGACCTAAACTTTAATACAGGCTCACTCGCCACGCTCCTTCGCCAAAATATTTGGTGTGCGAGACACGGTATTCCAGATTGTTGTTAAAGTCGCATCGTTAAGTTACAATTTTAAGGTTGCACGCCCAAGGTAGACCCCTTGGGTTTTTACTTTACATTTTGAACCCAAAAGTTATATGATTTTATAAAAATTCAAAATGAAAGTGAGATATTACTATGAAAAACAATACCAAGACAATAATTGATACAAAAACAATCGTACTTACGGGTGTTTTATCATCACTCGCAATAGTTCTCAGCTTTTTCCCGAAGATTCCGGGAATCATTCCGATTGCCCCTTGGCTTGACATAGATTTTGCAGATACTCCCGCACTTTTCGCATCGGTATCGGTATCTCCCGTAGCAGGTGTTCTGGTTGTACTTATAAAGAATCTGCTGCATTGGCTTTTGGGATCATCAACCGGCGGTGTCGGAGAGCTTTCAAATTTTCTTTGCGGTTCGGCACTTGTGCTGTCCTGCGGAATTATTAATAAGCTCATATTCAAAAACAAGCTCAATAAAATCAAATTGCCCGTGACTCTTTTGATTGCTGCCATGTGTCAGCTTATTGTTTCGGTGCTTACGAATTATTATCTTATGGTTCCGCTTTACGGAGATAAGCTTCCCACGGATGTCAAGACATATATTTTGTCGGGCGTTGTACCCTTTAACATAATCAAAGACGTGCTTGTCTGCGTTGTATTTTATATCCTGTTTGTGCTTGTTTATCCCAAAATTCAAAAGAGGTTGTATTGATTTAATATTTTATGGTGGCGTGTTCGGGCGAAGGATTCGGGTAAAGGATTCGGGCGAACATCGTTCGCCCGCAAAATCAGCCGCAACGGCAAATGGTGGTTCGCCCGCTGTATTAACGAGAAAATGAAAGGTATAAAATATAACAGAAACAATGACAAAACAACAAACCTTCAACCTCACCGCACACCTCTCCGGCAAAATATCATCGGAAAATCCAGTGTATGATTTTTCTTCAAAGGAAATAAAGACGGAAAAGAAGAAATTCACCGAGGACGAGCTTGAAACCCTTAAAGGTATGGGCTGGCTGGGTGATGACTTTGAAACATTCCTTGTGGTGCTGTCCTTTCTTGACGAATGCGGAATAATGGATGATGCCTCCGATGAGTACATAGCCGAGGTTTTCCGAAACGCCAGAAAATTCGGTGTCGGTGAGTTTTACGACGATGAATATATCAAAAACGTAAAAATTGGCGAGGTAAAAAAAGATAAATTCCTGCTGACAAGTGCAAACTACGAAAAAGGCGAGCTGTTTCTGTACGATGCCCCTGACTTTTCAAAGGATATTATCGTTCCCAAAATAGGATTTTTCACAGGCAAGGTGACATTCCCGACATTCTATGAGGGCAGTATGCCGTGGATGTCCGTTTGTCCATCCGAGATAAACTCCATGCGTGAGCAGATGGCAGCGGCACACGGAAAGGTACTTGTTCTCGGCTGCGGACTGGGATATTATCAGTATGTGGTTTCAAA
The DNA here is from genome assembly GCA_045604705.1 of Eubacteriales bacterium. Classification (GTDB taxonomy): domain Bacteria; phylum Bacillota; class Clostridia; order Oscillospirales; family CAG-382; genus SIG622. Next base: position 16,562 of record JAZUOO010000036.1, read on the forward strand.
CAAAGTAAACGTAGAATCGGTCACAATTGTGGAAATCTCAGAGGAAATAGCGGAAATCTTCCGTGAAAACATATTGCCGTACTTCCCGAACAAAGGAAAGGTCAGCATTATCGTTGCGGATGCCGTAAAATACATGGATACCGTGAAGGACGGCGACTACGATTTTGTTTTCGCAGACATCTGGGAAGGCATAGTTGACGGCGCAGGTCACTATAAAAATATAAAGTCCCATGAGAAAAGATTGCCGAACACGGAATTTACCTACTGGATAGGCGAGCAGATTGAATATTATCTTGCAAAAGAGGCGGACGATTCACAATTGGAGGATACGGATTCATAATTTTGGGAATAGGGTCTAGGGTTGGAATCAGAGAATAAAAACTTCTGATGAAACGCAAATTTTGGGAATTCCTCGATGTGAATTTTCAAAAGGTATACTTCCTTTATTCGTGGGACAAAATACACAATGTCCCACATAAAAAGGAACACACAAATGTAAAAAACGCAGAAAAGAAAAAAATATCAAAAAAACCTTGACAAATTCGGAAATATCTGTTATAATACTAAGGCGTTGTGGGCAATAGCTCATGACTACATGGCGGAATAGCTCAGCTGGCTAGAGCATCCGGTTCATACCCGGCAGGTCGTGTGTTCGAATCACACCGGCGCTACCAATTAGTAAATAACTCAAACATATTGTTTGAGTTTTTTTTGTAAAAAAATAATGTACTTTTATATATGATAGGTTATAATTAAATTATAAAAATATAATAAAGGAGAATTTATATGGATAGACTTAAAGGTAAAGTAGCAATCGTTACT
>JAZUOO010000037.1:0-56412 GCA_045604705.1 Eubacteriales bacterium
TATCTGTCGGGCGGTGATGATGTATGACAAAGAAGAAAAATACCATTGGAAACACCGAAGCCAACTCGGAGAGAGCCAACCACTTATTGAATAATAACAAAACGGAGAAAGCTGAATGCAAAATCCCAATTCACCTTAAAATGACTTTGACCATTAAGGAAGCGGCGGAGTATAGCAATATCGGCATTAACAAAATCGATAGTATGCTTCGTGCCCCTAATTGTCCGTTTGTGCTCTTTGTCGGCACTAAAAAGCTCGTGAAACGCAAAGAATTTGAAGAATATATCAGCGATAAAATTATAATTTAATTCACAAAGTCAAAAATTTACAAAAAAGCCTAAGATTTTTTTGTAAATTCACTTGAGGAAAAGAGCGTCTTATGATATAATCTATATGTAGCAGTATGCTCTTTTTCTCTCTGTGAGAAAGGAGTTAACAATGGGAAAGAATCTTAAAGGTAAAGACTGCGGTAAGGGTATCTACCAAAGGAAGGACGGATTATACAGCGCACGCTTTGTTGATAAAACAGGCAAAAGGCACGAAAAATACTTCGGGACGGTTCCCGAAGCGCGTAATTGGATGGAAGAAGCTAAATATGCTGACATGCACGATGGTGTTTTCGTAGCTACGGAAACTACGGTTGATGAATGGTTTGATTTTTGGATTGAAAATATCGTTGGAGATTTAGCCCCTAATACGCTTCGCAACTACCGAGAACGATACACATTCAACATTCAGCCCGTTATGGGGAAAATGTTGATAGCAAATGTAAAACCGATGCATTGTAAAAAGGTGTTCATTCAGATGGATGCCGACTATGCCGGCTCGACCATACGTCAAACATTCATTACTATGGGAACAATGTTCAAAGCTGCAAAGATGAATGATCTCATCGCAAAGCACCCTATGGACGGTGTTCGCTTTACAAAACCCGTTCGTGCAACAGATGATATTAAGTTTCTCACCCGTGAAGAACAGCGTACTTTTCTTGAAACTGCGAGACGTTCTCACAACTACAATCAATACGCCCTCATCCTCGAAACAGGACTACGAACAGGTGAAATGATTGGTCTAACATGGGATGCTATTGATTTTGAGAACAGGACTCTTACAGTGAATAAAACATTGGAGTACCGACACGCACAGCAGTTTTGGCGTGCAGGACCACCCAAGACACAGCAAAGCTATCGCACCATTCCTCTAACAGACAAGGCATATGGTATTCTCAAAGACATTTGGGATAATCGAAAAGGGAGAAAGGAATCACCTCTGCTCGATGAAACATTAGAGTATGTTGATAGAAGAACGGGCGTAACCTCGACACTCGTTTTGCGTGACCTTGTTTTTATCAACTATCGTACCGGTGAGCCTGCCAAAAACAGTTCTTATGATACCCACCTTTACAAGCTCTGCGACGAAGCAGGGATTACACGCTTTTGTATGCACGCTTTACGCCACACATACGCCACTCGTGCTATCGAAAGCGGGATGCAGCCAAAGGTACTGCAAAAGCTGCTGGGACACGCCAGTATAAAAACAACAATGGACAGGTATGTTCATGTGACTACCGATTCATTAGACCAAGCTGTAAGGCAATTTGAGCTAAATGGGGTTTTCTGATATATAAATCTATATAAATCAATGCGAAAATGGCGTAAAAATGGCGTAGTAGCCAAAACGCAAATCGCGAAAACCCTTGAAAATAAAGGAGATGTAAATAAATATGAAACTCGGTATAGTCGGACTTCCGAACGTCGGAAAAAGTACCCTTTTCAACGCAATAACAAACGCAGGCGCAGAAGCGGCAAACTATCCTTTCTGCACTATCGACCCCAATGTGGGTATCGCTCCCGTTCCGGATGGGAGACTTGATGTCCTGGCAGAGATGTATAACCCCAAAAAGTATACACCTGCAGTGATAGAATTCGTTGACATTGCAGGTCTTGTAAAGGGCGCGTCTCAGGGAGAGGGTTTGGGTAATAAGTTCCTTTCCCATATTCGTGAGGTTGACGCTATCGTTCACGTGGTAAGATGCTTTGAAAACAGCGACATAGTTCACGTTAACGGCAAGGTAGATCCGGCATCTGACGTTGAAACCATCAATCTTGAGCTTATTTATTCGGATATTGAAATCCTCGAACGCCGCCGTGACAGAGCAGTAAAGATTCTCAAGGGTGACAAGAGTGCGCAGAAAGAAATCGACCTTATTGATAAAATAAGCGAGGTGCTCAACGCAGGTAAGAGTGCAAGAATCCTTGATTACACCGAGGACGAGCTTGAAATGCTCAAGGAAATTCCTCTTCTTTCCCGTAAGCCCATAATATATGCCGCAAACATCGACGAGGACGCTGTAGCACAGGATCCGATGAACAATCCTCACTATGTTGCTCTTAAGAAGATCGCCGATGAAGAAGGTTCGGGAATTATTCAGATCTGCGCAGGTATTGAAGCGGAAATCGCACAGCTGGAAGGCGAGGATAAGGCGATGTTCCTTGAAGATCTCGGACTTGAATGCTCCGGTCTTGACAGACTTGTAAATGCCTGCTACACTCTTCTCGGACTTATATCATTCCTCACCGCAGGTCCCGAAGAAGTCAGAGCATGGACTATCACCAAGGGTACAAAGGCTCCTCAGGCAGCAGGAAAAATCCACACCGATTTTGAAAGAGGATTTATAAGAGCAGAAGTTATCGCATTTGACGACCTTGTAGCGTGCGGTTCGACAGCCGTTGCCCGTGACAAGGGGCTCATGCGTAGTGAAGGTAAAGAATACGTTATGGCAGATGGCGACGTCGTGCTCTTTAGATTTAACGTTTAAGTGTGTTGTGCGGTGCTGTATGTCACAAAGCACCTAATATAATCGGCATAGCAGGCTTTCCTTGAAGCTTCGTAAAAATTTCAATATTGTTGTATAGCCCTCGTTACATATGTTTCGGGGGCGTTTTTTTACTTCCTTTGAGTCGTACTTGTTTATTGTCGTGTTCGTACAGCGATTCCGATAAAATGTTAAAAAATGGACTTTGGCACGTAATTACGCAATACCAAAGTCCAAGCAGATATTAAATTAAAATTAAACTATACCGTGAGCAAGCATAGCATCTGCAACCTTAAGGAAGCCTGCAACGTTCGCACCTGCGATGAGGTCGTTTTCGTTTGCACCGTATTCCTTTGCTGCTGCCTTACAGTTGTTATAGATTGTAACCATAATACCGTGAAGCTTTTCGTCAACCTCTTGTGCGGACCAGGAGAGTCTCATGGAGTTCTGACTCATTTCAAGTGCGGATACCGCAACGCCGCCTGCGTTAACTGCCTTGGAGGGAGCGATGAGCACGTTGTTCTTCTTAAGATATGCAACCGCATCTTCTGTTGTAGGCATATTTGCAACTTCTATGTAGTACTTAACGCCGTTTGCAACCATCTTTTCAGCGTCTGCAAGACCAACCTCGTTCTGAGTTGCGCAAGGCATACATACGTCAACCTTAACACCCCAGGGCTTTTCGCCCTTAAAGAATTTTGCGCCGAACTTGTCTGCGTAGTCTTCTGCTCTGTTTCTGCCGGATGCTCTCATTTCAAGCATATAAGCTGCCTTTTCTTCTGTGATGCCGTCCTCGTCGTAGATGTAGCCGTCGGGACCGGAGATGGTGAGCACCTTGCCGCCGAGCTGGTTGATCTTAAGAACCGCACCCCATGCAACGTTACCGAAGCCGGAAACTGCAAATGTCTTACCCTTTACTTCTTCGCCGAAGCCGCGGAGAACTTCCTGTGTGAAATAAACTGCACCGTAGCCTGTTGCTTCGGGACGGATAAGAGAACCGCCGTAGGAGAGACCCTTACCTGTGAGAACAGCATTTTCAAAGTTGTTGCAGATTCTCTTATACTGACCAAAGAGATAACCGATTTCACGTGCACCAACGCCAATGTCGCCTGCGGGAACGTCAACGTGAGAGCCGATGTGTCTGTAAAGCTCTGTCATAAAGCTCTGGCAGAAGCGCATGATTTCTCCGTCGCTCTTTCCTGAGGGATCAAAGTCTGAACCGCCCTTACCGCCGCCGATGGGAAGACCTGTGAGGGAGTTCTTGAATGTCTGTTCAAAGCCGAGGAACTTGATAATTCCTTCATAAACGGAGGGGTGGAAACGGAGACCGCCCTTATAGGGACCGATTGCACTGTTAAACTGGATTCTGAAGCCACGGTTTACCTGAACCTTACCGTTGTCATCAACCCACGGAACTCTGAACTTGATGATTCTTTCCGGTTCAACGATGGATTCGATGATACCTTTAGCCTGAAGCTCCGGTCTTTTTTCGATAACCGGCTCAAGGGATTCGAGAACCTCACGGACTGCCTGAAGGAATTCGGGCTCGCCTGCGTTTCTCTTTTCAACTGTAGCATATACCTGATTAAGATATTCTGACTTAAACATTGTTATAAGCCTCCTAAAATATTAAATTTTGGGATTATTGTATCACATTTTCCAAGAAATTGCAATAGTAATTACGTGATTTTTTTATAAAAACAGGTGCAAAACGGTGTATATATTTAACAATTCTGCATTTTTTGGGGAGATTTTAGTATTTTTATCACGGAAAATGAATAATTTTTGAAAAACAATGTCATTTCTTGACAAAAACACCAAGCGGTTCAAACTTCGCACAATGCAGAATACAAAAGGCTTGCTACACCGGGGAGTGGAAGATTTTTATGCTCTATCACCTCAATTATGCCGCCTGCGGGACAGACAGCACAAGTGTAAATACGGCAACGGATTCACCGCCTGACAGTGCAAACTGTTTACTTAATATTCTTCGCCGGGTACTGCAATATAGAAAATACCGCCGCAAGCCTTTGTTGCAGGTATGCAGTTTGCCGTTCTTGCGGTATAGGAGAGAAGAATTTTAGGATTTTTGACTACTGTTTTTTTTGATAAGCTCCGCAATTATTTCGCCGAGAATCTTTATACCCTTGTCAATTTCTTCGTCGGAGGGCATGGAATAATTGAGTCTGAATGAGTCGGAATCTGCTTCCTCGTCGCAGTTGAATGCCTTGCCTGTTACCACAAAGACCTTCTGTGCGATGGACTCTTTCATAAATTCAGAAAGACTTACACCCTCGGGAAGCGTACACCAGAGGAACAGACCACCCTCGGGACGTGTAAATTTAACCTCTTTGGGCATATACTTTTCTAGTGCCGCTATCATAAGCTCTGCCTTGTGCTTGTAAAGTGTACGGATTTTTGCGATGTGAGCATCCATGTCGCACTCCTGCATGAAGAGCGCAACTATCATCTGGAAGAACTGATTTGTATGTACGTCCTCAACCTGTTTTGCAACAACCATCTTCTGTACAACGGTTTCATTACCGCAGACAAAGCCAACTCTCATACCTGCGGAAAGTATCTTTGAGAAAGAACCGCAGTACATAACTCTGCCGTCGGTGTCCATGCTCTTGTAGGTGGGAACGTCCTTACCTGCAAAACGAAGCTCCCCGTAGGGGTTGTCCTCAAGTATCATAACGTCATACTTCTGAGCAAGAGCATAAACTGCCGTTCTCTTTTCCAAAGTTGTGGTAATGCCCGCAGGATTCTGGAATGTGGGAATTAGGTACATAAACTTAACCTTGGGGTGAGTTTTGAGCACCTGTTCAAGAATTTCAAGATTGATACCGTCATCCTCGAGCGGAACACCAATCGGAACCGCACCGATGGAACGAAAAGCGTTGAGTGCACCAATAAAGCTCGGATTTTCGCAAATAATTTCGTCGCCTCTGTTACACATAACCTTACAGAAAAGCTCAATGCCCTGCTGACCGCCTGAGGTAATAATTGTCATATCTCCGTCTTTTACGCAGTCAAACTTTTCGGAAATTCTCGCATTTATAAGCTCACGCAAGGGTGCATAGCCCTCTGTCGTGCCGTACTGTAGAGATGCTGTTGCGTTCTCCGAGAGTATTTTATTTGCAATTCTCGTAATATCCTCAACCGGGAAAGACTCCGGCGAGGGGTTGCCTGCCGCAAAGGAGATAGCACCGGGAGTACCCAGACTCTTGAATATCTCACGGATTGCGGAGGGCTTCATGTCTTTTATGTTGTCGGAAAGATTGTATTGCATGATTTTTCCTCTCTTTTTCATTTGCTATGCCCAGACTCCACCGTATTGTCAGAGGCTACTCGCCTCCGACACCACTCTTATTGTCAGAGGCTACTCGCCTCCGACACCACTCTTATTGTCAGAGGCTACTCGCCTCCGACACCACTCGGTCTCTTTCTTGTAAGAAAGAGACGCAAAGAACTTTCATATTCGAAAACAACGGCTTTGCCTTATGTTTTCGGAAAGTTCCTTTGTTTTAGCAAAGTTTTATTCTCTTGAAAACTTCTGCCCGAGGAGCTTTGCGAGTCGGGCAAATGTGGCGGGTCAAGGGAGTCCCGCGACTGTCTTGCGGGGGTGTTGGGAGCAGAGCCCCTAACATAATAATGCAGGCTTAATGAATATCCTTCATTTCCGCTGTGCTGATACCGTTCATTCTGAAAATAGTCTGCGCCGTTTCGGGGTTATTAACCTTCATAACCACCATAGCGTGCTCCTTAGCCTTGGGCAGGAACGCATAGAGATATTCAACGGAAACGCCGCCCTCTTTAAGAAGTGAGAGAATTGCTGCAAGTCCGCCGGGCTTATCATCTATAGCAACGCCGATAACTTCTGTAACCTTAACTATAACACCGCTTTCACGAAGCACTGTCTTTGCTTCATCGGGCTTATCAACTATAATTCTTGCAACGCCGAACTCACTTGTATCGGCAATCGAAAGTGCACTCATGTTAATATGATGCGCGGCCAAAACGTTGCATATATCGGAAACTCTGCCGAATTTGTTTTCAACAAAAACTGATAACTGTTTGATTGACATTACTGTTTCCTCACTTTCTTATATTTTACGGTTGTCAATCACTCTCTTCGCCTTGCCCTCGCTTCTCGCGATTGTCTTGGGGTTGACAAGGTGAACCTTTGCACCAATGCCGAGAATGGATCTGATTTCTTCGGTGATTTTCTTTTCCAGCTTTTCAATGCTTGACACAGCGTCTGCGAACAGCTCCTCTGTCATTTCAACATTAACGTCGAGAGTGTCGTTGTTGCTTACTCTGTCAACTATAATCTGATAGTTGGGCATTGTGCCGCCGGTAACCTTGAGAAGTACTTCTTCTATCTGTGACGGGAATACGTTTACACCGCGGATGATGAGCATATCATCGCTTCTGCCCTGAGGCTTGCACATTCTTACGTGGGTTCTGCCGCATTCGCACATCTCGTAGTTGAGCTGACAAATATCTCTTGTTCTGTATCTGATAAGCGGGAAGCCCTCTTTTGTAATTGTAGTGAATACAAGCTCACCAACAGAACCTTTCGGGAGTACCTCACCTGTATCGGGATCGATAATCTCGGGAATGAACATATCCTCGCAGACGTGCATACCTGCTTGCTTGTCGCACTCATAGGAAACACCGGGCCCCATGATTTCGGAAAGTCCGTAAATATCGTATGCCTTGATTCCGAGACCTTGTTCTATGGACTTTCTCATTTCCTCGCTCCAAGGCTCTGCTCCAAAGATACCTGCCTTTAATTTGAGCTGATCCTTAACGCCCATTTCGGCAATGGTCTCAGCAAGGAACATGGCATAAGAGGGCGTACAGCAGAGAACTGTGCTTCCGAAGTCAATCATTGTCTGAATCTGTCTTTGAGTGTTACCTGCAGATGTGGGAATAACGGTTGCGCCTATTCTTTCAGCGCCGTTGTGCGCACCGAGACCACCCGTAAAGAGACCGTAGCCGTAGGAAACCTGAATAAAGTCATCAGCTCCTGCACCGATGGCTGTCATCATTCTTGCAACGCAGTCAGCCCACATTTCAAGGTCTTTTCTTGTGTAGCCTACGACAATCTGCTTACCCGTTGTACCGCTGGATGCGTGAACTCTCACGATTTCATTCATCGGCACCGCAAACAGTCCGTAAGGGTAATAATCTCTCAGGTCTTTCTTGTATGAAAACGGCAGCTTGTGCAAATCCTCAATACCGTGAATGTCGGAGGGCTTGAGTCCTTTTTCATCCATTCTCTCACGGAACGGCTCGACCTTTTCATACATTCTCTTTACCTGTGCCACAAGTCTTTCACTCTGAAGCTTTTCAAGTTGTTCTCGTGGCATACATTCAATGTCTTTCTGATGGAACATGGGAAACTTCCTTTCTTGGCTGGAATACATAATGCAAATGCATAATGCATAATGCATAATTATTGTTGATTTTCGCACCAACCATCGTAAAAACCGAAATAATTGTTGGCAAAAATCTTCATTTTATTGTATTGCTTTGTGCAAAATTTAATTTGCTGTTTATATGTTATATATTTGTTGCTTCGTAAAAGCTTTAAGACGCATCAAATTTCGATTTGTAAAATTCAATCCCAATTAGCACTTTATAATTTAAAATCAAAGAAAGTTTGTGAAACAAACTAACCTCGATTATGCATTATGCATTATGCATTATGCATTATGCATTACGCATTATAAATTATATCCAAGCTCAAACGCCTTGAGATTTACTTCAAGGAACTTTTCGGGTACGGTTGTCTTAATGGTTTCTACCCACTTCTCATAGGGAATATCGGTGGACTTCGCCATAACGCCGATAAGCACAACGTTTACCGCCTTTGTGTTGCCTGCTTCCTTTGCAAGAGCAAGTGCATCAACGAGCGTTGCGTCTACCTTTTCGGAAATCTTCTTGTCAATATCTGCAGGATACTCAGCAGCACCCGTAATTACAGGCATCGGATTCATCTTTTGAGTATTTACTATCATCTTGCCGCCGTCACGAAGATACGGAAGTGCCCTCATCGCTTCAAGCATCTCAAAAGCAAGGATAATATCCGCCTCGCCCTTGTCAATAATGGGTGAATATACCTTTTCACCGTATTTTACATATGTAACAACACTTCCGCCTCTCTGGCTCATGCCGTGTACTTCGGAAACCTTAACGTCATATCCCTCTCCGATAACCGTGTTACCGAGAATTCGGCTCGCAAGCAGCGTTCCCTGTCCGCCTACGCCGACAATCATTATTTTCTTGGTCATAGTTGTGTCCTTTCCTTGTCAGGGCTGCTCGCCCCGACACCCTCGGTCGCTTTTTTGAAAAAAAGCTCCGCAAAAAACTTTATATTTGCTCCACTCGCTACGCTCCTTGCGCAGGGGTGTTTTTATATGCTGCAATTTTTTCTTTGTAGGCACCACAATGCTTACAATTCACACATCGTTCGGTGGGTGCACTATCTTAATTCTGCATTCTGCATTTTGCATTTCAAAAGCCGTCAGTCTTTTTTCTCAATCGCTCCGAACGGACAAACATTAATACAAAGTCCGCATCCGTTACACTGTGTATCGTCAATTACCACCTTATCGCCGATAACGGAAATTGCGGGGCAGCCCAGCTTCATGCACATCTTACAGTTTTTGCACTTGTCCTGATTTATCTCGCAATGACCTGTGTATTTAACTGTCTTGAGAAGTGCACAAGGTCTCTGTGCGATGATAACGGAGGGCTCATCTCTGTCTGTTTCTTCCTTTACTACCTTTTCAAAGTTCTTTATGTCAAAGGGATCCGCTACTACAACGTGGTCAATTCCGCAAGCCTTACAAAGGTCAACAAGGTCTACCTGACGTGTAGGCTCGCCCTTTATGGTTCTGCCTGTTGTGGGGTTGTCCTGATGTCCCGTCATACCGGTGATGGAGTTGTCAAGGATAATTACCGTGTTGTTGCCCTTGTTATAAACTATATCAACAAGTCCGGTAATGCCCGAGTGCATAAAGGTAGAGTCACCGATAACGGAAACGAGCTTTTTGTTAAATTCTTCGCCTCTTGCTTTCGCCATACCGTGAGCCGCAGATACAGATGCACCCATACAGATAACAGAGTCAACACTCTGAAGCGGAGCTACCGCACCGAGGGTATAACAGCCGATGTCACCGGAAACGGTAAGTCCCAGCTTTTTGAGAACATAGAATGTACCTCTGTGAGGACAGCCCGCACACATAACGGGAGGTCTTACCGGGATTGTTTCGCCGATTTCAGCACACTTTGCAGAATCTTCGCCGAGAACAACCTTCTTAATCATTGCAGGAGTATATTCGCCGAGAAGTGAAAATTCACTCTTGCCGATAACTTCGATACCGTGGGACTTGCAGAATGTTTCAATAACCGGATCGAGTTCTTCTATAACATAGATTTTCTTATGCTTCTTTGCAAAGTCGAGTATCTTCTTTTCGGGCATGGGATAGATAAGACCGAGCTTGAGATAGTCAGCTTTTTCGCCCAGAGCTTCTTTGGAATATACATATGCGATACCTGCGGAAATAACACCGATTTCACTGCCGTTATCTTCGATTGTGTTAAGGTCTGTGGTTTCGGCAAATTCAGCAAGAGCTTTCTGTCTTTCTTCCACCACAACGTGACGCTTTATTGCCATTGCGGGCATCATAACGTGCTTGGGAATATTCTTTTCGTAAGGCTTGAGTTCGTCATTTTGTCTTTCGGAAAGCTCAACAAGGCTCTGAGAATGGGAAACTCTTGTGGAAAGTCTTACGAAGAAAGGAGTATCAAACTTTTCGGAAAGTTCAAAAGCCGCCTTTGTAAAATTGAGACATTCGGCGGAATCCGAGGGCTCAACCATGGGAATCTTAGATGCCTCGGCATAGTGTCTTGAGTCCTGCTCGTTCTGTGAAGAATGCATACCCTGGTCGTCGGCAACGCAGAAAACAAGACCGCCGTTTACACCTATGTAGCTAACGGTAAATACCGGGTCTGCCATAACGTTAAGACCAACGTGCTTACAGCACGACATAGCTCTTGCACCTGCAATTGATGCGCCGATGGCAACCTCTGCGGCAACCTTTTCGTTGGGAGCCCACTCTGAGTATATTTCGTCGTATTTTGCGATATTTTCGGTAATTTCCGTGCTGGGAGTTCCGGGATACGAGGATACGACTCTTACGCCTGCCTCATACGCGCCTCTTGCTACGGCGGCATTACCTAAAAGTAGTTTTTTCATTGCTTTGTTCCTTTCGTTTTGCGTGGATTTGGCATATTATATCCTTTGCAAGGATTATTTCTCTACAATTATACATTATATAAAAAAACCCCTCTTTTGTCAAGAGATATGAGTATTTGTTACATTATACTACATAAATGTTGATTTATTACGATAAATTGAAGAAGCGAAAAGCAATTCACAGCTCACAATCGGCGACCTTTAAATATGCTTTATAAGTGTTTAAATCGTATATTCCGTTAAAATTTATACAGTCGTTTTTCTGCCTGATTATGAATTTAAAAAACTTCCCGACCGCAGTATATACCACAGTCGGGATAAGGTCTTATGTTAATTTGTAATTACTTCACTGCTGCTTCGGCTGCAAGCTCTGCTTCTTCCTTGGCGATATTGATGTCTTCGTAGTTCTTAAGCTTTGCTTTGGTGAAGAGCTTTGCACCTCTGTAGTTTACCGTGAACTTGGTAAGAGCGTCGTCTGCCATGTAGCTTGCCTTTTCAAAGAAGAGAGGTGCTACGGGAGCGTCTGCCATGAGCATCTTTTCAGCTTCAATGAGAAGCTTTGCTCTGTCCTTGGATTCCTTTTCGGTGAGTTCAACGATGGTTTTGATCTTTTCGTTGTATTCTTCATTTACATAGCCTGTGAAGTGAGGATTGTAGAATACATCGGGATTTGTTACGTCAACGTATGTACCGGAGTATTCAACTGCAAAGGGTACTACAAATCCGAATGCGTCGTCTGTGAGAGAAACGATGTCTGCACCGATGATGTCGAATTCACCACTCTTGATAATGTCGTCAATTTCGCTGCTTGCTACACCCTTGAGTGTAATCTTGAAGCCGAGAGCATCCCACTGCTTCTTTGCGTATTCCGCGATTTCCTTTTCGTAGCTTCTGCTCTCGTTGTAGATAAGAGTGAGTGAACCCTTATTTGCCGCCTTTGCACCGTCATACTTGAGAACGTTGCCTGCTTTTGCTCTGAAGTCGTCTTTTGTTCCGGAGTTCTTAACGCCTGTGGGAACAAGACCTGTTGCCGCTTCTGCGCCGTTACCTCTTATTTCCGCAATTTCATTTCTGTCAAGAGCAGCTGAAAGTACCTTTCTTGTTTCTGCGGATGAGAGGATGTCATTGGTTGTGTTGAAGTAGTATGTGTAAGTTGTAAGATCGCTGTCAGATTCGATGTTGCTCTTGTTCTTGGAATATGTGTCCTTGGAGAACTCGCCTACGTAGAAGTACTTTTCTGCGATGTTGTCGCTGTTGTACATATCAATGGCAGTCTGATCGTCTACAAAGTGAATATTGATTCTGTAGGGCTTAACGTGTGTATCCGGTTTCTGGTCTATACGAAGAGCGTTATAGTGGTTGGAACGCTCAATCATGATTCTGTCGTCGGATATGGACTTTATTACGAAAGGACCGTTTGTTACAAGGTAGTTGAGCTGATTTGACCAGTTTTCCTTGTCTGCCTTATCCTCGCGCAGCGGAACAAGCATGGGACTTGCGAGGCATCTGAGGAAGTATTCGACATCTGCCTGCTTGCTTTCAAAGATAATTTCAAGTGTGGATTCGTTGACAGCGCTAATGCCTATATCGGCTGTAACCTCACCGGACTTTACCTTCTTGGCATTTTTGATGGGATAGAGAAGTGCTGCTGCAGGGTTGTCGTTTGAGGGAGCGAGTATTTTTCTCCACGCATAGACATAATCATCCGCACGAACAGCGATACCGTCTGACCACATCTTGTTTGCGAGCCTTATTGTAAGCTTGAGTTCATCGTCACGTTCATCTATCTCGTATTTCCAGTCAGCCGCACCGAGCTTTTCAACCTTGCCCTTGTTGTTGATGGTTGTAAGACCTTCATAAAGAAGGGATGTAATCTGATACTTGTCGGAATTTGTTGCAAATACGGTGGGATCGAAATCATCCGGCTTCTGACCGAAGTACATATCGATTATGGCACCCTTGTCAACCTCTTCCAGGGCTTCATCTTCATCATCGCCGCAGGAAGCAAGCATGGATGTGAGCATAAGTGCTGAAAGAAGTAATGATAAAAATCTCTTGAGTTTCATTCTGTTTTCCTCCTGAATCCTTTGAAAAAACACTGTAAGCAGAACACTGCTCGCAATAAACTGTTATTAATTATAACATTAATTTGTTATAAAATCAATCGCTTTTTGCGACATTTAAAATTTTTGTTGTTTGCACAAAAACACACATTCCAATTTGTGCCATTTGCACAACGCTTTTGCCTGCGTATTAATTGATGAGGACAAAAACGGTACCTTCCCCGAAAATCACCGTTTTAAAAAGATTTGACGTTTCCGACACCAAAAAATCAGCATGTACCCAAACCGATACACGCCGTCCGTCCCCATAATTCTTAATTACGAGGTTTTAATTTTATTTGACTGTACCCTGTCCGTTGTGTCCTGTGAGCTTTTCCTTGAAGCCTATTGCCTGAGTCCTGAATCCAAATTCCAAAGTTTTTGATATTCGTACACAAATTACTGCATTTTACGTGGTATAATGTTATATTATGATGATTTCTTTAAAGGAGAAGACCATTGAACAAAACTGCTGATTATAACCAAAAGGTATCGGGAGCTACGGTAAAGCCTAAGGGCAGTGTCTGTGACATTATAACTGCTCTGTTCTTTCCGCTGTCGCTGATCTATTATGAATTACTTTTTAAAATTTCGGTGGGAAGTCCGATTTTCTGCATTGGTACCTTTGTCATGCTGTTGTATGCTGCTTTCGCCGGCGGTATCGTATATGCTTTATCGACACTGACAAAAAAGACGTGGCTTAACCGTGTCATCGGTGCAGTGCTGATGCTTGTTCTGTCCGTGCCGTACCTTGTGCAGTATTTTGTGTACAGAGCCTTTAAAATATTCTATGACCTTAATACACTTTTTGGCGGTGCACAGGATGCAATGACAGGCTTTGCCGGAGATATTATAAAGCTTGTTTTCAGCTTTGACGGTCTTTCAAAGGTGTTTCTGTTCTTTTTGCCTGCGCTGTTTCTTGCGTTGGTTGGCGGTGCACTTTCCCTGTGCAGGAAACCCGCTTCGGACAGAAGAATGAGAAATCTTTGTTTTACGGCGTTGTCATATCTTCTTATGGTGCTTATGGTTTCCTTTGTTCCGATTCTCCGAAATATGCAGGGCAGTGAATACAGCTTTCAGACGGCGGTTGAAAATATGGGGCTTCTTCGTGGTATGCGTCTTGATATTTCAATAGGCGGAAACTCGGAAAATGCAGACTTTGCCAACATACCGCAGATGGGGAATATTAACATTAATCCGGTGATAAATGACGGAAAGCTGTCGGAAAGCGTCGGAAGTACGGGAGAAACAACAGAAGTCGTTCCCCAAGCACCCAAGCACATAACCGACAAAAACCCCCCAAAGGAGGACTACGGCTACAACGCACTGGATATAGACTACACCAACCTTTCCGCAAGCGGAACTCACAAAAAACTCAATACTTATGTCGCATCACTTACGCCATCAAAGAAGAATCCGTATACGGGTATATTTAAGGGAAAGAACCTTATTATGATTTCAGCCGAGGCATTCTCAGCCGAGGTGATAGATCCGGAGCTTACTCCCACGCTTTACAGAATGGCGACAAAAGGCATAAACTTTACCGACTACTATCAGCCTGCAAGTGCGGGCACGACAGGCGGTGAATATCAGAATATCTTCGGCTATCTTCCCATGTCCGGGGGCAAATCCTTTAAGAACATGGCGACAAAGAACAACTATTATACCATGGGGAATCAGCTTGACCGTCTCGGATACTACGGAAAGGCATACCACAACAACGACTACACCTACTATGACCGTCACAAAACCCACATAGCACTCGGATATTCCGACGGATACATGGGCTACGGAAACGGTATTGAGGAATTTGTGACAAAGAGATGGCCTCAGAGTGACCTTGAGATGGTTCAGGGAACTCTTCCGACATATATCGACAAGCAACCCTTCAATATATATTATATGTCTGTTAGCGGACACGGTGTCTATTCAAGGACGGGTAACTCTATGTCAAAGAAGAACTGGGACAGAGTAGAACACCTTGAAGGCTCAGAGGCGGTTAAAGGTTATATTGCGGCGAACCTCGAATTTGAGGATGCCATGACATACCTCATTGCAGAGCTTGAAGCAAAAGGCGTTGCAGACGATACGGTCATCTGCATATCCGCAGACCATTTTCCTTACGGACTTGAGGACAACGAGCTTGCGGAGCTTTACGGCTACACTCCCGAGAGCAATCTTCAGCGTGACCATTCAAGACTTATTCTCTGGTGCGGCGAGCTTGAAAAATATGAGCCGATAGTTGTAAGCTCTCCCACATTCAGCCTTGATATTCTTCCCACGCTCTCAAACCTTTTCGGTACCGAATTTGATTCCCGTCTTATGCCCGGCAGAGATGTCTTTTCCGACGCTCCCGCACTTGTGTTCAACACAGGCTATGAGTGGAAGACCGATTACGGCACATATACCGGCGGCAAGTTTGTTCCCACCTACGAGGACGTGGAGCTTCCCGAGGATTATGTCAAGAACATAAAGTCCATTGTAAGCAACAAGATACTCTACTGCAGAAACGCACCGGACAGCGACTATTTCAAATATTTGTTCGGATAAAAAATCAAACCGTCGGGGACAAATGCTTCGACGGTTTTGGATACTTCCGGGCTTGTGATTACAAAGGAGTTTTACACATATATAAATTTCAAAGAAAAACTTTATGTTGTCATGGCTCAGTCGGTAATTTACGGCAGCTACCGTAAAAAAATATGAAAAATAAAGAGGACTATTTAAAAATTGAATAACTCAAAATATATCCAATATATTAAAAATGTAATTCCATGTCTTTGGTACGGAGCGATATGTGGTTCTCTTGTGGGAGCTGTTATATTTCTTTTCAGGCTTCTTGCAAAATATGCGGAGAGCCTCTCGAGAAGTGCATATTCTCTTGCGGCAAGGTCACCGTTGACCTGTGTTCTTGCGGTGGCAGCATCCTCTGCTGTGGGAGTGCTGATGTATCTTCTTCACAAAAAGCTTCCCGAAATAAAAGGCGGTGGCATCCCCCGAAGCGAGGGAATACTTCGCGGACTTCTGCCCTTTAAGTGGCTTCGTACTCTTATCGGAACCTTTGTGGGAAGTCTTATGAGCTTTATCTGCGGTGTACCCGTTGGAAGTGAAGGTCCTGCGGTGCTTATAGGTACCTCCATCGGCGGTATATGCTCAAAGCTTTCGGGGAAAGAATACGCCATTGACAGATATGTAATGACAGGCGGTGCAGGTGCGGGCTTTGCCGTGGCAACGGGTGCTCCGCTTTCCGCAATGCTGTTTGCACTTGAGGAGATTCATAAGCGTTTTACCCCAATGCTTGTCATGACGGTATCCGTTTCGGTGATGTTTTCAACGGCGGTTTCAAGGTATCTTTGCGGAATATGTGGAATAAGTCCGAATTTGTTTTCATTCTCATATAGCTCGGATTTCAGCCTTTCGCACGTCGGTTATCTTGTCGTTCTCGGAATATTTATCGCCCTTGCAGTGGGGATTTTCGATAAGTCCATACACCTTTTTGCACGCTCTTCAAAGGCAATAAAGAACATTATTCCCGTACCCGCAAGGCTTGTCATTCTTTTTGCACTGACGGCACTTATGGGACTGTTTTTCACTGACGGCATATACAGCGGACATCATGTTATAGAGCAAGTACATCACAACCATTCCGAGCTGCTTTTTCTTGCGGCAGTACTGATAATCCGCCTTTTCATGATGCTTATTGTAACAGACTGCGGTGCAACAGGAGGTATTTTCATTCCGACGCTTGCAATAGGAGCACTTTTCGGCGCAATAATATCAAGATTCCTGTGCTATGCGGGACTTCCCGATGAATTCGGCTGCGTAACGACCATTCTCGGAATGTGTGCTTTTCTCGGAGGAACACTCAGAGCACCCTTTACCGCCTGCGTTCTTTTTTCGGAGCTTACGGGAAGCTTTACGGATTTATTCTATGTTGCGATGGTGGTATTTGTCGTCAATATCATAACCGAGCTTCTGGGACAGATACCCTTTTATGACATGGTACTTGAACACACCGTAAAAAAGCAGAACAAAAACTGTGAGTATAAAACGTCGGTCTTTGAAATGACGGTAAGCGAAAACAGCTTTGTCTGCGGCAAGACGGTACGCGATGTAATGTGGCCCTACTTCTGCGTGGTTCTGTCCGTCAAACACAGCACCGACTACAACGACAAATACTTCAACGACGGTGAAAAGAAGCTGTACGCAGGAGACGTTGTGACAGTGAGAGCAAGATTTTGCGATGAAGCCGAGATAAAAAACAGACTTGAGGCGTTGATAAATGGGTGATAGGGAATAGGATTTAGAATTTAGGGAAGGACTTGGCAATGCAGAATGCTTCGCTTCGCAATGCATAATGCATAATGCATAATGCATAATTCAGGTAAAAAGCTTCGCTTTTGAATTATTGTATCGCACTGCGGTGCGAGGGCAAATTTACATTTGATTTTAAATTGTGTGCTTGCAAATTTGGCACATACATTGTAGGGCACGACCTGTGTGTCGTACCGTGTACCTTAACGCAAACTCCAAAATCAGAAAAAGAAAAAGCTCCCTTTTTCGGGAGCAATACTTTCCATTCCGCATCTGCCAATAAGCCGTGTTCTGTTTTGGGCAATCATCTATCTTGTTTTCATGTTACCATGAAACTCTCTGCCGCGTACGGCAAGTCGAGCAAACCTGCATTTCTGCGCGCCGTGTTGCGTTGCTTCGGATAGGGTTTACAGGAGTCCCGTGTTACCACAGAACTCGGTGAGCTCTTACCTCGCCTTTCCACCCTTGGCTGTGCTCGTATGAGCCATCGCCGGTATATCTCTGTTGCACTCTCCCGGGAGTCACCTCCGGCGGACGTTATCCGTTATCCTGCTCTGTGAAGCACGGACTTTCCTCACTCAGGCATTTCTGCCCTTTGCGCGATTGCCTTGACAGGTGCGTATATTTATTATACCATGTATTTTTTAATTTTTCAAGTACTTTTTAATTTTTGAACGCAAGGAACGCATGACTTCCTTATTCTTATTGACAAACAGCGGGTTTCGAGGTATAATATTTATCAACGAGCGAGATCGGCGGCTGTGAATTGCTTCCTGTGTACCCGCAATACCGTTCTGAAAGGATTTTGTTTATGACAAAAGAAACATATATCTCCCACTCCCCCGAGGAAACCGAGGAAATCGCAAGAAACCTTGCAAAAAAACTGAAATCAGGCGACTTTATTGCCTTTTTCGGCGGTCTGGGTATGGGAAAAACCAACTTTGTAAGAGGACTTGCTTCGGTGCTCTGTCCCGATGTCAGAGTCACAAGCCCTACCTTTGCTCTTGTCAACGAGTATGTCGGAAATCTGAATATATATCATTTTGATATGTACCGCATCACCGACAGCGATGACCTTTATTCCACAGGCTTCTATGAATATCTTGAACGTCCCGGTATAGTTGCCGCCGAGTGGTGCGAGATGATTCCCGAGGATTTGCCAGGGCACAGGTATAATGTTACCTTTGAGAGGATCTCCGAGAGTGAAAGACGGATAACCGTTGAGGAAGTCGGGGAGTTAAGCTGAAGAAGCTTTTATAGAAGTGTAGTCGGTGTTGCGGGTTTTGAAAAGGACATCTCGACAAAAAGCAAAACAAGGCACAGCCGTGCCGACATACATATACCAAAAAATCACGGACGGTCAAAGGATCGCCCGTTTTTGTTATGTATCCCCTTGTGAGCCGTTTTCAGAGAACTGCTTTCTGTACCTCAGGGGCGAGATGCCGACATGGGCTTTAAAGACACGGCTGAATAACAGTGCATCATCATAGCCGACAGACTTGGCAACCTCCGTTACCGACAGACGGCGAATCTGCAAAAGCTCCTTGGCACGTCTTATCTTCGTGTCGATAATGTATTTCTTCGGCGACGTGCCCGTATACTCATAAAATATGTTCCTGAGATACGCCCTTGAAAGGAACAGGGAGGATGCCACATCCTCGGCGGTGATACGGTTCTGGATGTTGTTCTGTATAAATTTCTTCGCTTGCTCGGCGTACCGCTCACGGCGGGATAATTTGCTGTTTTCACTTTTGACGTTCAGATGCTCGGAAAGTATAATTTTGATAAGTCCCTCCGAGTGCATTTCATTATTGGTGACATATACTCCGTCCGTAAGATACTCATGGGCAAATTTCAGTATCTTTTCTTCCCAGTCAAAATCGAATATACAAGAGTTCCTTTTAAGTCCGACCGAGTCCAGAAGCTCAAGCACCTTTTCGTGATCTCCCGTCATTCTTATCCAGAAATATGTCCACGGATCCTCGGGATCGGGGTAGTAGTTGTAGCTGTTGTTCCTCAGGCACACGAAGCCCTGCCCTGCTCCCAGCTGTACACCGTCAAGCCAGCCCTTGCCGGATACTATGTAGTGTATTGATGACTTTGAATGCACTATGTTCACGGGCTTTTTATCGGGCAGACACTTTTCAAGCTCTGCACGTTCTATACATATATCTGCCATGTTATCGCCTCCTTATAGTACGATTTTACCATATAAATACTACGAAAATATACTGTTATTTTGTAAATTCTTATGCTATAATCGGAATACGGAATAAGATTTCAAAAATATGACTGTAAAAAGTCAGGAGTAAATCCCATGGAAAAAACACCTCAAACGCTCAGGGTTGCGGCAAATATCCAATATCTGCTCGCCCCCCCCGATAATTATGCCCCGAAAAGCTATAAGTTCACAGGTTGGCGTGATGTAAGCTCAGGGGAGCTATACCAAAGCGGTGATATTTTTATCTCCGACAGCGACGCAACACTTCTTGCAACATGGCAGGACATAAGAGAATACCCCGAAAGCCTTTCGCTTTCCGTTTACGCATACAACGATGGATTTGTACGGCATAAAAAATCGGCAGAGCTTTCAAAAGAAATATATAATAGTGCCGAATGTCTGAGGGTAGTACCGCTTCCGGCATCCGAAGCAATGGACGATACCGTTAACCTTGACGGCTACCACTACAGGGGTGCGGGCATAAATCTTCCTACATATAAATATGCGGCACTTATTCTTCACTGTGATAACAAGGAAAGTAACGTAAACCCCATGTTAACCTTTGCCGCAAATTCAGGCAAGATACTAAAGAGCTCGGTTGAGGTTTTCGGCGAAAAGAATGAGATTTCAAAGGATTGGACGGCATACGTCTTCGACCTCTCAGAAATTTCCGATGCCCTTGGCGATGCATGGGACTATAACATAAATCAGATATATATACACCCTTACGGCAAAAGAAATATTTCGGAAATATCCGAAAATGACACGGTTTATATCGCAAAGCTGATGTTTTTCGCATATAATCCTTGTATAGGGATAGAAACGCAAAAGCTCTCCGACATCTTCAAAAATGAATCAGACCTGTCAAGGGCACTGGCCGAAAACGGCATAACAAAGGATTTTGAGGACACGGAAATATCATATATAACCGCAAACGGAAGTTTTGTATCGCTTCTTGCCGATACCGCTACTCTCTGTAACAAAGCCTTAAAAGCGGACACGGAGGCCGGCGAAAAGTATCTTTGTGAGCTTGACGAGCGTTGCCGTGAGAGAATCGCACAAATAAGAAGCACCGAAACGTCGGTAAACATTACCGGTACAACATACTACGTTTCAAACGACGGCAATGATGACAACGACGGACTTTCCGAAAATACTCCATGGAAAACCATAGATAAGGTCAACACCGCAGAGCTGAAGCACGGCGATGGAGTATTATTCAAACGAGGCGATTTGTGGAGGGGTGTATTCCTCAAAGCGAAAGCAGGTGTAACCTACTCCGCATACGGTAAAAACGATGACGGTGCAGTCGGGGAAAAACCAAAGCTCTACGGCTCTCCCGAAAACGGTGCGGATGCATCGAAGTGGTCACTTTATCACGAGGATGCACAAAGCGGTAAAAAAATATGGGTATACGACAAGGAGCTTTCCGATATTGGACTTATGGTCTTTAATGACGGTGAGGCTTATACAACAAAGGCAATCCCCTCATTTATTGACGGAAAATTCGTATTGAGAGATAATCCCGATGAGGACTTCGATATAATAGAGCACCTTTGTGAGGATTTAATGCTGTTCTCGGAGGTAATTCCCGCAGGAGTCTGGGTAAGCGGCAGAAAAGGCAAGCTGTATTTGCGATGCGACAAAGGCAATCCCGGTGAGCTTTACCATAGTATAGAATTCAACACAAGACCTCAGATAATCGAGCTTGGCTCAAATCCCGATGTCACATTTGACAATCTCTGCATAAAGCATTCAGGCTCAATAGCAATACACGCATGGGATGCCTCGGAAAAGGTCACAAGACTTGTGAAAAATTTCACCGTCACAAACTGTGAGATAGGCTGGATAGGCGGCGGAATTCAATGCTACAGCGCAAGCGGCGTAAACAAGGGCAAGGTCATAAGGCTTGGCAACGGAGTGGAAATATACGGCGGCTGTGACGGTTATGTGATTGACAACTGCTATATATATCAGTGCTACGATGCGGGCTTCACGGTTCAGTGTGGTTCGAGCAGTCCCCAAAGTTTTGGCTGTATGAAAAATGCCGAATTCAGAAACAACATAGTCGACTATTGCATATACGGCACGGAATTATGGAACGGTAACACAGTAGGTCGCGAGGGCAGAGTCGGAAAGAGTATAAGAGTTATCGGAAACATCATAAGATACTGCGGAGAGGGCTTTGGAAAGCAAAGATACAACCTTGGCAACGCCACCGCAATTATGGGCTTCCACCACGAAAATGTGTTCATGGACTACGAGGTATGCGGCAATGTGTTTGCAAAAAGCACAGACAAGCTCCTTAATACGTCAAGCGAATACGTTGAAACGCTCCCGAGGATGCAGGGCAACACATATGTTCAGAGCCTTGGCGGGAAGCTGGGATTCTTCGGAGTCGGCAAGGGTGACCTTTACGATTACGATATGACGGCAAAAGCCACGATAGAAAACATATTCGGCGATAAAGACGCCACGGTTTATTATGTCAAATAAAAAAATAAATATAAAAGGAGAAACACCATGAAAAAGACAAAGCTTTTATCCATCGCAGCGGTATTTGCGATACTCACGGCAATTTTCTGTGTAACGACATTTGCACAGGAAAACACACTCACACTTTACATTGACCAAAACACAACGGTCGCAGCAGGTGAACAGGACGGAAGTGTGGAAAAACCCTATTCAACAACAGCGGCGGCACAGACCTATGCGGCAGGCCAGTCAGCGGATACCATCGTATTCTATTTACTCGGAGACTACGACGTGGTACAGGGCGGTCAGGGCCACATCGGTATCGACGGAAAAACCATAAAGATTACCGCGGCATCAAGCTCTACAGTATTCCAGCTTAATACACTAAGCATTTTTAAGCCTGCAGTACCAGGAAGCGGTAGTATTGTCTTTGAAAACATTACCATTGGCAAGGGATACGGCGGCAGCGACATTAACCTTAACGGTTACAATCTCACATTCGGTGAAAATGTTGAGATTAGCGACCAGAACTTATCTATTAACCAGGCATGGAGTGGCAACATACCTGTTAACAATCAGGTTGTAGACATCAAGGACACAGGCTGGAAAGTAATAAATGTTAATATCGCTAACGATAGTGGTGGTACCATCACGGGAACATCAACCGTAAAGGTAAGCGGTGATGTAACCGCTCAGTCACTGGGTTTAACTAAAAGTACCAATTTCAACGGAACTCAGAACTATATAATCGGCGCTACCGTCAGAGATCTTTATTTGGGCGCTAAGTCAGCACAGAAGGGTAAGCGTTACGTTCAGGTAAATGCCGGCGGTGTTATGGACGGTTACACAACAGGTGATGCAACAGGACTTACAGTAAACGATTTTTCCGGCGTTAATATTATTGAAATCAACGGCGGTGTCTTTAACAGTACCGGAAGCGGCACTGAGGGTGGAAGTAACAAAACCGAACCTTCTAACTTCAAGAAGATTAACGTAAACCCGAACAATCCCGAAGCATGGGCAAACGTAACAAGAGTTGTAATTTTCAACGACAACAAGCTCACTGATGTGGCAGTTACAGATACAGCTGCAATCGTTCTCCGTGTTGCAGCGGGCGGTCATGCAACAGCAGTTACAACAGAACCCACAGAGGCAAATGGATGGGACTGCGAGCTTCTCGGCTTTGAAATCGCACTTCCCACAGGTATGGAATATGTATACATCGACAGCGAGCTTGCAGAAGAAGACGCAAACGGTCGTTACGTTATTGATGAAGCAGGCGAACACACAGTAACATTCGGCCGCAAATATACAGTAACATTCGGCGAAGATTCTACACAGTACGCTCCCGGCACAGTTATCACACTTCCCGCAGCTCCCGCACATGATAACGCAGATGACTACACATTCCAGTGGTCTGACGGTGAGAACACATATGCTGCAGGTGCACAGTATACTGTAAACGGTGATGTAACATTCGCAGAAGTTTGGACAGCTAAGGAATATACAGTAATATTCAAGAACGGTGAAGAAACTGTTTCCGAAGCTACTCTTGCATACGGTGTCGAAATCACAGCTCCCGCAGATCCTACAGCTCCTGAAGGTCAGGTCTTTGACGGCTGGTACAACGGCGAGACAAAGTTTGTAGAGGGCACAACAGTTACAGGTGCAGTAACATATGTTGCAAGATTCTGCTATACCGTAACATTCGGCGAAGCTACTACAAACTACGCTCCCGGCGCAGTTATCACACTTCCCGCAGCTCCCGCACATGACAACGCAGAGCACTACACATTCAAGTGGTCTGACGGCACAACAACATATGATGCAGGTGCAGAATATACTGTAAACGCAAGCGTAACATTCACAGAAGTTTGGACAGCTAAGAACTATACCGTTAAGTTTATGAACGGTGAGACCCCTGTTTCCGAAGAATCTCTCGCATATGACAGCGTAATCACAGCTCCCGAAGCTCCTGAAGTTGCAGGTATGAGCTTTGAAGGCTGGTTCAACGGTGATGTAGAGTTTGTCGAGGGCACAAAAGTTACAGGTGATGTAACATATGTTGCAAAATTCGGTGCTGTAAAGTATGCTATTACTGTTGTCGCAGATCTCGCAGCGGGTGGTACAGTTACCGGTGCAGGTCAGTACGAATACGATGCAGAAGTAACTCTTACTGCAACAGCTAATTTCGGTTATGCTTTTGACGGCTGGTATGTAGGTGAAGACAAGGTAAGCGACGTTGCAGAATACACAATTACAGTAACAGAAGCAAAGGAATATACCGCAAAGTTCGTAGTGGCAGCTGTTGAAATCGAGGGCTCCCTTGTTCTTGCAGGAGAAGGCACATACTACGACGTTATGTATGATGCTGACGGTAACGTAGTAACCGAAGAAGGCGCTGATTACGTTTACACATACAACAATGCAGCTAAGATTACCGTTTACGACGGCGACGAAGAGATTGTATTTGAAGGAACAGAAGAAGACGAATTCAAATTCGATGCAGTGCTCGGCACATACAGAGTTGAAATCGTAAAGAACGGCTATCTTACCTTTGACGAAGAAATCGAAATCGTGACAGGCAACGAGCTTTCTGAAATCGTGCTTATCCCCGGCGACATCAAGGCTGATTATGATGCTGATTGCGGCGACGGCGTAATTGACATTGACGACTTTATCAGAGTTCTTCGTGGATTCTCCGAAGAATCAAGTGACAGACTCCGTCATGCAGTTGATATTGATGAAGACGGATCAGTTAATGTAACTGACCTCGCATACATCAAGACTGCAATGAGTGAAAATGAATAATAAATAATTAGGTAGATTTTGGGGGAGCGGTGACGGCATCTGATTGATGTTGGGTGTGATGCATGGTGCATCTTTGTCATCGCTCCCTATAGTATAATTAGGCCACCCAGAACACAAGAAAGGAACAGAATATGACTACTAGAAAATTCCTTCAAAAAACAATGACAGCTCTCCTGGCATTAATGATGCTGCTGTCATCAATGTCATTCGTGTCATATGCACAGGAAGAGGTTGTAAGTAATCTTGTTATTGATTACAGCCTTATTTCAAGTGGCGTTGTAAGTAACAGAAAGACCGCAAAGGTTATAAAGAATTTTGAGTTTGATGGCGTAAACACCGTTTTTATTTCACCGACTCACGACACGGCTGAATCCGACATGATAACACTTGACTCAGCAACAGTTGCTGTTGAGGCAATGAATATCGACCTTACAAAGTATAAGTATGTCGGTGTTGAATATTACTATGAAACCCGAGATCCCGTGAAAGCCTACATGACTCTTGCGTTTATGAAAAGCGGTGGAAAGCTTATAAAATCTCAGTATGTAAACGCAATGGGCAGACTCACTGCAAATCAGTGGGCAACGGCATATTTTGATATGTCAAAGTATACCAAGGACAACCTTAACGAGGATGGCGTATTTAAGCAGTTCCAGCTCTCCCCCTTTGGCTATACGGATATGTCTAAGGTTGCGATTGACGACGTTATGTATGTCTCCAAGATGACCTTCTATGTGGAAAAGCCCGAGGGTATGGACGAGGAGATAAAGGAACAGAACTCGATTAAGATTGAAGTTCCCGAGGGAGATTACGTTATCCCCTTTGCGGATATAACCAGTGGTCCTGTTAGTGGTAGACAAACGGCTAATGTTGATAAAAATGCAAATGTCGACGGAGTGGACTGTGTTCTTATCACTCCTACTCACGCTACTGCACAGTCAACCGAACTTAAACTTGACTCTGCAACCACAAACGTGGAAAATTTTGGCATTGACCTTGAGGGTTATGAATACATTGGAATAAGATACAAATACGAAAGTGAAAACCCTGTTGATTCGTATATGAATCTTGATTTGCTCCCCAACGGCGGAAAGCTCAAGGCTACAAAGTACCAGGATGCAGCGACAAAGCTGAAAGTAGGCGAGTGGACAACGGCATATTTTGAGATGGCAAAGTATACCAATAACAACCTTAACGAGGAAGGTGTATTCAAGCAGTACCACCTTTATCCCTTCGGCATGATTCCGATTGATACAATTTCGGCGGGTGACCGTATGTACATTCAGAGCATGACCTTCTACCGTACTCTTCCCGACGAACTCGAAGCGGCTATTGCACAGGAAATAGAAAACAGATACAGAACGGAAAACGGCGACTTCAGAATTCCGTTCAGCGAAGTCACAGGCGGTCCTGTAAGCAACCGTAAAACCGCAAACGTAGTTAAGAACGCAACCGTTGACGGCAGAAACGTAGCAATGATTACTCCCACCCACGAAACAGCAACGTCAAATTATATTGCGATTGACTCCGCGACAACTGTGCTTGAGGGAATGAACATTGATATTACAGAATATAAGTATCTGGGACTTGACTACAAATATATAAGTGATGCTCCTGTTGCGTCTCCGATGTACATAGAGCTTCTCAAAAATGGTGGTAAGCTCATAAAGTCAAAGGGTCAGAACACACCCGAAAATCTCAAGGTAAATGAATGGGCGACTGCTCTTTATGATATGTCACTATTTTTTACTGTGGAAACTCTAAATGATAATCTCAATGAAGACGGCGTATTCAAGCAGTACCATCTGTATCCTTTCGGATATACGGAAATGTCACTTATTTCCCCGAACGATATAATGTACATCGAAGATATTACATTCTATAAGGAAATGCCCGATCTCAGCGGCAATGCAGGCGGTGGCAATACGGACGACGAACCCACGGTTGACCTTTCAAAGTATCCTGATGCCGTTTCCGCAATGATGACAGAGTATTATGACGGAATAGTAAGTAAAAAGACAACAGCGGAAATCACTGAAACCGTAATTGACGGTGTGGATTGTATAATGGTAACTCCCACACCCGCAGTAGCAAACAGCGATTATGTTATGGTTGACGGCTACAGATATTCAACCGCAAAGTTTGATCTTTCTGTATATAAGCACGCAGCACTTCTCTATAAATACGAGTCTGATAAGCCCATTGAAAATACAAAGCTTTATATGACTCTCGCAAAGAATGACGGCACAACCCTTACAAGTGACATAAGTAAATTCAGTAACGAAAACCTTGTCCATGGCGAGTGGAGTATTGCAACCTTCGACTTTGAGGCTCTCATCAACGCAACTCTCAACACCAAGGGTGCGGACCACAACCTTGAACAGATTTATATCTACCCCTACGGTCAGACAAATGCAAAGAGCTTAACAGCAAACGACAAGGCATACATCGCAAGTGTAATGTTCTTCAAGGATAAGCCTGATATAACCGTAAATAAGAGCTATATGACAGGCTATGAGGACTCTACATTCAGACCCTCAAACAGAATGACAAGAGCACAGGCGTGTACGGTAGTTGCAAGACTCAGTGCAGGCTCCGATGAAAGTGTTCCCGCATTCACATCATCAAGATATACCGATATTACTGGCAGCGAATGGTATGCAAAATACATATCCTACTGTGAAGCAATGGGATACCTTGATTCCTTTACAGGTGCGACATTCAATCCCGACAGCGATATTACAAGAGCTGAATTTGTTTCTCTCGTTTTCGCAATGGGACTTACAAGTAAGGCACAGAATGCAGTAACATTTAACGATGTTTCCCAAAGCCATGCAAGATATGCCGACATCACTGCAGCAGCAGCGGATGGACTTGTAAACGGCTATCTCAACGCTGACGGTACATATTCCTTTATGCCTGACAACCCCATAACAAGAGCAGAGGTTGTAAAGGTTATCAACACCGCAACAAAGCGTAACACCGTAATTGAAAATATCTCCTCCGATGTTCCCATGCTCTTCCCGGACGTTGACAAATCCTACTGGGCGTATGCGGAAATAGCACAGGCATCTCTTAACCACACACAGCTTTCAAACGGCAATTGGATAGGCTCTCTTACAAAGGTTGAGGATCTTCTTGCAAATGCAACAAAGGCAGATTACAATGCAACGAATGCTTACCTTGCAGAGCTTGACCAAAAGAGCAACGACATGAAAGCGAAAATCTACTCCAGCGAAACAAGCGTAACTGTAACTGGTACAAAGTATTATGTTTCCAATAACGGTAACGATGCCAACGACGGAAAATCTCCCGCAACCGCATGGCAGACGATAACTAAGGTAAATAACGCAGATCTCAAGCCCGGCGATGGCGTATTCTTTGAAAGAGGCGGTATGTGGAGAAATCAACAGCTTTACGGAAAAGAGGGTATAACATATTCCGCATACGGTACAGGTGCAAAGCCCATATTCTACGGCTCTCCCGAAAACGGTGCGGTTGCAGCTAACTGGGAACTCTACTACGAGAATGCCGCAACAGGTGCAAAGATCTGGAGATACAACAAGGATTTCAAGGATATAGGTGTAATTATCTTTAACGAGGGCGAAGAGTATACAACAAAGGCAATTCCGAGCTATGTAAACGGAAAGTTCGTGCTCCGTAACAATAATGCAGTCGAATTTGACATAACGACTCACCTTGACAGCGACCTTATGATTTACTCTGAAATTACTCCCACTCCTACAGGTTACGTAAACAACAACTATGGTAGGACATACCTTAGATGTGACCGTGGTAACCCCGGAGAAGTATTCAACTCCATAGAGTTTGCCACAAGAGACTATACAATAGAGCTTGGTTCAAATGGCAATATTACGATTGACAATATCTCCATGAAGTACGCAGCCTACGGTATCCACGCATATGACGCATCGGTAGCTGCAAACATAAAGCAGATAAAGAACCTTGCTGTTACAAACTGTGAAGTAGGCTGGATGGGCGGCGTAATTCAGATGTACGACATGACAACAGGAGCCGTTGTAAGATGCGGAAACGGCGTTGAAGTATACGGCGGATGCGACAACTACAGAATCGAAAACTGTCATGTATATCAGTGCTACGACGCAGGTGTAACCCATCAGCGTTCCGGCGGCGGCAAGGAAGATACGATAATGGATAACGTTACCTACAAGGACAACCTTATCGAATACTGTACCTACGGTATTGAATACTTCCTCCATGTCGGCGAGACAGGAAACGAAAAGCGTGAGGGTAAGAATATCCTCATGGAAGGCAACATTATAAGATACTCAGGTTTGGGCTTCGGAAATCAGAGATATAACCCCAATGTTGAGGCTGCTATCAAGGGCGGAAGCACCAATAGATTCAGTAACTTTGTAATCCGTAACAACATCTTTGACAGAAGTACATATTATCTTATAGTGACAAATGCCGAACAGGACAAGTACCTCCCCAAGATTGAGGGTAATACCTACGTACAGTACAACGGTGGTATAGTTGCAAACTACGGCACAGGCAGAGGTACTGATTATAAGATGAATTACCTCACCGACTACTATATGAGTGAAATTATCGGTGACAAGACAGCAACGATTTACTATGTTCAGCAATAAACGCAAGAGGAAACTATGATATTTGATAAGAATACATTTGACAGCGGGAAAGTAACACTTATACCCGACAGCACCGAGAAGCTCATTGAGAACCCCGGTTGCACAAACCTTAAAAGACTTCCCGCAAGAGCAAATCTTATCCCGTCAAAAAGGGC
This sequence comes from Eubacteriales bacterium, assembly GCA_045604705.1. GTDB lineage: Bacteria > Bacillota > Clostridia > Oscillospirales > CAG-382 > SIG622. The sequence continues at coordinate 29,800 of JAZUOO010000037.1, forward strand.
AGGAATATACTTTAAAAACAAGGAGGAATCCGAGTATCTCCTGTCCCTTTGCGGGGACTATAAGTTCTCATATCAGAGCTGTGATATGCTCGAGGACTTTTATGGCGAGAACTATGACGATACAAATTGGGACACAATAGATGTTCCCTCAATGTGGCAGTATCGAGGCTACGGCAAGTGCGATTATCCAAACACCTGCTATCCGATACCCTTTGATCCGCCGTATGTAAGAAAAGAAAATCCCGTTGGCTATTACAGACGTGAATTTACGGTGGAAAATCCCGCAGACAGAATGATACTCCACTTCTGCGGTGTTGACAACGCGTTTTTCGTGTACGTCAACGGAGAATTCGCAGGCTTCTCAAAGGGTAGCAGAATACCTACCGAGTTTGATGTGACTGAGTATATCAAAAAGGGCAAGAACATTCTTGCGGTGAAGGTATTTACCTATTCGGATGCGACATATCTTGAGAATCAGGATATGCTTCTCGCAAACGGTATCTTCAGGGAAGTATATCTCCTTATGCTCTCCAAAAACCACATCTGGGACTACAGAGTTACAACCGAATATGACAGCATCAGCGTTGATATTGTTCCCGGTGCGGGCTATGACAAGGACTGTAAGGTAAATATAAGCCTTGACGATATGAACGTAAAGCTTGATATTGCAGACAGTGTAAAGCATACCTTCGTACTCCCCGATGCAAAGCTCTGGAATGCGGAAACTCCCAATCTATACAATCTTACGATAACTCTTGAAAAGAACGGCGAGGTTGTGGAAATCCACAGCAAAAAGGTCGGTATCATGCATACGTCGGTAGAGGGCAATAAGTTCCTCGTAAACGGAAAGCCTGTATACATCAAGGGTGTAAACAGACATGAGAACAGCTTCAAAAACGGCAGAACTCTCACCGTTGAGCAGATAGAAAAGGAGCTTCGCCTTATCAAGGAGTCCAACCTCAACGCTATAAGATGTGCACACTACACAAATCATCCCGCAACCTATGAAATTGCAACGGAAATAGGTCTTTACCTCATGGACGAAGCGGATATTGAAACACACGGCGCAATGGTAACGGGCGACCAGGGCTATATCTCAAAGCTTCCCGAATGGTATCCCTCATACATTGACAGAGTGGAAAGAATGTGCGAGTCCAACAAAAATGAAACCTGTATCTTCATGTGGTCTATAGGCAACGAGTGCGGACAGGGCGAGAATATCCGAAAGTGCGAGCAGTACATACGTAAATTCGATCCCACGCGCGAAATAATGCAGGTTCAGGACGATCCCATAAATCCCGAATTTATCCACTTCAGAAAAGCGGGTTACAAGCCTCAGAGCTTCATAGAGGAAAATTATCCTCCGGACGGCTATCCCGTAATATACGTTGAGTATGCCCACTCAATGGGTAACAGCCCGGGATTCCTTGAAGGCTACTGGGATTACATCTACGAAAATGAGCATATTCCCGGCGGCTTTGTATGGGAGTTCAAGAATCACGGCTTCTACGTCGAGGACGAAAACGGAACACCCTACACCCTTTACGGCGGCGATTTCGGCGAATATTGTCACTGGGCAAATTTCAATCTCGATGGACTTTTACTGTCGGACGGCACACCTAAGCCCACATGGTATGAGCTTGCGGAGGTTTCATCTCCCATATATGCAAAATTCGAGGATGAAAGAGTAAAACTTCTTAATACCAACGATTTTACAAATGCAGGTTACATAAAACTCAAATGGGAGCTTTGCGAGGATATTGCCATAGTAAAGAACGGTGAGATGCAGCTTCCTGATTTCGCACCTCACACATGGTATGAGCCGAATCTTGACCTTGAAATACCCAATGTAAACGCAAGTGCAAGATACTTCCTCAATCTCCACTACTATGACGGCGAAAAGCGACTTGCCTCCAAGCAGTTTGAGCTGACGGGCAACAGAGTGCTTTGTGAGCATAAGACCGTAGCTGCAGACCATACCATATACCAAAAGGACGGTTGTCTGTGCGTTGACGGTAAGGATTTCAGCGTGAAATTCCAAGACGGACTTATCTGTAATTACGTTGTAGGCGGCAAGGAGCTCATATCCGAAAGATGCGAATTGTGCTTCTATCGTGCTCCCACCGACAATGACGGTATAGAAAAATTCCGCAGACGTTATATCACCAAGTGGAATCAGATATTCCTCAAGGAGTTCAGATTCAGATTCGGCGGTATGTCGGTTGAGAAAAAGCAAGACAAGACCGAGATAATTGTTACGGGCAAATGTTGTCCTACGGCAAAAAATGTCGGTTATACAATGGAAATACGCTATGAAATATTCAATGACGGTATGGTGTTCTTTGATATTGTCGGCGATCCTTACGGCAGAATGACGGAGGAAATTCCGAGAATCGGTATCATGTTCACTCTTGACAAGAAATATCAAAAGGTACAGTGGTACGGCAGAGGTAAAAATCAGAGTTACGGTGATTGTACTCTTGCTGCACCGGTAGGTCTTTATGACGGTGATATTTCCGAGCTGAATTTCATGTTCGATTATCCTCAGGAAACGGGAAATCACGAGAATACAGCCTTTGTAAGGGTAAATGACGGTAAAAACGGTATCACGGTTACCTCAAATGAGTATTTTGCGTACTCTTATCACAACATGACTCTTAAGAATCTTACCGATGCTTTCCACAGCAACGAAATAGTTGAGGCAGAAAAGAACTATCTGTACATCGACTACAAAATGCGTCCCTTGGGAAGCCACTCCTGCGGTCCTAACCCTGAGCCCGAGTTTGAGCTTCATCCACATAAGTTCAGATTCTGCTTTACGCTCTGTGCGGACATGGGAACAGACAAGGCACTTGAGCTTACAAGATGTGATTTCGGTGCAAAAACCGAGGCACTTTCTGATAGATATATCGCTCCGCCCGAAATCATGAGAGCACTTATGTATGCGGATTGTGATATAAACTAATTTAAATAATAACGGGAGAAATTACTATGAAAAACAAAAGAATACCGGCACTTCTTGCGGCGGGACTTATACTTACATCCTGTTTTTACTCCTGCGGCGATAAAGAAGAAAACAAAGAAAATAAAACCCCCTCCGGATCAGAGACAGTAGAAAATGACGGTCTTGCACTTCCCAAGGATTTGAGATTTGACGGCGAAACCTTTGATATGTATCTTGCACTACCAACTGTCAAGCGTTCATATATCGCAGCTGAGGAAACCGGAGATCTTATCAATGATGCGGTTTATGCGAGAAACAACCTTGTTGAGGACAGACTTGGAGTAAAGCTCAATATCGTTGCCACGGACAGAACGAGCTCCGGTAGCGATCAGACACTTGAATCAAATAACATCAAAACGCTTATTCAGTCCGGAGATGATACCTACGAAGCCTTCATACACGTTCAGCACGGTGCAATGCCCGGATTTATTACAGAAGGACTTTTCGTTGACTGGAACGAGCTTAAATATGTAGATATTAATAACCCCTGGTGGTTCTCAAATGTTGCAAGGGACATCTCTTTCGGTGGCAAGGTATACTGCATGACGGGTGATTACAATTTCAATTCCTATGCGTCAACCGCATGTCTTGCATTCAACAAGACATTGTGCGATGAGTTGGAACTTGAGTACCCCTACCAAATGGTTTTTGACGGAACATGGACACACGACAAGTTTGTGGAATACATAAAGAAAGCCACAAAGGATATTGACGGTAACGGCACTATAACCAAGGAGCAGGACAGATATGGTTATATGGGCTGGCAGCCTGAAACATATGTGGATCTTTTCTGCGGCTACGGCAGTGAGGTTATATCAAAGGACGATCTTAATCTTCCCGTACTCGGTATCAACAATGAAAGAAACTTTACTGTTATAGACAAAATGCTTGAGGTCTTTGATAATGAGGGTGCATACGTTGAAGCAACCACATACGGCTTTGACGACAAGACCTTTGCAGAGGGAAGACTTCTTTTCAATGACTCCTTCCTGTCCAGTATGCCGGAAATGAGAGGCTATGAAAACATTGATGTCGGTTTTGTACCTTATCCCAAGCTTGATGAACAGCAGGAAGAATATTATTCAAGAACAGCAGCTATATCGGGACTTACCTATATTCCCGTGACCAACGAAAAGCTTGATATGACAGGCGCAGTTCTTGAAGCTATGGCATACTATTCAACGGATACCATAATAGATACATATTTCGACATAATACTCACGGTAAAATCAACAAGAGACGTAGAATCTGAGCAGATGATTCCGATAATCAGAAACTCCTCGAGATTCATGGAGCAAATCATAAACTTTACCGGCGGTAATATTGTCGTGGCAAAGCAGGGCAACACACTTTCTTCATTTATTGCGGCTCACTCTGATGCTTGGCAGGTCAAAATCGACGATCTTCGCGAGTTTTACGAGGAATAAGGCTTTATCCGCAAACAATCTCACCATGTATGTTGTCAAAGCATAATACGTGAGTAACATCACTAAAATTGCATATAAAAGTGATAGCACAAGGGTTTTACCGCCTTTGTGCTATTTTTATTTTTTATTTTTTAATGAATACCGACACCTAAAAGCGACAGAATAAATGTGAAAATACACAAATATAACAAAATTAACGTCAATTTTCAAAAAACTCATTCCCACTTTTTCCCTTACATAAAAATCCCTTGCCTGCACAAAATATATCCGCAGTCCCAAAACAAAAACAAAGGAGAATTTTTATATATGAAAGCAACAGGAATTGTAAGAAGAATAGATGACCTCGGAAGAGTAGTTATACCCAAAGAAATAAGAAGAACCATGAGAATACGAGAAGGCGACCCTCTTTGTACCTTGTTGTTACATAGGCTGAAATTCAAGCGGGGCTTGGGTTTGAGGGAGAATACATATTCGCAAAAACGATCGGTATCGGGGCAAAAATGCTTTAGCTCAGACTTAACCGGGTATCTCCGTCAACGATTTCTATTTTAATATTATCTGCAAATTCATCATTTTCATAATGCTTGAACTCACTCAGTATATCTGTCATAGTCTTTGCCGTATCGCCGAACTTTCGCTCAATAACATTAAGTCCTTTTATCTCAATGTGAACGGGACGGCCGACCATGCTTGTCAGACAATCCCAAAATGCATCCCAATTACATCCGTAATAGTCGGGGAAGTCCAGTGCTTTGCGTATCTCAAAATGCATTTCCAAGTATGTTTTTACGTTTGTAAAATCAATTACATATTTTTCTTTATACTGATACATAGCTTCTCCTTACGCTGTTATTTCATAAAAAGTTTGATAATGATCGTATGTGACAAATATAAGACCATCGTTTGAATATAAGATTCTTTCACGGTTACGATAACCTTTTTCATAGTTGATATCAGCTTCATACCATAATCTGTTCGGTGAACCGGGAAGCTTACCTTCCCTGTTTTTGTAGACGTCTCCGCCGATCATCATGTCCGGCAATACATCATGTAAATTACCTTTCCATTCAACCCATCCAAGTTTCCGGGCACGATTTTTAGTGATGTAATATTTAGGTAATTTGCCGAAATAGGATAGTTGTGCATCCGCTCCGCTATATCCAAGATCCGTCGCAGTACCTATGATTTTTGTTCGCATTGGAGCATACTTGCATTTGCATTTGTCGTGTGCGTTGACATCAACTTCATATTGATTTTTCAGAATTGAAATATCGAAAATCTTTCCATGGTTTTCTGCACAAGGTTTACAGGTGAATAATGTTAATTTCGAAATCCAATTAGCCCACCTGATACTATCACCTTCGATTTTCCTGTCTTGTAAAAGATTATTTATAAAATTTTCTATAAAGTTTTCTTCCATTTTAACTCCTTTATTTTACTGTATTTCTTATTTTTTGTCAACTTCCTTTACGGCTTTCGTTTATCTCGCTTCTTTAGCACTAATATTATACCACACATTTGTTCGAAAGTCAAGAGATTTTCGAACAATTGTTTGGGATTCTACAAAAGATGCAAAACAACTCTCGGAATATATATAGTGATTTGTAACTGTTCAACATATAATTTCCGCTTTTTCCCACCATTTTTCGTACATAAAAATTCCCACTTCGCACAAAATAGATTTGCAAGCTCAAAACTTGAAACAAAGGAGAATTTTAATATATGAAAGCAACAGGAATTGTAAGAAGGATCGATGACCTCGGAAGAGTAGTTATACCCAAAGAAATAAGAAGAACCATGAGAATACGAGAAGGCGACCACTATTGTAACTTGTTGTTACTACATAAAGTAAACCTCGAAGAGTATAGAAAAAATCGCACCCAAGTTGTGCAATACGCATAGTTTGGGGGATTTTAGATGCTATCTTAAATAAACTTTGTAACACAATAAAACTTTGAAAAAATATGCATATAGCACTTACAAAAAACATAAGTCCGTTTTTTTGGACACAATCTATGATACACTGTTTGTGACAAAACAACAGGTTTATAGTGTTAATAAAATATTATAAAAAGAATATAGATATCTATGTTTTATGTGTTTTAATTGTAAAAATAATTTTATTAGATGTTGTTCTTAATATCTTATATTTTATAATTTTATTTCCAGACGAACAATGAATTAATAAACGCCTATCGGTCTAATTTTGCGTTGTATCTGATTATGTGCGGATATATACAACAATCAGGTGAAAGCTTGTGTAATATTTATCAAATGTTTATGTAATTTTTTGGCGAAAAATGTTGACTTTTGACATTTTTTGTATTATAATACATTTTGTGTAATTTTAATATAAATGGCACTAAAGTGTTGTGTTTTTTTGTTGACAAGAATTGTTTTTTTCTCAACTTGTGAATAAACACATAACACCATAATATATTTGTGTTGACATGAGGACAGGTATTATTTCGGCTGATTTTTTATAAAAGTTTTAAAAGAGAAACTCCATACATGTTGACAGTGTGAAATTTGTAAAAATACCAAAAGGGTAGTTTTGTTAATAAAAAAGGGAGCTGATAATTTGTGAAGAAGTTTATAAGCACAGGGCTTATGTTGTTATTGTTGTCCATATGTGTTGCTGCATGTTTTATCGGGGTAACCGCCTCTGAAAATGTTGGTGAATCAAAAGCTATTGCAATTGTGTTTGACAACTCAGGTTCTATGTATGTTAACGGCAACAAAGCATGGTGTCGTGCAACATATGCTACTGAGGTCTTCGCCTCTATGCTGAACAAGGGAGATATTCTGCAGATATATCCAATGAACCCGTTTAAGATTGGTGATAAAGAATATAGTATGGATAATCCCTTTCAAGTAACAGATGCGTCGCAAGCATATCAGATTCGGGATATTTATACCGAAAAAAACGGGGACACACATATTGAAAGTATGGATTATGCAATTAGTGGGTTGCAAAAGCTAAATGCCGATAAGAAGTATATGATTGTATTGTCCGATGGCGATTATTTTTACAGAAACAGACTCAAACTGAGCAAGGATGAGTCCAGAAGACAGTTGGATACGTATTTCCAGAAAGCAAATGAAGATATAATGATGATGTATCTGGCCATCGATTCTGTTGCAATAGTGCCGAAAACACCACAATCTGAGTTCTTTGTAAGTAAAAAAGTAACAAACAGTACCGATGTTTTGTCGGCATTGACAGAGATGTGCAATAAGATTTTCGGAAGAGATACCCTGCCCAAAAATCGCATATCGGGTAAAACAATCGACTTCGATATTTCGATGAGTAAGCTGATAGTGTTTGTGCAAGGTGAAAACATTTCCGATTTGAAGATAACAGGCGAATCGGGGCAGCCTTGGAAGCCGTCAAGCATATCAACCGCAAAATATGCAACAGACGGTTGGGGTTATAGCTCCTCAGTCTCGGATACATCTCTTCAGGGAATGCTGGTTACTTATGAAGACTGTGATGCCGGCAAATGCACTATTGATTATTCCGGAGAGGCAACAAGTATCGAAATATATTATGAGCCGGATGCTGATCTTGATTTTGTTTTCACCGATTCGGAGGGAAACACGGTAAATCCTGAGGCTCTATACGAAGGAGAATATAGAGTTAGTTTTGGAATGAAGGATGCAAAAACAGGAGAGCTTATCTCATCTGATTTGCTTGGTAATCCGCAATATCGGGGAACCTATTCCATCAATGGTGAAAAAACAGCTATTGTTTGTGACGGACATAACGGCACAGTTCCGGTTACATTGAAAATGGGTGATTCTTTTGATGCAAACCTGACTGTTACATATCTGAGCGGATACACAATTACAAAGGATTCTTCAGATTTTGGTTGGCCTTTTGGGGGAATAAAGGTAGCCGCCAGACCTGCCGGGAATCTAAAGCTTGAAATTTCCGGTGGCGATAAGGTTTATTCACTACAGGATCTCGGAAAAGGAAAGCCGTATATTGCTAAAGTATATCATGAGGGAACTCAACTTACCGGAGAGGCACTTGACAGCGTTGTTCTGGAATGGGATCCTGATACCAGTAACGCAGAAATAAAGCAGGAATTTGCAGAAGATCACTTTAATCTGTGGCTTTGTTACAAGGATCCCTCAAAACCGGAAAACACACAATGCGGAAAATGCACGGTTACTATATTTGCTTCCTATCATGAGGAAGGTAGCGATAATGCACAAGCGCAGCAATCTCTAACCTATATGATAAAGGATGATTTCGCCCCCCTACACCTGGACCTGCATGCTCCCGATAGTTATATCACAATTAAGGAGATTGACGAAAGTCGTCCGATAGTTGTGGGACTGAGTATCAATGGAAACAAGCTGACTGAGGCGGATTTTAATGCGGTAAAACTAAAAGTGGATTGTGGTGGTATTGAGTACGATATCGCCGCCGACAAAAAGGAGTCAGCATATCTTATCAAGCTTTTACCCACAAAGGATATAGAAGAAGGCAATTATCCCATCAGAGTAACCGCAGAATATACTGACCACATAGGAAGAGTTACAGAAACCGATGGTTCATTGACAATAACCCTTAGCCGCGTTCCCTTGTGGCTGAAATGGTTTCTTCGGATTATGTTCCTGCTTCTGATTGCTCTTATCATCTGGTTTTGGCTTAAAACCCCTGTTCTCCCGAAAAAAATTAGAATTACAAACATTTCGGTAAAGATTGGCAACAAAGAGATGAGCAATCTGAAAGCAGCTGTAATTTATCCTTCAAAAGGGAAAAGACGCGAAGTTAAATTAAAAGGGACAGGAGATCTTTCAGATGCACGTTGGAGTGCAACACTTATTCCCGCAAAGGACAGCTACAGGTATCTCCCCTCAAAGAAAAGAAAAGCTTTGGTGGTGAATGGAAGCGTAAAGGCTTCCGGCAATGTCTCTAAAATAGATATTGGTAATGAATCGTTTGCGCGTAGCAAAAAGGACGGCAGTCTGTTCCGCACGTCTGAAAGTATAAAAGATTTCAGCTTCCCTCAGGGATCGACGAATTATTCGGGAACAAAAGACATAAATGGTAGATCTGCCAAATATTCTGTGTCCTGTGACATAAAGTTTGAATAACAAAAATCTATAAATAGCTACATAAAGGAGTACATTATGGAAAACAAAAGAATTAACGAAGAACTCAAACCCAATGAAGTTAATGCAGCGTATCTTTTTCTTGGAATTGGTGGTGCAGGCTGTGATATTGTAAAGAGAATTGCTAAAAGATGCCACCCCGCCGAAAGAGAAAATATCAGCTTTCTCTGCATGGATACTGATGTTAATGACCTTAAGAGAATAAAGGATGAACTCCCTTTTGTACACATCATTCAGACATCCACAACTCAGACAGTTGGAGCTTTTCTTGACAATGATGATGATGCGCGTAAACGCTGGTTTCCCAAGAGCGCCGTAATGTACGATAAGACAATGTCCGAGGGTGCAGGTCAGGTGCGTGCAATTTCCCGTCTGGCAGTTGACGCAACCATAAAGACAGGCAGAATACGCCCACTCTATGACTCTATCGATAGCCTTTTCAGAAAGACCGGTAAGGAACTTAAGCAGTCTATGCGTTGCATCATTGCAAGCTCTTCCTCCGGCGGTACAGGCTCGGGTATGATACTTCCTATCTCTATGTTCATCCGTAACTATGTTAAGGAAAAGTATCCGAATGCCGCTCTTCTTACAAGAGCACTCCTACTTCTTCCTGAAACACTTGACAGTGTTATAGATTCTCAGACAGAGCGTGACAGCCAGGCACGTAACGGTTATGCTACCATCAAAGAGCTTAATGCGTTTATGATGAAGGGCTCAGGCTTTGTTGACCTTGACCCTGATCTCTGGCAGTATCGCGACCTCCACGTCGACGTTCCGATAGCCGGATCTGATAAGCTCAAGTCACTTTCTGCACTTCCTATCGACTTCTGCTTCCTTATGGACGGACAGGACGCTGAGGACAGTACGCTCACAAGCTATGAGCAGTATAAAGAACAGGCATCCATCGCACTTTATGAACAGAATATCGGTCCTATGCAGAGGAAGGCAGCTTCCACCGAGGATAATATCATCAAGGAACTTGCAAAATCTCGCGGACGTAACAGATTTGGTGGTATTGGTGCAGGTATTGTGCGCTATCCTTATGAGAGAATTGTTGACTATGTTGCCTGCGATCTTGCAACAGACAGTATAGGTGGTGAGGGTGAGTCATCAAAGTGGACAAAATATGATAAGGCTCACAAACTCTATATGAAGGAACAAAAAAGGCGTGGACTGTCTCTTGAGTCTTCCAAAAAACTTGGTGAATTTTATATTGAGCATCTTGACAGTGCAGCAAAATCGGGCGGCGATGCTTTCTCAAAGGACATGGTCGGTGTTTACCTTGAAAACATTGATGAACGTGTAGAGCTGTATATGGCTAATCTCGACGCTCAGATTGAGACTGTTGTCAGCGAAGATTCCACTATATTCAACACTCTCAATGCTACCTCGGGTCTCGGTTCAACAATCGATTACACCAACCCCGAAAATTCACTCAGCAATAACATTGACAACCTTATTGCCTATAGAAACAAGGTAAAGGAAAAGGCAAAGGACGGATCCTACAAGGTTGACGATATTGCAAAACGCTTTATCGAGGGCGTGTTCACGAACGAAAAGTTGACTACTATAATTGATGAGGAGTACAGCATTGAGAAGCTTCTCAAGAATAGCATTGGAGATGTTGCACATCCTTGTGCTGCACGTTATATAATTTACAAGCTCAAGAGTGAGTTTGAAGAAAGACTTAAGCAGGGAGATCATCTTGATGCTGCAAAGGCTCTTGAGGCTGCAGAGAACGCCGAATACTCCTTCAAGTTTGCAAAGAATTCAGTTACAGGTCTTGAAGGATTAAGAGAACTTGAAAAGGAAAATCCCTCTGTATTTGATAAACTTAAGGGATATAATAGTCTTTATGAAACGGCAAATGAGGCGCTTCCCAATTACCTTAGAAAAGCAAAGGCGTTCTGTTACGAAGAAGCTAAGCATGCAGCTTACGAAAAGGCATACGGCTATATCAAGGCATTCACAGAAGAATACGAAAGATTCTTTGGTACTTTTGAAGAAAAGGTTAAAAAGCTCAGCCGTGTGAAGGACGATATTGCAAATGAACTAAAGTACAAAAAGGGCGACTCCGTTATGAATATTTGCTCTGATAGTGCTGTTATAGCTGAGCTCAGCCGCACAGCTCTCACCAAGATCTCTCAAGAATCCTCTCTTCTCTGTTCTGATATCAACGGAGCTATCTTCGATCAGGTTAAGAAAAATGCTGTATTTAATATGGAAAGAGCCATCGCAGGTGATGACCTTTCCATTGAGAACCGTCACAAGGATATATTTGACGATATTCTTATGGGTTACTTCAAGGATGAGATATTTGAAAAGTGCGAAGAAATCAATGTTGATATTATAAACTCCATAGTTCTTGAATATAAGCTTACAGAGGGTATAAAGGCACGTTCAAACGGTACAGAATTTATCTTCAAGGCTAGCGATGCCGAATCCTACCTTAAGACAAAGATTGCTATGGGATCAAGAATAGCAGCTCCCTCTATTCAGAGAATGCTCAATGTGGAACCCAGAGAAATCAATCGTTGTGCTTATAACACTAGCCTTACGGACAACCGTCAGTTCAACGTTAAGGTTCTTCTTGAAAAGGGTGACCCCTGTGAGTCGGTTTCTAAGTACGAAATTCGTTTCTTCAATGCTCTGTACAATGTAACTCCCGACAAGCTCAAGAAATTTGCTGCTCCTTACGTTACAGAGACAGGCAAGAAGGAACCCGGTATATACCACAAGGCGTACCATAGCTATTCAAAGAGTATTGGTCCCGACTCTACCAAGAATGCGTCTATGTCTACACATATTGACAAGCGTTGGGACAGCATTAAGGTGATGCCTGAAATCGACGACGATTATCAGAAGAGCATTGTCCTCGATATTCACAAGGCGTTTATATACGGTATCGTTCACGGTGCTATCCAGCACAATCCTCTCTCTCTCAAAGCAGGCGGTAAGCTCGTATACAACTATAAAAACTCCAATGACCGTTTTGAGTCTCTTGTTGTTTCAAACGGTACTCTTTGTGATGAGTTCTATGAAATTCTTGATGCTCTCTATGTAAACGCAAAGGTTGTTGAAGATATCAACGAGGTAATTAAGCAGCGCAAGCGTGCAATGAGTATTATGAAGAACTGTAACTACGAAGAAACGGAATTTTTTAAGGATATGGCCAACTTCGATATGTTTACATTCTACAATGGTAAGAGAAAACTTGACAGCTTATCTGCAAAAGAACTTGCGGCTCTTGCAGATAATATTGAAAAGAACTCGATGAAGAAAAGGGAAGATCCTGATTTTGTGGGCCAAGTCACAGAGAACACAACCAGCCTCTTTGCAATTCCGCTGATTTATTATTATTCTCTTCCCAATTCTAACAGATACGTTTCCGAGCTTAATGCTATGGTAGACGCCGTTATCGGAGTGTTTAAAGAGGAATATCAAACATGGGAAAAGGAAGAGGATGTTAAGTTTGTTCTTTGTGATAGACTTATAAACGAGTTTGACCTACTTCAGGAAAACTACAAAAAATATGTTGAGCACCCTGACATCAATGTTCCCGAAAATGTAGAAGACAACGAAGTTCTTGATGTCATCAGAAGAAAAATCCAGGAAGAAGTTCGTTCCGCACCAGAACCCGAGGATTACGAGACACTTCTCGACCATATCGCAAAACGCGCAAGAAATTAATCTATCAGAATTAAAACGGAGGTATGCTTTATGTACACTGTCATAATAGCTGAAAAAAAGCATTTTGACGCGATTGAACAGAATAAACTGTATTTCAAGCCGTTTCTTGACAGATTAAATAAAGAGTTTGCGTTTTGTGAATGGAATCCCCAAGGGAAAAACCTATATGAATGTGTACCCACTCTTATAAAAACAGTTGGAAGACATACAACTTGGCGTGCAGTAATTCTCAAAGATGATAGTCTTTCACTTCACAAGAATCCCTTTGATGCTATCTGCTATGAGAGAATGCTTGCGTGTGAAGAAAGGAACCGACTTATAAATCCGCTTGATGATGCAGATGACGCAGAATATGCGTCATCTGCAGGGTGGAGTGCTGATTTTGTGTCTCAGGAATCCTTTGACACATGGAAGCATGATTGTGGCGAACGCATAAAAGCTCGCCTTCAGGATAATGCTGAAATTTTTAGGGATGCACTCCGATTTCCGCTTCAGCGTCTTGCAACTTGTCTTTGCTATGTTCCAATTGTTAATCAAAACAATAGTTCTGTAAAAAAACACGAGATAGCCGACTTTGTTGATAAGGTTCTTGATCCAATGAATTTCGAAAAACACCTTACGGATCTTGATCGTTTGTATCACCTTAAACAAGACAGACTCAAGGATGATCTCAGAAGGGAATGCCTTGAAGAAATGCTTCCCGGAGACGGTGATTTAAACAGGAAGAACTCCATGGGCATAGTTCTACCCACAGAGGTATTTTGCTTTGCGGAAAGAACAACCGAAACGGGATTTTCGGATGATCGTGTATACTGGGAAAACCATACCGGGCTTGAATATTCCGATTTCGTCGGAAGAAATATGTATTTCGATAAAATGAGGTTTATAGCGTCCGATATTCTTCCCTGTACACACCAGAATTACAGATATGATCGTATACGTTTCCTGTATAATCTCCTTTTGTTTTCATTGAATGAAGTGCCCAGTGGAACCGTTCAGCCGAGAAAGCTATATTGCCTAGAAAGTGAGAATAATGAAAAATCACTGAATTCTATTGTTTCTGCGTACATAGGCAAACTTAATAATTCAATAGAACTTGTAGACGAACAGATTGAAAAAATCAAACGAGATGTTCCCAAGGAGCTTACGGATTCTGAAGCAGAAAAGCTATTTTGCGCAAAGGTCACTGTACCCGTATTGCCCAATGAAGCCTTTGTTGAAGAAGACCTTTTTGCAAATCAAAAGGAATATGGGTATTTCAGCGATTCGTTCGGAAATGATGCATCAAATTGGTTGGCACAAACAAATAAGACCAATGATTCTGTCGATAAACTTGCTAAGCAACCCAGACGTGCACTAAAAAAATCCATAGAGAAATTAGAAAGCGAATGTGATGTGGATTACAATATGATCCGTGCTATGAACTCGTTTCAGATGGACGATGTCCGTGACCACACAGAAACCGAAAAGGACAAAATGGTGTCCATGGAAGTGACAAATGTATTTGATCTTTCGCATTACCATGAGCAAATAAAAAAAGAGAGTAAAAATGTTTCTTCGGTTATAAACCGTCGTATGAAGAGAAAGACAAACATCGTTCTCGGTCTTATATGCCTGTTACTCTTTTTTGGGTCATTTCTGCCAATCATATTCACGAACAAAGCAACCTACAATACCGTGTCGACTGCTATCCTTTTTTCCTTGGCGTTTACGGGGGTTCTTTTGTTCATTTTTGTGGTAACGGTAATATTGCTCCGTCTGCCCTTAAAAAATGCAATTAGTTCCTTTAATACAAAGGTAGGGGAAATAGATAACGAGATTCGGAATGCAATGAATAAATATTCCGAGTATCTAAGTTGTGTGGCCAATGTCAGACGAGGCTACAGAGTACTGAACTTCTCCGAAAACAATGTTGATAAATATGACAGAGCTATTCGCATAAGAAAAAAGCATAAAACACACATGGAAAAGACTCGCGCATTAATTCTTGACAAATACGAGGATTTTCTTGATGATAGCGTTGTTTTTAACGATCCCGCAGTGGCTCCTTACCAATACGATTTCGGAATTGAAAATAAGGAATATGACTACTATCCACCATATATGCCGGATGACAGATTTTTTATTGACTATCTGACACCCGGCAACAAGGTGGAACTCTCATCTGATTTTGTTAGCAAGATAACGCTTAGAATGGAGGAAATATATGACTAACTTGTTCAGCAACATACTGTTGTTCTTTGCATTTATTCCCTTCATACTCTTCATTTTTCTAAATGCGAAGGCGAATTTAAAAAAAGAAGTTAGAAATAAGCAGTTTTTTATGCCATTCGTTGCTGTAGTGGTAGCCATCATTCTGTTTATATTCATGAACAAACTCAGCGATTTGTTCTATTCGTTCTTTTATACGATAGTGTTAACATTGAATGACTGGGCTTTAAAGTTGGCTCAGATAAGCTATCTGAGTTTGGTATCGACGGCACTGACCTTTATCGCCGAATTGATAAGTAACTTTTTAACAAAGTTTAATGGAACCTACGTGTTGTTAATCTTGTTCAACACATGTTCAATGCTTTGTTACCTCATAATAAAAAAATTTTCGCTTCTCTTGTGTACGCCTAAAAAACACAACACCTCCTGTTCGAACAAATTTGTAGCTATATTCTATGACTTTGACGAAAAAACAGGTATGTGGTATATCAAGAATCAGTTCGGTCAGGCAAAGACGTTCCTTAAAACTGCATACTATGCAACTGTGGTAATCTCAATTTTTGCAGTATGCGTTTCTTTATACCTTTATAAAAAAGGACTTATACTCGTTCCATTCTATCCTGTATTCCCCATAATAATAATGGGAGAAATAGCATTCTTTATAGATGGTTTGGAATTCGACCAGCTCGACTGCGTATTTTCTGCAGAGATAGATAATTCAAGACACATCACAAATTATGTAATTCTTCGTAAGAAACTGGGTGAGCTTTTTGGTGATAAGCTTATGTCAGACGGAACCACCGTGAATGACGGTATTGTCAGAGGCGGATCTATTGATCAGATTTTGGAGGAAATAAAAGCAGAGTATGGTAAAACGGGTGAAAATTATGCGATGTTCATTCGCAAAAAAGCAATATCGGGGTTCAAGCCAAGTGCAGATTACGTGCGCTCGGGTATAGAGCTGACCTCCGGAAAGAGCCTTCTCTTTAACACGCCGTTCTACTATAAGCTTACACCTTATATGTTCTACGCTATGCACACCGCCCTTCTTAAAGGCGGAAAGGTGCTCATCGTGCTTGGCAGACATGGAACAGAAGACGATGTTATAACTTGGTGTAATGATGGTTTCTCCCAGGTAACAGGGCTTCCGTCGCTTTGGAATATCAAAAAGCTTGACAGAGAGGGAGAACCCTGCGATATTGGAATAGTAACAAGATCCGGCGTTCACGACCTTGAGTTACACAAAGCGAACAGAGCGTTTCTTAATGAAGTATCTTTTGTATTTCTCCTTGAGCCCTCAAGACTTGTAACTACAGCGCAAATAGGTATTAATCTTCTTGTAAGAAACATCAGCGTAAGCAACAATGCGGTCTATTGCTCGGTAGATAAAAACTGCGATGGACTTGTTGACTCGCTTTCTCACATTCTTATGACAGAAATAACCGAGGTTTCTGCAACAGAATTCCCCGAGGGAACGAGCTCATATATGTGCTGGAAAGCAGACAGCGAGTATCTCCAGCACAGAATCACGCCGGGTATATCCAGATACCTCGGTATGGGCACAGAATTGTCCCTTGTTGCCCTTAAAAACCACGTAGAGAAAGTTGTTTGGTATGGTGGAGACGCTTATCCCGTGCTTGATCAGCATTGGATTGCTAAGCAGTATTACCATGATTTGCTCTCAACCACCCCATTGCCTGCAACACAGGAAACCTTTGATAAGTATTTTAAGGTATCTTTCAATTTCTGCAATGAGCAGACCAAGGATAACTCTTTTGTTTCGGTTGAAGACGAGTTCTTCAATTTATTCGAAGTAAAGCGTGAATTTGCTACAACAGCAAAAAAACAGGGGTTTGTAAATGTTATCTCTTCTGACTATATGCTTCGTGACTATATGACAGAAAACAATGAGATATTCACGTCAGACCCTAAGGCAATTCCTTATATATCTGCGGACTATGCAAGAACGAAGAGAAATATTATTCTTAAGATATGTCTGCAAATGAGTATTCTTGGAATACTCAAGGAAGAGGTACTTAAGGAATTTGTCCTTGTCGATATAGATACCACAGAAGATAAACTTAAAAAAACCATCTGGAAGAATATATGTGCAATCTACTGTAAGAACGGTGAAGATAAGATTATTGTAAATACTCCGGTTGGAATCAAAGCATTCACAGAAGATACCATAATCTACAAACACGAATTCTCTGTTGAAACAGGTAAGTTTGAAGACTTTTTTGTGATAACAGACAGTTTCTTTAAGCAGTACGTAATAGACGATTTGCAGAGTGCCCGATATATTGCGGAAAAAGGAAACGAGAGCGCCTTCCTTGGAACGGAACTCAAAGGACATATTCTCCAAAAATATCTGCCTGGACAGTTTATTACTCTTAGTGGAAAGTATTACGAGATGATTTCAATGTCCAGCGACAATCAGGTTATCGTGCGTAGGGCGGCCGATCACATAAACGCTCGTTTTGCATATCGTCATGTAAGAAATATAAACATTGAATCTACGTGCGACAACGAAAGCATGGGTATGCTAAGGTCAATAAATGGCGTAAAGATTTATAATCAGTTTGCCAATTTTTCTGTTGACACTCCTGCTTATTGGCGTATGTGTTCATATAACGATTTTGAAAACGCGAAAAAAGTTGTTATTAACAATGTTCCGCAGAGAAGATATATCAACAAGCATATTCTGAAACTCGATTTTTCTAGCTTTGGTGAGGCATTTACGAATGAAGTCGGAACCACACTTGCTCTTCTTATAAATGAGGTATTCAGAACAATGTTTGCCGAAAACCAGCCATTTATTATTGCCGCTACGAAAGGGGATTATGAAAAACCGCTCACTTATTCTCTTTCCGGCGATGCAGCTGAAGAAAACTGTATTTATATAATAGAAGACAGCCAGCTCGATATCGGTCTCCTCGTTGCAGTGGAAAGAAATTTTGAGCGCATAATGCAGATTATTTCAGATTATCTTGCGTGGAACAAATCTGTTTTTGATCCTGATCCAATTACGGAGACGGAAGAAATTACCGCAGATGAAGTGGTTGTGCCAGAAGAACCCTCTAAAAAGAATCCTCTAAAAAGAATTATCAATAAAGTGAAGAGTTTTTTTGGTAAGCTCTTTGGCGGTTTCAAAAAGAAGAAGGAAATGCCGGAGGTTCCCGATCAGGATTATATGATGATCTACGGCAAGCCTCACAAAAAGGTAAAAGGTAAGTGGGTCGTTTGCTCTCAAGAAGAGTTTGACAGAAAGATGAAAAATCGACATCAGGCAATCGAAGAGAAGAAAGAAGCAGAAAGGTCTGAAAGAGAAGCTGAGGAGAAAGAGCAGAAATCTAAAGAAGCAAACGAAGCTGCTGAAGCAGTCGAAGAGGAGTCGGTTTCCGCTGAAGCACAGACTAAAAATGTAGCAGATGCAGAAGAGATACCTGTGGATGAAGCTTCTTTGGAAGTTCCCGACGAAATAGTAGAAGAGTCTTCCGAAATTACGGCAGAAGACATTTCTGAAAATTCTTATGAGGAACCCCCCGAGAAAAAGCCTAAGCGCAAAGGATTTTTTGCAAATCTGTTCAAAAAAAAGGATAAAAAGTCCTTAAAAAACAAGGATGATTTAACGGACGTATCATCTGAGGAATCCCCTGAAACAAGTGATGAGCCGACCGAAGAGAGCCATGATGAAAAGGAGGAAGAATTTGATGTATCCGGAGTTTAATAACGAAGAAATAAAGGATATCTCTACTGATCACGGGGCTGAACTCGACGCAGAGACAATATCTTCCGACAACGATAATTTTCCCAATCCCGATATAGTTGATCCTGATACTGCAAATGAAAAGATTGAAAACACACAGGAAGCACCCGAAGAATCACAAACACCTCTTGGCACAGAATCGCTCCCGGAAGCATATGCGGACGATTCAGTTGAAAGTATGGCAGAGGAGTCGATTTCGGAAGTTTCAGTTCCCGATGGTATCTCTCCGGTTGCTGGTCCCAAAAGTGAAAATTATCTTCTTTATGGCGGGACAGATATTCCCGAGGGTATAAACTATAAGGAGACCCTTGCGTTTTTGACCAACCAGCTTAAATACGACGGAGGAGAGCTTCGTCAGACAAGGCAAAACAAAGACGGATCCGGTATCATTAATCCTGAGGAAAATGCTACCGAGTTTTGTGCCTACTGCGGTCTTCCCATTTCAGGGGTCGACTATTACAGACTTCCTGATGGAAGAAAGCGCTGTACTAATTGTAACCGCTCTCTTGTTAAGTCTATTGAAGAACTTAACTCCATATTCAATGAGGTTTTACTCAATATGGAACTCTTTTTCGGGGCGACAATAGACGCACCTATATCTGTCGAGATGCTGGAAGAAAGAAAGCTCAAGAAAAAGATAGGCAAGGGACTGGGAAACTCTCCAAAGGATGTACTTATTCTAGGTGTAGCCGTGGAACATAAGGGGAAATATACCGTCTATATTGAAAACGGTATACCCCGAGCATCTCTTATTGCAACTCTTGCACATGAGCTTACACACATATGGCAATATACTCACTGGAACGTAAAGAATATCAAAAAGAAATACGGTTCTAAGATGAGGCTTTTGGTGTATGAAGGTATGGCAATGTGGACAGAGATTCAGTATTTGTATCATATCGGGGAGCAAACAATAGCGAAGCGTGATGAGCTCACTACACTTGCAAGAAAAGATGAGTATGGTATTGGATTTGCTCTTTATGTTGACCAATACCCATTAAAGAAAGAAACCAAAGCCTTTATCGAAACTCCGTTTTCTGCAAGAGAAACCCCTTTAGATATCAGAATTTAATAAATGAACTGCCCCAAATTGTGCGGACAGCACAAAAAGAGCCCCTATGGTAGGTAATATTAAAATTTAAGCGACATACTGACTTCGTAACTCAAGCGGAGTCAGTTTTGTTTTAAGTTGGATGCGTTGATTGTTGTAAAAGTAAATGTACTCATCTGCTTGTTCCTTACTTATCCCGATTTTTTCTCCGATCTCTCGTTTCGTTAATCCTTTTTCTTTGAGTCTATTATTTCTTTTTCGTATTGCTCGATGTGTCGATATTCTCTTGGCATAAAAATTCCTCCTATGATAGATATATTTCTATTCTACCATAGGAGGTTCTTTTTTTCAATGTCCGTTTTTAACGGACTTGTGCACATTCCCGGGTATTTCATTTTATAACAATCTACGGCATCATATAAAATAACATCCTTTTCCGAACCATGAAACTGATGAACCGTAGCACATGTAATGCTGTGAGATGTGTTTTTTGTTTGATAGTCTCTGGACATAACATTGTTTTTTAAATACATTATTTCGGAAACAATTTCCGACTCGTAATGTAAGCAAAATTCTTCCACAGATTGGAACGGTGTGATTCTCGGCATATTTGAATAATTGCGTTCAAATCTCTTTGAGTTGCTTTTTTTACTATCCCTTGTATTGTTTAAAGTTGATTGTTTGTTGGTTGATTCGGAATTTGCTTTTTCAAGCCTTTCTTTTTTTCTAATTCTTTAGATACCTCTTCAGATATATCAGTGTTTTCAATTCTCAGAAAAGTTTTAAAGCAATCCGGATAAACAAATTTAATCGGATTTTCTTTGGTGTCAAATTTTACTGTAATATAATTCCCGTTTTGAGAAACTACTTCTCCGTATCCAAAGCCGGAAGTGTGAAAAACTTTAATTCCTGTTAATTCCATATTTATCCTCTGTTTTGAAATTCAAGATGCTGTGTAAGCACTTACAATCTATATGATATATCCTTTTAAAAACTAATTTGAGTACACTATTTTACCTTATTCAAATAACAAATTCAACAAGTCTTTGTAAATAAAGGGCTTGCACAATAAAGACTGCGATATATGCACAAGCACTCACATTGTTACAAATGCATATAAAGGACACCAAGATATAGATACAAAAAACTTGAATCAGCTTTTGGAATTTCCTGATTTAACACGAGTTTAAGAAAAGATTAGAAGATATGCGAAACTTCTTCTTTAATTGAGTCAATTTAGTCAAATTCAACAAAATGACTAAGTTAACTTGACAAAGGCATAATTGTATTGTATAATATATTTGTGTTAAACTATTCGTAAAACTCGAACAGAAAGGAGTAGCTCGTGAGAATATACAATTATAAAAATAAATGGGAACAGTTTTTAACACCCGATATTGTATCAATGCTTACACAGATTCACGAATACAAAGGAAAACAAAATTTATTTATTGAATCAAGTACTGACGTGCTTGCCGGACTTGTTGAAGTCGCAAAAATACAGAGCACAGAAGCATCTAACAAAATAGAAGGCATTCACACATCTGACGAAAGAATAAAAAAACTCGCTTTGTCTAAGACCAATCCTATAAACAGAGCGGAAGAGGAAATTGCAGGATACCGTGATGTTCTGAATACGATTCACTCCAACCATGACGGAATTCCGGTGAAACCCAACATCATTTTACAGCTTCACAGAGATTTATATAGATTCAACACTGTAACATACGGTGGTCAGTATAAGGTTGTTGACAACGTTATAGCAGAAGAAGATGTCGATGGTAATAGCCACATGCGCTTTGTGCCCGTTGAGGTGTGGGAAGTTCCCTCAAGTATGGAAAGCTTATGTGCGGCTTATAATGAAGCTATTGCGCTCGAAACTATAAACCCGCTTCTTGCAATTTGTATGTTCATCCTTGACTTTCTGTGCATACATCCCTTTAATGACGGAAATGGTCGTATGAGCAGATTGTTGACATTGTTACTGCTTTATCGCAGCGGATACATCGTGGGTAAATATATCAGTATAGAAAGAATGATTGAGTCTACTAAAGAACGCTATTATGATGTTCTCCAAAGAAGTTCGGCAGGATGGCACGAAGGTGAAAATGATTATGTGCCATTTGTTAAATACATGCTTGGTATTATTCTTGAGGCACACAGAGAGTTTTCAGAACGAGTTCAAAGTATTGCCGAAAGCAAATTGTCAAAACCTGAAAGAGTGGAAAAAATAATTAAAGAAACTTTGAGTAAGGTAACAAAGCAGGACATATTGGAACAATGCCCGGATATAAGCGAAACCACAGTACAAAGAGCGTTAAATGACCTCCTTAAAAAAGGTAAAATTATTAAAATCAGCGGTGGAAGATATACTTCATACACTTGGAACAGAGAGGATGAATAACAAATGATTACAGGCGAACTTAAAAATAAAATAGACGGACTTTGGGATATATTTGCATCAGGGGGTCTTGTTAACCCCCTTGATGTAATCGAACAAATTACATACCTTATGTTTATCCACGACCTTGACGATACGGACAATCTTCGTGCAAAGGAAAGCGCTATGCTCGGTCTTCCGCATAAAAGCATATTCGCAGATGAAGTTACAATCGGAGAACGCAGCATTGACGGTCAGCAATTAAAATGGTCAACATTCCGTGACTTCCCTGCAGGTAGAATGTATACAATTATGCAGGAATGGGTATTCCCATTTATAAAGAATTTGCACGCAGATAAAGACAGTGCATATTCAAAATATATGGACGATGCAATCTTTAAGCTACCTACACCCCTTTTGCTTGATAAGGTAGTAACAAGCCTTGATGATATTATTTATGAACTGATGAAAAATTCTTCTGATTCCGATGTCAGAGGGGACGTATACGAATATTTACTTAACAAAATTGCACAGTCAGGCTTAAACGGTCAGTTCAGAACGCCAAGACACATTATCAAAATGATGGTTGCTATGATGAAGCCAAAGCCGGACGATGTTATCTGCGATCCTGCTTGCGGTACAAGCGGGTTCCTTGTAGCAGCAGGTGAATACTTAAAAGAAAATCACAAGGAAGAAATTTTCTTTAATAAGCAGAGGAAAGACCATTATATGAACTCCATGTTCTTTGGCTACGATATGGACAGAACTATGCTCCGTATTGGTGCAATGAATATGATGACACACGGCGTTGACAGCCCGTTTATCGAATATCGTGACAGCCTTTCAGACCAGAATGCAGACAGAGATAAGTATTCTCTTATTTTAGCAAATCCACCATTTAAAGGAAGCCTTGACTATGATATAGTATCTGCTGATTTGCTTAAGGTTTGTAAGACCAAAAAGACAGAGCTTCTGTTCCTTACATTGTTTTTGCGTATGCTTAAGGTCGGCGGCAGATGTGCCTGTATCGTTCCTGACGGTGTGCTATTTGGCTCATCAACTGCACACAAAGCAATCCGCAAGGAGATTATAGAAAATAACCGCCTTGAGGCCGTTGTTTCTATGCCGTCAGGGGTGTTCAAGCCTTATGCCGGAGTTTCTACAGCTATTCTTGTATTCACAAAAACAGGTCACGGTGGAACGGACAAAGTATGGTTCTATGATATGAAAACAGATGGTTTCAGTCTTGACGATAAGAGAACACCTGTAGCAGAAAATGATATTCCTGACATTATCGAAAGATTTCATAATCTTGACAAAGAAGCAGGCAGAGCAAAGACAGAACAGAGTTTCTTTGTGGATAAGCAGAACATCGTAGATAACGACTATGATTTATCTATCAACAAATATAAAGAAACAGAATATGTACCTGTGGAATATCCGTCCACAGCCGAAATTATGGCAGACCTCCAGAAAATAGAAATGGAAATAACCAAAGGTCTATCAGAATTGGAGGAAATGATAAAATGAGCGAAGATATTGTTAAAAGCGGCGAGATTTTGCTGTATAATTATGATGATAAAAAAGAAATTTTAAATGTTTATTTTAAAGATGAAACCTTTTGGCTTTCACAAAAAGCAATGGCAGAATTATTTGAATGTACACCTGATAATATATCTTTACATTTAAAAAATATCTACAAGGAAGAAGAGTTGTCGGCTGAATCAACTACCGAGAAATTCTCGGTAGTTCAAAAAGAAGGAGATAGAAATGTAAAAAGAACGCTTGATTTTTACAATCTTGATGCAATCATTGCAGTAGGGTACCGTGTCAATTCTAAGAAAGCGACGCGTTTTCGACAGTGGGCAACACAGACTTTAAAAGAGTACATTACCAAAGGATTTGTATTAAATGATGATATGCTCAAAAATGGTAAACCCTTTGGCAAGGACTATTTTGACGAACTTCTTGAAAGAATTCGCGAAATCAGAGCAAGCGAACGCAGAGCATACCAGAAAATTACGGATATATTTGAACAATGTAGCTATGATTATGACAAAAATAGCGAAACAACAAAGAGTTTCTATGCATTTGTGCAAAATAAACTTCATTATGCCGTAACAGGAAAAACGGCGGCGGAGCTGCTTGACGAAAGAGCAACGCTGGACAGCCCTACAATGGGACTCACAACATGGAAGGGTGCACCGGATGGCAAAATTTTAAAAAGTGATGTTCTTATTGCAAAAAACTATCTTAACGAAAAAGAAATAGGTCGTTTGAACCGGCTTGTTACAATGTATATTGATCATGCAGAACTCATGGCAGAAGACGAGGTTTTAATGAGCATGAGCGACTGGCTTGCAGAGACAGACAAATTCTTAAGCAATCTTCGCCGTAACGTATTGCACGGGAAAGGAAATGTTTCGCATAGTGATGCAGTTGCGAAGGTAAGCGGAATATATTCTGAATTCAGAAAGAAGCAGGACAAAGAGTATATTTCGGAGTTTGATAAAGAAACGGCAAAATACTTGAAAGGTGAATGAGATGAACGAAAAAGACCTCAAAGAATTGGAGGGAATGCTGTGATAAGTGAAAAAGTTAAGATATCAGATGTTTTATGGTTTCAAGAGGGACCTGGAGTAAGAAATACCCAATATACATCTGAAGGCATCAAATTATTAAATGTAGCAAATTTGGTTGATGGGAAGGTGGATTTGTCTACATCATCAAGATACATTTCAGAAGATGAAGCATATGGAAAGTATAAACATTTCCTTGTAGATGAAGGGGATTTTATCATTGCTTCCTCGGGGATAAAAGTGGAATACTTTGAAAAGAAAATGGGGTTTGTGGATTCGTCCCAATTGCCTCTTTGTATGAATACAAGCACTATTCGTTTTAAGTCTATTGACAAGAATATTCTAGATATTAGATATTTTATGTATTACTTAAAATCAGAACAGTTTAAAGAACAACTTTCCAAGCAAATAGTTGGTTCTGCCCAATTGAATTTTGGTCCAAGTCACTTAAATAAAATGTATGTACCGATTCCTGACATGGAACAACAGAAGTATATTGTGCATGTATTTGATTTGATCTCTAAAATTGAAGATAATAGAAAAGAACAACTTTTAAAATTGGACGAGCTTGTCAAAGCACGATTTGTTGAACTATTTGGTGACCCTATTGACAACCCCAAGGGTCTGCCAGTAAAGACATTGAAAGAGTTATCCACGCTCATAACAAATGGCAACACACCAAAGGGTGGAAGCGAGAATTACGTTGATAAAGGAATCTTGTTTTTACGCAGTCAGAATGTTTGGCGAAATCGAATCGAACTTGAGGATGTTGCTTACATTGATGAAGCAACACATCACAGTTTGAAAAAGAGTAGCTTGAAACACAAAGATATTTTGATTACAAAAACAGGACGAATTAACACTGAAAATAGCAGTCTTGGCAGAGCTGCTTTGTATCTGGGTGACGATGATTCGGCAAATATCAATGGACACGTATATCTTGTTCGACTTGATGGCTCTGTTGTTCCAGAATATGTTGTTACAATTCTTACCAGTGAAGCCTACCGAAAGTATATCCGTAAAGTGTGCGTAGGAGGAATTGACAAACGGCAGATAAACCTTGACCAAGTTGAAGAGTTTCCGATTATTCTTCCACCAGTTGAACTTCAAAAACAATTTGCCACCTTCGTTGAACAGACCGACAAATCAAAATTGGAAGTACAGAAAAGCCTTGAAAAATTGGAAATTCTTAAAAAAGCACTAATGCAAAAATATTTTGGGTGAGGTACGATGTCCCTCTCAGTCAGCTGTGCTGACAGCCCTCCCAGAGGGAGAGCCTTAGTATGCCTCGCCCTTTGGGAGAGGTGGCACGACGAAGTCGTGACGGAGAGGGACACCTGTAAAAGAACGCCGATACAACTAACACAGAGAGATA
>JAZUOO010000038.1:0-6078 GCA_045604705.1 Eubacteriales bacterium
ATATCATCACAGTCACATTTTTTCGGATATAAAAAAAGAATGACAACTCCCGGTAAAGAGAATTGTCACTCTAATGGCGCGTCACGAGGGACTCGAACCCCCGACCTACTGGTTCGTAGCCAGTTACTCTATCCAGCTGAGCTAGTGACGCATTAGTACCCAACCGAGTACCTGTTTATAATACCATATTTTATCTTGTTTGTCAAGAGTTTTTATAAAATAATTTTCTTTTCCAAAAAATCAACAAATAAATTCCTAATTAACTTTTTTCATTGTATATTTTTGCAAAGCACGCTCAGAATGTTTCAAACATCTCGATAATTTTCGACTTCACCGCAAGGTCCTTCGAAAAAGCAGTTGCGGCACCGCAGGCAGCACCGAGCTTCAGGGAATATGAATAATCCGAGCTTTGCATAAATCCCGCAACAAAGCCTGCGACCATGGAGTCCCCTGCACCGACGGAATTGACTGTCTTGCCTTTTGCTCCGCCTATTTTGTGACTTTTGCCGTCCTCGGAGAGAAGTATTGCACCGTCCTTATCCCTTGAAACAATGACGTTTCTTGCCCCCATATCACGGAGCTTTTGAGCATATTTTATTATTTCCTGTTCCTCTTTTATTTCGATACCAAAAATTTCCGAAAGCTCAAAGGTATTTGGCTTTACAAGGAAAGGTCTATATTTCAGAACATTCACAAGAAGCTTGCCGCTTGCATCCACAACCGAATTAATTTTTTTATTCGAAAGAACATCAAGTATGTCGCTGTAAGTTGTTTCCGGAAGACTGCCCGGAATACTGCCCGCAAGAACTATTGTATCTCCGTCTTTAAGGTTGTTTATTTTTCTAAAAAACTCCGAAAGTGCATCGGACGATATATCGGGACCTTTGCCGTTGATTTCCGTCTCGGATTCACCCTTGATTTTTACGTTTATTCTGGTATTTCCGTTCGGGAGCTGTACAAAATCCGTATTTATACCCTTTTCCGAAAGACACTCGGTAATTTTCTTGCCCGTAAAACCTGCAATAAAGCCGAGAGCAGTTGATTCAATACCAAGCTCACGAAGAATCAAAGACACGTTTATACCTTTGCCTCCGATATATAGTTCCTCAGAGCTGCTTCTGTTTGTTTCACCGATATTGATTTCTCCCGTGTGCATTATATAATCAAGTGCGGGATTGAATGTAACCGTATATATCATTAACTCACATCCTTTAATTTTATTATATACTATTTCACAGATTTTACAAGTGCTATTTTCAAAAAAATCGTAAGTGGACCAATAGTGGACATATTTTGCAAAATTATTTTATTTTATACCACGATTGTTCACAGTAAATGTGATATAATAAAGACAGAAATACGCAAATTTTATCCTACAAAATATAAAAGGGTGACAAACAATGTACAATACTGTTTCGGAAAAGATAAAATCCATAAGAATTGACAACGGAATATCACAGAGACAGCTTGCCGAAAGGCTTGGACTTTCCAATAGAGCCGTTTCAAAATGGGAGAACGGACTTTCCTATCCGTCAACAGAAAATCTCATTAAAATAGCTGAGGTCTTTTCTGTGCCTCTCGAATATTTCTTTGAAAAAGCGAAGCAGGAAAATGAGAAAAAAGAAGATACCACTCCCGCCGGTATGGAATCTCTTTCCGAGCTTTACAAAACAGGTGCAGGTCCTTCAAGCTCGCACACAATGGGGCCGGAAAAGGCTTGTAAGCTGTTTGCGCAGAGAAATGAAAATGCAGACTCTTTCAAGGTCATCCTATATGGCTCGCTTGCAAAAACTGGTAAAGGTCACGGCACTGACGTAGTCATAAAAAAGACCTTTCACCCGAAGGATGTCACCGTAGTCTTTGATACGACCGTCCCCATGGTATCACTCCCCCATCCCAACACCATGGATATTGTTGCAATCAAAAACGGCAGAAAAGCAGACACCGCAAGAGTGCTCAGCATCGGAGGCGGAAGTATTGTATCGGAAAATTTCAGCATACCCGTATCACAACTGATATATCCTGAAACAAGCTTCAAGGAAATAACCGACTACTGTCGAAAGAACAAGCTCCGTCTGTGGCAGTACGTTGAAAGACGTGAAGGTGAGGGCTTTGCCGAGCATATGGCAAACATCTGGGAAACAATGAAAGAGTCAATAAGCCGAGGTCTTGAAGATGAAGGAGTGCTCCCCGGTGGATTGGGAGTAGTAAAAAAAGCAAAGACATTATTTAATTCCCAGCACATAGACGAGAGTGCCGAAACAAGAGAAAACCGAATAGTATGCTCCTACGCCTTTGCGGTAAGCGAACAAAATGCCTCCTACGGTAAGGTGGTAACGGCTCCAACCTGTGGAGCTTCGGGAGTTGTTCCTGCCTGTCTGTACTATCAACAGCAAAAGCACGGTTACAGCGATGTCCAGATTATCCGTGCGCTTGAAACTGCTGGAGTGATTGGAAATCTTATAAAAACCAACGCATCCATCTCGGGAGCACGTCACGGGTGTCAAGCTGAAATAGGAACAGCCTGTGCAATGGCCTCAGCAGCACTTGCGGAGCTTTTCGGACTTAACATTGACAAGATAGAGTATGCCGCCGAAATTGCGATAGAACACCATCTGGGTCTTACCTGCGACCCCATCTGCGGACTTGTGCAAATCCCCTGCATAGAAAGAAATGCCGTTGCTGCAATGCGTGCGATAAATGCTGTCAGCCTTGCAAGCTTCCTCAGTGATACAAGGAAAATTTCACTTGATAAAGTTATAATTGCCATGAAAGAAACCGGCAGAGACATTGCAAGACAGTACAAGGAGACCGGTGAAGGTGGACTTGCGAATATAGGGATTTAGAAACTTTATGGAATACCCCCCTGTATATATGACGTCGCATCAAAGCTAAGCTTCGGGTCTTTAATAGAACTTCTGAATGGATTCGGATGGAGCTGCTCCAAAATGCGTATCCTGCTCGAATTCTGAAGCTTTTCCGAAAGAACCCCTCTTCAGACTCCATCTCCCCTAGCGACTCAGAAACCTCTTTGACGAAAGCAACAACATTTACACAATTCAATAGCAAAACTCCAACGCGAGTGTATATTTCTTCTCATATATAAAAACCTTTTTTAATTATTTTTATAACTATATTATTATATCAAAAAGCAAACTTTAAATAGTAGCTTCTGCAAAAACCATGTCCCGAAATACGAAAAACTAACGGATAAGTCAAACTGAAAAGTCAAATTAAAAAACTCTTGACAAAAGTGCATATCTGTAGTATAATATCACCGTTGATACGGAGGCATAGCTCAGCTGGTTAGAGTACTTGCTTGACATGCAAGGGGTCGTAGATTCGAGTTCTACTGTCTCCACCATACGGGAATACGCGTAAATGTTGAATTTATGCGTATTTTTCTTTTTTCTTGCCGACGAAAAATTGCTCTAAAGTTAAACAGTTATGTCAACAAACTTTTCTTTTTTGATTGGAAAGATAGAAAAATAAAGTATAAAAAGCAGACATTCCTCTTTTGGAGTGTCCGCTTAAGTTATGTGATAAACAAAAGACCGAGTATCTGTTTTTCCTTTGCGTAGAATTCTTCCTGTGTGATTACGATGTTATCGAAAATTCTTCAAATTTATCCAGTTTGTCGGCAAAGCTTACCTTAGTTTGGTTGATGACTACCTGACATATTTTATACAATTTGTCCCTTTTTATTTCCATTTAAACATCTGCATTTATTTTAAATTCAAAAAGCTTATCCCAACGTTTGCCTGTAACATACACACTTCCATTTTGCGGATTATAAGCGATACCATTCAGAACATCGTCCGGATCATTCCCTGCTGGCTGATACAAGCCTTGGAAATCAATAATTCTTTTCACATTTCCGCTTTCCGGATCTATAACGAGAATCCTTTCCGAAAGCCACTGATTTGCCCAAATTTCGCCGTCGATATATTCAAGTTCGTTTATATTCAGCATCTCAATACCGTCATTCGTAACTGCAACACTCTTTATGACATTCAGTTCCTCGTCCATAAAATAGAGATTCGAAGTCCCATCGCTTGCAATGAGAAATTTACCGTTAGTGGTAAGCCCCCAGCCCTGCCTTGGATAGGAATACGTCATTTCATGCACAAGAGTCTCCGGATCAAACACCTGTACCTGATTTTCCTTGTAGGTCAAAACATACAGCTTGTCCGCAAAAACCACCGACCCCTCGGCAAAAATATCATCCGCAAAGAAATGTTCCTTTTTTGCAATGCCCGACTCAATATCAATATTCTTATATAGCTTAGACTTCTCATATTGCCCGGTACTTTCATACATCTCGCCGTTATAAAAGAATAGTCCCTGCGTAAAGGATTCCGGATTATGAGGATATTCTCCGACGGGTGTCAGACACTCCGAATAATGAAGAGTCTTCACGGCACTC
This sequence comes from Eubacteriales bacterium, assembly GCA_045604705.1. Classification (GTDB taxonomy): domain Bacteria; phylum Bacillota; class Clostridia; order Oscillospirales; family CAG-382; genus SIG622. The sequence continues at coordinate 4,427 of JAZUOO010000038.1, forward strand.
TCCGATTCTTTTTCAGTAGTCGGCGTTACCATGAAAATGTACAGCAATATCATAACAACATTTAACATTTTTTCCAACATCAACATTCCTCCCCGAAAGATATATACTATTAGTATATCACATTTTTTTCAATTGTCAAGGGTAACAAAAGGTCTTGTTTTGTCAAAAACAAGTAATAAATTTCGATAAATTGATGAATTTGCGAAATGATAAAATCATTAAACAAAATCACCTGCTTTCTTGACATTGTCAGTAAAGTATGCTATAATATGCCTCGGTTTGTAAACAGAAACAAAAAAGTAGAGAAAGGTGATGTCCCCGAGAAAATGAATTTGGCTAAAACTAAGAAACGTTCTCTGTTTCTGCAAGGGCTTATAGACGGACTGCCAATCTGCTTGGGTTATCTCTCGGTTGCCTTTGCTTTCGGTATCTCAGCCGTCGGTAGCGGTCTTACCGCACTTGAAGCTCTTCTTATCTCCATGACCAACGTTACAAGTGCAGGACAGGTCGCAGGAATAGGAATAATCGCGGCAGGCGGAAGTCTTGCGGAAATGGCGGTCTCGCAGATAGGTATCAACCTCAGATACGCTCTTATGTCCGTGTCACTCTCGCAAAAATTCGGAAAAAGCATACGACTGATTGACCGTTTTATCATAGCCTTCGTAAATACAGACGAGGTCTTCGGCGTTGCCTCAAGCAAATCCGGTAATGTTGAACGAAATTATATGTACGGTCTGATTATCCCGCCATATGTCGGTTGGAGCATCGGAACCATCCTCGGAGCATTGGCAGGTAATATCCTACCGGCATCAATAACAAGTGCACTCGGTATCGCAGTCTACGGAATGTTTGTTGCAATTGTCATTCCAAAGGCAAAAACCGATCACCCGGTTGCAGTCTGTGCACTCGCGGCGATTCTTCTCAGCTGTGCATTTAGGTATCTGCCGTTCCTTTGCAGTGTTCCCGCAGGCTTTTCCGTAATAATATGTGCGGTGATTGCAAGCGGAATATTTGCATTTGTTTCTCCGATAGAACAGAACAAGGAGGATAAACAATGAATTTTTTTATCTATCTCCTTGTCATGGCGGGGATCACCTATCTTATAAGAATGGTTCCTCTTGTTCTTGTAAAGGAAAAAATCAAAAACAAGTTTGTTCTTTCATTTTTGCACTATATTCCCTATGCAGTTCTCTCCGCAATGACAGTTCCGGCGATATTCTACGCAACATCCTCACCGGTCAGTGCAACTATCGGCTTTACCGCCGCACTCGTCCTTGCATACTTCGGCAAGAGCCTTCTAAATGTAGCCGCCTTTTCAAGCATTGTGGTATTCACAGTTGAGCTTATAATGAAGTACATACTCAAATAATCATCTCTCCCGTGTGACAAATGCTCATGCGGGATTTTTGTTTATTTCCATATCTTCATCGGTAAAAATCTCCCGCACAGCAAAAGCCATACGGGAGTCTTTCTATAAATTCTTAATTATTCTTAATTATTCTTAATTATTCCAAGATACAAGCACATACGCAACGTCCTTGGAGTCAATCTTGCCGTCTCTGTTAAGGTCATACTTAGCATATTCGGGATGCTTGTCAACACCGAGTTCTTCTTCACCAAAGTAGGAAACTACTGCGGAGAGGTCATAGATG
>JAZUOO010000039.1:0-28825 GCA_045604705.1 Eubacteriales bacterium
ACATATACTCCGAAGGAATCTTTATAATCCTTTTTATACTCGGTAATATTTGCATATACCTTTGAAAGGTGATGTCCCTGCGTATCTATAAGATAGAAGCCAAGTCCTTCTTCGACAATCGCCGTACCAAGGCTGTTAAAGGAATTTATTGATTTGTAGGGTCCGAGAACAACATTTCCCTCTTTGTCAAGGAAGCCGTGGAAGCTGTTATCGCCGTCCCAACGCATAACACCGATAAGTCCGCATTCCGAAAGCATTACATTGTCGTAATTCCCGATTCTTGAAATTTCCCTGCCGTTGTAATCGTAAATTACACATTCGCCTCTACCGGTTACATCTGAATATTCGCTTACGAAAATCAGACCGTCCTTCGCCTCGTTAACCCAGGAGTTTTCTCCCAGCTCAATGCACCATTCGCCACTTTCAGGGATAACATATGTTTTCTGAGGAATATATACATCGTCGGGTACTTCCTTTTCCGGCTCGTCTGTTACGGAAAGAGTGTAAAAGCCGAAGCCGTCACTGCTTTCGGTGAAATATATGTTTCGGTTTTTACTGCTTGCATCCATTATAATTTTGCCGTCCTCTGTGCAGAAGCCCATTTCGGAATAGCCCATTCTCACAGGGGAGTTTATTTCGGTAATGTCCGCCTGAAAAATTTTATACTTTCCTGTAAAGGGTATAATTTTACCGTAGGAGTCTGACGGAATAAAGTCGGGTGTATAATCGGGATAAAAGCGTTCCTGTGTTTTACCGGAAAATTTGCCTATATCCGGTAAATTTCCATCAATGTAAAATACGCTTGCGGAGGATTGTTCTTCATTTTGCGGTGACTTGTCAATTACAGAATTTAAAGTCTTTACATTACAACTGCCAAGAACAGCACAGGTGTAAATACCGCACATAAGAATAATAAATTGCTTTTTCATAAAATCCTCCCTTAAATATATTATTGATTGATAAGGCAAATGCTTTACCAAAAATATTATATCATAAAGTAAATATGCAGTCAATACAATTAAAAGATTAATTGAAGTCTATGATGTGTTTTGCATGAAATGTTTCCTTTCTGAAAATAAAAAAGTGTGCCTCAACAAGAGACACACCGAAAAAGTGAATCTCTCATTGTTGTCACACAATTGCTATCCCTATCTATAGGTATACGCAAAAGAGAGAAACACCTTTTACCAAAGTATAGTTTCCCTATAGACAGAAATATATGCAATTGTGTGACGGACATATTATAACACACTTTTAGATTGTTGTCAATATTTAGAGAATTAATTTAAGTCATGGTGCAGATTACAAGCTATCGTAATACAACAAAAATATAAAACAAAACTGTTGACAAGGGCATTCGTGTGTGCTATAATATTCTGTAATATTATTTTGCAAAAGAAGGTTAGATTTAAAATGAGTAACTATAAAGATTTTGCCAATTACTTAAAGCATTTTCCGACTCCCGACGGATATTTCGGTGAATACGGCGGCTCCTATCAGGCAGAGGAGCTTATAGAGGCTTTCAAGGAAGCCGATGATGCTTATGAGGCTATTTGCCATTCGGCACAGTTTATAAACGAGCTTCGCAGAATAAGAAAGGAATTCCAGGGCAGACCTACTCCTGTTTATCATTGTGAGAGACTTTCCAGAATTTTCGGAAACTGTCAGATATATCTCAAGCGTGAGGATCTTAACCATACCGGTGCACATAAGCTCAATCACTGTATGGGTGAGGGACTTCTTGCAAAGTTTATGGGCAAAAAGAAGATCATCGCCGAAACAGGTGCAGGTCAGCACGGTGTTGCAATTGCAACTGCGGCAGCGTATTTTGGTATGAAGTGCGATGTATATATGGGTACGGTTGATATTGCAAAGCAGCACCCCAATGTTATTCGTATGAAGATGCTGGGTGCAAACGTTATACCGGTAACAAATGGACTTAAAACGCTTAAGGAAGCTTGTGATGCGGCGTTTGAAGCGTATCTAAATGAATATAAGGATGCAATATACTGTATAGGAACAGCGGCAGGTCCGCATCCGTTTCCGAAGATGGTAAGAGATTTCCAGAGCGTTATCGGAATCGAGGCAAGAGAGCAGTTCCTTGAAATGACGGGTATTATGCCTGATGCGGTTACCGCTTGTGTCGGCGGCGGTTCAAATTCACTGGGAATGTTCGTACCGTTCCTCGGAGATCCGGTTGACATATACGGTGTTGAGCCTCTCGGCAGAGGTTCGGGTGTTGGTGACCACGCAGCAACAATGGCATACGGAACAAAGGGTACAATTCACGGCTATAAGAGCTATGTTCTTCAGGACGAGGACGGCGAGCCTCTTCCCGTATATTCCATTGCCAGCGGACTTGACTATCCCGGCGTAGGACCCGAGCACGCATATCTTCGTGACCTCGGAAGAATTCAATACGAAACGGTTTCCGACCAGGAGGCTATGGAGGCGTTCTTCCTGCTTTCAAGATATGAGGGAATTATTCCCGCAATTGAGAGTGCACACGCCGTTGCATTTGCAATAAGATACGCAAAGCAGCATAAGACAGGCTCAATTCTTGCTTGTCTTTCCGGTAGAGGCGACAAGGACATTGACTATGTTTACGAAAAGTACGGTTGCGGTGAAGGATTTAAACTGGATTACGACATCTGATAACCGATAATATTTATTGATTATTCATTAATTTCTGTAGAAATCAAGGTTGTTTTTGATTATAATACAATGTGGTATACATATTGTGTGGCGGGTTTGCACATTCAAACCAAACACCGCCGATGTACATTATCATGCCGCGCTGACGGCAGAATGGGGGATATAATTTTTATGAAAAGAATTCTTGCACTTGGTATGGCATCCATTATTGCCGTTATGACGCTGGCTTCCTGTGAAAGTAAGTACACCGAAGGCGAAAAATTTTTGGCAGGAACGTTTGTAGGCGAAAAATATGAAAACGTAACAATAGGTATCGGAGTTAACGTTCCCGAAGGATATGCGGATGTTTTTGACCTTCCCGAGGTTGACGGTGTAACACATGATTTCGGCGTTGCCGATGAAAACGGTAACAGCATCTTCATTTCTGTTGAGGATAATTCCAAGGGTACAAAGGTTGAAAAGGTTGCGGAAAACAGCTTGACGGCTCTCATTGCACAGTACGAAAATATGGGTTACACAATAGATGAGCAGAAACTCGAAGATTATACCGTCGGCGATAATACATATCGTGGCTACACAATCACGGTAACAAAGGGCGTGTCGAAGACCGAAGAAAAAGGCGAAGCAGTCGAAGAATCTGTTACAATGACTCAGGCAGGCTTCTTTGTAAAGTGCGACAACAAAATTGCAATCGTTGCAGCTACAGGTAAGACTGTTGAAGCAAAACAGCTTATTGCAGACAGCATATTTGCAGCTTAACTTAAAAACAGAGTCCGGGGAGAAGTCCTCGGATTTTTTGTTGACGAAACTCCGAAAAGTGATATACTGTTATGTAAATAAACCCAAAAGAGGGAAAACGCATGAAAAAAATACTTATAGACTCAAATAAAAATTGTTACAAAGCAAATCTTCACTGCCATACCACCGAATCGGATGGAGTTATGACTCCCGCACAGGTGAAAAAGGCGTATAAGGATAAGGGATATTCCGTTATTGCTTTTACGGATCATGAGCATCTCATTGACAATTCGCATCTTAACGACGGTGATTTTCTTGCACTCACAGGGTGCGAGGTGGCGATAAAGCAGTTTCCGAAAATGTCTACGCTTGTTAAGACGGATATGAAGGTCTGCCATTTGAATTTTATTGCGAGAAAGGCAGATAATGTTGATACTCCCTGTTACAGCTCCGTTTACGATCATTTTTTGAATGAGGGTAACAAGGATAAGGTAGTCCATACCTGTGGTGAATACAACAGGAGTCATTCCGCCAAAGGAATTTCCGAGATGATAAGAATTGCGAACGAAAGTGGGTTTCTTGTTGCGTATAATCACCCAAGATGGTCGCTTGAAAATGCCTGTGATTACCTCGGCTATGAGGGACTTTGGGCTGTTGAAATTTTCAATACGGGCGTTAACAGAGCAGGTCTTTACGAATATGATATAAATGTATTTGATGATTTTCTTCGCAAAGGTGACAGAGTTGCCTGCGTTTCTACCGACGATAACCATAATCCCAATGACTGTTTTGGCGGTTGGGTGATGATAAATACATCGGACTTTACATATGACGGTATTATTTGTGCTCTTGAAAACCACAATTTTTACGCATCAACGGGTCCTGTCATAAAGAACCTTGTAATCCGAGATAACCAAGCAATTCTCACATACGAAAAAGGAAAGTATGCCACGATTTCATGTCAGAGCCGTAGGTCTAAAAAGATTATTGCTGAAAATCCCGACGGCGAAAATGTTGCAATCTTTGAAATACTTCCCGACAAGGACGGTTATATACGATTTGACGTTGTTGATGTAGAGGAAAACAGGGCAAATACCAACGCATATTTCTGTGATGAACTCTATAACCTTTAAAATAAAAAAACAAAAACATACCTCGGTAAAGACGTAAATCTCTGCCGAGGCTTTTTCATAAGCTGTATGCTGTACACTGTGAACTATTTCAAAATGACCTTGACTTTTGTGGCTATCATCTGTATTTTTTTGCAAAAATATATTTTATCGTGATATTATATTCATAAAATCCCAAATTTGCGGCAATATAAAGTCAGCAGATTATTTTTCGGCAAAGCTTTGATTTGTGTTTTGTCGCAGAAAGGAAAGTTTATGAGTATAAAAAACAACAGCTTCGGAGTGTTGCAAAGGGTAGGACGCTCTTTCATGCTCCCTATCGCACTGCTCCCCGTTGCGGGACTTCTTCTCGGCATCGGAAGCTCCTTCACCAACCCTACAACACTTGAAACCTACCGCCTTACCGGCATAATCTACGAGGGTGGCTTCCTGTACACCCTGCTCGATATAATGAGCAAAACGGGAAGCGTAGTTTTTGACAACCTGGCACTTCTATTTGCCATGGGCGTTGCCATCGGTATGGCGAAAAAGGAAAAAGAGGTAGCGGCACTTTCCGGTGCAATAGCCTACCTTGTAATGAATGCTGCCATAAGCACTTTAATTACTGCAAAGGGTGGAGTGGAAGCCATGGCAGTAAACTCGACTACCACATCCCTCGGTATAACGACACTGCAGATGGGCGTTTTCGGTGGCATAATAGTCGGACTCGGCGTTGCGGCACTTCACAACAGATTTTATAAGATACAACTACCGCAAGTCCTCTCATTCTTCGGCGGTACAAGATTCGTACCCATTATCAGCAGTATCACATTCCTTTTTGTCGGCATACTCATGTTCTATCTTTGGCCTATAGTTCAGGGGTGGATCGCAAGTCTTGGTAATCTTGTTCTTGCCTCCGGGTATGCGGGAACATGGATCTACGGCATAATCGAACGTGCACTTATTCCGTTCGGACTCCACCACGTATTCTATATGCCTTTCTGGCAAACGGAGCTTGGCGGTTCAATGGTGATAGACGGTGTTATGGTACAGGGTGCACAGAATATCTTTTTTGCAGAGCTTGCTTCAAAAGCAACAGAACAGTTCTCGGTATCTGCAACAAGATTTATGTCCGGTAAATTCCCCTTTATGATATTCGGTCTTCCCGCAGCAGCCTACGCAATGTACAGAGCCGCAAAGCCACATAAGCGAAAGGTGGTGGGAGGTCTGCTTCTGTCAGCGGCACTGACTGCAATGCTTACGGGTATCACGGAGCCCATAGAGTTTACGTTCCTTTTTGTGGCACCCGTTATGTATGTGGTTCATTGTATTCTTGCGGGTCTTTCCTATATGCTCATGCACATCTTTAACGTTGGTGTGGGTATGACCTTCTCCGGCGGTATAATAGACCTCACGCTTTTCGGAATCCTGCAGGGAAATGCAAAGACAAATTGGCTGTGGATAGTAATAATCGGTCTCATTTATGCGGTTATCTATTATGTTGTTTTCAGCTTCCTCATAAAGAAATTCAACTTCAAGACGCCCGGACGTGAAGATGAGGACGAAGAAACAAAACTCTATACAAGAGCCGACTATAACAAGAAAAAAGATGGTTCGATTGGCGTTTCCGTAAATTCTAAGGATGCGGCAAGTGCGCTGATACTCAAAGGTTTGGGTGGAAAATCAAACATTTCGGATATAGATTGCTGTGCCACAAGACTTCGTGTTACAGTACATGATCCGGGAAAGGTTACTGACGGTCTTCTTCGCCAAAGCGGAGCCTCCGGGGTTATCCACAAAGGCAAGGGAATACAGGTAGTCTACGGTCCGCAGGTTTCTGTAGTAAAATCCCACCTTGAAGACTTCATGGAACGTCCCGAATCCGACAACCTTGGAGATATAGATGAAAGTAGTGTCAAAGCTACAGAAACCAAAAACAGCGGGAGCACACGACCTTGCACGGTGTATTCACCGCTTAAGGGAAAAATAACAAAGCTGAGCGAAGTTCCGGATGAGGCGTTTGCTGCGGGCATTCTTGGTAAAGGCGTTGCAATTGAGCCTGTTGACACAAAGGTATACTCTCCATGCGACGGTACTGTTTCCAATGTGTTTGAAACAAAGCACGCCGTAAATCTTGTATCCGATGACGGACTTGAAATTCTGATACACGTAGGTTTGGATACAGTAAAGCTTGACGGCAAATACTTCCGAAGCCACACGGAAAACGGCGAGAAGGTTAAAAAAGGGGATTTGTTGCTGTCCTTCGATAAGAACGGAATAGAAAAAGAGGGGTATAATACCGTAACTCCGATTGTGGTGCTCGGCTGTGAGGATGATGCACAAATAGCACTTCTTGCTGACGGTATAGTCGAACCGGGACAGAAAATATTTGAAATAAAGTAAAAGGAACAAATATGAAAACTTTCAACTACACCATCAAAGACAAAGTAGGCATTCACGCAAGACCTGCGGGACTTCTCGCAAAGGAAGCGAAGAATTTCAAAAGCGAAATAACCATAGGGAAAGATGGTAAAAACGTCAACGCTGAAAGGCTCATGCAAGTTATGGGAATGGGCATAAAATGCGGCGATACAGTGACGGTAAGTGTTTCCGGTGAGGATGAAGATGAAGCGGTAAAAGCTATGGAAAGGTTTTTTGGCGAAAATCTCTAAAAGGAAGGGAGCGGCATATATGCTGAAATTTCAGGGAAAAGGCGTATACGGAGCGATAGCTGTCGGCAAGGCATCGTTTATAAAGCGGAAGGAAGCGGAAATATGCCGCTGTGAGGTAACCGATACGGGTGCCGAGCTTTCAAAGCTTTCAAAGGCAAAGCAGAAAGCGGCATCCCAGCTCTCGGAAATATACGAAAGGGCTCTTCGTGAGGTAGGAGAGGACAATGCAAGAATTTTTGAAACTCACATGATGATGCTTGAGGACGAGGATTACAACGAATCAATACGCAACATCATCCTGACACAGAGTGTCAATGCGGAATACGCCGTCTTTGCAACGGGAGAAAACTTTTCCGAAATGTTCTCTTCAATGGAGGACAGTTATATGCGTGCAAGGGCGGCGGATGTAAGGGATATATCCATGCGGCTGTGTGACTGTATGTCAAAGGGCAGAAAAAAGAAAGCCTTACCTTGCGAGCCCGCAGTTATATGTGCCGACGACCTTGCTCCAAGCGAAACGGTTCTTTTTGATAAGGATAAGGTTTTGGCGTTTGTTACGGGAAAGGGCTCAGAAAATTCCCATACAGCGATTCTTGCAAGAAATATGAATATTCCTGCCGTAATAGGTGCAGGCAAGGAATTTTCCGAGAAAACAAAGGATAACGATATTATTGCGGTAGACGGATATACGGGTGAAATTTTCGTAAATCCCGACGAGGAAACATTGAAAAAAGTATATGCAAAACAGAAAGCTGACAACGAAAAAAAGGAGCTTTTGAAAACTCTTAAGGGTAAGGAAAATATAACTCTTGACGGTACAAAAATAAACATTTACGCCAACATCGGAAGTGCAGACCATGTCGGAGCCGCCCTGTTCAATGATGCGGGAGGCATAGGACTCTTTCGAAGTGAATTCCTGTATCTTGAAAGCACTGACTATCCCGACGAAGAATACCAATTTTCCGTATACAAACGTGTATTGGAATGTATGGGAGGGAAAAAGGTGATAATACGCACTCTTGATATAGGGGCAGATAAAAGGGTAGATTATTTCGGACTTGAAACCGAAGAAAACCCCGCCCTCGGACTTCGTGCTATTCGACTCTGCCTTGAACGACCGGACGTATTTAAAACTCAGCTCCGAGCCCTTTTCAGAGCCTCTGTATACGGTAACCTCGGAATAATGTTCCCCATGATTGCGAACATATGGGAGCTTGATAGGGTATTGGAGATATGCACTGAAGTCAAAGCTAAACTAAAAAGCGAGGGCATTGAATACAGCGAAAAGACCGAGATCGGTATAATGATTGAGACCCCCGCTGCAGCACTGATCTCTGAAAAACTTGCTCCGATGGTGGATTTCTTCAGTATCGGCACCAACGACCTTACCCAATATACTCTTGCAATTGACAGACAGAATCCGCAGCTTGAGCGTTTTTGCGATACTCACCATGAAGCGGTTCTGAAGCTGATTGAAATGACAGCCCGTAACGCCCATAAGCACGGTGTATGGGTTGGTATCTGCGGAGAGCTTGCCTCGGACACAACTCTTACCGAAACTTTTCTTCGTATGGGTATAGATGAACTGTCCGTTTCCCCACCGTATATCCTGAAAGTGCGTGAGGCGGTGAGAAACACACACCTTTCAAAGTGAAAGCAAAAAATATTTTTAAATGAGTTAAGAATGTGTATGCAATTTTTGCGAAAACGACCAAAAATCAACTTAATATATTATTTTTTGCTACACTTTCGGAAAATCCGTTGACTTTTTTTATTTTTGTTGCTATAATACTCTTAACAATACTAAAAGGGGACGGTATATCAAAAAATGTTTGAAAAGAAAGTAAGATGCAATAAGATAATCCAGTTCGGCGAGGGCGGCTTCCTTCGCGGATTTGTTGACTGGATAGTTCAGCTCACAAACGAAAACAGCGATTTCAATGCAGGCGTGGTAGTTGTACAGCCCATCGAAAAGGGAATGTGTGACAAGCTGGAGCAGCAGAACTGTGTTTACACTCACATAATGCGTGGAATGAAAGACGGCGTTCCTACTGTGGAAAAGAAGATTATTGACGTTATCGATCACACAGTTCAGCCTTACTGCGATTTCGAAGAATATCTCTCACTTGCGGACGATGCAAATTTCAGATTCGTTGTTTCCAACACAACAGAGTCCGGTATTGTATTTTCTGCAGATGATAAGATTGAGAATGCTCCCGCAGTTTCTTTCCCCGGAAAGCTCACACTGCTTCTAAAAAGAAGATTTGACAAGAAGCTACCCGGATTTATTTTCCTGCCCTGCGAGCTTATTGACAAGAACGGCGAAAATCTGAAGAAGTGCGTGCTTGAATATATAAAGCTCTGGGATATGGGCGGTGATTTTGCCACCTGGATTGAAAAGGAAAATTATTTCTGTAATACTCTCGTTGACAGAATTGTTACCGGCTATCCGAGAGATGAAAAGATAGACCTCGGTTATGAGGACAATATGCTGAACACCAGCGAGCTGTTCCATCTGTGGGTTATTGAAGGACCGGACTTCCTTGTTAAGGAGTTCCCGTTTGATAAGGCAGGTCTCAACATTATTGTAACGGATAATCTTGAACGCTACAGAACAAGAAAGGTACGTATTCTCAACGGTGCACACACCTCCATGATTCCATATGCTATGCTCTGCGGTATCGAAAGTGTAGGCGACTGCATGAAAGACGAAAAGATGTCTGCCTTTGTAAAGAAGTGCGTATACGAAGAAATCATTCCTACTCTCGATCTTCCCGAGGAAGAACTTCTCGACTATGCAAACAACGTATTTGAGCGTTTTGAAAACCCATACATCAAACACCTTTGTGCATCCATTTCCCTTAACTCGGTAAGCAAATTCAAGGTAAGAGTTCTTCCCTCAATCCTTGAGTACATAAAGAGAAAGAACGCAATGCCGCAGACACTTCTCTTCTCCTTTGCAAAGCTCATTGAATTCTACAAGGTCGGCACACCAAACGACGACGAAAAGATTGTGGCATATATGAAGACAGCATCCGTTTCTGAAATCCTTTCCAACAAGGAGCTTTGGGACGAGGATCTTGGTTATCTTACAGCGGGGGTTGAAAAGTACATTGGAAAATAAGGCTAAAACACTGGTTATTCACGAGAATGACAACGTATACATAAACCTCGAAGAAGGACACAAATATGCAAGACGTGACATTAAAAAGGGTGAAAATATCATAAAATACGGCTTTCCCATCGGTCACGCAACGGAAGACATCAAGAAAGACGAACACGTTCATTCACACAACGTAAAGACGAATCTTTCGGATATTTCCGACTACAAATACAATTTCGTAGACCACGGCATCAAAATCGGATCTACAGATAAAACCTTTATGGCATATGTCCGTAAAAACGGCGATGTCGGTATCAGAAATGACATATGGGTAGTCAACACCGTCGGATGTATCAATAAGACAGCGCAGATAATCGCAGAAAAAGCGGGAGCAAAGTATTTCCCTCATCCGTTCGGCTGTTCGCAGTTGGGTGGTGACATGGAGGTTACACAGAAAGTTCTCGCAGGTCTTGTAAAGCATCCAAACGCGGGCGGCGTACTTGTTTTGGGGCTTGGCTGTGAAAACAACAATCTTGATGTATTCAAGCCTATCTTGGGTGAATTCGACAGTGAAAGAATACGATTTCTCAACACTCAGGAATGTGAAGACGAAATAGAAGACGCACTTGCGATAATTGACGAGTTGAAAGCCATTGCAGCAAAGGATGAAAGAGTTCCTGTACCGCTTTCAAAGCTTAAGATTGGTCTTAAGTGCGGCGGCAGTGACGGCTACAGCGGAATTACTGCAAATCCGCTTTGTGGATCTCTCTGTAACAGAATGTCGGAAATGGGTGGCACTTGTATTCTTACCGAAGTTCCCGAAATGTTCGGCGCGGAGCATCTTCTTATGGAACGTTGCGTTTCAAAGGAAGTGTTTGACAAAACCGTAAATATGATCAACGGTTATAAGAAGTATTTCATGTCACACAATCAGCCTATATACGAAAATCCGTCACCCGGAAACAAAAAGGGCGGCATCACAACACTTGAAGAAAAGTCTCTGGGCTGTGTACAAAAGGGCGGTCTTGCGAACGTTACCGATGTTCTTGACTACGGCGATATTGTAACAAAGAGCGGACTTTCACTTATGAACGGTCCCGGAAATGATCTTGTTGCGGTTACAAACCTCTCTGTATCCGGCGTACATATTGTTCTCTTCACAACAGGCAGAGGAACACCCTTCGGAGGCCCCGTTCCCACGGTTAAGATTTCCACGAACAGTGCTCTTGCCGAAAGAAAAAAGAACTGGATAGATTTCAATGCCGGAAGATTTCTTGAAGGCATTTCCATGGAACAGTTGACAGACGAGCTTTTTGACTATGTAATATCGGTGGCAGAGGGTCAGGAGTGTCTGAGCGAAAAGAACGGATTTTTTGAAATCTCTATCTTCAAAAACGGAGTAACACTTTAAGCGAATATTGTTATCATTGGGGGATTACTACGTGTAATCTCCCTTTTTGTATGAAGAAAAGGAAGTGCACAAAATTGCACCTCCTTTGTATAAGTCATCGGTATTATTCAAATTCAAAAACCTGACGAAGCAGCGGCTGAGCCCCGGTAACCGGATCCTTTTCCATAATAAGAATGTCCGCCATATACTCATCCCATTTTTTAACAACTTCACTTTCCCTCTGAACCTTTGAAGCGTGTTCAATATTGTCACACTCATAATAGCCAAACATCTCATTTCCGACATTCCAGATTGAGTAGTTGCGGATACCGGCCTCTCTCAGTACCTCTTTCATTTCTTCCCATATTTTATCGTGACGCCTGATATACTCATCAAGCATACCCGGCTTTATAAGCCCTTTCCATGCGTATTTTGCCATGTTTTGTTCTCCTTTTGTATTTATAATAATAAAATTACCAAACGACGGTGCGCTGAGTCGTCGCACCCTACATTCCCTTAATCCTACTCCCTAAATCCTCACTTCCCCAAATATTTATTCATATGCGACGTATCAAAGAACCCACACTTTTGTGCAATTTCCGTTCTGCTCATCTGTCCCTGGGAAAGCAGGGCTTTTGCTGCAGTGACACGGCATTTTATTATATATTCCAGTGGAGTCATTTTGGTTATCGCTTTGAAGTGCCTGTGAAGTGTCGGTCTCGACATATTCGCCACCTGTATGAGCGTTTCAACGGTAATCGGCTCCATATAGTGATTCTGAATATATTCAAGAGTACGCAGTATGTGCGAATTTGCGGGAATAATCTCGGCTCTGTGTATCCTTCTGCATTTTCTGTAATAGCACATATCCGAAAGGAATCGCAACACTAGTATATTTCTGTATGCTGCGAAATCCTCACCCTTGACGCTCATAATGTCGGCAATTTCTTTTCGTACACATTCCTGCTTTTCATCGTCAAGCTTTAAAAAGAAATTATCATCATATACCTGACGAAGATATGGCTCAATTTCAAACAGCGTTGAATATCCGGGAACTTTGGACAAATCCTCACCGTACTTTTCAAGAAACCCGTGGTGCAGGACTATGTGGCAGACATCAAGCTCATGCTCGCAGAAATAGCCGTGCTCAACGTGAGGCGGTATTACGAAAAACTCCCCGGCTGTCAGAGGTATTGCCATTTCACCGATATAGTGACAGCCTTTGCCCCTGAGAACTATGTTTATTTCATAAAAGTCATGACTGTGCATCCCGATGTTACAACAATGGTGAACGGAAACATTGGTAAGATCACGGGATCCGTCGGGAAACTCCATGTTTTCACCGTAAAACGGAACAACATATGAATCTATTTTTTTCGGATACATAGTTTTTCTCCAAATTAATATAAATTTACCAAAAAATAATATTCTTTTACTTGCATTATATCATGATTTGTGTTATTATATAAGTATAAACTATAAATTTTCTCTGAAAGGACGATTGTTTATGAAAAATTTTTATTTCTATATGCCTACCAAAATAGTTTTTGGCGTAGGTGCACTCCAGAAGCTCTCCGAGCAGTCACTTCCCGGAAAGAAAGCACTTATTGTAACCGGAGGTAATTCCGTAAAGAAGTTCGGCTACCTTCAGGAAACAATTGAACAGCTTGCAAAGGCAGGCGTTCAGTGTGACATTTACGATGGTATTACTCCCAACCCCACAAAGGATGAGGTTCACGAGGGCGCAGACAAGGCTAAGAAGTTCGGTGCAGACTTTATCGTAGGGCTCGGCGGCGGAAGTGCCATTGATGCCTCAAAGGCAGTTGCAATCATGGCAAACAATCCCGGTGACTATTGGGATTATATCAGCGGTGGTACCGGTAAAGGTATGCCTATTCCCAATAATCCGCTTCCCGTAGTTGCAATTACAACGACAGCAGGAACTGGCACCGAGGTTGACCCCTGGATGGTTATTACAAAGACGGAAACAAACGAAAAGATCGGTTCAGGTTGTGAAAAGGACTTCCCTGTTATAGCAATTGTTGACCCTGTTCTCATGTCAACAGTTCCCCCGAGACTTACAGCATATCAGGGCTTTGATGCTCTCTTCCACAGTACCGAGGGTGTACTCAATGTAAATGCTACGGAAATGAGCGACCTTTATGCTCTCGAAGCAATCAGACTTATCGGTAAGAGCCTGCCGGAAGCTGTAAGAAACGGTAAGAACCTCGATGCAAGAGCAGATGTTGCGGCTGCAAACACACTTTCCGGCATTAATGAATACTGTTCCGGCTGTATCTCAGAGCACAGCCTTGCACACGCAGCGGGGGCATATCACCCCAACCTTGAGCATGGTGCATACCTTACCTCCATCAGCGTTGCTTACTACACCTACATGGCAAATAGCGGTAAGTGCGATGAAAAGATGATAGCAATGGCAAAGGCTCTCGGCAAGACAGACGCAACCAAGGCAATGGACTTTGTAGAAGCTTTGGCGCAGCTTATTAAAGATTGTGGCCTTGATGACATCAAGGTTAGCGAGTACGGTATTAAATACGAAGAACTTGACAAATATGTGAAGAATGCAAGAGATACAATGGGCGGTCTTTTCGGCTGTGATCCCGTTGAGGTTACAGACGAGGCGGCACTGGAGATACTTCAGAGATCATATAAGTAATGTTTAGAGAATTACGAATTTTTCCGAAGGGAACTAAATAAAACACAGCATTAACCACCGATATTCACTATGAGCCTCTTCGCCCCAATAGAGCACTGGGGATTAAGGACAAATACGAATTTGCCCACGGAACAGACTCTGTATGCGTTTATGACATCGAAACTATGGATTTTGTAAAGGAAATCCCGGTAGTCACAAAGCCCGACTGTCATGCAACAAGCCTTGACAACAGCTACCTTTACATCGCTTGCCTTGAAGGTCTTTACTGCACCAGCCAGAAGACTCTCGAGGTTGAAAAGGTACTGACGGAAATAGGTCTCTGCTATGCAACAAACACCATGCCCAACGGTGCTATCGTAAGATTCTTCGACGTCGCAAGCTCCAACAAGTACATAATTTCCTCAAAAGAGGGTAAATACGAACAGAAATAAACTGAAAGAATATGAAACTCAAATTCTTATTCTTGATTTAAAAAGGAGGTTTCTTTATGAAATTTACAACAAACCTTGAGCCTTTTGCAGTAGGCTATCTAAACGCCGAATATGACGACATAGATTACAAGGTCGCTTCCGGTATGCTTGAGCGTGCAAAGAAAATGCCTATCGTTATTCCGGAAAACTATATCTTTGCCGGCTACTTTGACAAGGAAGATCCTTGCTTTGTTACATATATCTCCGGCAGAGGCATCCATGTCGATGAAACCAAGCTTCAGAAGCGCATAGAAGCAAATCCGGACGCTGTAAAAGAGCTTACCGCTATCCGAGATGCGATGAAGAAGCTTTCCACAAATTACGTTATCCAAAACAAGATAACGGAATATGAGATGGATCTTGTAAACAACAAGGCTTGCTGGGGCGGCGGTGTCAATGACTGGGCAGGCGGTCATTCCAATCCCGATTATATGATGCGTGAGGGTACAAGCGGTATACGTGCAAAGATCGCTAAGTACAGAGAAATCAACAAGGATAAGTCTGTGTTTTATGATGCTCTTGAAATGTGCCTTGATGCCATTGAAATTCTCGGCGAAAGATACAGAGAAAAAGCCCTTGAACTTGCAAAGAGCGCCGAGGGTGAAAGAAAAGCAAGACTTGAAAGAATGGCAAAGGCTCTTGAGGTAGTTCCCAAGGGTGCACCCCGTGACTTCTTTGAGGCTTGTCAGTCCTACTGGCTTGTATTCACCGTTGATACCATAGACTCTCCCGGTAACTTCGACCAGGTGATGATTGATTACTACAGAAAGAATGATGAAGCGGACAGACGTGACATTCTTGATAATCTCTGGCAGATGTTCTATTCGGTAAGATGCTGGAACCTCTGTATTTCCGGAAGCGATGAGAACTGGAACGACAAGACAAACGAGCTTTCCTATGCTATACTTGAAACGGCGAAGAAGTACAAGTACAATACTCCCAACCTTACAATGAGAGTTCACAGAAACACTCCCGAAGATCTCTGGAAGCTCGCAGCGGAAACAATAGCTACAGGTATCGGAATGCCTGCAATCTACAATGACGAGGTCGTTTGCCCCGCACTTGAACGCTTCGGTATCACCCCCGAGCATTCACACAAGTACTGCATGAACGGCTGTAATCAGATCGATATTTACGGCATAAGCCACATGGGACTTGAAGATGGTGAAGTTTCTCTTGCGAAGGCTGTTGAGTTCACTCTCCGTAACGGTAAGTGTGCGATCACGGGAAAGGTACTCGGTATCAAAACCGGCGAGCCCTGGGAATATGTTTCCTACGAGGAATTCTTCAATGCTTACAAGGAGCAGGTTGAGCATCTTGCAAATTGCAGTATAAGAATGGCGAATATTTCCCAGAGAATGATGGCGAAGTACTGTCCAAATCCCCACAGATCCAACCTTATCGAAGGCTGTATCGAAAAGGGTCTTGATATGAAGAACAAGGGTCCCATTTACGGTCACGCACAGATTCTTGCTGAGGGTATTGCAGACGCAGTTGACTCACTTGCATCTGTTAAGCACTTTGTTTATGATACAAAGAAGTATACTCTCACAGAGGTTTGCAATGCACTTGAGGCAAACTTTGAGGGCTACGATGAAATGTATCACGATTTCAAGAACTATGTGAAGTTCGGTAATGACAACGAAGAAATCGACGCAATATACAGAGCCGTAACAGAACACTACTATACATATCTTCCCAAGCACGAAACATACAGAGGCGGACGTTTCGGCGGCGGCTGCAGTACATTTAGGAGAGCAGCAGCGTTTGGCATCATGCATGGGGCGCTTCCCAACGGCAAGAAAAAGGGCGAAACGCTCTTTGCAGACTCTATTGCGGCAACTCCCGGCTGTGATAAAAATGGACCGACAGCGGTTATCAAATCCGTTCTCAACGCAGACCAGTCATGGTGCCTGAGCGGTAACGTAATGCAGATGAAGTTCACAAAGAGCCTGTTTGCAACAGACCACGGAACGGATGCATTTATAGCTCTTGCAAAGTCCTATTTTGCAGGCGGCGGACAGCAGCTTTCCATCAATGTTCTTTCCCGTGAAGAGCTTCTTGACGCAAAGAAGCACCCTGAAAACCACAAGAACCTCATCGTTCGTGTCGGCGGCTACAGCGATTACTTTACAAGACTTGATGCCGGGCTTCAGGACAACGTTATTGCAAGAACAGAGATAGGGCTTTAATCTGTATTTGTATTTTCCATACGCTTTAAGACTCGTAACATAAATAATATCAAATAAAGCAAAGCCGAGGTTGCGTAAATGCACCTCGGTTTAAGTTTGTTAATGGTATAGATATTATTGAAAGGGCGGTAATACGTTTTTATATCACGCTATTCAAAATATCCATTGTAAGGAATACATATCTTACTGTCCGGAAAAAGTTTTGCATGAAGCTCAACAAAATAATCGTCTGTCATACTCGCAATATAGTCCACCACAATCTGATCCGGGTCTGTTTCTTTATATGGTACACTCCTTTTGTAATGAGAAGTATTGATAAAATCAATATGATGCCCGAAAACAGGGGAGTCGGTATTCCTGGAAACAAGATCATCAAACAGCTTCTCATAAAGCTCTCTCATCATAGGCTTTACCCGATTATCAAGAATGTCATTTACAGCATCATTGCTGTAAATAAGTGTACCGTTATCTTTCTTTGCCTTAACCAGTGCATTAAAGTGTACCTCGTCCATTTTCAGATAAGGTTTGCCGTAGCTGTTCTCAACAATGTTGACTATCAGATTATTTATAATTTCCGCATTATAAGTTCCGATTTCACTGTTTTCAAAATCTGAAGTATCAATGATACCTGCCCTTTGAGCATCCTGCCTGTCCTTGCCGAGATAGGCAATGATGTCAGATATACGCACAACGCAGCCCTCAAGGGTAGACGGAACCAGCTTTTCAATATTTTTGGTGTCAAGATAACAATCCTCAATGAGTCTGTCAAACTCACAAAAATCGGAAAGCGGTCTCGGACGGTATTCGGAAAGCTCCAGTTCTCCGTTGTGGGCGGCAATTCCGTCAAGGGTCTGAAGCGTTATGTTAAGAGGTATGATTTTATCAAGCACACGGACGGAGTGTATATTATGTGAAAAATGCCTGCAGGTTTTTTCAAAATATATTTCGTCAAGAAATCGTTCGCCCGCATGACCGAAGGGAGTATGTCCCAAATCATGACCGATGGCTATTGCTTCAATAAGGTCAAGATTAAGTCCGAGAGCATTTCCTATCGTTCTTCCGATTCTTGAAACAAGCTGAACATGAAGTGCACGTCTTGTAATATCATCGTTTTTGTAAAAGGAAAATACCTGGGTTTTATCCGCATATCTGTTGTAAAAAGGGCAGTGCAGTATCTTGTCTATATCCCTGATAAACGGTGTTCTTATAACACTCGGAGCGTCCTTGCCTGGTTCTCTTCTTTTGGCTTCGTTCTCATCAAAATAAAATTTCGGGGAGGTACTTATTTTTCTGTCTTTCAGAATTTTTTCCGCAAGCTCCGATGATAAACTGTTGTATTTCAGCATTGGCTTCACCTCCGTTTTCGAGAGCATTATACCATAAATTATCCCGCATTTCAACCCTCTTTTTATACAAAAAATAGTTTTTGTGTTTTTTGCAGATGACGATATATATTCAAATAAAAAATCCGTTTTCTGTATATTCACCGTTAAAATCTCGTATATTTAGTCATTTCACCTGTTGACAAAAGCAAAAAAAGGATGTATAATACACGTCATGTGGTGGTTTTTGCATCACAGATTTTTAATGTAATTTTTATTTAAGGGAGTGTTATTATGACTAACACATTACTTGCGGTCTCAATTGCACTGCTTGGTGGTCTTCTTATGACAAGACTGTTTAAGCCACTGAAATTACCGGCAGTTACCGCATATCTTATTGCAGGCGTTATTGTGGGACCTTATTGCCTTGGTGCCATAGGCTTTGACAGTATAGGCTTCGGTTCAATGCAGGCTGTTCATACTCTCTCGATAGTATCCGATGTGGCTCTCGGCTTTATTGCCTTTTCAATCGGCAACGAGTTCAGACTCGAGGAGCTAAAACATACAGGCAAGCAGGCATTTACAATCGGTATTTTCCAGGCACTTGTTGCAACCCTCTTTGTTGATGTCGCACTGCTTGCTCTTATGGCTGTACTTCCCGAGGGTACACTCTCCGTTCCTCAGGCAATCACGCTCGGTGCAATAGCAACTGCAACGGCTCCTGCGGCAACTCTTATGGTTGTACGTCAGTATAAAGCAAAGGGTAAGCTTACGGATTTGCTTCTCCCGATTGTTGCTCTTGACGATGCGGTGGGTCTTATTGTTTTTGCCGTATCCTTCGGTATTGCAAAGACGCTTATTTCAGGACAGATTGACCTTGTTTCCATTATCGTAAATCCGATAGTTGAGATTGTTTGTTCACTTGTTCTCGGTGCAATTATGGGCTGGGTTCTCACACAGCTTGAAAAGCTCTTCAACTCCAATACAAACAGACTTAACCTTACAATTGCGGTTGTATTCCTCACAGCATCCCTTTCAATGCTGAAGTTTGAGATAGGTCCCGTTCACGTCGGCTTCTCTTCACTTCTGACTTGCATGATGCTCGGCACGGTATTCTGCAACATATGTGAGCTTTCACACGATCTTATGGCAGCATCCGACAAGTGGACATCTCCTCTCTTTGCACTGTTCTTTGTAATAAGCGGTGCAGAGCTTGAACTGAATGTATTCCTTGACTGGGCAATTGTCGTAATCGGCGTAGTATATATAGTATTCCGTTGCTTCGGTAAGTACTTTGGTACACTTTTCAGCGCAAAGGCTACAAAGTGTTCTCCCGAAATATGCAAATACCTCGGTATAACCCTTTTCCCGCAAGCAGGTGTTGCTCTCGGAATGTGTGCAATTGCCTCCGCAGAGCTTGGTGACATAGGAACGCTGATACGCAACATTACTCTTTTTGCGGTGCTTATTTACGAGCTTTTCGGTCCGCTACTCACACGCTGGGCACTCACAAAGGCAGGCGATATTCAGCCCATGCCCGATCATGTCAAGAATAGACGTGAGCATAAGCTTCGTGAGGCAGGAAATAAGTAAGGTAAGAATAAATGAAAATATAGGAACCGGGAATGCAGAAAACTTCGTTTTTTAATTGATTTTAAATTTGCGAAGCAAATTGTCCTTCCCTAGATCCCAATCCTTAAATCCTAAAACAACAACGACTGTCATTATTTGCGGCAGCCGTTGTTTTGCTTTAATGTTCCCTTGGACGTAATCATAATCGGAGTTACTTCTTTCAGAAAAAATTAATGTATTATAGCAACGGTGTCTGTTTTGTCGTGAAATTTCAGTTTCGGTTTATTTTTAGTAAAATATAGCATAAAACTGTTGAAAAACACAGAGTACTGTGATATAATAACATCGGAATGCTGTAAAGCACAGAAAATACAAAAGTAAAGGAGCTGCACAAAATGAGCAATATAGCAATCTATCCCGGATCCTTTGATCCTTTTACAAACGGACATCTTGACATGGTAATAAAAGGCTCAAAGCTCTTTGATAAGGTTCACATAGTAATAGGTCTTAATGTAAACAAAAAAAGAATGTACGACAGCACCCTCATGAAAGAAGCGATAGAAAAAACTCTTGCCGAAAAGAACATCACCAACTGCAGCGTATATATCTATGACGGACTTATCGCCGAATACACCAAGGAGCATAAAATCGGCTACATGATAAGAGGACTTCGTAACAACATGGACTATAACTACGAAGAAAACATAGCGGAAGTCAACAAGCTGATAGATCCGAAGCTTGAATATGTATATCTGCGTGCGGAAAACGTGGCGGTGTCCTCGTCTATGGTTAAGGAGCTGAGCCACTACGGACGTGATGTTTCAACCTATGTCCCCAAAGCCGTAATGGAGCTTATAAAGAACAATGACAACAAATAATCATAGTCGGTGGGAAACATGAAAGTAACAATAACAATAGACTTCTTCAAAGAAAGCCTTACAACATTTGGGGCGGACATACAGCGAAGGGATTAAGAGAGTGTGTATAAGGCCGCAAGAGAGGTGGCAGAATATGAATTTAAAAAAAAAGCAACGTGCATACATCAGTTACATGAAAGCAAGCTGCGGAGAGTATGCATATGAGATATTTAAAGAGCTGCGACATTTTGGTTACGGCGTGGTTTACGATAAGAAATCCCCGAGATCAGGTGAGTTTGACAAAAATCTGTTTCTTGCAATAAACAACTGCGAATGGTTTATTCTTGTTCTTGACAAGCACATCTTTGAAGGGTGGCAGGACGAAAAAAACTGGATTCATACTGAGGTTGCCTACGCTATCGCCGAAAAAAAGAAAATTATCTGCATAAAAAAACCGGGACTTGACGTTGATGCCGAAATTCCCGAAGAGCTTCGCGAAAAGCTGTACACATCTCACAATGAAGTAATAGAGCTTGACAAAAAGAACCCGGAAAAGACGGCACTCAAAATCCGTGAAATCTTTGAAACAGAGGGCAACATCGGCAAATTCGAGAAAACGGTAAACCGCATATTCTCCGGTATATACCTCTGGCGTATTATTTTTTTCCCAATTCTCGGCTCGCTTATCCTGGCAGGTTATCTCTCTGACTTTTACGGCGCATATGTCTCAAAATCCAACATAGACGCCATATATATATTTGAACGATTCGGTGTTGGCACTGTTATAGGCTTTAATCTGATGTTTGTCATTATCGGTACACTCCTTTGCGGAATCTTCATGTACATTACAAAGCAGATTGTAAAAATGGAGATTATTCCGCTGTTCCTGTCTGATGTTGCAGGTGTCATAGTCATATCAATGGTGGCAAGAAAGATAGTGAGTATTGTATTCAAGCTTGAAAAGGCGAGATACTGGACATCCTCCATGGGACTTGCCGTATGGTCTGTGTGTGAGCAAACGGCAGTGTATATGGTGGTTAGTACAATAGTAATACAGATTTTGCTTTATTTTTTCAAAAGAAGCAAGGATTTTGTATAAAGAAACCCGATACAGTGAAAAATTGACAATGCGGTTTCTTTATGCTATAATTATAAAAAGTGTTCATCACTATTATAGTATATTTGAAAGGACAGGGTGACATCAATTTTCCAAAAATAGGCTAATTCGAATTTTTGGACATATTGAGGTCATAATTGTGTGTATAATTGAATTAACTCATATTACATTTTTTGGAGGATTTTATGGAAAAACGAAGCAATTTTACAAGCAAGCTCGGTTTCGTGCTTGCGGCTGCAGGCTCGGCGGTTGGTCTCGGCAATATCTGGAGATTCCCCTATCTTGCGGCAGAATACGGCGGAGGTATGTTCCTTCTCACATACATAATTCTCGCTGTTACATTCGGATTTGCACTTATGGTGGCGGAAATTGCCATAGGTCGTAAAACGGGACTCAGTGCTATCGGAGCTTTCGGAGCTTTGAGCAAAAAGCATTCCTTTATAGGTTATCTTGCATCTATAGTGCCTATTATCATTCTTCCGTACTATTCCGTTATCGGCGGCTGGGTACTTAAGTACCTTGCGATGTTTATTTCCGGTAACGGCATGAAGACTGCCGACGGTGAAGGCGTATTCTTTACCGAATTTACGGGACTTATTGCAGAGCCTATAGTATGGTTCGCAATCTTTATCGGCATAACAATGCTTGTAGTTCTCTTCGGTGTTGAAAAGGGTATCGAAAAGGCAAGCAAGATTATGATGCCCATACTTGTTGTACTTACGGTTATTATAGCAATCTACTCTATGGTTATAGATATTGCCGAGGACGGCGGTGCAGGTATCGGCTATTACCTCATTCCCGACTTCTCCAAGTTCTCGCCCATGACGGTTGTTGCGGCTCTGGGTCAGCTGTTCTATTCAATGTCCCTTGCAATGGGTATTATGATTACATACGGCTCATATATGAAGAAGGATGTAAATATCGAAAAATCCGTGCATCAGATTGAGCTGTTTGATACGGGCATTGCGTTCCTTGCAGGTCTTATGATTATTCCCGCAGTAGTTGCCTCTGCCGATACAGCGACTGTAGGCAAGGGCCCGGGACTTATGTTCATCGCTCTTCCCAAGGTATTTGAATCAATGCCCGCAGGTGATGTAATCGGTGCAATATTCTTTGTACTTGTGCTCTTTGCGGCTCTCACATCTGCAATTTCCCTTGCGGAAACAATCATTTCCATCATTTGCGACAAGCTTCACTTAAAGAGACTTTATGCAATAATTGTTGTCTTTGTCGGCGTTATTCTACTCGGACTTCCTTCAACACTCGGATTCGGAATTCTGGGAAATGTAAAGCCCTTGAATATGGATTTCCTCACATTCTTCGACTTTATGAGTAACAGTGTTATCATGCCCATAGTTGCGCTTCTCACTTGTCTTTTCATAACATTTGTTATTAAGACAAAGGTTGTTGAAGACGAGGTCGAATCCTCCGGCAAATTTAGCGGCAAGATGCTGTTCAGAGTAATTATCAAGTACATTGCTCCTATCTTCCTTGTAATTATTCTCATCTCTTCTGTAATTAACGGACTTATTGATGCAGGTTATATTACGGGAAAAGTCGCGGAATTCTTTAAAATTTAAAACAATGTGTGCACCCCGTAATAAACTGCGGGGTGTATTTTTGCGTTGCCGCAGCTTCAAATGTAAAATAGTATTAAATCGTAAAGTCTCCGGACACTTTCTTGCGCTTGTTCTAATATTGAAAACAGAAAAACGTAATAAGCATGAGCAGTAATGACTGCCTGATGCTATCAACAAGCATATGGATAAACACATCACAAAGCATGGACTTTAAAGCTTCATGATAAAAGTAAGACCGACACCCGTATTTGAGTGTCGGTTTTATGTATCTCTATCAAAAATCAAAGAAGATGCTTTCTGATTTCCTCGCCGGAAAGGGGAGAGAGCATCGCAGGCGCAATGTCAAACACCGTCTTGCATCCGCAATCGCCTGCCTGTGAGAGCTTGTAAGCCGCCCTTGCATAAGCCACAATAACACTTGCCGTAAATTCGGGGTTGGAATCAAGCTTCAGACTGTATTCAATAATATGATTATGCTCAAGTTCCTTGCCTGTTCTGCCGCTTCTTATAACAAAGCCACCATGGGGAATACCGCTGTGATCTCTGTCAATCTCTTCCTGAGAAATAAAGTGAACGGTGGTATCATAATCCGCAAAATAGTTGGGCATGGTCTTGATTTCATGCTCAATTTTTACCTTGTCCGCACCCTCTTTTACGACAACGAAGCATTCACGTGTGTGCTTTTCCCTTGTTGTAAGTTCGGGATTCTTGCCGCTTCTTACAGCTTCAAGTGCCGCATCCACGGGAATGGTATACTGCCTTGCATCGGCAACACCCTCAATTCTTCTTATAGCGTCCGAATGCCCCTGGCTTACACCCTTGCCCCAGAACGTATAATCCTTACCGTCCGGAAGCACACACCCACCGTAAAGTCTGTTAAGCGAGAACATACCGGGATCCCAACCAACGGAAATAATGCCGATTTTACCGCTTTCTCTTGCCGCTGCATCCACATTTGCAAAATGCTCCGGGATCTTCGCATGAGTGTCAAAGCTGTCAATGACATTGAAATACTTTGCAAGGAAAGGAGTTTGTTCGGGAAGATCTGTTGCCGAACCGCCGCAGATAACCATAACATCAATGTCGCCTGTCATTGAAGGTGCATCGTCAACATGATAAACTTTTGCTCCCGTAACAGTTTTAACGCCGGACGGATTACGCCTTGTAAATACACCCACAAGCTCCATATCGGGATTCTGCTTTATCGCACATTCCACACCTTTTCCTAAGTTTCCGTAACCGTAGATTCCTATTCTGATACTCATAACAAATTTCCTTTCATGTATATAGATAATTCCAAACATTAAAACGGGTAGCTTCTTGAACTACCCAGATATTCTACCATAATTTTTTTATGATTTCAATTACCTAATGTTAAAAGTAATGTGTATTTGAGTATAATTTTGGTATTTTGTAATTTTTACGTACTTGACAATCAATATCACCAAGTGTTATAATACAAGAACTGTAATATGAAAACGAAGGAGAAACAAAGCAAATGAAAATAAAATAAACCTCAATTACAAGAAACTCAAGAAGAACTGTCCCATTAACATATGAGATCGCTGAGAAAAGCGGAAAGAAATGTAAAAACACAGGGCACAACAATGTTTCTTGCAAACAGAATCAACCGCCCCATAAAGGTTTTGCACAAAGCCTTTTTGAAATGATATTCGATGATGAATGTGAAAAGGCCCAAGCGAAAGTACAATGTGAAGAGGTTAAACCCGCGGTGCATCAGATTACCAAATCATATATGTCGTATTATAGAAGAAAGGACTTACAATGAAAAATATCGTGCTGAAAGTCTTAGGTGTAATTTTTATGTGCGCTTGTCTTTTTGACTGTTCGTGTAATCAAACAGAAAACACCGAAAGAGACGGGCTTTCCTTTCCTGTGCCAGGTTCATCGGTTCAAAGCCCGGACGGCAGTACTCCGAAAGCTGACAACGCTTCCACAGACACAGACAAAACGGAAAACGAAACAACAGTTGAAGACAAGTCGGACGAAAACACACATGAATCGGACACCACAGACCGACAGGAGACGGAACAAAACATTTCCGACAACGACTGGAACCTTATTCTTGTGAACCCGTGGAACAGTCTGCCTGAAGATTTCGAGGTAACGCTCACAAATCTAAAAGACGGTCATAAAGTCGACGAACGTGCTTACCCCGATCTGCAGGCAATGATGGACGATATGCGTGCCGAAGGGCTCTCACCCTATATTTGTTCTTCATACAGAACAATGGAAAAACAACAATCGCTGTACAAACGCCAGATAAATCAGTATCTAAACAAAGGATATTCCGAAGCAGAAGCCGCAATCGAAGCCGGCAGATGGGTAGCAGTCCCGGGAACCAGTGAACATCAAACCGGGCTTGCTCTTGACATAGTGGCATCCTACCATGTAGTGCTCGATGAATCTCAAGAGGACACTGCAGAACAAAAATGGCTTATGCAGAACTCATGGAAGTACGGTTTTATACTGCGATACCCTAACGGCAAAACCGACATTACCGGCATCTACTACGAGCCGTGGCACTACAGGTACGTAGGCAAAACCGCGGCTAAGGAGATCTTTGAATCCGGACTTACCCTTGAAGAGTACCTGGGAATCCGATAAAAAGTAAAATAATACAGGGCAGTTCAAACCGTGAGCTGTCCTGTCCTCATATATGAATTAAAAACTATCACAAACAATACAGTCAAATATTCTCCGAAAAATTAACGGCATCTTCAAAAAAATCGATTCCCTGAGAAAAAACATCTTCCTTTTCAGCTTCATTTGCAGTAATCCTCACGGAAACAAGACTTATCACCGTAGAAAATAAAGCAACAACCGAACACAGCTTTGTATCCTTACCGTAAATATATTTCAAAACAAGTCTTAAAACCAACGCCAGTACAGAAATAAAGCAAAACACCTTGGCTATATGCCCGAATATCTTCCTCTTGCCTGCCGAACGTCTCTTCTTGCCACCAAGTGCCGATATGTTGGAAATACACCCTTTTTGAAACTGTGTCACAAAGTCACAGTCGCGTGTTTTTTTCTGTGCGAATTTCCATTTATGTAAGTCTTTCATTAGCCGTCTCCTTAACGTTAAGTACACTATATGTTTTTTGTTTATAAATAAAATATGTGTATGAATAATACATATTATTTAAGCAGTAATATATATAATAATTATATCATATAAAAAATTCTGTGTCAAGAGGGTATAATAATTCCGAGGTGATTAAATGCACGATGAATTTGCACAGAACTACACAAAGATCGGGTTAAAGGTGGCATATTACAGAAAACTCAAAGGACTGACACAAGAACAGCTCGCCTGTAAAATGAATGTGGCAACAAGCTTTATTGGTCAGATAGAAGCGCGGGGGATATACAAACCCATAAGCCTTGATACACTTTTCAGAATAGCTAAAGTGCTTGACACGGAACCATACAGATTCTTAATGTTCGACTAAACCAAAGGCAGTCAATCTGCCTGCTTTTTCTATATCCTTTTTCAATTGAAAAATTTGAATATATCGTTGGAAAGAGTATAACAAAGCAAGCGACCATCGTAATTTAGGAAATATCCGAGAATGAAGAAAGTCGTCAAAACATAGCAAACACGAGGTCGTTCGCCGCATAAGCAAGAATGTAATAGGGGATTCGGAGAAAGATGAGAGGGAAGCGAGACGACCGGCAGTAACCGAGAGTGTGCTCAAGTCGGAATTCGCATTTCATGGCAATTTCAAAACATAATAGAATACAAGGGTGACCATTGCCCACGGCACAAAAAGAGGGAGTGCGGCATATAAGGCATATAAGGTCATTCTTTTTATTTTACCTCAAAAAAAATAAACACCCGTATGCACATCTTCAAAGATTTGACGACGCACAAACGAATGCCAAAATAACAGTCTCCACCCGGTGGCGACGATATAAATGCAAAATGCATAATTGATTGTGGAAAAAGAAAGAACTCATAATCTTTGATTATGAATCCTTAATTCAAAATTAAATTGGAGCTGGTAGAGGGATTTGAACCCTCGGCCTATTGATTACGAATCAACAGGTCTAAATAGTTTTTTTGACACTCTTAATATTGGTCTTTACAACCTTTTTCTCGGTCAGCATTGACCGAATCGGTAATTGATGAACGAAAATCTCGCCATTAGGTGCTATTGATTACATTTTCTATTATAGCATAGAAAAATGAACAATTCAAGTGGAATCATAACATTAAAATAACAAATATGCTCATATATCTTGAAATATTCATATATTTGTGGTATAATGTAAAAAATAGAATTTCGGAGGTACATTATGAGAGCGGATGTAGAAAGATTATTAAATGAATTTGAAGTAAAAACTTTTGGCAACAAGAAAAACATAGAAAAAGCAGAAAGCATTATTGATAACAACGAAACATTGTTATTCATATATCCAACCAATTTGGTTATTACAACTGTTAATACAAGAAAGGTTGAAAAACTTCCAGGTGTTGTAATACTAACTGATAAGAGACTTTGTTTCAGCTATCAAATTATGTTTAGTCATTCAACTGAAATTGTCAATCTTGATGAAATAAGAGCAATTAACAGTAGCGGTAATGGTTTAACTGGTGGTCATATTGAAATACATACTATGACAAAAACTTACGATATGTTGGTATCATATAAAAAGGATTTAATCAACAAAATATTAAAGGTTTTTGAAGATGCCAAGAATCAGGCTACTAACCACAACAATTCGTCTTCCAACGGAAATGACATTATCGAAAAGATAGAAAACCTTTCAGCACTTAAAGAAAAAGGTATCATTTCTGAAGAAGAGTTCCAGCAGAAAAAAGCAGAATTGTTAAGCAAATTATAATATATTGAACAGATGAGAGCGGAGGAAAATCCTCCGCTCTTGTTATATTTCGGGAGCAATCGACAGTAAAATATAACAAACAAATCCAAATGGAAAGAATATAGAAAGGCAGGAAAAAAGATGGTCGGAAAGAAAAACACAACTGAAAGGACGGTTTGACAATAAGGTTATGTGGCTTATTTGTCAAACTTTGCTTTCTACCAAAATGAGTATGAAGAAACGGCACGAAGTGTCGCTTCTTCATACGGGAATGGAAAAACGCTCTTATTCGAGTGTTTCACAAAATGGGGTTATACCCTTTGTCCTCGCAGAACTTCATAAAATCCTTGATTGAGCCTTTGTAGGAACGAATGGTAGCACCTCTGCGACCCTCGGCAATCTTTGATGTAATAAAATTATCGAATGCGTTTGTAATTGACACGCCACTTTTTTCTATATTTTTAATTATTCTTTTCATAGTAGTTAATCTCCTTTATCAAAATATCTATAATCAGCATCA
>JAZUOO010000040.1:0-40205 GCA_045604705.1 Eubacteriales bacterium
ATTATCGAGGATGTAACAGTTGGTCAAAAACTCAACATTCGTGTAGAAAAGAACGGATACCTTGCCGGTGTTTGTGAAATCACGGTAGCCGAGGGTGAAAACACTGTTGAAATGACACTTCTTGCAGGTGACATCAAGGGTAATGAAGAGGATAAGTCCGGCGACGGCAAAGTATATCTTGACGACTTTATAAGAATTATCAGAGCATTTGATGAAGCCGTAACAGACGATGATGACCTTGAGGCAACTGTAGACCTTGATGAAAGCGGAGAGGTAAATGTTACAGACCTTAATATTGTTAAGGCAAACTTTAACAAGACAAGTGATGATACAATAGTTCTCATTAACGGTGTTGCTCCGGGTGTCGGTGCTTAATGTACAGCTTTGAGATTTTGTAATCAGATGAAATGACAATCTCCACGGTACTTTGATGTGTCCTCTGTCAAGCGGACAGACCAAAAGAATTTAAAAGGAATAGATTCTTATATCTCCGCCTGTCGTATGGCAGGGGGAGTTTTCCATTACACGGCGGTGGAGAAATAATGCTCGCATGGTATCATACAATTGAACGTTTTCGCTAGCGATGTGTGTTGTAAAAAATGTATGTAATTTTAAATATCAGAAACAAGCGTTTCTCGGCTAATGAACCTTTTAAAATATACCATATCACCCATTCTCGCAGTGATTTTTAATCACGTACTCTATATTTTTCATATTCCGCATAAGCTTCTTTTTCACATAAGCTTCATTTCCACGAAAGGTAATCTGTTACTGCTTGTAATTTTGCTGAATATTTCTTGTTCGTCCGGGCATAAAAACGTCCCCTTGGCGTAGTCTTGAATTTTTTGTTTTCCAAGTGTCTACTCTAAGGGGATTATATCATGATTTTTTATTTAAAGCCGTTCATTATAGCTTTGACTTTGAGAATTTCCGGTTGGGTTTTTGTGGAAAGGTCATCGTGCTCGAATACAGTCAACCACATACAGCAGCCGAACATGGGACCTATTCTGCGAAGTACCTCGCATTTGTTGCTGCAAAGGAACAGGAACGGGAGTTCAAGCTCTCTTTTGAGTCTGTCGATAATCATAAGGTTATCAATCTGTTCGGTGTCGGTATTGGCATCTGTTACTATTTTGGAAATGTCGGCACCCCTTTCCTTGTGGGCGTTGGCGATTTCCATTACTCTATCGGACTTTGTGTACTTAAGTACGTGTGAAGACATAAGGACTTCGCCGCCGAGAGCGTGGATTTCTTCAATGAGTTTTTTCTGCTTTGCTACGGCTTCCGGATCGTCTGTAAGCTCGCCCTCTGTTTTGCAGAAAATGTCGCCCATGACGTCAACGAGAGTTCCGCCGCATTTTACGATTTTTATTAACTCATTTGCTACGTCATCATCGGTTTTGTTCACATCGACAAAATCGGTTCTGGTGTAGTAGGTGACGTATGTGGGGAGTTCTGCGGCGGCCGCAAATATCGCTTTGTAGGATTCCTCGTTTCTGTACTGCAAAAGAAGATTTTCAAATTGGAGTCCCACAGCGTCTGCACCTGCAGCTCTTGCCTTTGCTATAGTATCGCAATACTCTTCGGGAGTTCTTTTTTGTATCATAACCGTATAAAGAGGCTTGTCGTGTCCGAGAAATGTAGGTTTCATATTATGTAATTCCTTTCTGTTATCCTTTGTTGAACATTACGTTTCTACCGCCGTCAATAAGAATTGTAGTACCGTTGATGAATGCACCCTTGTCGGAAGCGACATAAAGAATCATATCAACTATTTCTTGGGGATCAGCGGCTCTGCCTACCATTGTCTTCATATTTGCCATGGCAGCTCGTGTAAGTACCGGACCGGGAGCCACACATACAGCTCTGATATTATGATTTGCACCGTATTGTGCAAGGGATTTTGTAATACCGTTCATAAGTGCACTTTTTGAAGCCGCATAAGCCATATGACCGCCTTCCTCGCCGGTTATTGAGCCGAGAGAAACAATTACTCCGCCGTTGCCCTTTGCCATATATTTAAATGCGGCATGATGAAAGTACATTGCTCCCTTGAGGTTAAGGTCAATACCGAAATCAATTGCTTCAATGGGAACGTCGTAATATTCCTGGACATTTATTCCGAGAAGACGAAGCTCTGCACCGCCGGCACAGGTTACAAGTATATCAATTGCACCGAAGGCTTCTACCGCTTTGTCACAGCTCATTTTTACTTCATCGTATTTTGTAACGTCCACCTTTATGGCGATGGCTTCACCGCCGTCAGCCTTGATTTCTTCTGCAGCTGCGTTTATTGCATCTTGGTTTATATCAACAAGGACAACCTTTGCGCCCTCTTTTGCAAAACACTTTGCCGAGAGCAAGCCTATACCTGAACCTGCACCGGTTACAAGTGCGACTTTACCGTTAAATTGTATTTCCATATCAAGTTCCTCCATATTTCTTCATTTATAAATTATTATTTAAAATATCATTACCACTTTTCCTGCACTCTTGCCATCGCGTAGAAGTGCGTGAGCTTCGTTTGCTTCCTTAATAGACATTACTTTCCAGATGGTAGGTCTTACTTCACCGGATTCAACCTTCGGCCAGATTTCATCTACGAGTTTTGCAAGGAGTTCGCCCTTGTAGGGTTCGGGCTTGCTTCTAAGGGTGCTTCCGATTAGGCGAATATTCTTGACGTACATTGTTCTCATATTTACGGGAGAAATATCTCCTGCGAGAGTTGCAATCATTATCCAGCGGCAGGCATAAGCACAGTAGGGGAAGCACTCTCCGACCTTTTCACTGCCGAGGCAGTCTATTGCAAGATTGAGAGGTCTGCCTGCATCCGCTTCAGCTTTAAGGACATCCACTATGCTTTCCTTGGAAGTGTCAACAACTACGTCAGCACCCAGATGAGCGATTGACTTTGCTGCTTCTTCATTCAGTACCGTTGTTATAACACGCAGACCGAATGCCTTTGCCATGGGGATGACAACGCTTGCAAGGCCGGAGGCTCCTGCGTGCATAAGGAAGTTCATACCCGGTTTTGCACCACCCTCGATAAAGAGGTTGAGGTATGCCGTAGCAAATGCTTCGGGAAGTGCTGCAGCTTCGGTAAGTGTAAGTCCCTTTGGTACGGGCATGAGCATAAATGAGGGTACTGCAACATATTCTGCGTAGCCACCGCCGCCGAGAAGTGCGCATACTTCATCGCCGATTTTCCATTTGCCCTCGGATTTTGCTTCATCGGAAAGCTCCTCGATTACGCCGGAAATTTCAAGTCCGGGCCAATCGGGACATCCGGGAGGAGGTGGATAACAACCGTCTACCTGCATGAGGTCTGCTCTGTTTATTGCTGCTGCGTGGACTTTTACGAGGACATCACCGGATTTTAGTGTGGGATTTTCGACGTCTGTCCATTTCAGAGTTTTTTCTTCTGTTATTACTAATGCTTTCATTTTTGTATTCCTTTCTTGAATATAAAATAATTATTATAAAATTATTATAGCATATTGACAATCAGGTTTAAAACTGATATAATACCAAAAAACAGAACAATTCTATCATTTTTGGAGATGAAAATATGTTAAGTATATCCTCTGCATCAAGACTTACTTTCTTTAAAACGGATATTTATGAGCATGATGAATACACTTTTGATGCA
The DNA here is from genome assembly GCA_045604705.1 of Eubacteriales bacterium. Classification (GTDB taxonomy): domain Bacteria; phylum Bacillota; class Clostridia; order Oscillospirales; family CAG-382; genus SIG622. Next base: position 3,650 of record JAZUOO010000040.1, read on the forward strand.
AGCTGTGCACCGCGTCCTCATTTTTGTATAGGACTCTTGCTTGAGGGGGAGGCTGAATTTTGTGACAGTATCGGCAGCGGGGAGAGTTTTACACTTGTTCCCGGGGAAATGGTTTTTGTACCTGTAACAACACGTTATGTTTCCCACTGGCACGGAAAACCCAGGGTACGCTATATCAGTATACACTTTCTCTTTGATTATCCCGGAATCTTCACGAGATACAAGAATTTCAAGCTTCAGAAATACGTTCCCGAGGATTGTGAGAGGATGATTTCGGATTTTAGGTACATTCTTGAGGCATATAACGGGGAAGAAGTGGGACAACTGAATGCACTTTCCAGGTTCTTTGAGATTTTGAGTACAATTCTACCAAAACTGGAGGTTGGGAAGGATAAGCAGATAGATTCGAGAATCAGCCGTGCGATAGATTATATTGAGAAGAATTATGCTGAAAATATAAGCATAGATGAGCTAGCCTCTGTCAGTAATATGAGTGCATCACGTTTTTATCCGGCTTTTAAGGAGGCTTTGGGAGTGACTCCTGTTGACTATATTAATCATTACAGGGTCAACCGTTCAATTGTATTGCTTATCAATGAGGATGATATGACTATTGAAAGTATAAGCGGGGCTGTGGGGTTTGAGTCATCTACTTATTTTCGGAGAGTATTTAAGAAGATAACCGGGAAGAATCCTAAGGATTACAGAAATCTTTCGGCGGAGATATAACGAAATATCCGATTGAATAACATAAATGCGAAAACCACCGAGGACACGTAATCTTCGGTGGTGATTTTTTGGGTATATATAAACTTCAAGTATACAGCACTCTATAACTTTTATGTGAAACGGCATTATTGCAATGAAAGAGATGATTGAAACAAAGGCGATGGATGCTCCGAGCTTGCAGTTGCCGCCGACCATTTTCGGAATAATACGGTATTGAGTCCGCAAGGTACAAGGAAGAGCATGAATAAAGAGGAGCAGACAGTATTTTGCTTTCATGGTTGAATCTTTAGCTCTCACCAATTACGTCCCAGGGTGAAAGCATTCCGAGAATAGGTTCTTCTCTACTTCCGTTTTTTGTAAGAAATACAAGTCCCACACGTCTGCCTTTGGAGGAAATACTGTCGAAGATGTCTTCAAGTTCGTCGATATATGTGTCGCTTTTTACGAAAAGATATTCTTCCTTTTCTCTACCGTCAAGTCTTGTGTAATCGGCAATGTCGGCAAAGGTAAGCTCAGGCTTTGAGGTGAGGGCACAGGCGGTGTTTTCGGCAACATAGGTAAAGATGGAGTTTCTGCTGAATACGCCGACTATGCGGTGGTTTGATACTATCGGAATATGTGTGAAATTACGCTCGTGCATAATTTTAATTGTCGGATTTACCTTTTCATTCGGGGTGCACTTACATATGTTGGCAAATTTTATGGCGATGACTTTGCACTTTTTCCTGCCGTTGACTGCGTTTATCAGAGCATCCATGAAGCTTAGTAGCTGCTCTGAGGGGTGAACTGCGTATTCGCCGCTTATCTTTCTGTTGTGGGAAAGGAGATTGCGTATGTCGGAAATATAATCTATGTCGGCACTGTATTTTTCGAAGCGCTTTTGCTTTTTGAGGAATGATACCGCGGAGTCGTATTTCCCGAGCTTGTAGGCGTATCTTACGGCAACCTCCAGCTCTCTGTATTTGTCGAGGAATATATCAGTGATGTTCATTTTGAGTTCTCCAATTTTTAATTTGTTTTTACTATAGCATATATTTGTGAAGTTATGGCGTGAAAAATTATGAATAATAATACTGCTTGACAAGAGATGCAAGGTGGATTTTTCATTGGAATTTCGTGTTTGGTTTTACTGTATCTCGTATCAGCACCGATGCCTTTGAAGATGTGAGGACGATGGTGAGAAGAATGTGGGTTTCCGTCAATGTGTGTACCTCCTTTTATGCTTCGGAGATTTTTTCTTTGCGAAAGGCTGACGGAGTTATGCCGTGTTTAATTATATTATAATATAATGACGAAAAAAGTCAATAGGCAATTTGTTTTTTTACGATAAAAAAGGAGCACGTTTTTACACGCACTCCGTATCCTTTAAATACTGCCGATTTTTCTGAATTTTTGGTATCTGCCGTCAAGTAGGTCTTTTAGCGAAAGTTTTTGTTTTTTTTCTATTTCTGAGATAAGGACTCTTTTCAGCTCCGAGCAAATTTCGTCGGAAGTTCTGTTTTCTTCTCGGATTATTTCTTCAACGATTTCATAGGTGAGAAGATCGTTTGAGGTAAGCTTTAATACTTCTGCGGCTTGTGCGGCTCTTGCGGCGTCTTTCCAAAGAATCGTTGCACAGCCCTCGGGGGATATTACCGAATATACGGCGTTTTCAAACATTACGGCTGTGTCGCATACGCCCAGGGCAAGTGCACCGCCGCTTCCGCCCTCGCCCACAATGACGGATATAATAGGGACTTTAATCCCCATCATTTCAAATAGATTTTCTGCGATAGCCTCTCCCTGACCTCTTTCTTCAGCACCGATTCCCGGATATGCGCCGGAGCTTCCGATGAAGCAAATTATGGGGCGTCCGAATTTTTCTGCTTCTTTCATAAGTCTGAGAGCTTTTCTGTAGCCCTCGGGAGAGGGGCAACCAAAATGTCGTTTCATTCTGTCTGCGATGTCCGAGCCTCGTTCCATTGCGATGACGGTTACGGGAGTATCGGCGAGGAAGCCTATGCCGCCTACTATTGCACCGTCGTCACCGAAGCGTCTGTCACCGTGTAGTTCCACGAAGTCATCTATCATTCTGCTGATGTAGTAGCCGCCCATGGGACGGTTGCCGGAGCGTGCCGCCTGTACCCTTTCGTAGGCTGTTACTTTGCTTGCTTGTAACATTGTGTTATACTCCTTTCATTGTCTTTACGGGAGTTTTTGCGTGGATGGAGAGAAGTTTTCCGAGGGTGTATTTCATTCTCGGTCTTTCTTCTATGATGTCTATAAAGCCGTGCTCAAGGAGAAACTCGGCTCTCTGGAAGCCTTGCGGTAATTTTTCGCCTGTTGTCTGCTCTATTACACGCTGTCCTGCAAAACCGATAAGAGCTTTTGGCTCAGCGATTATGATGTCTCCCTGCATTGCAAAACTGGCTGTTACGCCGCCCGTTGTGGGATCGGTGAGGACTGCGATATAGAGATTTCCGCCCTCGCTGTGACGTTTTGCTGCGCCGCTGACCTTTGCCATTTGCATAAGTGAAAATATACCCTCTTGCATTCTTGCACCGCCTGAGGTACAGAAGCCTATTACGGGGAGTTTTTCCTTTGTTGCAAACTCAAAAAGTCTTGTTATCTTTTCGCCGACAACGGTGCCCATGCTGCCCATCATGAAGTTTGAGTCCATTGCGAAAAGGGCACATTTATTACCGTTTACCGTGCATTTACCGCATACAACACCTTCACACAGCTTTGAAGCTTTTTGTGCTTTTTCAAGCTTTTCTTCGTATTCCGGGAAGCCGATTTTGTTTTCGGACGTAATGTCTGCGTAGAGTTCCACAAAGGTTCCATCGTTTGCGGTAGCGTTTATTCTTGCGAGTGCAGACATTCTGAAGTATTCGCCGCATTCGTGGCAGATATACAGATTTTCCGCGACTTTGGACTTGGGGGTTTCCGCGCCGCATTTCTTGCAGGTAAGTTTTGTTTCACTCGCAGTTCCCGATTTTCCGAATCCGAGTTTCTTAAGTATTTCCACTTATCTTTCCTCCGTTAATTTTTCTTGGTTATGGCAAAGGAGAATTCTGCGGTAACGCACACCTTTCCGTTTACCGTGCCGGTTCCTTTTGCAAAGTAGAAAGGCTCCATTATTCTTGTGATTTCGCATTTTGTTTCAAAGATGTCGCCGGGCTTTACTGGACGTTTGAATTTTACTTTGTCAAGCCCCGTGAAAAAAGGCAGGGCATCCTTTTCCATTTTGTCACCAAGGCATACGCTGACGGTCTGGGCGAGGATTTCGCACTGGATAACGCCCGGGACAATGGGATTACCGGGGAAGTGTCCCTTGAGAAACCATTCGTCGCCTGTTATTTTCAGCTTTCCGTAGGCAAATCCGTCACGGAGCTCTGCCTCATCCAAAAGAAGCATATTGTCCCTGTGAGGGAGTATATTTTTGAGTTCTTCTCTGTTCATTGTCTACCTCAGATCTTTCTAAAGCCTACGCAGGCATTGTGCCCACCGAATCCCAATGATGTGGACATTGCAAGCTCGATTTCAGTTTTTACGGCTGCGTTGGGAGTGTAGTTGAGGTCACATTCCTCATCAGGCTCTTTGTAGCCGATTGTGGGAGGAACTATGCCGTCACGAAGTGCTAGAATTGCGGCAATGGCTTCGACTGCTCCCGCAGCACCGAGAAGGTGTCCCGTCATGGACTTTGTGGAACTGATGTGAATGTTGTATGCTTTTTCACCGAATACTGTTTTTATTGCTTTTGTTTCGGTTTTGTCGTTGAGAGGTGTGCTTGTGCCGTGAGCGTTGATGTATATTTTTGATTCATCGGCAATACCGCATTCTTTGTAGCATTCGGAAATGGCTCTTGCTGACTGTGTTGCTTCTGAATCGGGAGCTGTTACGTGGTAAGCATCGCAGGTTGAGCCGTAGCCTACTATTTCGGCGTATATTTTTGCACCTCTGGCTTTTGCGTGTTCGTATTCTTCGAGAATTAGCGCGCCTGCACCTTCGCCCATGATAAAACCGGAACGTCTTTTGTCAAAGGGACAGCAAGCGGTAGCAGGATCGGGATTTTCCGAGAGTGCCGTGCAGTTTGTAAAGCCTGCTATTGCAAGGGGAGAGACGGAAGCATCAACACCGCCTGCAATAATGGCATCCGCATAGCCGCCTCTTATGGCACGAAGTGCTTCGCCGATGGCTGTTGTTCCTGTTGCACAGGCTGTACTTACGCTTACACAAGGTCCTTTTGCACCGAATTTTATTGCGATGTTTCCTGCTCCGATGTTGGAAATCATTTTGGGGATGAACAGGGGAGATACACGTGATGCTCCCTTTTCACGCAAATTATCGCATTCGGATACAAAGGTATCAAAGCCGCCGATACCGGAACCGTAGTATACTCCGAAACGCTCGGGATCTATGTTGTCCTTTATGCCGCTGTCCTCGACTGCCTGAGTTGCCGCGCCGATGGCGAACTGAACAAATTTGTCGCTTCTTCTTATTTCGCTTTTTTCCATGTAATTTGAAGCATCGAAGTCTTTAACCTGTGCTGCAATTTTAACTTTGAGGTCACTTGTGTCTATGCCTGTTGTTTCGGCGATTCCGCATTTGCCGCCTTTAAGGCTGTCCCAGAATGTATCTACCGTGCTTCCGACGGGCGTTACACAGCCCATGCCGGTTATAACAACTCTATTCATATTTTAATACCCTTTCAAAAATAATTGTTCTTTGTGCATTACAATAATGCGTCTGTCCGTTTTTTATGAGTTTTTATTGGTTTGTGCACCCTCCGAGCATTGTGCGATAATCCCTCTCCGTCAGCTTCGCTGCCACCTCTCCCAGAGGGCGAGGCAAGGTTTGTGCACCCACCGAACATTGTGCGATATTGCAATCATTGCGATTCCTGCTGCGGCGTGCCGAGTCGTCACGCCCTACAAAGATCGCAAGCGGTCTTCAGAAGAATTCTTCTGAATTGTGAATTGTGCATTGTGAATTGTGCATTTACATAGCCAGTCCGCCGTCACACCTGATAACCTCGCCCGTAACATAGTCTGCCATATCCGAGGCGAGGAATGCTGCGAGGTTTGCCACATCTTCGGGAGTGCCGAGTCTTGCTTTGGGGATTTGTTTAAGATATGCTTCTGTGTCGAGCTCTTTTGTCATCGGTGTTTGAATAAATCCCGGAGCTATTACATTACAGCACACATTTTTGCCGGCAAATTCTCTGGCGATTACTTTTGTAAGAGCAATGATACCTGCTTTTGATGCGGCGTAGTTCGCTTGTCCTGCCGTGCCGAGAAGCCCGGATACGGAGGCGATGTTTATTACTTTGCCGTATTTCTTTTTTATAAAACCTCTGCCACACGCTTTAACCATATTGAATGCACCCTTGAGGTTGGTGTTCAATACTTCGTCGAATTCTTCTTCGGACATTGTCATAATGAGGTTATCTCTGGTGATGCCTGCATTGTTTACGAGGATGTCTACACTGCCGAGGTCTGTGTTTATTTTTGATATTGTATCCTTGCAGGAATCGGATTTTGTGACGTTGCAGTTGTAATAAAATACTTTTACACCTGTTTCGGTTATTCTGTCGAGGGTGGGTTTTGCCGCTTCTTCGGGACAGAGGTCGAGGATTGCGATGTTTGCGCCGAGGGTGGCGAATTTGTATGCGATTTCTGCACCTATTCCTCGTGAACCGCCCGTTATTACTGCTGTTTTGTCTTTAAGTGTAAGCATCAGATAGCCCCCTTTTCACGAAGTGCCGAGAGTGTTTCTTCAATGGCTTCTGCGTTTTCTACGGAGTAGGTGTTAACTTCCTTGCTTATTTTCTTTATGAGTCCGCAGAGAGTTTTGCCTGCGCCTACTTCGATGAATTCAGTAAAGCCGTCTGCTATAAGTGTCTCTATTGTCTTTTGCCAAAGTACGGGATTTTTGATCTGGTTTTCAAGATAGTCTGCAATATTACCCGTATAGGGCTCTGCCGTAAGATTTGAGTATACGGGGATTTGGGGCGATGTGAGACTGTACTTTGTGAGTTCAGCTGCAAATTCTGTTGCCGCTTCTGCCATGAAAGGGGAGTGGAATGCTCCGCTGACTGAAAGCGGGACTGCTCTGCCACCCTCAGCTTTTACGTCTTCCATGAGGGCGTTTACGCTTTCTTCAAGTCCGGATACCGATATTTGTCCGGGGCAATTGAAGTTTACGGGATAGAGTTTGTCGTATTTTGCGCATAGTTCTCTGACCTTTTCTTCCGTAAGCTTCAGGACTGCACACATTGCTGTCTTTTCGCTTGTTTCGCAAGCTTTGTTCATGGCAAGTCCACGTGCGGTCACGATTCTGAAGCCATCCTCATGACTGTATGCACCGCCGAATGCGAGGGCTGCGACTTCGCCGAGGGAGAATCCTGCAACAGCTTTCGGTTTTACGCCTTTTTCCGAGAGTGCAAGTGCTGCAGCGAGGTCTACAAGATAGAGGCAGGGTTGTGTGTTGGATGTGATTTTGAGTTCATCTTCCGTACCGTCAAAGGACTGTGCCATTGTGCCGGGACGGATGGATTCTGCGGCGTTGTAAAGTTTCTTTGCCGATTCGCTGTTTTCGTAAAGTGATTTTCCCATGCCGGGGTACTGTGAGCCCTGACCTGAAAATACAAATGCTATCTTACCCATTTCTGTACTCCATTAATTATTATTTCTGCTTGTGAGAACATTTCTTTTATTATTTCGGCGGCTGTCTGTTCCTTGTTGCAAAGTCCCGAAATCTGACCTGCGAGGAAGCAGCCTCTCTTTGCATCGCCGTCAACTACTGCGGCACGAAGTGTACCTTTTGCCATTTCTTCAAGCTGTTCGTCCGTGACTTCACTTGTGTATTCAAGTCTTGAATATTCACGCCATAGGGCGGTTTTTATGCTTCTTACCGGGTGTCCGAGTCTTCTGCCGGTGACGATGGTTGATGTGTCTCCTGCTTTGAGAAGCTTTTCTTTGTAGGTTTGGCTGATGTTACATTCTTTTGCGAGAAGGAATCTTGTACCAACCTGTACACCTTGTGCTCCGAGGGCAAGAGAGGCGATGACACCTCTGCCGTCTGCTATGCCTCCTGCGGCAATGACGGGGATGTCTACCGTGTCAACTACCTGCGGGACGAGTGCCATTGTTGTCATTTCGCCGACGTGACCGCCGGATTCGGTACCCTCGGCAATAACTGCATCGGCTCCCGAACGGGATACAAGCTTTGCAAGAGCCGAGCTTGCAACTACGGGGATAACTTTGACATTTGCTTGCTTCCACATGGGAATGTATTTTTCGGGATTGCCGGCACCGGTTGTTACCGCCGCAACTTTTTTATCTGCAACAAGCTGTGCGATCTCGTCAATGTTCTCACCCATAAGCATAATATTAACACCAAAGGGTTTGTCTGTAAGAGAACGACACTTGTCAATTTCTTTTTCAATCTGTTCTACATTTCCATTTGCCGCAGAGATTATTCCGAGACCGCCTGCCTTTGAAACGGCCGCTGCAAGCTCTGCATCGGATATGTGTGCCATGCCGCCTTGCAGTATCGGATATTTGATTCCGAGCAAATCACAAATACTTGTGTGTATCATAATATATAAAATCCTTTCAATAAAAATTGCAAGGTGAAAATCAATTCAAAAAACAATCTTAAAATCCCCCGAGACGGAGCGTAGCGAGGGCGGAGATATTAAAGTTCTTTGCGGAGTTTTCTTTCAAGAAAGTTTACTTTCTGCATAAGCGACCGAGGGAGCTCGAGGGGCGAGCAGCCCCTCGAATAACCGCCCCTTTACGCGAGCTTTGCGTCGATGTAAGCTACAAGTTCCTTTACGGATTTGCCTGCTTCCTGAGCTTTTACTTCGATGCCGAATTCATCTTCAACCTCCATCATGAGTTCAACGGTGTCGAGTGAGTCGATACCGAGATCTTCAAATGTAGTTTCGAGGGTGATTTCTGCCTCGTCGATGTCGAGGTGATCTGCGATGAGAGTTTTAAGTTTGTCGAATGTCATTTTTCATTCCTCCAAAAATAATTTATATAGCAAGAGTTTTGTATTACTCTGTTGCTTACCATTCAATTATGCAGGCTGCACTTGAGAGACCACCGCCGAATGCACAAAGGATAATTTTGTCGCTCTTCTTAAGTTTACCTGATTCTGCAAGCTCTGCGAGTGCTATCGGCACACTTGCCGCTGAGGTGTTTCCGACCTTATCTATGTTTACATATATCTTGTCGGTTGAGATTTTCAATCTTTTTGCTGCATAGTCTATTATTCTGATGTTCGCCTGGTGCGGGACAATGTACGCTACGTCGTCTATTGTGAGATTTGCTGCTTCAAGGACTGTGTTTACATCGTCCACTATCTTTTTAACGGCGAATTTGAATGTTTCTTGCCCGTCCATGAAAATGTAGGGATGTTTGAGCTCGTTTTTGTAGAAAGGAGATGAGCCGCCGAATGAGGGAATTTCTATTACCTCGTTTCCTCCGCTTGTGTAGAGAAGATGTGATAGGTAGTTATCACCTTTTGTTACTACCGCAGCTCCCGCACCGTCGCCGAAGATTACGCAGGTGCTTCTGTCGCTCCAGTCCACAAGCTTTGAAAGACGTTCCGCACCTATGACAAGTACGTTTCTGATACCGCCCCTGTCAATAAATGCTGCCGCAGTATCAAGTGCAAACAGGAATCCGCTGCACGCGGAGCTTATGTCAAATGCGGGACAGCTTGCACCGATTGCAGCTCCGACCATACCTGCAACAGTAGGGCAGAGGGTTTCCGAGGAAATGGTCGCACATACGATAAGGTCAATCTCGGAAGCTGTTATTCCGGCTTTTTTAATAGCAGCTTTTGCTGCCTTTGCCGCCATATCAGCTGCTGTTTCGGTTTCGGAAATGTGTCTTTCCTTTACACCTACTCTCTGGGTTATCCATTCGTCGTTTGTGTCAACAAGCTTTGAAAGGTCATCGTTTGTCAGAATCTTTTCCGGCAGATACATACCGGTACCAAGGATTTTTATTCCCATTTCGTTACTCCTTAAAATATATTTGAGTTATTTTCGTTATACCGAAACAGACAGTTCAGATACGAAACAATACCGTGTCAACACACGGTGTGCTGAGACTTGCCTGAAATAAACCGAACCGGTTGCATTGTCCGAATCGGTGTAGCACACAGTGTGCTTAACATTCTTTTAGGGAAATCTGCCTTATATAAGCGTTATTTCCGTATGACTGTTATTTTTGGCACACAGTGTGCTGGATTTTTTCCGAGGAAATCAAAGATTTCCCCGTTTTGGTTATTGGTTATCAATATCTGCCGTTAACCGTAATCCGTCAAGGAAACAACCGAAGCCTGCTTTGAAGTATTTTACCGCTTCGTCTATCGGGATTTTACGGCTAAGGGCGTCTGCGTTAAAACCGCGGCAGAAGCACCATGCGGCGTAGCTTATGGTATCGTAGTCAACTTTTTTTATGAGGTTGTGTTTTGTTCCGTAGTCAAGGATTTCATGTATCTTTGCAGTCCACCACTCACGGTTGAAATCGGTGAGGGAGTCGTGCTCAAACATATACTGGCTGAACTGCATTTTAATTTCGTAGGTTTTTACAAGCACACTTGTTGCCACATCCGTAACATATTCAAAGAAGTCCTTGGTTATGTCAAACTCGGTGACTACGCTGTCGTGCATTTTAATAACAGCGTTTTTGTAGACAATCTGAAGAACCTCGTCTATGTTGTGGAAGCGGTTGTAAAATACTCTGTTGGTGGTGCCGAGCTTTTCGAGGATTTTACGCACGGTTACGGTGTGGGCACCGTCTTTTGTGGCGAGGTCTTCCGTGATTTGGATTATTCTGTCGGAGATTGCGTCGGAAATTAGGGTTTTTTCCTTGTGGTTCATGGGGAGACCTCCTTTTTTGGATTAGCACAGTGTGTGCTGAGAATATTATAGCAGGTTTTTTCCGGTTTGTCAAGGGGGGAATAAGAAAATTTGGTTTTTAAACGATTTTCATGAAAATATGGAAAATATTACTGCAAAATGGAAGAGTAAAAAATTTTATGACGTTTCGTGTTTGTAATATATCTGTTTGAAGCATAATTTATCCTATTAACCAGATAGTATAAATTACAATTCATATAGAAATCAGTAAAATTACCTATTGTTAAATCAAAAAGCACTCCGCAAATATGGTGAGAACGTTTGAGGAATGCTTTTAATTTTTATGTTTCTTATTAAACTATCTTAAAGGAATTTTACGAGTATTTCAAAATGAGTAAGTCAAAATATTATTCCTCATCATGTGCATGACAATGACAGCAGTCGCCGTCGCAGAACATCTTCTTGTCGTATTCAATGCCGTTCTTGTCGTAGTAGTCCTTGATTGCGGCTTTTACAGCTTCCTCTGCAAGTACCGAACAGTGAATCTTTGCAGGCGGAAGTCCGTCGAGTGCTTCAACTACGGCTTTGTTGGAGAGTTCAAGAGCCTCTTCAACTCTCTTGCCTTTAATCATTTCTGTTGCCATAGAGCTTGTTGCGATTGCAGAGCCGCAGCCGAATGTATTGAATTTTACGTCTGTGATTATGCCGTCGTCTATTTTTAGATAGATTTTCATGATGTCGCCGCACTTAGCGTTGCCTACTTCACCTACGCCGTCAGCATCTTCGATTTTACCTACATTTCTGGGATTCTTAAAATGATCCATTACCTTTTCGCTGTATAACATATGTTTATCTTCCTTTCGAATTCAGTTTGTTTTTTTACGGGGGCTCCGACGGGTCGCTTATGCAGACCGTAAACGGTCTAGAAAAAAGCTCCGCAAAGAACTTTAATATCTCCGCCCCCGCTTCGCTCCGGCTCCGGGGGCTTTTAGAGCTTTAGGGGTGTTTGTTATTGCTGTGCCTCTTTTGGGGACTTCAAATTTGTTGCCTTGTTCCGTGCAACGCTCCCGACCCATGGTCGAGTCGCAGGGGGGAGGCATTCCGCAGATACCACAACGATTACAATTTACACATTGATTGGTGGGTGCACAACCCTTGCCTCGCCCTCTGGGAGAGGTGGCAGCAAAGCTGACGGAGAGGGTGTTTGCAGGCATCGCATCAATCACAATCCGCACATCAATCGGTGGGTGCACTATCCTAATTCTGCATTTATATAATGTGCTGTTTCTTGCCTGTTTCAAGGTCTTCCCAGACGGGACTCATATTTCTCAGATAGTTTACCACTTCAGGTACTTTTTCGAGAATGTGGTTTACTTCTTCCTCGGTATTTTCCTCGCAAAGGGAAAGACGGAGAGATCCGTGTGCAACCTCGTGGGGAAGTCCGAGCGAGAGAAGAACATGGCTGGGATCAAGTGATCCTGATGTGCAGGCAGATCCCGATGATGCGTAGATTCCGTGTGCGTCAAGGAGGAGAAGAAGTGATTCGCCCTCGATGCCCTCAAAGCACATATTGAGGTTTCCGGGGAGTCTGTTTTCAAGATCGCCGTTTATTTTTGCGTGAGGGATTTTTGAAAGACCGTCAACTAACTTGTTGCGAAGTGATTTTACATATTCTGCGTTTTTGTCAAGATTTAAAACCGCTTCTTCAAGTGCTGCTGCCATTCCCATGATTTCGGGGATGTTTTCCGTACCTGCACGCTTGCCTCTTTCCTGTGCACCGCCCTCGATTATGTTGGAGAGGATGATGCCTTTCTTGACATACAGTGCACCGACACCTTTCGGACCGTGGAATTTGTGTGCCGAGAGGGAAAGCATATCTATATTCTGAGCTTTTACGTCAATGTGAAGATGTCCTACCGCCTGAACTGCGTCCGTGTGGAATACGACACCTGCACTGCGGCAAACAGCTCCGATTTCGGCTATAGGCTGGATTGTGCCGATTTCGTTGTTTGCATACATTATTGTTACAAGGCAGGTTTCCGGCTTTATTGACGCCTTTACTTCGTCGGCTGTTACTATACCGTTTTCGTGGACATCAAGATATGTTACTTCATAGCCCTGCTTTTCAAGCTTCTTGAGGGTGTGGAGTACTGCGTGATGCTCAAATTTTGTTGAGATGATATGTTTTTTGTTTTTCTTTGCACCGTTTATTGCTGCGGATACAATTGCCTGGTTGTCTGCTTCGCTGCCGCCGGAGGTGAAGATAATCTCACTTGTATCGGCACCGAGGCACTTTGCAATTCTTTCTCTTGCGTTCGTCAAAGCTTCCTTTGCCTCTTGGCCTATTGTGTGCAGGCTCGATGGGTTGCCGTAGATTTTATCAAAGTAGGGGAGCATTGCCTCTATTGCCGTTTTACTTGTCTTGGTCGTTGCGGCGTTGTCTGCGTATACTGTCATAACCGCCATTCCTTTCTTTTATACATCGCAGATTGCTCTGCGTTTAATTCCTATTTTCAGCCTATGAATTATATCATATATATCCTATGTTGTCAATAGGAAATATTATAAAATATCCATATTATCCGTAGTAAATTTGTAAATTATGCAAAATCAGATTTTGCCGTCAAGAAGATCCTGAAGTGTGACACTTTCGAGATAGTTGTCTATTATGCCGTCAAGTTTTTGCCACAGGGGGAGAGTAATGCACCCGTCCGCACTCTGACAAACGGTGTCACAGCCGCCCTCAAGGCAGGCAACCGGAGCAAGAGAGCCTTCCGTGAGCTTCAGCACCGAGCCTATTGTATATTCTTCGGGAGATTTTGCAAGCTTATAACCGCCGTCCTTGCCCCGAAGGGACTGCAAGAAGCCTGCTTTATTTAGTACTGCGACTATTGCTTCAAGGTATTTCATTGAAATTTGCTGTCGTTCGGAGATACCCTTGAGGGAAACAAATTCGTTTCTGTCATGTCTTGCAAGGTCTATCATGACTCGCAGGGCATAGCGTCCTTTGGTTGAAATCATCATAATTATATCACCTGCCGTTGGAGTTGAATTTAATGCATAATGCGTAATGCGCAATGCATAATCGAGGTTGATTGCTTCGCAATCTTCATTTTATTTGAATTTTGTGTGAATTTACTTTGCTGTGCGTGTGGGGGATTTTGTCGATATATTCGTGCAACTTGATTTTTAATTATGTCTCTGTCCGAGATAAGTATTGGTGTGCATAACTGGCTCTTTTATTCATTTTCCATGAATGCTTGACAATTGGAACTTGTATTTTATATGCCCCAAATCAATGAAGCAACATTATAGGCTGTAACTGCCAATAAAAAGATTCCCAACAGCAAAAAATAAATTGCGCTACTTTTTTGCCGTTTATCTTTGTATTCTTTGGCTGTTATAAACATTGTAATTGCTAAACTAACAAACATTATCGGCATTGAAATGTCTGTTGAAAGAGCCTTTGTTAAGCCTAATATTCCGAATGCAACTGTTAATGCCGAGAAAAATAGTTTTAAATTTTTCATATATTATGCCTCCAAAGTCTTATTTGTCTAACTGTTTTTTATATAGAACGAAAATCAGCAAAATGTTCCTAAAATACACCTACATTGTAGCATAATTACCCCTGCTTGTCTCACTTCAGGAAGGAAGATTTATGACATTTATCAGCCCAAAATGCCTTCCAAGTCAAAAAGGATAATCATCCTGTATATATGTATATTTTCATTCACCAATACCTATCTCGGACAGAGACTTAATTATTTTTTGTCCTTGAATATAAGCTCCGGATTCTTAAGTATAACCGTGGTTTTTGCCGGAACGGATTCCGTAATAAAGCAGTTGCCGCCAATTACCGCTTCCTCGCCTATGACGGTTTCGCCACCGAGGATTGATGCTCCGGAATAGATTGTTACGTTATCCTTTATTGTGGGGTGTCTCTTTTTGCCCTTGAGCGCCTGACCGCCTCGTGTCGAAAGACCGCCGAGGGTTACGCCCTGATATATTTTAACTCCGCTTCCTATTATTGTCGTTTCACCGATAACTATTCCCGTTCCGTGGTCGATGAAGAAGTATTCGCCGATTACCGCACCGGAGTTTATGTCAATACCTGTTCTTGAATGGGCGTATTCGCTCATGATGCGGGGGATAAAGGGAACATTTGCACAGTAGAGAACGTGGGATATTCTGTAAACATATATTGCCACAAGCCCGGGGTATGAGAAGATTATTTCTTCCTTACTTTTAGCAGCAGGGTCGCCGTCGTAGAATGCCTGAACATCCTTATAGAGCATCTGCTGAATGTAGGGGAGCTTTTGGAAGAGTCCCGTTGTTATCTTTTCGCTTTTTTCTTTTATCTGTTCCTTTGTGAGATTATCTTCATTATAATAATTGAATGCAATTTCTATCTGAGTGGAGAGGATTCTGAATATTCTTGCAAGTATTTCGCCGATATAAAATTCGGAGAGACCGTCCGCACAGCCATTATTGTCGAAGTAGCCGGGGAAGATTACCTTGCGAAGCTCACGGATGACTTCGATTATTGCATCCCTGTTGGGGAGAGGCTTTGTGCATTCTTGGCTTATAAGATCGCATTCGTCGTGGTTAGATATGAGCTCGGAGGTTATTTTTTTTATTTGATCTTCGCTGTATTTGTTCATAATATGACACCTCTTATAATATAGTCGACAAGAAAGCTGTATTTAAGCTATCAAAATTAACTTTATATACCTAGTTTATTTTGCCGGCATAGGTTTCAAATTCTTCTATTTTCTTCTTAAATATATTCGCTAATACAAAGTATTTTTTATTTCATTATCTGTGAAACGGACAAGCTCCTTTTAAACATTGATTATTCATATGTGAGTGAGAGCAAGTGATTTTATCAAGCTCCAAATGTACGCCAAGCTTTTCAGCAGTAAAGTCGACCGCCTCACGAATTGCAAGATAAGAATCTCTTTTGCAGCAGCGTGGACCGCCGTTTTTGCCGATTGCAGTAAGTGCTTGCCCTGTCATCTGATTGGAAAGCCCCCATGCTTCTTTTGCAAGGGGTGTGGACTTTGTTATAATCGACATATACATACCTGTGCTGATTCCCGCACCGCACGCACCCCAAAATCCGCAAGCTCCGCCGGGAACTTGTTTGCCTCTTGCATACATTTCCGAAAGCGCAGACGGCAAATCAATGTCTCCACCTGCATTTTTGTATGCAGTAAGGAGTGATGCTCCCACCATAACATGATGCTCAGGACCGTGCATATGGCAAAAGTCCATTGCCATCATTTTTTCTAAAATTTCAATGGGTTTTTTGGACTTTTCATCTAAAGCTAATGCTATAATTTTATCCATTCCGCTTGTGTGGCAGCCATTGCAGACATAATGTCCGTTTGTGCAGCTTGTTTTGCTGTTTTCTTTTTTTCGGCAAATCATACATTCCATTATTTTGTCCGAGTCCGAATATTCAAGCGGTGAACTGCAAATCAGACATTCTTCGTGCATATGTGCGCCTCCTTTGGGTGGTGGATTGGGAGGATATTTCTTTTCTTGTTTAAAGTATACCAAACAAGTAGGAATTTGTCAAGTATTTCCCTGCAGTTTTGTAGGAATTCTATGAATTGTATAATTCCCCACAAAGACAGTAGGATTTTTTGTGACATTTTACATATTATCCGTGAAAACTAATTGAATTTCTGCAAAGTCCGTTTACAAACGATAATATCCGGAGTATGATTTTTAAATAAACATCCACAGCATATTCGGTTGTCATGACTTTATTGTGAAATTCGTTGCAATTTTAAAATGTATAATAAGAAGAAATGGGAGACATAGGAAAACCGTACAGAAAATATCCGGTCAGCATTGAAATATAAACTTACACAATGCATAAACAAACAGATTGTTTTTGCAATATCCCGACAAAAATTTTATTATTTCATACTTTCTATTGACTTTCTTTGTAAACCATGATATAATTTTGATACAAATATTTTATTATTTGTAAATTTTTGTTTTAAGGAGAAAGAAAAATGAAAAAGATTATGGCACTTGTACTCACAGGTATTTTGGCGGCAGGGATGCTTGTATCCTGCGGAAAGTTTACTTGCAGCATTTGCGGCGAAGAAAAATCCGGAAAGAAATATGAAGAGGAATCCTTTGGCGTTAAGGTTACAATTTGTAAGGATTGCCACGATGCAGCCGAAGAAGCACTCAGCGGTTTGGCAGGTTTGCTCGGTTAATTCATTACGTTGGTTTTAATACATACTATAGAAAACGGACGAACCATCAAGGCTCGTCCGAATTCTTGTATAAGGAAAACCACGCGATAGTGATATGCGGGTGGATATTTATTTTCTGCCTTCAGAAGTAAATTCGTTTATGGATTTTCTTCCGATTGAACGAAGTGCTTCTATAGCCTTTGGCGTAATAGAATTATTCCCCGAAATCGCACTCCTCGTCGTTGTCTTTCGGAGTCTTTATTTTCCCCTTTACTCTCAACGGCTTCCGCAACAACTGTATCGCCGGAATATAAAGTATTTTTGTTTTCGCTCTTGACAAAACGAACACGGTGTGGTATACTACATACCGATAAGGCTTTGATGGAGTCAAATAGCGGTTTTTTTGTATTCAAGAGAGCAGACGGTTGGTGTAAGTCTGTATGCGGATTTCCGTGAATACTCTCCGGAGCTGCACACCGAAGGATATACGGTATTTCTTGTAGGCTGTGACGTTGCGTGCGTTAAACGTGTTTGAGAGGCACATAGATTTTTGTGCAATTAAGGTGGTAACGCGGGTTATTCTCGTCCTTTTTGGACGGGATTTTTTGTTTTCCTAAAGGTGGCGGTATTTTTATGAAGTTTTATGCCATAAAATATGCCGAGTCCGTATTCGGTGAAGATTATATATTTTACAAAGGTCGCAAGGATGTCTTTCTTCCCATTGATTTTACTATCTTTCTTTTTGAGGTTGGCGAAAGAAGAATTCTTGTTGATGTGGGCTGTGATACCATGCCCGGATGGGATATGAGGCATTTTGAGAGTCCTGCAGTAATCCTTGAGCGAGCAGGCATTGCTTGCGAGAGTATTACGGATGTTATCATTACGCATTCACACCATGATCATATTGACGCAATACGTCATTTCGGGAATGCGGTTGTGTATATTCAGGAGGATGAATACAAGCTTTGCAGCAGTTACTTCCCCGACGGAATGAAAATTTTGAAGTTTGTTGATGAGTTGGAGGTAGCAGGCGGAATCAAGTCTGTTAAAATTGGCGGTCATTCGATTGGTTCTTGTATTGTTGAATTTCCGATGGGTGAAAAAATCGGGGTTATTTCCGGGGATGAGATATATTACAAATGCAGGCTCGATGAGGCAAAGGGTGAGGATGCGGATAAGTGTTCGCCTTTTGTCAGAAAGTATTCGGATGATAAATACGAAGTGTTTGTAATGCATCAGCCGATGTATCTTGATGGTAGGAACGGCGTTGAATTGATATTTGACAGTGCCAAATAAAGTAGTTTTTCATGATTTGCAGGAAGGTTACGTTGGATGTGAACAATTAATATGTTGATGCTTCAATTGCAAAGTGGGTTGAGAATGCTGCTGACTGGGCAGAAAAAATAACAAAGTAAATTAAAATTAAGGAGAATATAAAATGCAGATTTTTGAAGAACTTCAGGCAAGAGGACTTCTTGCACAGCTTACGGATGAAAATGAGATAAGAGAGCTTGTCAACAACGGTAAGGCTAAGTTTTATATTGGATTTGACCCGACGGCGGATTCTCTTCATGTTGGTCACTTTATGGCACTTTGTCTTATGAAGAGACTTCAGATGGCGGGTAACAAGCCGGTTGCTCTTATCGGCGGTGGTACAGGATACATCGGTGACCCCTCAGGAAGAACAGATATGCGTTCAATGATGACTCCCGAGATTATTCAGCATAACTGTAACTGTTTCAAGGCTCAGATGGAGAGATTCATTGAGTTCGGTGAAGACAAGGCTATTATGGTTAACAACGCAGACTGGCTGCTTAATCTTAACTACATTGAACTTCTTCGTGAGGTTGGTGCTTGCTTTTCCGTTAACAATATGCTCAGAGCCGAGTGCTACAAGCAGAGAATGGAAAAGGGACTTTCTTTCCTTGAATTCAACTACATGATTATGCAGTCCTACGACTTCTATCATCTCTACCAACACTACGGGTGTAATATGCAGTTCGGCGGTGACGACCAGTGGTCAAATATGCTTGGTGGTACGGAGCTTATCAGAAAGAAGCTGGGTAAGGATGCTTATGCTATGACCATCACTCTGCTTCTCAACTCTGAGGGCAAGAAGATGGGTAAGACGGCTAACGGTGCTGTTTGGCTTGATCCCAACAAAACAAGTCCCTACGATTTCTATCAGTATTGGAGAAATGTCGGTGATGCAGATGTTCTCAAGTGCATCAAGATGCTGACCTTCCTGCCGCTTGAGCAGGTTCAGGAGATGCAGTCCTGGGAGGGAGCAAGACTTAACGAGGCTAAGGAAATTCTTGCTTACGATCTGACTCAGCTTGTTCACGGTGAGGAAGAAGCAAAGAAGGCTCAGGAGGGGGCGAGAGCTGTATTTTCAGGTGCATCTACCGAGAATATGCCTACGGCTGAAATCACAGATGCAGACTTTACCAACGGTACAATAGACATTCTCGCACTTCTTGTGGCAGCAAAACTTGTAACAAGCAAATCTGAAGCAAGACGTGCTGTTGAGCAGGGTGGTGTTTCCGTTAATGGTGATAAGGTCACGGATCTTAAGAAGGCGTATACAAAGGATGACATTATTGCTGCGGACTTTGTTTTGAGACGTGGTAAGAAGAATTTTGCCAAAATTGTTATAAAGTAATATAATATCTTCTGTTAAATGGGTTCAGAAAGGGGATTTACAAAATAATTAATCCTATCTGATGCTCCTGAAATGATATAAAAAGAAAGACCATACATTAGGATTGTACACTTGACTGAACCCTTTGTATGGTCTTTTTGTTTTTAACGAAAATTTTTGTCACACGCCAAACATATGCAGATGAAATCATTATACACAAGTATAGTGAAAACAAAGAATATCAATGCTAACAGGAACTAACACTACGGTCTGCATTTTATCTGTTAACTCACAAATATAGTGCGTACTCACTTTATAAATTTTTGCCAAACTTATAATATGTTTCTGCATCCCATTGGCTTTTTATACTCAGTTTGCGGGAACATCCGTCTTTTAATTTTCTGTGAAAGCTTCGTAATAGTCGCCGATCTTACCTGCAAGGAATTTCAGGAGAATTGAAGCATCTCTGAGATTTACTTTGCCGTTGGAGTCAAGGTCGAGAATGATATTCATAGCGGAATCGGTATCTGTGACAGCATTTCCTTTGGCTACTCCCGTGATAAATGATGTGTAGTCATCCTTGTCTACGGTTCCGTCGTTGTTGTAGTCACCGAGGACTTTATAGGAATATCCGTTTGCTGCTGCGAATGCCTTTGCTTCATGGGCAATGGGGGAGAGGAACAGCAGTATATCTTTGGAGAAAGAACCTGCCGAGAGGGTAACGTTGCCGTTTTTGATTATGACATTTTCAACGCTGTTCGTTGATGCAAAGGCTTCCGATTCTATTACGGTGAACTCTTCGGGGATTATGACGGTAGCTTCGTTGCCGCTGTAGCTGATGATTCTGCCTGCGATATAGCCGAAGCCGTTGTCATTCATTAGGATACCTTCAGTCGATGGGGTATCATCGCCGCCGATATACACCGTGCCTACGGATCCTGTCATGGGGATGAAGTCGGTGAAGGAGACAGTACCGTTTTCGTCGGCGGTTATCTGGTTTATGTATATTATGTTTTCTTCTGTTATTTCCGGCATATCCTTACCTGTATAATCACCTGCAACTACAAGTATTGTATAGTCCTTCCCGGGAGTTTTATCCGCAATTTCAATGGTATAGGTGTTGTCTTTGTTGACGGTAAAATCCTTTGCACGGACTGAAGTTAAGAACCCTGTGCACATAAGAGAGACAAGCATCAATGATAGAAGTCTTTTTTTCATTACACAAACAACTCCTTAATTCTATATTCGAGGTATTCTAACATATTTTGAAGAAAAAGTCAATACGAGAGAATTGAAATATCCTGAAAGTTTTTGTAGTATTACAATAGATATTATTAGAAAAATTATAGAAAAGGTGATTGGAAGCTGTTAGAAAAAAGGTATCCTTGATTGCCTTAATTTTGAGGACTTCAAAACACGCAGTTACTTGTTCAAAAAAAATTTAAAAATATTTCCTGCAAAAATTTCTAAAAACTCTTTACAAAATAATCCCTGTGTGTTATACTATAACAGTAATTGTCTACCCATGGCGAGGCATTGGACAAAATATTCCTTAGGATTCGGTTTGCCGATATACGAATCATAAAGGTTTTCACCGACCTCTGCTTGGCTTTGCGGCGTAAATTACGAAAATATTTTATAAAGGTGGAAAAAAACATGCTTCAGAAAGACGAAAAGCTTTCAATCATCAAGGAGTATGCGACACACGAAGGCGACACAGGTTCACCCGAAGTGCAGATCGCAGTACTCACAAAGAGAATCAACACACTCAACGAGCACCTCAAGGTTAACAAGAACGACCATCATTCCAGACGCGGTCTTCTTAAGATGGTAGGTCACAGAAGAAATCTTCTCGGCTACCTTCAGAAGAAGGACATCAACCGCTACAGAGCGATTATCGAAAAGCTCGGTATCAGAAAGTAATTCCGAAAATAGGGGGCGGAGGGCTTGTTGCTTTTCGCTCCTTAGATGTGTAATTACGAAAGAAAAATCAAAAAAAACAGAGCGTCGGGTGCATTTTTAGCATTTACACAAGAAAGAAATTTTTAATCTTCTAAAGAGAATTTCACAAAGTGAAATTAACATTGATTATGCATTGTGCATTGTGCATTGTGCATTATGCATTTCAAATCCGGTTGCTGGTTGCATCGGGACGGATCACTTTCTTTTTTGTATAAGTGCTAAAGCTTGACGCTCCCAAATTGGGCAAGCCCCAAGAAAGGAAAGGTAGTAAAAATGTTTGAAAACTACAGAGTATTCAAAACAGAATACGCAGGCAGACCTCTTGTTGTTGAAACAGGCAAGATTGCTCAGCTTGCAAACGGCTCCGCACTTGTAAAGTACGGTGACACAGTTATCCTTGCAACAGCAACTGCAAGTGACAAGCCTCGTGACGGCATTGATTTTCTTCCTCTCTCCGTTGAGTTTGAGGAAAGACTTTATGCCGTAGGCAGAATCCCCGGCAGCTTCCTTAAGCGTGAGGGCAAGCCCACCGAAAAGGCAATCCTTACTTCCAGAGTTATCGACAGACCCGTAAGGCCTCTCTTCCCGAAGGATCTTCGTAACGATGTTCTCGTTGATCTTCTCGTTCTCTCGGTTGACCCCGACTGTTCTCCCGAAATCACCGGTATGATCGGTGCGTCCATCGCTCTTTCCATTTCCGATATTCCGTGGAATGGACCTATTGCAGGTGCGTTTGTAGGTCTTGTTGACGGTCAGATTGTCATCAACCCCACACAGGCTCAGAGAGAAGTTAGTACTCTCGAGCTTACCGTTGCTTCCAGCGAAAAGAAAGTTGTAATGATTGAAGCGGGCGCAAAGGAAGTTGAAGACGACAAGATGTTTGAAGCTATCATGGCTGCATTCAACGAGTCTCAGACAGTTATCAAGTTCATCCACGAAATCGTTGCAGAAGTGGGTAAGCCCAAGTTCGGTTATCCCTCATGTGAGGTTGACCATGACCTTTACGACAAGATTGCTGATTTCGCAATTGAAAAGGTAAGATACGCTCTTGACACAGACGATAAGCTCGTTCGTGAAGAAAGACTCGGTAAGGTATACGATGAAGTATTCACACAGTTCCCGGAAGACACCGAGGAAAGAAAGCCCATGATGGAAGAATGCCTCTACAAACTCCAGAAGTACGTTGTAAGAAGATGGCTTCTCGATGAAAAGAAGCGTGTTGACGGAAGAAAGATGGACGAGATAAGACCTCTTGCTTCTGAGGTTGATATAACTCCCAGAACTCACGGTTCTGCTCTCTTTACAAGAGGTCAGACTCAGGTGCTTACAACTGCAACGCTCGGCCCGGTAAGCGATGCACAGCTTCTTGACGGTCTTGATGATGATGAAACAAAGAGATATATGCACCACTATAATTTCCCGAGTTACTCTGTTGGTGAAACAAAGCCCTCCAGAGGCCCCGGCAGACGTGAAATTGGTCACGGTGCTCTCGCTGAACGTGCACTTGTACCAGTACTTCCTACAGTAGAAGAATTCCCCTATGCAATAAGACTTGTATCCGAAGTTGTTTCCTCCAACGGTTCAACATCTCAAGGCTCAATCTGTGCATCAACTCTTGCACTTATGGATGCAGGTGTTCCGATTACAGCTCCCGTTGCAGGTATTTCCTGCGGACTTATCACAGAGGGTGACGGTTGGGATACAATGCTTGATATTCAGGGACTTGAAGACTTCTTCGGAGATATGGACTTCAAGGTTGCAGGTACTAAAAAGGGTATTACTGCAATTCAAATGGACCTTAAAATTGATGGTCTTACACCTGAAATCATAAAGAAAGCTTTTGAAATGACAAAGGCAGGCAGATTCTACATCCTCGACGAGGTTATGCTTAAGGCAATCGCTGAGCCCAGACCCGAGGTTAAGGACTGCGCACCTAAGATGCTCTCCACCAAGATTGATGTTGATAAGATATCCGAAGTTATCGGTAAGGGCGGTAAGGTTATCCAGAAGATCTGTGCAGATACAGGTGCAAAGATTGATATTGAGGACGACGGTAGCGTATTTATTTCCGGTATTGACAAAGCTGCCTGTGAAAAGGCACTTTCCATCGTTGAAGCAATCGCTCACGATCCCGAAGTTGGTACAGTATTCGTAGGTACCGTTACAAGAATCCTCGATTTCGGTGCGTTTGTGGAGTATGCTCCCGGCAAGGAAGGCCTCTGCCACATCTCCAAACTCGACAAGAAGAGAGTAGGCAAGGTAACGGACGTATGCAATGTAGGCGATGAAATCAAGGTGAAGATTATCAAAATTGACGACAAGGGTAGAATTGACCTCTCCCGTGCTGCTTGCCTTGAAGACTGATTAAAATGAATAATTCAAAGACGTGTATCTTATGTACAAGTTCGTTTTTAACGGACTTGTGTATTAATCGGGTGCACGTCTTTTTTGTAAAAATATGGTTTTGTTACTTTGGAACAATGTCAAAAAAATATTCCTGAAAATATTTTGATTTACTTTGACTGCAAGTACAAATCATAATCCTTTATGTCTTATATTTGTGATTATCTCGTTGTTATTCATATACTAGTCTATACAGATGCTTTTGTGAGGACTTTCAATCCGTATTCCTGCGTTTCTATTGTGTCGGCATGGCTTCAGATATGGTCTTGCTACTTACTTGCACATGAACAAATACATGATATAACATTTTTGTAACAAAGCAGTATATATAACTAGAGTTCCATTGTTTGGATTAAACACAAATCTTTTCCCTGAGTAAGACGAAAATTGTGAGATATAATAGTGATATAACACTAAAAACCGAAATAACGACAAAATGTTTACATAAATCTATTGACATTTTGCGTATTTTGTTATAAAATATAGCCGATAATGTAAGACAAAGATTGGAGACAAGACAATGGCAGAAGAAATAAAGAATGTAAACGAAGAGCTTGAAGGCGAGCTTGATTCCACAAAAGTGGTAGAAGAAGTTGAAATAGTAACTCTTACCGATGAAGACGGAAAGGAAACAGAGTTTGAGCTTATAGGAAGACTTACACTCGGCGGCAAGGATTATATTGCTCTCATGGCAGAGGACAACGATGAAGAATACCTCATTCTCAGAAGTGAAAAAGACGAAAACGGCGAAGAACTGTTTGTAACAATTGAAGACGATGAAGAGTTCGATGCTGTAGCAGATGCTTTCGATGATGAATTTATGTCCGAATTTGATTATGATTTCGGAGATGAAACTCAGGCATAAAATGCGGATAACAATTTGAATAGCGTATATTTTACAGCTGAGTGGCGAGCAAAATGAGATAATACACAGAAGTTGTAAGGGCTGTCTCGTTCAAGACAAAAGTCCGAGCATTTCACGTAGGGAAATGTCATAGCGAGCAAAATGAGATAATACACAGAAATTGTAGATGCTCGCGTCCTCCTGCTTGGTGCGTGATTTCTGCTTTTATGTGAACCCACATTTATAAAATGGAGCCCATATTCCTTTGCGGGAATGCAGACCTCCCGACTTTGCCGATTCCCGGACTAAGTTGCCGGAAAAGGACCGCAAAGCACGGACGTTGGTAGCACAAAACATCGGAGAGGGCACCGCCTTGCTGACGCAGGGTTCCAACTTGCAGATCACACGGCCCGGTGGGTAAGTGTTTAAATTAACAATTCATAATTAAGATTTTTATGGATTTGATTTGTGTAATTTTTGGCGGCGGGGGTACTCGCTGCTTTTTGTTTAGAGAATATGTTTTGCGTAAAGTATTAAATTAATCAGGGGAGTGGGGAAATGGCAAAGCAGTGGCAGAATCGTCAAGTACGGCTTATAGGCGAAGAAAAAACGGATATGCTTGCATCAAAAAAAATAATGGTCTGCGGACTCGGAGGAGTGGGCGGAAACTGTTGTGAAGCACTCTGTCGTGCAGGGGTAGGCAGTCTCGTTCTTATTGATAACGATATTGTCAACGAGACCAACATAAACCGTCAGGATTTTGCAACTGTTGAGACGGTTGGTATGAAAAAGACGGAAGCCGCTGAAAAAAGACTTATTTCCGTTAATCCCGACTTGGAGTGTATTCTTCTTGATACATTCCTTACACCGGAAAATATTCCCGAAATCTTAAAGGAACAAAAACCGGATTATGTGATAGACGCAATAGACAACGTAACTGCAAAGGTAAGTCTTGCAGTTGAATGTCAACGACTGAATATTCCGCTTCTTGCATCTATGGGAACGGGTAATAAGTTGAACCCTGAAATGCTGAAAATATCGGATATTACAAAAACAAATACCTGTCCTTTGGCAAGAGTTATGCGTAAGAAAATTAAAGAACTTGGCGTTAAAGAATATGAAGTCCTCTGGAGCGACGAAGTTGCTATGACACCAATAGACGGTGCAAGAACTCCGGCGTCAATATCCGTTGTTCCACCGTGCGCAGGAATCATGATCGCCGGCAGAGTCATAAGGAATATATTGAATATGTAAAACCAAACTGCACCAAAATAGATCTGAGTGCAGTAATTTTTTTAGCTTTTCTCTCGCCTGTAGCCTTTACGAATGGGACTAAAACCAAAAGCTTTATCAAGGGAAACTTCATTTCCGCAAAGCATCAATGCGTCACCGACACATACTTCTTAACACTTCCCACAGGCAATACACTTGTCCCTGTCAAAAGTGTGTCTATTATCCGAAACTGAATGACGTCGAACCAAAGGTAAATGTGTATTTAAACCGATTTGTATATCGGAAATAATGAAATTCAATTAAAAAGACGTATAAAATTTTTTAAAATCCCTTATTTGCTATTGTAATTTCAGATCGGATATGGTATAATGAAATGAATAATTATAAGTATACGCATTATTTTAATGCAATAATTTTATATTACGGTGGAGATTAATGTATAAATATCTTAATAATATTCATTCTCCCGCGGATGTGAAAAATTACAGTTACGGACAAATGAAAGAGCTTGCCTCGGAAATAAGGGACTTTCTTATAACCGAGGTTCCCAGGACAGGAGGTCATCTTGCCTCAAATCTGGGTGTTGTGGAACTGACTCTGGCAATATACAAGGTCTTTGATGCACCGCGTGACAAAGTTATTTTTGATGTCGGTCATCAGGCATACGTTTCCAAGATCCTTACAGGTAGAAAGGATGTATTTTCTACGCTCAGATGTGAGGGAGGAATATCCGGTTTCCCGAAAATGTCCGAAAGTGAATACGATTCCTTCGGGACAGGGCACAGCAGTACAGCCCTTTCTGCGGCAATAGGTATCGCAAGAGCCAATAAGATTTCAGGAAAGGACGATTATACCATTGCAGTTATCGGTGACGGCGCATTCTCCGGCGGACTTGTTTACGAAGCTCTCAATAACTGCGACAAGGATCTGAACCTTATCGTTATACTCAATGAGAATGAAATGTCAATTTCTCCGAATGTGGGAAATATGGCGAGAATGATTTCAAAAATCAGAAGCAAGGAAAACTACTTCAGAGTTAAAAACGTTGTTCAGAGTTTTACCGAGCATATTCCGCTTGTGGGAAAACCGATCGTATCGGGGATGCGAAAAACAAAGCGTGCACTTAAAAAGGTGCTGTTCTCAACGTCATTTATTGAAAATTTCGGTTTTACCTACTTCGGTCCTATTGACGGAAATGATTACGAAACCGCCGAAAGGCTTCTGCAGCAGGCAAAAAAACACGGTGGCAGCGGTTTTATACACATGAAAACCAGGAAAGGTAAGGGATATGCGCCCGCAGAGGAAAATCCCGCAGGCTATCATATGGTAAAACCTGCAAATATCCAAAATAGCGACGGAAGTTTTTCCATGAAATTCGGTGAATCAATGTGCAGCGTTGCCGAAGAAAACAACAGTGTTTGCGCAATAAGTGCCGCTATGACGGACGGTACCGGACTTTCCGATTTCTTTGCAAAATATCCGGAACGCTCCTTTGATGTCGGTATCGCGGAGGGTCATGCAGTAACCTTTGCCGCAGGACTTGCCGCAGGAGGATGTATTCCCGTTTTTGCGGTATACTCCAGCTTTTTCCAGAGATCCTTTGACAACTTCATACACGATGCGGCACTGCAAAATCTTCACTGTGTTTTCGCAATAGACAGAACGGGACTTTCTCCCGATGACGGAAGTACTCACCACGGCATATTCGATGTTCCAATGTTTTCACTTCTTGATAATTGTACTGTATTTTCACCTTTGACATACCATTCTCTCGACAAAGCTTTGAAAATATCGGTAAACTCCAAGGATGGAATATGGGCGGTAAGGTACCCCAAAGGCTGTGAGGACACCGGGGGACTGGTAAAGAGCGAAGCATTTGTATACACAGACATAGCATACAATGAGAACTGCGAGACAGTAATTATGACATACGGACGAATATTCAAAGAAGCCCTTAAAGCAAAGGCGATTCTGATGGAAAAAGGTGTCGATTGCTCGGTTGTGGTACTTGAAAAAATAATGCCTTATAGTGACTCCTACGAAACAGTAAGGAGATATTGTAAAAATGCAAAGAAGCTGATCATGCTTGAAGAAAGCATGGAAAGTGGTTCCTTTGGTCAGAACATACTTTCATTAATAAACGGCGACAAAGCACTTGACATCAAGGCTTCACATCTTGCAATAAAAGGTGAGATTCCCGGTCATGCAAGACTTGAGACCCTTTACCGTATATGCGGAATATCCGCCGAGGACGCAGTGGAGGAAGCTTTGAAATGAGATTAGATACATTCCTTTTTGAAAACGGATATTTTGAAAGCCGCGAAAAAGCCAAAAAGGCAATCACCGAATTTCGTATTACCGTGAACGGAAAAACAGTGACAAAACCGGCTGCCGAGGTCTCGGAAATTGACAATATTACGGTAATTCCAAGCGAACGTACCGAATACGTCGGACGCGGAGGAATAAAGCTGGAATATGCACTTGATACTTTCAAAATTGATGTCCAAGGTAAAAGAGCCATAGACATCGGAGCCTCTACCGGCGGTTTTACCGACTGCCTTCTAAAAAGGGGAGCTTTGAAGGTATACTCTATTGATATTGGTCATAATCAGCTTCATTTGAGCCTTGCGAATGATACTAGAGTGGTGAACCTCGAGGGTGTGAACGCTCGTGAAATGACATCTGAGCTTGTAGAGAATAATCCTGTAGATGTTGCAGTATCAGACCTGTCGTTCATTTCACAAAAGCTCGTGATCCCCAAAACATCAGCAGTTCTTTCGAAGGGTGGTATTTACGTTATTCTGATAAAACCACAATTCGAGGCAGGCAGGGAACACCTTAATAAAAACGGTATTGTCAAAAGCGAAAAGGTACGCATGAGAGTCCTTTCAGACATTCT
Source organism: Eubacteriales bacterium (assembly GCA_045604705.1). Classification (GTDB taxonomy): domain Bacteria; phylum Bacillota; class Clostridia; order Oscillospirales; family CAG-382; genus SIG622. The sequence continues at coordinate 32,441 of JAZUOO010000040.1, forward strand.
TGAGTTTGCAAAGAGCTGCGGCTATGAAATAATCGGAAGCACAACCTCTCCAATAGAGGGAGGAAGCGGGAACACGGAATATCTTGCCGTATTCAGAAGAATAACATAATTTATTGAAAGGAGCCGGATTCGGCAGATCTTATTATGAAATCATTAAGACACGGAAAGATCCTTGAAATAATCGCAAAATACGATGTTGAGACACAGGAGGAATTGACGGAGTATCTCAAAAAAGAGGGCTTTGCAGTAACTCAGGCAACGGTTTCAAGAGACATAAAGGCACTAAGGCTCATAAAAACAGCCGCAAACACAGGTGAAAGTGAGAACAAATACAAGTACTCCGTAAACAAATCCGGTGATGATTCCGCAGGAATTCCGGAGGTTAAATTCAAAACAATTCTCGGTCATGCCATTGTAAGTACAGACTATGCGGGAAATCTCGTTGTGCTCAAGACTTATGCAGGTATGGCACAGGCATCCGCTGCGGCAATTGACTCAATGAACATAGATAACATTCTTGGAACTGTTGCCGGTGATGATACCATTCTCATCGTGATGCGAACCGAAAATGAAGCTTCGGAATTCGTGAGAAAAATAGAAAAACTTACAAAATAGTCTTACTTCAACGGAGGACATATGCTTTCATCGGTACATATAGAAAATATCGCTCTTATCACATCGCTAAACATTGATTTTAAAAAAGGATTTTCGGTGTTTACCGGTGAAACGGGCGCGGGTAAAAGTATAATTATAGACTCAATAGGTTTTGCATTAGGAAACAGAGTCGACAGAGACATAATAAGAAGCGGAGAGGATACTGCATCTGTTGAAGCTTTTTTTTGCGACTTGTCAAAGGAAACACTTGAAAAATGTGCCGAATGTGGAATAGAATCGGACGAGGATGGTTGTATTTTTATAAGAAGAACACTGTCTGCTGACGGAAAGGGAAGTGTCAGAATAAACGGCAGACAAGTTCCCATATCCATTCTTCGTGAAATATCGGGTTACCTTGTAAACATCCACGGACAGCATCATAACGGAGAGCTTTTGAATCCGGATAAGCACATAGGTATTCTTGATGCTTACGGAGAAAATCAAATGGAAATTGCGGCATACCGTGAGATTTATTCTGAATACACACAGCTTATGAAAAAGCTGTCATCATTGGAAATTGACGAAAAAGAAAAAAAGAGACGAGTAGATATACTGAAATTTCAGATAGACGAGATAAAAAAAGCAAAGCTCCAAAAAGGCGAAGAGGAGGACTTAAATCTCCAAAAAAACAAAATAAGAAATGCCGAAAAAATCTCCAAAAACGTAAATACTGCCTACGATGCTCTCTACGGAGGTTCGGGCAGCGTAACCGAAAAAATGGACAGAGCCGTAAATGCGGTAAAGGCGGTAAGCGATATTATTCCAAATTCCGAAGAATACATGGAACAGCTTGAAGATTTCAAATACAGGATAATGGATATTGCCGAGCTTCTCTACGAAAACATAGACGGCACAGAGGATGATCCGGATACAGTACTTGACAGAATAGAATCAAGACTCGACGTTATAAGCAAGCTCAAAATGAAGTATGGTTCAGACATAGAGCAGATACTTGACTACCTCAAAAACTGCGAATCCGAGCTTTCTGAAATTGAGTTGTCGGATGTACTTTCCCAGGAGATAAAAAATAAGATCCGTGATATTACTCCAAAGATGGAAAAAGCCGCAAAGAATCTGACGGATAAAAGGGTAAGATGTGGCAAGAGAATGTCAAAACTCATTATGGAGGAACTGAAATTCCTTGATATGAACGGCGTAAGATTCGAGGTAAACGTAACATCAGATGGCTATTCTTCCATGGGTGCCGACAAGGTTGAATTTCTTGTGAGCACAAATGCGGGTGAGCCCTTGAAATCCCTGCAAAAGACAGCCTCAGGCGGTGAGCTTGCAAGACTTATGCTTGCAATAAAGTGCGTCATTGCCGAAAAGGACAGCGTTGAAACCATGATATTTGACGAGGTGGATACAGGGGTTTCAGGAAAGACATCAAGAAAGCTTGGGCTTAAACTTCTGCAGATTTCTAATGACAGAGAAGTCTTGTGCGTAACCCATTCCGCACAGATAGCGTCCCTTGGAGACTGCCATTTCTATGTATCAAAATCGGAAATGTCGGGTAGAACATCCACAAGCATTTCCGAGCTTTTCGGCGAAGACAGAACTAATGAGGTTGCAAGAATAATATCCGGAATCGGCGTTACCGACTCTGCAAGGGAAGCGGCAAGGGAACTTATAGAAAACAAAGCACTTTAATTAAACGGAGGTGACAACATGAAAAAGAGTGTCAGCAACGCATTGTGGACAGCAAGAATAAGCTGTTCTCTTGGGGCAGTACTGTTTGCACTATTACAAATTTTCGGCGTATGGAACAAAGCCAATTTCGTTGCAATACCGCTACTTGCAATATCTCTCATACTTCAGACAGTACAGGAATGGAAGGATCGCAGAGGTGTTGCAATATTTTCACTTGTCGCGGTAGTATTCGTGTTTGTCTGCACGGTTGCAATAATACTTCTTTGACCGGACAAAAAGCAAAATTTGAAAGGAAACAATAAATGAGAGCACTTTTCGGACCGGGAGGCAACTCCCAAAGCTTTTACGACGAAGGCTTTAAGAAAACAGAGCAGGCACCGGGTTGGGTAAAATCCAAAGGTCTCGATGCCTATGAATACGAAGGCGGACAGGGAATTAGAGGAAATATAGAAACATTTGCCAAAATAGGTGACGAAGCTGAAAAGAACGGCATAAAATTGTCCGTTCACGCACCCTACTTTATCTCACTTTCATCCGTCGAAGAAGAGAAAAGACTCGGTAGTGCAAAGTACTTCATCGACAGTGCAAGATGTGCAAAGGCTCTTCGTGCAGAAACCATCGTTATTCACGCCGGAAGTACAGCAAAGCTTGACAGGGGAGTAGCCCTTGAATACGCAAAGGCTGCACTTCTTCATGCCATCGAAAAGCTTCACGAGGAAGATCTCTATGACGGCATTCTTCTCGGAATCGAAACTATGGGAAAAGTCAATCAGCTTGGCACTCTCGACGAAGTAATCGAAATGTGCAAGGTTGATAAAAATGTTCGTCCCGTTGTTGATTTCGGGCACATGAATGCAAGAGAACTCGGCGGCGTATTCAGAAGTGCCGATGATTACAAGCGTATTTTCGACAGAATCGGAACCGAGCTTTGTCCCGAATATGCCGATAAGCTCCACTGTCACTTTTCAAAGATAGAATACACAAAGGGCGGCGAGAAAAAGCATCTCACATTCACGGATACACAGTACGGACCCGACTTTGAGCCTCTTATGAAAGCAATAGCAGACCTAGGAGTATCACCGACAATTATCTGCGAATCCGACGGTACAATGGCAGAGGATGCTTTTGCCATGAAGAGCGAATATTTAAAACACCTCGGATAAAGGAGAGGTAAAATGACAAGAACCGAAAAAATAAGATGCAAGCTGGAAAATACCGAAACAGCTCTCCTTATTACATCAAACAGCAACAGACTTTACGCTTCGGGTTTTAAATCCTCTGCGGGCTTTATGCTTGTATCAAAGGAAAAAAGTGAGCTCTACCTTGATTCCAGATACTGCGAAATGGCAAAAATTGATAAAGAAAAAGGTAAACTGCAGCCTGAAACGGAAATATATCTGATAGAGAAAAAAAGGCGGGAATACATAAGGGATTTCTGCGAAAAATACAAAATTAAAACACTTTTGTGTGAGGAGAGAAGCCTTACCGTATATGAATACAAACAGCTTGAAAGCGAGGTAAATGAATTCTGTAAGCTTTCGGGTATGGGAACAATCATTGAGGATTGCAGAATCTCAAAGGACGACGAGGAAATTGCCAAAATAAAAGCGGCACAAAAAATCACCGACAAGGCTTTTTCGCATATTCTCGGTTTTATAACGCCCGATGTCACCGAAACGGATATAGCTCTTGAGCTTGAATGCTTTATGAGAAGAAGCGGAGCAGACAGTGTTGCATTTGAAACCATATGTGTATCCGGAGCAAAGTCTTCATTGCCTCACGGCAAACCCGAAAACGTAAAAGTCGGTAAAGGTTTTCTTACCCTTGACTTCGGTGCGAGAGTGGACGGATACTGTTCGGATATGACAAGAACAGTTTGCATAGGTAAACCGAACGATGATATGAAAAGGGTTTACAATACCGTTGTTGAAGCTCAAAATAAAGCATTTTCCGAAATATTTGCAGGAGTTACCGGGAAAAGGGTGGATTCTGCTGCAAGAGATTTTATATACTCAAGCGGTTACAAGGGCTGCTTCGGTCATAGCCTCGGACATTCTCTTGGTATAGACATTCACGAAAGCCCGAATTTTTCGCAAAATTGTGATATTGAGATTCCGAAAGGTGCTGTTTTAAGTGTCGAACCGGGGATATATCTGGAGGGGAAATTTGGTGTAAGAATTGAAGATATTGTAAAAATTTCGGATTTTGGCTATGAAAACCTTACAGAAAGTACCAAAGAATTGATAATAATTTGAAAAAGTACTTGCTTTTTTTGAAATATTGTAGTATAATAAATAAGTAAATTTTTGCGTATGCCATGCATACGGTATATATATGGAGGATATGATATGATATCAGCAGGAGATTTCAAAAACGGAATTACATTTGAATGGGACGGGAAGGTTTGCCAGATCGTTGAATTTCAGCACGTAAAACCCGGTAAGGGAGCAGCTTTTGTAAGAACAAAGCTTAGAAACGTAATTACCGGTGCGGTAATCGAAACATCTTTCAACCCAACCGAAAAGTTCCCCACAGCACTGGTTGAAAGAAAGGATATGCAGTATCTTTACACAGACGGCGAGCTCTACTACTTCATGGATATGGAATCCTTTGAACAGATTCCCGTAAATGCAGATCTTCTCGGCGATAACTTCAGGTTCGTTAAGGAAGAAATGATGTGTAAGATCTGTTCCTACAAAGGTAACGTATTTGCTATCGAACCTCCCATGTTTGTTGAGCTCGAAGTAACAGAAACAGAGCCGGGCTTCAAGGGTGACACAGCGACAGGTGCAGCAAAGCCTGCAACACTTGAAACAGGTGCTGAAATTAAGGTTCCTCTCTTTATCAACATCGGTGACGTGCTTAAGATTGACACAAGATCATCGGAATACATTGAAAGAGTAAATAAGTAATTTTTATTAAAAATTCAAATTCCAAGGAGGGCAAGTTATGACAATCAGCGAAAAGGTAGCACATCTCAAGGGTGTGATGGAAGGCATGGATTACGATGTAACAACAAACGAAGGAAAGCTCATTTCTCTTATCGTTGACGTTCTTGCGGATATGTCCGATGAGATTGACGTTATTACAGATGACGTAGACACACTTTTCGACTACTGTGACGAGCTCGATGAAGACCTCGGTGAGGTTGAAGAAGTTCTCTTCGAATGCGATGACGACTGCGATTGTGACTGTGATTGTGATGATTGCGATGACGAATGTGAATGCGGTTGCTGCTGCGAGGAAGAAGACAAGTAATAGTATCAAAGTTAAGGTTACGCTCTTTCACCTCGAAGGGGCGTAATTTCCATGAACACGTTTAAATAATATCTTTACATATTGAAAGGAATTATCAAAATGAAGATTCTTGTTATTAACGCAGGAAGCTCCTCTGTTAAGTATCAGGTATTCGATATGGACGATGAGTCCGTACTCGCAAAGGGTATCTGCGAACAGATCGGCGACGAAATGGGTTCTTTTACATATAAGGTACCCGCAACAGATTACAAGTATGAAGAACAGATTAAGATGGCTAACCACAGCGAAGCAATAAAGCTCGTTATGGACAACCTCGTTTGCGAAAAGCACGGTGTTATCAAATCCTTTGACGAGATTTCTGCTGTAGGTCACAGAGTACTTCACGGTGCAGATAAGTTCTCCGGTTCCGTTATCGTAACCGATGAAGTTATTGATACTATCGTTGAATGCTGCGAACTCGGACCGCTTCACAATCCTCACAACCTCACAGGTATCAGAGCTTGTAAGGAGCTTATGCCCACAAAGCCCCAGGTTGCCGTATTTGATACAGGCTTCCATCAGACGATGCCCAACTACGCATATATGTATGCGCTTCCCTATAAGTACTATGAAAAGTACAAGATCAGAAGATACGGCTTCCACGGTACATCCCACCGATATGTATCCATGAGAGCTGCCGATATGCTTGGCAGAAACGATGCTAAGGTTGTAACCTGCCACCTCGGTAATGGTTCTTCCATTTCTGCTGTTGACAGCGGTAAGTGCTTTGATACAACAATGGGTCTTACACCTCTTGAAGGTATCATGATGGGTACACGTTGCGGTTCCATCGACCCTGCAATTGTTCCGCTTCTTATGAAGAAGGAAGGTCTTGATGCTGACGGCATCGACAAGGTTATGAACAAGCAGTCCGGTATTCTGGGTATCTTTGAAAAGACAAGCGATAACAGAGCAATTGAAGAAGCTGCAAGAAACGGCGACGAAAGAGCAAAGCTCGTTGAAAGCATGATCTGCCACCAGCTCACAAAGTACATCGGTGGATTCGCTGCAGCTATGGGCGGCATTGACGCTATCGTATTCTGCGGTGGTATCGGTGAAAACAATCCCCAGTACAGATCAAGAGTTGCAGAAAAGCTTGGTTTCCTCGGGGTTAAGATTGACGAAGAACTCAATGCTAAGGCAAAGAGAACTTCTGTTGAATACGATATTTCTGCTCCCGATGCAAAGGTTCGTGTTCTTGTAATTCCCACAAACGAAGAACTTATGATTGCGAAAGACACTCTTGAACTTGTAAAGTAATTCCAATATTTTTGGGCACTCTGTTTCGGGTGCCCTTTTTTAAAAGGAGATAAAATGAAAAAGTTTATCACAATACTGCTCATTTTAAGTTTTCTTTTTGCTTTTGCGGGATGTGTCAAAATCGATTCAGGAGCTGAGGGAACATTGTCGGGAATGATTAAGGATGAATTTGCGTATGATTATATTATGCCCGATGAAACGTATGCAAAAAACACTGAGACTGATAATGACGAAGAAATAATAACCGTAACCGATGAGTCGAAAATTCCGTCAACGGATGAATACACACTTGACATTGACGGGACTTATACCTCAGCCGACGACGTTGCTTTGTATATCTATCTGTACGATGTGCTTCCCGACAACTTCATGACAAAAGACGAGGCAAGGGAGCTTGGCTGGACAGGCGGCGGACTTGAGGACTATGCTGCGGGAATGTGTATCGGCGGCGACTATTTCGGAAACTACGAGGGACTTCTCCCAAAGGAGCAGGGAAGAACCTATACCGAATGTGATATAAATACCCTTGGTGAGGATTCAAGAGGTGCGGAAAGAATAGTATTCTCCAATGACGGACTTATTTTCTACACCGATGACCACTATGAGAGCTTTGTTCTCCTCTATGACGAGGACGGAAAAGCGGCGTAAAAAAAGCTGTACCCAAAGTGTGAGTGTTCCTAAGTACAGTAGATAGGAATACGAGCATTGCGAGGCAAGAAGATGAGGAAAACTCAGTAAAATGGGTTTTCCTCTTTTCTTATACAACGAAAACCACCAGCAGAGCTGGTGGTTCCAAAAAGCTTTAGCTATGCGTAGAAAAAATACCTCCTTTGATGTATAATAAAGTTGGTCTGCCAACCAAACAAAAAACATCAAAGGAGGATCAAGTCGTGAAACTTGACAC
>JAZUOO010000041.1:0-19495 GCA_045604705.1 Eubacteriales bacterium
TGATATGGGAACTCGCAAAGTTAAAATATACCCTGATACACCTGACAACATTATTTCTCTTATAGATGCATCGTCTATGAATGTTGCAAATGTTTTTGAAACAGACAATGCATATATCATTGTTAGCAACAAATAATTAAACAAATTCCAATTTGTCGAACAGATGAGAGCGGAGGAAAATCCTCCGCTCTTGTTATATTTCGGGAGTAATCGACAGTAAAATATAACAAACAAATCCAAATGGAAAGAATATAGAAAGGCAGGAAAAAGATGGTCGGAAAGATAAACAAAGCGGAAAGGACGGTTTGACAACAAGGTTATGAGTCTTGTTTGTCAAACTTTACTTTCTACCAAAATGAGTATGAAAAAACGGCAGAGCGTAGCGATGACGCTTCTTCATACGGCAAAAGAAAACGCTCTCGGTTGAGCGTTTCGCAAAATGGGGGTTATACCCTTTGTCCTCGCAGAACTTCATAAAATCCTTGATTGAGCCTTTGTAGGAACGAATGGTAGCACCTCTGCGACCCTCGGCAATCTTTGATGTAATAAAATTATCGAATGCGTTTGTAATTGAAACGCCACTTTTTTCTATATTTTTAATTATTCTTTTCATAGTAGTTAATCTCCTTTATCAAAATATCTATAATCAGCATCACCCCTGCGCAGAGATTATTTTTTTGCTTGTACCAGTATTGTAACATATTTTTTGGCAAAAGTAAAGAGTGAGCGGTCAAAAATTACCGATTATTTTTGATAGACGCCATTGGTTACACGATTTTTGCGGAACTCATATTATACTCAAAATTGTATTTAGTTTATTTAGTATAATATGGGGCAGATTTAGGGTCAGCAAATCACGAGAAAAATCAGCCAAAAATATTTTTTCTCGTCTTGCTGAAAATCAAAAAATTACATACCTATTGATTACACAAAAAACAAACCCCTTTCCGTGATTGTAAAAACCACGAAAAGAGGCTTGTTATAAGAGTTTGGAGCTGGTGGAGGGATTTGAACCCTCGGCCTATTGATTACGAATCAATTGCGCTACCACTGCGCCACACCAGCATACCCGCGACTATCCCATAACGACAGTTATTCTAACACAAAAATTCGCTTTTGTCAAGGGGGAAAAAAGAAAAAAATTGATCTATTGACATTTACAGCAAAGGGGATTATAATAATAAAAAAACAAACAAGGAGAAAACCTTTCAATACAGAATGTGCAAAATTCTGTACGAGCAAAATAAGGTATATAATAAATTAAAAACTCAAAAAAGGACATATACATGGAAAGCTTACTTCTCTCATTCAACTCTGTAACGCCGGTATTTCTGCTAATGCTCACCGGCTACATACTTAAAGGACTGAAAATAACTGACAAAAAAGGCTTCGATACGGTAAACAAACTTGTATTCAAAGTATTTCTTCCGACACTACTCTTTTATAACATCTATAAAACAGAGTCCTCGGAGGTATTCAATCCGAAACTTATTGCATTTACCTTTGTCGGAACACTCATCGTTTTCGTTCTCGGATACGCTTCCGTTTTTGTTCTGACAAAGGACAACTCCAAAAGAGGCGTGATGCTGCAAGGTTTCTTCCGTTCAAATTACGCAATCCTTGGACTTCCTCTTGTGGAATACATCTGTCGGGACAAAACAAGCGGACTTTCTTCTCTTATGGTAGCGGTTATAGTACCACTCTTCAACGTATTGGCGGTAATAAGCCTTGAACGTTTCCGTGACGGCAAGCTTAACATAAAGAAAATGATAAAAGGCATAATCACAAATCCGCTTATTATAGGTTGCCTTTTGGGACTTCTTTTCTTTGCTGTAAACTTAAATCTCCCGTCCGTTGTTGAAAAAGCAGTATCCGACATTTCCAAAATCGCAAGTCCTTTGGCAATTATAGTCCTCGGTGCAAGCTTTACTTTTTCAAGTCTTGCGGGCTGTGTTAAGGAGCTTATAACGGTAGTTTCAACAAGACTTATAATAGTCCCCGCAATTGCCATATTTTTTGCGGTACTTCTCGGTTTTACCGGCGAAGCACTCGCCTGTGTCCTCATAGCCTTCGGTGCACCCGTTGCGGTATCATCTTTTTCCATGGCACAGCAAATGGGCGGTGATGAAAACCTTGCAGCACAGGTAGTAGTCGTATCCTCCGCAGCGTGCCTTATAACCCTTTTCGGCTGGATATTCCTTTTAGGCACCTTAGGGCTGTTTTAATCAAAACCACATTTCTCACAACCCATCAACTGTATTTACACAATCTTTCACATTTTCGCCTTTTTTTAACATCTTTTTACATAACAGAAATATATGTTAAAATAAAACAAAAGGAAAGTGAGACAACAAATGTTACTTTACTACATACGCCACGGCGACCCGATATATTCTCCCGATTCACTTACTCCCCTTGGAGAAAGACAATCCGAAGCAATAGCAAAACGACTGTCGCAACACGGCATTGACAAAATATACGCTTCAACCTCCAACCGTGCACAGCTCACAGCAAAGCCCACTTGCGAAATGCTGAAAATCGACATGGAGCTTCTCGATTTTGCAAACGAGGGACACGCATGGCGGGAACTCGGAATGTGGGTTGATAAGGAAAAAACCAGAACCAATTGGCTTATAGACATCCCCGAAATACGTCACTTCCTCTGCAATCCTGAGGTAATATCTCTCGGTCATAATTGGTACGAACATCCGAAATTTGCTGAATACGACTTCAAAAAAGGCATAGACAGAATCAGAAATGCAAGCGATGAGCTTTTTACAAAACACGGCTATGAACATATCCCGGGCACAGGTATGTATAAGGCAGTGCGTCCAAATGACGACAGAATAGCTCTCTTTGCCCACGCCGGCTTCGGACTTGTATTTATCAGCTGTCTTCTTGACATTCCCTATCCGCAGTTTGCAACACATTTTGATATGCAGCATTCGGGACTTACCGTAATAAATTTTGGTGACAGCATAGAGGGATATTCCATTCCGAGAGTACTTACCTATTCCAACGATGCTCACATCTACCGCGAGGGACTTCCCGGGAGCTACAATAACGGCAAATTAAAATACTGAAAGCCGTAAAAATGCGTTTACGATACGGGAAGAGTCCTTATTTCAGAAGTATAAAAATAAGAGAAGATAGAATTTTTACTTATGAAAAAGTTGATATGCACTGAACAGGTCTTGTAAAAACGGACAATTAAAAAAAGCCCGCCATGGTACAATGTACCTTTTGGACTGTTCGACCATTTACCTTGGTTTCTTTTTATTGGTTCCTGTCAAGATAGCTCTGCAGAATTATCTGTGCCGACAACGTATCAATTGCATCCTTTCGCTTCTTGCCGAAAGTTCCCGTCTCATTCATAAATCCTGCGGCGAGAATTGTGGTTCTTCTCTCATCGTACATCTCCGTCTTAATACCGCTTTTCTTCTCAACCTCTTTTGCAAAATCACGGCACTTTTCGGCTCTTTCTCCCTGACTTCCGTCCATATTTACCGGCAGTCCCACAACAATAAGCTCGACCTTATTATCAAATGCAGCCTTTGTCGCAGCTTCAACAGCACTCCTAAAGCCCGTAACCTTAACAGTTTCTAATCCACTTGCAAGAAATCCCGTAGGATCACTGACCGCAATTCCCATTCTTGCCTCGCCGAAATCTATACCCAAAACTCTCATAATAAATCCTTTCAACTTTCCATTATTCACAATTCATTATTCACTACTACAGGCACGTCGGAAATTGGTATACCCTACAAGGGCAATTACCATTCAAAGTTATCCCCAAAAAACTTGCATTTTGCTTTTTGGATTTTTCATTACAACTCGCCGTACGAGAAAATTATATACATACAGAATTTACTGTACTACGATTTTATTGTAATATAAAAAAATGAATAAATAAAGAGAGTTTTGAAAGTTTTAAATAAAAGTTTTAGCTGTCTTTCACAAACACAAATGTGGGCGCCCGAAACATCGTAAAAAACGTGATAATTGCCCAAAAGCCGTTTTAGACTGAGAGAGTAACGAAATGAGTATTATGTGTATCGCTTTTCGCGGTACACATTTTTTCATAAAAAGCTACTCTGCCGAATATAATGAAAAGCAATAAAAAATAAGGAGGCACAAAAATGGAGAACTTCCGCAGAATATTTTTTCAGATACTGCTTGTGATACTCGCCCTCGCATTCACTCTCTGCATAAGACACCTTGTAACATCACGGAGTACCGAGGCAGGCACATTCGGTAAAACAAACAACACTGCCATAACCATCTCGGATCTTTTCAAAGAGTCTACCACGGAAAGGCGGCAAGGATGATACGTCTTTTTAAAAGCAAAATATACATCAGCATCTTTGCTCTGATACTTGTCCTCATAATCGCCCTCTCCGTAGATGCCGCCTTTTTCTATACGGCACTTCTCGGCGCACTCCTGCACGAATTTGCACACATTGCCGTAATGAAGATGTTAGGCGCAAAGCTTATTCGCGTATCAATATATCCGTTTGGGGCAGACATCAACGCAGACACATCCGCATTATCCTACAAATCGGAAACCGCAATCTTCCTTGCCGGTCCCGCCGTCAGCCTTGTACTCACCGTCATTGCATTTATATTCTATATACGTCTTGGCGGTATATATATTCTCTCATTTTCCATCTCCAATTTTTTGTTCTTTTTCATAAACATCCTTCCCGTAAAAGGGCTGGACGGCGGCAGAGCACTGGAATCTATCCTTTTTGAAAAATACGACCTTGTCACCGCCGAAAAAATGGCCGACACTGTGTCCACCGTTTTCTTTATCTTTCTGTGCATTCTCGCACTACTGCTTATCTTCCTTTCCGGCTACAATCTGTCCCTCGCCTTTATCTGCGCCTATCTTTTCATTTCCGAATACGTCAAACAGAGATTATGCAGCGGAATACTTGTGTAAAATAATACTTAAAGACACATTGTTAATAAAATAACAAGAAAGAGAGTTTTATCGGACACAACATCCGCTATAATAAAACTGTAGACAACGGCTGCAGAATACTGCGGAAACCCGTTTCAAAAAGCGAAAGGAAAATGTAAATTGAAAAAGGAAGTCAGGGTAGAGGTAAAGGAAATCATCAAAAACAGTAACAACACCTCACAGAAAAAGCATTTGGCAACTCAGAAACAACTGCGTGTGTGGCTTGAAGCGGAAAAATTCGAAAAATTCAAAAAGACTGCTTACGAAAACAACACAAGTATGTACAGACTTATAAACGATTTTATAAATACATACCTATTGGAATCTCAAAAATAAACGGAAAAACGACTATCAGCCCCGTTCTGCTATTCGGAGGGCTGTTACGAAGATCTCACAACTCTCAATATCCCCTGTAGTTCAAAATCGGAATACAACCCCTACAGATGATTGAAAACTTAATCTCATGGCATAAGGAAGCCGACGACGGCGAATTTGACAACATTGAGTAAATAACATCAAACGAGACGGTATTTTTCTGCCGTCTTGTTTTTTTGTCACGCCATCAGAAGTATTCCCGGATTTTGAATCTCGGATAAATATCCCCCGAACTGTAAACAAATTGATAATTTTAAAATATTTCCCTTGACAACCACACATTATTCTGCTATAATCCTAAATTGCATTATAATCGCTAGTATTGTGCAATGGTAGAATGAAGCTCTATACCCATTCGACAAAAAATGACAAAAAAATCGTTGTCGGAAACAGAGAACTTTCACTCGAAAACGCCCGAAATTTCAGCGATTTAAATAAGAAAAAGCGGAAAATAAAGACCCAAATTTAAGGAGTGTGATTGCTAATTATGGTAAAACCCGTAAAACTCGGAAAAACCGTAAGACAGAGCTTTTCCAAAATCAACGAGCTGCTCGAAATGCCCAATCTTATCGAAGTTCAGAAAGAATCCTTCGACTGGTTCGTAAAAGAGGGACTTCGCGAGGTTCTCGAGGATGTTTCTCCTCTTGTTGATTATTCCGGAAATCTCAATATCGAATTTATCGACTATTCCATCGGCGCAAAGACCAAATACCCTGTCGAGGAATGCAAGGAACGTGACGTCAACTATGCAGCACCCCTTGAAGTTAAGGTAAGACTTTCCAACAAGCTCACCGGCGAAGTTACCGATTCCAAGGTATTCATGGGAGATATTCCTCTCATGACGGAGACAGGTACATTTGTAATCAACGGTGCGGAAAGAGTTATCGTATCTCAGATTGTCCGTTCTCCCGGTATCTATTATGAGTCGGCAACCGATAAGTCGGATAAGAAAACCTTTGCAACAACCGTTATCCCTTACAGAGGAGCTTGGCTTGAATACGAAACGGATGCAAATGACATCTTCTATGTAAGAATAGATAAGAACAGAAAGATCCCTGTTACGGTGCTTATCCGTGCTCTCGGCGTAGGTGCGGACAATACATCCCGTGACGATGACGTTATCGCTATGTTCGGTGATGACATCAAGGTACTTGAAACCCTCAAAAAGGATACATCCGAAACAGACGCACTTAAGAATGGCAGTACCCCCAGGGAAGAAGCCCTAAAGGAAATCTACAAGAAGCTCCGTCCCGGCGATCCGCCACTTGTTGAAAGTGCGGAAATCCTTCTCAACAACCTCTTCTTTGATGCCAAGCGTTACGATATTTCCGCTGTCGGACGTTATAAGTTCAATAAGAAGCTTGCCATCGCTAAGAGAATTGCGGGCTTTGAGCTTGCTGAGGACGTATTTTCTCCCTTTACCGGTGAGTGCCTTGCAGAAAAAGGAAAAATCCTCACCAAGGAAGAAGCAGAAAGAATTGAAAAAGCCGGCGTTTGCGAAGCATACATCATGTCCAACGAAATCAACGCTGAGCCCGTTAAGTTCAAGGTGTTTACAAACGGTGCTTGCGACATCTTCGCTCTCGAAGACGGCATAATTCCCAAGGACTATGACCTTACCTCCCTTGAAATTACGGAAAAGGTAAATGTTGCGGTTCTTAAGGAAATCCTTGAAGCAACGGACAACGAAAAGGACTTCATAGATCAGTTCGAGCTCAGACGCGATGAGCTTATCCCGAGACATATCACAAAGGAAGATATATTCGCAACCATCAACTATCTCCTTTGCCTTGTTCACAACTCCGGTACTGTGGATGACATCGACCACCTCGGAAACAGAAGACTCAGATGTGTCGGCGAGCTTCTCCAGAATCAGATGAGAATCGGTTTTGCGAGAATGGATAAGATAGTCAAGGAAAGAATGACAATGCAGGATCAGGACAACATGAAGGTTCAGAACCTCATCAACATCCGTCCCATTGTTTCCGCAATAAAGGAATTCTTCGGCTCATCTCCGCTTTCACAGTTTATGGATCAGTCCAACCCGTTGGCGGAGCTTACTCATAAGAGAAGACTTTCAGCTCTCGGTCCGGGCGGTCTTTCACGTGACAGAGCATCCTTTGAAGTTCGAGACGTACACTATACCCATTACGGCAGAATGTGTCCCATCGAAACCCCCGAAGGTCCTAACATCGGTCTTATCTCTTATCTTTCAACTTATGCTAAAATCAACAAGTTCGGCTTTATCGAAGCTCCGTACCGTAAGGTGGACAAGGAAACCGGCAGAGTTACCGAAGAAGTTGTATACATGACGGCAGACGTGGAAGACCAGTACGTTGTTGCTCAGGCTAACGAACCTCTTACGGACGAGGGCTACTTTGTAAATAAGAGAGTAACCGTCCGTAACAGAGAAGAAATCCTTGAAGTTGACATGGAAAAGGTTGACTTTATGGACGTATCTCCCAAGATGGTTGTATCCGTTGCAACAGCCTGCATCCCCTTCCTTGAAAACGACGATAACACCAGAGCACTCATGGGTTCAAACATGCAGAAGCAGGCAGTTCCGCTTATGATGTGTGATAATCCTATCGTTGCTACAGGTATGGAATACAAGGCAGCGGTTGACTCCGGCGTTGTAATCTGCGCAAAGGAAGACGGCGTTGTAACAAAGGTTACCTCCGACTACATCAAGATTGTGGACGACCTCGGCAACGAGCACGTTTATGAGCTTCTCAAGTTCAAGCGCTCAAACCAGGGTACCTGCGTAAACCAGAGACCTATAGTTGACTCCGGCGAACGTGTAACCAAGGGACAGGTAATTGCTGACGGTCCTGCAACAAAGAACGGTGAAATTGCCCTCGGTAAGAACGCCCTTATAGGCTTTATGACATGGGAGGGCTACAACTACGAGGACGCCGTACTCCTTAATGAAAATCTCGTCAGAAATGATGTTTATACATCAATCCACATCGAAGAATACACCCACGAAGCAAGAGATACGAAGCTTGGTCCGGAAGAAATCACAAGAGAAATCCCCAATGTCGGCGAAGATGCTCTTAAGAACCTTACTCTTGACGGTATCATCTGCAAGGGTGCAGAGGTTCAGGCGGGCGATATTCTCGTAGGTAAGGTAACACCAAAGGGAGAAACAGAGCTTACAGCAGAAGAAAGACTTCTCCGTGCAATCTTCGGTGAAAAGGCAAGAGAAGTAAGAGATACATCCCTGAGAGTTCCCCACGGTGAATCAGGTATTATCCTTGATGTCAAGGAGTTTACAAGAGAAAACGGCGATGAGCTCGGTCCGGGTGTAAACAAGGTAGTTAAAATATACATTGCACAGAAGAGAAAAATCTCTGTCGGAGATAAAATGGCGGGTCGTCACGGTAACAAGGGTGTCGTTTCAAGAATTCTTCCTCCCGAAGATATGCCATTCCTCGCAGACGGTACTCCTCTTGACATCGTGCTAAATCCCTTGGGCGTTCCTTCTCGAATGAATATCGGACAGGTGCTTGAAGTGCATCTGGGTATTGCGGCAAAGAAGCTTGGCTGGAAGATTATGACTCCCGTATTTGACGGTGCAAACGAAAAGGACATCGACGAATGCCTTAAAATGGCAGGTATGTCCGAGGACGGTAAGTCTATACTTTACGACGGACGTACCGGTGAGAGATTTGATAACCCCGTAACGGTAGGTATCATGTACTACCTCAAGCTCCATCACCTTGTTGACGATAAGATTCACGCACGTTCCACAGGTCCTTACTCACTTGTTACTCAGCAGCCTCTTGGCGGTAAAGCTCAGTTTGGCGGTCAGAGATTCGGAGAAATGGAAGTTTGGGCTCTCGAGGCTTACGGCGCAGCATATACACTTCAGGAAATCCTCACCGTTAAGTCCGATGACGTTGTAGGACGTGTAAAGGCTTATGAGGCGATAGTAAAGGGACAGAACATCCCGACTCCCGGTGTTCCCGAATCCTTTAAGGTACTTGTGCGTGAGCTTCAGTCTCTTGCACTTGACATTCAGATTCTCGATAATGACGGAAACGAAATCAGACTCAAGGATTATTCCGACGATACCGAAATGCTCCGTAACATCCCCGGTTCAAGCGAAGACTTCGCCAAGGACGAGGAATATGTTACAAACGAAGATGAGCTCGCAGGAAGCTTCAGAACAGGCGAAGCGGACGAAATGGACTCAGACGCAGATCTCGATTTCGGTGACGGTCAGTAATAAATTTCCCGAAAAACCGATTGCGGTATAAAGAATAAGAGTAACATATTGCGTAAACGAAATATGCGGGTATTTCTACCCGTGACTACAAGTAAAGGAGCGCATATATAGATGGATCAGATGCAGCATAATGAATTTGATGCAATAAAAATCGGTCTTGCCGACCCGGATATGATACGTCAGTGGTCATACGGCGAGGTTAAAAAGGCGGAAACCATAAACTACCGTACCCAGAAGCCGGAAAAAGAGGGTCTTTTCTGTGAAAAAATCTTCGGACCGACAAAAGACCTTGAATGCAGCTGCGGAAAATACAAGAGAGTACGCTACAAGGGCAAGGTCTGCGAAAAGTGCGGCGTTGAAATAACAACAAACAAAGTAAGAAGAGAAAGAATGGGTCATATCGAGCTTGCGGCTCCCGTTTCCCATATCTGGTACTTTAAGGCTATTCCCTCAAGAATGGGACTTTTGCTTGATATTTCTCCAAAGATTCTTGAAAAGGTACTGTACTTCGCTCAGTTCATCGTAACAGATCCCGGCGTTGGTACAAACCTTATCCTCGGTCAGCCTCTTACAATGGAAGAATATGCTGACAGACGTGAAAAGTTCGGTGACGGCTTCAAGGCTGAAATGGGTGCTGAGGCAATTAAGGCACTTCTTCAGCAGATAGATTGCGAAAAGCTCGCAGAACAGCTTAAAGCCGAGCTTGCAGAGTCCACAGGACAGAAGCAGGTAAGAATCGTAAAGAGACTTGAAGTTGTAGAAGCGTTCAGAAAAAGCGGCAACAAGCCCGAGTGGATGATCCTCGACGTTGTTCCGGTTATTCCTCCGGAAATCCGTCCCATGGTACAGCTCGACGGCGGACGCTTTGCAACAAATGACCTTAATGACCTGTACAGACGAGTCATTAACAGAAATAACAGACTTAAAAAGCTTATAGAGCTTCATGCTCCCAATATCATTATCAGAAACGAAAAGAGAATGCTTCAGGAAGCTGTTGACGCTCTTATCGACAACGGCAGACGTGGAAGACCCGTTACAGGTCCATCCAACAGACCCCTTAAGTCTCTTTCCGAAATGCTCAGAGGTAAGCAGGGACGTTTTCGTCAGAACCTTCTCGGTAAGCGTGTTGACTATTCCGGACGTTCTGTTATCGTCGTAGGTCCCGACCTTAAGATTTATCAGTGCGGTTTGCCGAAAGAAATGGCTCTCGAGCTGTTCAAGCCCTTTATTATGAAGAGACTTACCGATACAGGCAAAGCTCAGAATATCAAGGACGCAAAGAAGAAAGTAGAACACGTAAACGAGGAAGTGTGGGACGCACTGGAAGTTGTTATCAAGGAGCACCCCGTGCTTCTCAACCGTGCGCCTACGCTCCACAGACTTTCAATTCAGGCATTTGAGCCGGTACTTGTTGAGGGTCGTGCGATAAAGCTTCATCCCCTCGTTTGTACAGCGTTCAACGCCGACTTCGACGGTGACCAGATGCCTGTACACGTTCCGCTTTCCGCAGAAGCTCAGATTGAAGCTCGCTTCCTCATGCTCTCTGCAAATAACCTCTTAAAGCCGGTTAACGGTCGTGCGGTTACAGTTCCTACACAGGATATGGTACTCGGTTCATTCTATCTTACACTTGAAAAGAGTGGTGAACCCGGTGACCCGGTAGAGGACGAAAACGGCGAACTCGTATACAAAACATTCCGTGACTTCGATGAAGCTATGATGGCTTACACCAACGGTGACATCGGACTTCACACTCCCATAAAGATTAAGCGTGAAAAGCTTGATAAGGACGGCAACGTAATTAAGTCCAAGCACGTTCCCGGAACACTCGGCAGATTCATCTTCAACCAGCCTATTCCTCAGGATCTCCACTTCATCGAGAGAAACGAGGAAAACGAGCTTGACCTTGAAATCAACTGCCAGGTAACAAAGGATGAGCTCGGTAAGATAGTTGACAACTGTATCAAGTATCACGGTATCGCAACAACAGCAATTGTCCTTGACAAGATTAAGGAAATGGGCTATAAGTACTCCACACGTGGCTCTATCTCCATATCTGTTGCGGATATGACGGTTCCTCCGCAGAAGAAGATCATTATCTCTGAAGCGGAAAAGCAGGTTGAGCTTATTTCCAAGTTCTACGCAAGAGGTCGCTTCTCTAACGAGGAAAGATACCGATCTGTCATCAAGGTTTGGGAAGAAGCTACAAACGAAGTAACAAAGGCTCTTACAAAGAACCTTGACAAATACAACAATATTAAGATGATGGCTGACTCAGGTGCGAGAGGTAGTATCAAGCAGATTCGTCAGCTTGCCGGTATGCGTGGTCTTATGGCTTCAACCTCCGGTAAGACTATCGAGCTTCCTATCAAGGCTAACTTCCGTGAAGGTTTGAATATCTTGGAATACTTCATCGCCGCAAAGGGTGCGCGTAAGGGTCTTGCGGATACGGCTCTTAGAACTGCCGACTCAGGTTACCTTACACGTCGTCTTGTTGACGTTTCACAGGATGTTATCATCAGAGAAATTGACTGTCATGATGACGTTGGTCTGTGGGTATACAGTATTTATGATACCTCAAAGATTGTTCCCGTTGATGAAAATGCAATCGGCAAGATAATCGTTACAGATGTTTACGGAGGTGCTCAGCCTATCGCACTTGTCGGTACCGTTGTAACAGAGAAGCTTCTTGAAACACTGCGCGAGAACCACATTTCCGAAATCAATATCGGTATGGAACTTGTCGAACCGCTTGAAGACAGACTTCTCGGTAGATACACCGTTCACGATCTTGTTCATCCGGAAACAGGCGAGCTTATCGTTGCTGCAAACACAATGCTGGATGAGGACGATGTAAACAAGGTTATCGCGGCAGGTATTACAAGAGTTTGTATCAGATCCACACTTAATTGCCGTGCAAAGCATGGTGTGTGTGCTCACTGCTACGGTGCAGACCTTGCTTCCGGAAAGCCCGTAAATATCGGTGAATCCGTTGGTATCATTGCAGCTCAGTCTATCGGCGAACCGGGTACACAGCTTACCATGAGAACTTTCCATACGGGCGGTGTCGCAGGTAACGATATTACACAGGGTCTTCCGAGAGTTGAAGAGCTCTTTGAAGCAAGAAGACCTAAGAAGACAGCTACGGTTGTTGAAATAGACGGTAAGGTTGAAATCGAGGAAAAGAACTCCAAGAAGTCTGTTAAGGTAACAGGTCTTGACGGAGATGAAAGAGTATACGCATTCCCGAAATCTCAGAGACTGCTTGTTGAAAACGGTGCATTTATCACAAAGGGCACACTTCTCACAGAGGGAACAATGAGTCCCGCAGATATAGTTAAGGTTAACGGTCTTAATGCGGTTTACGAATACCTTATCAAGGAAATTCAGAAGGTTTACCGTATCCAAGGTGTTGATATTAACGACAAGCATATCGAAGTTATCTCCCGTCAGATGACCAGAAAAGTAAAGGTAGAAACAGCAGGCTCTACAGACCTTCTTGCAGGAAGTGTCATTGATATTTCCGAGTTCAACGAAAGAAACAAGGAAATCGAAGACAGACTCGCAGCAGGCGAGGTTGGTATTGCACCGGCTACCTGTTCTCCTGTACTTCTCGGTATCACAAAGGCATCTCTCTCCACAGAAAGCTTTATGTCCGCAGCTTCCTTCCAGGAAACGACAAAGGTTCTCACCGAAGCCGCTATCAAGGGTAAGGTTGATCACCTTATGGGACTTAAAGAAAATGTTATCATCGGTAAGCTCATTCCTGCAGGTACAGGTATGGAACTCTACCGCGGCGTTGAAATTGCAGACAAGGACAATGCAGCTGTTGAGATACCCGATGATTCCGATCTTGATGAGATCCCGAAATTCGCTGTAGACAAAGTAAGGATATTTGCCGATGACGATTCCGAGGGCGGTTCCGAGGACGCTTCCGAAGCAGGTGAAGACCTTGATCTCGATTTCGAGCTTGATCTGAATCTCGGCGAAGAAGCTGAAGCTGATGAAGAGTAATTATTAAAACAATAAAATGAGGGTGTATCAAATCGGTACATCCTCTTTTGTGTTATATTTGGCAACATCCGAAAACTCATTTTCCGGGAGCGGAAATTTTTTACTTTTTTAGCGAAAAGCACTTGACAAATACTGTATTATCTGTTATAATACAGTTGTAACACAGTAGGGGGTACACCTGCGTGTACGCGCGCAGCAGGGATCGCAATTGTTCCAATTTGCACAATGCATTGTGGGCAAACTTACTTAATTGTTAATTATGCATTACACATTAAAAATTCGACTTCCCGAAAGGAGGGAAAGCATGATAACTTTGGATTATGCCGACAAACGGCCGTTGTATGAGCAGACCAAAGAAAAGCTACGTGAGTTGATAATATCGGGGGTACTGAAGCCCCACGACAAAATTCCGTCGGTAAGAGAGCTTGCCACAAAGCTTTCCATAAATCCCAACACGATACAAAAAGCGTATCATGAACTTGAAAAGGAGGGCTACATTTACTCGGTTGCCGCAAAGGGGAACTATGTGTCGCCCCGTGAGAGTACGGATGCAGGTAATGCCGCAAGAATGGATGAGCTTTACGGAAATCTCAGAGGCTTACTTTCCGAGATGAAGTTTCTCGGAGCACATAAGGATGATATTCTGCTTATTGCCGATGAAGTTTTTACGACAAACAATGACGACAAGAACAAGTAAAATTTTTAAGGAGGTAGTATAGTAATGATCAGTATCGGTGCCGAAAACGTAGTAAAAAGCTTTGACGGTTTTCGTGCTCTTGACGGTCTTACGCTGAGTGTTCCAAAGGGCTCTGTCTACGGACTTGTGGGACCTAACGGTGCAGGTAAGACCACGTTTATCAAGGCTCTTGGCGGAATTACGAGAGTTGATGAAGGAAAGATTACCATAGACGGTGTGGATGTTTACGATAATGCGGAAATAAAGAAAAAAGTGGCTTATGTAAGTGACGATCTTTATTTCTTCCCTACATATACAATAAAGCAGATGGCAAAGTTTTATGCGGGAATATACCCCAATTGGAATTGGGATGAGTACAGGACAATGCTGAATTTCTTCAAAGCAGACGAAAACAAACGCTGCAGGAGAATGTCAAAGGGTATGCAGAAGCAGGCGGCTATATGGATGGCTCTTTGCACAAGACCCGAGATACTTATACTTGATGAGCCTGTTGACGGTCTTGACCCTGTTATGCGAAAGAATATATGGTCGCTTATCATGCAGGCGGTGTATGACAGGCAGATGACGGTTCTTGTTTCAAGTCATAATCTTCGTGAGCTTGAGGATGTCTGCGACCATGTGGGGATGGTACATAAGGGTAAGGTTGTTCTTGAAAAAGCCCTTGATGACGTTAAGGGCAGTGTACATAAAGTACAGACCGCATTCGGTGGTGGTTTTCCCGAGGAAATGGTGAAAAAGCTGAATGTTCTGAGCCGCACGAATTTTGGAAGTGTGGAAACTCTGATTGTCAGGGGAGAGGAAGAGGAAATCAAAAAAATTATCGGTGAGTATTCACCTCTGATTCTTGACATTCTGCCGCTGACGCTTGAGGAAGTATTTATTTATGAGCTGGGAGGTTTGGGTTATGAATTCTGATAATGTTAAAAAGACTTCGTTGGCTTGCAGAACTCTTGCTTTTACGGCTTTCAGGCGTACGGCGTGGGTGCCGGTTGTCTGGTCGGTGCTTATGGTTGTTCTGACTATGATTGGCAGTATCAGATCTTATTATCGGCAGTATGATTATATGATAGGATATACCTTTGCGGATATTGCCGAGGAGCTTAATGAGCTGATGCCGCAGTTTGCGTTTTCAATAGTATTTTCAGCTCTTTTCGGGGCAATGCAGTTTTCTTATCTTACAAGGGTAAACTCGGTTGGATTTATTCACAGCCTGCCGGTTTCAAGGAACGGAATGTTTGCTTCCTACTACCTTTCCGGTGCTGTTTCGGTGCTTATTCCTCAGCTTGTTCTTGCTCTCAATGTTCTGATTATACCGTGGAA
Source organism: Eubacteriales bacterium (assembly GCA_045604705.1). Classification (GTDB taxonomy): domain Bacteria; phylum Bacillota; class Clostridia; order Oscillospirales; family CAG-382; genus SIG622. The sequence continues at coordinate 15,601 of JAZUOO010000041.1, forward strand.
GTACAGATTCCTGTTTGCGCTGCTCGTGTTTGTCGTAGGCACACTTTACTCTGTCGGAGTTTATTCTGTGGGTGTTATGATGAGTATGCTCTCGGCAAAGACAATCGGCTGTGTGGTGTTTACGGGCTTTGGGCTTGCAACACCTTATCTTGCAGAAAACTTTGTCCGTATAATCATGAGAACCAATCTTTACGGGTACTATAATGAATCGGAATATTGGATTACCGAGAATATTTATCTTATACCTGAAACTGTAATGTCGCCGAAAGGGTTTATATATCTGGCGGTGATTGTGGTATTCACTTTGCTGGCGTGGATTCTTTACAGGAGACGTCACAGTGAGCTTGCGGGCGACCTTGTGGCATATCCGGGAATAAGAGGTGCTGCGACGGTTGCTTGCGGTATTCTTGCAGGTGTTTGTGCTTATCTCGTGTTCGGCGGAAGTCTGTTCCTTTTTGGACTTTTCGGAGTTATCTGCAGTGTACTTGTGAACTTTGCGGTGAAAAAGCGATTTGATATTGTATCTTCGCTTGCTCATGCAGGGATTCTTGCAGGAATTACGGTTGTAATTGTCTGTGTGTTTGCCTTTGATATTACCGGCTTTGAAAGACGTATCCCGGAGCTTGAAGATATTGAAAGCGTTACGGTTTCCGAGAGGTATCACAGGGGTAATATTCTGTTTTATACCGAGGACGGATATGTGTATTCGGATGATGATTGCCTTAAGATAAAGGATGAGAACGGAATTGAGACGGTCAGAAGATTCCATGAGGATTTAATTGGAAATAAGGACTATTACGAAAGCTCAACCGGTACATATGTAACGTATACAAAACCGTATTACATGGATTTATATGACCCCGGAGCTTCCGGTAATTTCATTATTGAATACAAGCTGAAAAACGGTGAGACGGTAACAAGGAGCTACAATGCTTATTACGGAAGAAACAGAGAAACGCTTATGGCGGTCGTGGAGCTTCCCGAGACTAAGATATACGATCATCCAATACTTAGAGAGGATATAAAGGTCAACTATGCAAGGCTTGAAACTCCGGTGGGGGTTGTTTCGCTGACGGTACAGGAGGCGGAAATTGTCAGAAAGGCTCTTATGCAGGATATAATTGAAGCTCCTGCAAGTAAGGAAAGGGGACTTAATGATTTCAGATCCGTGTCTGTTATAAGTCTTAAATTTGAGTATGAGTATACGCAGGCGGTTGACGAAAAGGGAAGAAAGATTGTAGAGCCGGAGATTTTCGGCAAGAACAGCAATGATACAAACGAAGTCGTTTATCCGCACTATGTAAACACGGTGAGAGTTCTTCGTGAGCTGGGTTACGGGGAATACCTTGATTATGATAATATAGACGAAGGCTTTTCCATAGCCATTGAGAAGCATAAGGCGAGAAGCGTTAACGGAACAGACATAAAAACCGATGCTTATTATCCTGTTCGCTCGGAGGAGGCGGAGTTTATAAAGGCGGTTATGAGTTATGCGTTCTCGATTTCTTCGGAGAATTGTGATGAGATGTACGATACGGCGTATATGATTTCATATGAGAATAAGCCGTATGGATCGGAGGCATCAAACGGCGGAGGCTTCTTTATTTACGGCGAGGTTGATTTTATCGAGCAATGGCTTGACAGTATGAATCCGGAAAAGGACTATAATGGCGGTTATGACGGTGTTCCGTATGCTGCGAACAAATATGAGATGGCGGTTGCGGTTGATTATGACAAAATAAAATAAAGAAACAGGGACTTTCTTTTACGGGAAGTCCTTGTTTTGCATTAAAACAATGAAAAGTATACAAAAATTTGCTTGATATTTGACAAATATGCCCGAAGGGTGTACTTGTATTTGTATAGGTGTCTTTGGGGTATGTGCAAGACACCGAAAATAATTCAAGGGTAATTTCTGTGAAATTGAAAGTGAAGTTACGAGATTTAAAAAATGAGAAATAAGTTTTAATGGGATTTGTGTGAATAAGGAGGATGTGAGGCGTGATTAATGTGCACATTTTTAATTGGTAACCTCCAAAAACTCCATTTCAAAAATTGTCATGTAAATTGTTTTTGCTAATATCCGTTAAAAAATAAAATTATAACGAATGAAAATAACGAAATTTTTTGTTATAAAAAATGAAGTAAACGAATAATTTTTTATGGAGAATTTTTTTAGAAATACCCAATTGTGTATAATTTTGTAAACAATAAGAAATCGGGATTGAAAGGACTTGACAAACGTGAAAAATAGGTTTATAATAGGTAAAAAGGTGGGTGTATTATAGTGTTTTGGTACGCCCAAGCATTTTGAGCGTTGGCTCCGTGATGTGCGAGTTTTTGTGGTTACAGACTTGTATCGGCATTTTTACGCACAAAATGCTACATAAAAATTTATTAAGGGGGATTTGTTATGAGATTGAGAAGTTTGCTTGCGGCGGTACTCGGTGTATTGATGATAACATCTTGTATGAGCTTTACCGTGGGTGCACAGGCAGCTGATTTAGATGCGACCGGGGAAACGGTTGCTGAAGAATTGGCAGAGGGAAAGATTGCAGTTGATGAGGCTATGGAAAAATCCGGAGCGGAAAAGGCAGTTCTTGCCCAGGAAGACAACACACAAAATCAGCAATCTATCACATACAAGACTTACGGTACTTATGATGCTGCGTCAGAAACCTATACGGTTGAGCTTAAGTTTTCAGGTACAAAGGCTCACATAGGATCTTTCGGTTTTTATCTTCCCGGACTTCAAAGCGTAACAGTTAACGAAGCAGCAGGTATTAACCTCTTTGCTGAGGAAGAGGCCGAAGGTGTAGTTGTATCTCCTATCTTTGCTAGGGGTGAAGACCATTATGCTAACACGTGGGCGATTGAAGCGGGGCCCGGTTACATTGATGCAACGCAAGAAGAAGTTCTCATTGCTACATTTGTACTTGATATAGATGAGTCTACAGCAGAAGCTATTGCGGAAGACGGTCTTGATGAATACGTTGTTGAAAATGCAGACGCTAAGTATCACAATGGTGACAACTATCTCACAGTTCCTCACAAAGACGACCTTCAAACTGACAAGCTAGCTATTGAGTATGCAGGTCACACACATGTGACGGTCAGCTACAAGACGTACGGTACTTACAACCCCACATACGGAACATACACAATTGACGTTAAGGTTAAGGGCGACAAGATTAATGTCGGTGCATTCGGTCTCGCATTCAACTCTGCATACATGACATACGATCCCGAAGCTGAAAACGCACTTGTTCTCGCAGACGGTATCTCCAACTACCTCGGCGTAACACTTGCTAACACAGCAGACGGCGTAGCATTCGTATGGGATGGTTCTGGAGATGCTGAAAACGGTTATGTTGATGCAACGGAAGAAGTTCTCATTGCAACAATCACAGCTACAATGACAGCAGGTCAGAGAGAAGCATACGAAGCAGCAAATACTCCCGAATTTGAAGTGCTTGACATCACAGGTACAGCTGATGTAGGAAAATACTTCAACGGAACAGATTACCTCGTAGCTGTCTACGAAAGCGAGCTTGCAGTTGAAAGAGTTGCAGCTCCTTATACAGGACACGAAGACGATGTTGCTGAGGAAGTAACAACAGCTGACGTAACTGTCGAAGTAACATTCTCCGAAAAGCTCGGTGCAACAAATACAAACATTGGCTATATCACGGTAAACGATGGTGAAGCAGTTGTAATTGATGATGAAGGTAACACCGAAAAAGTTGTTGAATACATTATCGAGGATGTAACAGTTGGTCAAAAACTCAACATTCGTGTAGAAAAGAACGGATACCTTGCCGGTGTTTGTGAAATCACGGTAGCCGAGGGTGAAAACACTGTTGAAATGACACTTCTTGCAGGTGACATCAAGGGT
>JAZUOO010000042.1:0-5196 GCA_045604705.1 Eubacteriales bacterium
ACAATCAAAATTATAATTCAATAAATTTGTATAACATTGTACTGTGAGGGAAGACTCCCGAAGGGATCATTTGTTGCGAACCCAATTTGTGCAAAGCAAGACGCACGCGTCTTGAGGTGACCACGTACGGGAAGAAGCCCAACTTTTAACGCTTCGACACGAAGCAGTTAGGCTTGAACCACGAACCCAACTCTCGCAAAACGAGAGGATAGCTTAGCGAAGCGTACGAATCACAAAAACAAAAAAGCAGGACCTTTGTCCTGCCTTTGTTTTTGGTGACCCGTACGGGAATCGAACCCATGTTACAGCCGTGAAAGGGCCGTGTCTTAACCGCTTGACCAACGGGCCGGAAAATTGTACACATCAATACTCATATATAATATCAGACTTTTTGTAATTTGTCAAGAGTTTTTTTGCTTTTTTCACTTTGAACACGGTTTTTCTGCAAATTAAATAAACATACACCTGATTGAAACTTATGCCATTGTAGATTTTGCACCAAACCTGCTGTTTTTTTACACGAATAATGGGAATGATTAGTTGTTTTTCTACATTACAACGGTAAAAAACACAAAAAACTATTAAATTACTTGCTACTATTGACAAATAAAGCATTTTATGGTATAATTACAGGGTAGACTGCCTGTAGTGGACGAAGTGTGGAGGAGGGATAGAGTTGACCAGAGTTATCATTGTGACGTCACTCAAAGGCGGCGTCGGCAAAACTACAGTTACCGCAAACCTTGCAATGACTCTCGCAAGAAAAGGACATTCCGTTGCGGCGATAGACTGTGATCTTGAATCAAGATGCCTTGATATGGTTCTCGGACTTGAAAACGATTCCCTTTATAATATTTCCGATGTGCTCTCCGGAAGATGCAGTACGGATGATGCTCTCATAAAGGATTCGCGATGTGAGGATCTTTGTTTTATAGCCGCCCCCGCAGGTATAACGGATAAGGATAGTGAGGAATTTCTCGAAACTTTTTCCGATGAGAATATCACAAGTCTTATTGAGAATCTGTCTTGCAAATTCGAGTATATCCTGTTTGACCTTCCCGCCCATCCGGACGGCTGGTACGAGCTTCTTCTGAAGCATACCGATTACGCCATTGTGGTGGCAATGCATACGGCGGTTTCAATACGTTCTGCAGAAAAAACGGCGATGACCATCGGCGAGACCTACGAAAAGCTCGGAGAAGGCGAGGTTCTCTTTGATGAGGACGGCGACATTATCGAACCCAAGTTGAAAGTGAGACTTCTGATAAACGGCTTCCGTAAGCGCGATGCCTTTGAGGGTACAAGATCCGGCGTATATGACATAATCTCAAAGACCTCTGTAAAGCTTCTCGGCGTTATTCCCTACGATGAATATATGGCATCTGCCCAGGAAGTGGGTAAGCTTGCCTACCAGGTGCAGCACGGAGAGCTTCCGTCGAACACAGCGTTCAACAATATCGCACTTCGGCTTGACGGTGCAAGTGTCCCGCTTCTCACGGGGCTAATGGGTAAGAGAACAAGACGAAAGATACTTTAATAATTCAGCTTAAAGTTGCAAATATTGGTGATAATAGTATTATTATAAAATCGAGGACTTCCGATAACTACGAAAGGAATGGTACACAACATGGAAATAGCAATCATTGCATGCGATCAGAAAAAAGAAATTATGACACAGTTCTGCACGGCATACTGCGGTATTCTTGCAAAACACAATCTTTGTGCAACGGAAATAACCGGTCGTTATATATCGGAAGCCACAGGACTTAATGTTGAAAGAGTAATGGCAGGTGTGCAGGGTGGCACCGAGCAGATAGCATCAAGAGTGTCCTGCAACGAAATTGACCTCGTGCTTTTCTTCAGAGAAACTGCAGGTATACACGAATCCAACGAGCAGGAGATGAACCTTCTTCGCCTGTGCGATGTGAATAATATTCCCTTTGCAACAAACATAGCAACAGCCGAAGCACTCATTCTCGCTGTGGACCAGGGCGCATTGGATTGGCGTGAGCTCGTAAATCCCAGATCCCGACTCAACAGAAACAAAAGTGGCGGCAGAATCTGAGTGAGAGAACGGAATTTGCTCTCGTATACAATTTGAAATTTCACCCCCGGCAATACGTCTGTCGGGGGATAATTTTGTGAATTTTTGCATCGACACCCATGAATAAGAAGTAATGTGCACTCGGAGCTGCATCGGATTACAGTGTGATGAAAGCTTATATAACATATGTCAAACTTTCACCGCAAAACACCTTTTAGCAAATATGCCGTAAACCTCAAAAAATATCAGACGTAATGAGTGGGTCTTGTCACACCAGTTCCTCCATCTCCGTAATTTCAAGCTCCGGATTCAACGCTTTATTTATTGTCATACCAATGATTCTTGCTGCAGCTTTGGATATTTCATCCGAATTTTTCGGTGCAACAAAATATCCGTAAGCGCCACCCTCCAACACCGCCTTTAATACCTTTGCACGCATATCTTCAGAGATGCCGTTTGAATCCATCTTTGCAAAAACCTCTTCAAGTACATCAGCTCCAACCGTTACAGCATCAACTACCGTGGGAATTCCGAGAGATATTACAGGCACACCCAAAGTTTCGGCACTCAATGCTTTTCTGTGGTTACCCACTCCCGAACCGGGTGCAACTCCCGCATTGCTCATCTGAAGCGTACAACCAAGTCGTGCAGTCTTTCGTGAAGCAAGTGAGTCTACCGCAATTACGAAGGACGGTCTAACCTTTTCAACAACACCCTTGACTATCTCCGCCGCTTCAACACCCGTATTCCCGAGAACGTCGGGAATAACACACATGGTCTCCGCGATCGCCATTGAGCCGAAAAGCTTCGGGTTTGATTCCTTGATATGTCTGCTTACAACAAAATGCTCTGCGGCGAGAGGCCCCTGAGCGTCGGCGATTATCTGTCTGTTACCGAGACAGGCAAGAAGGCAGCTGCCATTGCCGGGCAGAAGCGACATCAGTTTTTCGGCACAGACTTCAACTGTTCTCTCGAAATCCTCTCTTGTGTAAAGTGTGATTCTTCCGATATTAAGCGTAATATATTTTCCTTTCGGCTTGCCGAGCTTTACCGCCCCCTCATCTGTGAGAATTTCGAGGGTATCGCAGTGAATACCGCGAACCTTATCGCTGAAGCTTCTTATGCCGTCAAAGTCGGGAGCTTGTTTTCCGAGATGAAGCTCAACGCATTCGGTTGCAAGGTCGGTTCGCTGAAAGACGTTTTGGGTAATGGGATATTGATTCATGTGAAGTCCTTTCCGTTGTTCTTTACAAAAGTATATTTTGGAGTTTTGCGACGAATTATGTTGCAGCTTTTGGTGTAATTGCTTAAAAAACGGGGAAAAATCACCTGTTTTTTGCTTTCTTTGGAATTTTTCGCGGGAAAAATAATTTTTTTTTGAAAAACTATTGATTTTATTTTTTTGTTGTGATATAATAGTATGCTGAATAAGGAATGTTTACAGGGAGGTGAAAATATGCCTAACATTAAGTCCGCAAAGAAGCGTGTTAAGGTTACGGAAGTAAAGACTCTTAACAACCGTACTTTCAAGACAGCACTCAAGACTTCCGTAAAGAAGTTTGAAGTAGCAATCGCAGCAGGTGATAAGGCAGCAGCCGAAGCAGCATACAAGGAAGCTGTAAAGAAGGTTGACAAGGCAGCAGCTAAGAATCTTATCCATAAGAGCGCTGCAGCAAGAAAGAAGAGCCAGTTCACACTTAAGCTCAACGCTATGGCGTAATTTTCAAATTTAAGAAAAGCAATCGGGGGATGCTTCAGTGAGGCATCTCTTTTGCTTTTAGCCTAAAATATCCCGGAAAAGGAAAAACGTTCTCGTTCAATCAGCATAGCTACACGTATCTTAGCTTCGGACAGTGCGGCGTTGTAGTCTGCACCGGTATCGGATTTTGAGAATTCGACGAGATCCCCCAAAGCGGTACTGCAATCGCGAAGCTCGGAAGCATTGACAGTCAAGGAGAGAAATTTCTTATCCTGTTGCCAGTTGTTGAACAGCTCCGCGGTTTTTTTCTGTACATTCTCGGGAAGTACATTGTTACGGCTCTCCGGAAGCGTATCCAGAGAATCCTGCACATCAGTCAAAATTCCGGTCACCTTAATGCAGTTCAAGGATGTTAATATAATAAAAATAAAAAGCAAAGACAACGAAACCAAAAAACTTTTCATGACGTTTTTTCTTCCTTTCTTATTATAGTGGTATCACCGCAATCATTTACGGCGAAGTAAAATATTTCGGAAATATCCGAAACTCCGTCTGAACGCAGAATACTTTCCACCCAAGTGCGGTTTTTACCGATACGGTCGAGCGCACAGGGAATAAAACAGCCGTCAATGATTAAAGCATGATCTATCCCGCACTCCTTGGTTTTTATATTCATGTCCGATGGAGTAAGCGGTTGCTTTGAAATCTTCGGTATCACGGATATTTTTCCACCGGGTTCAAGGATCATATAGTTCACCTCGGATATTGAGTTGAGTCCCGAGGTTCGTATCTCGCTGATGACTTCCGTAAGAGTAAGGCGAGAGGATACAAGCTCTTTCTGGTTGATCTCACCCTTGTATATGAGGAACGACGGTCTGCCGTCGAACAATCTTGAGATAAATCTGCTTTTGACACTGAAAAAAGAAATGGCGACCTCTAAGGCAATAAGCACAAAAACGGGGATAATGCTGTAAACGAGAGGAATATCCGCATCAAGAATGGAATAAGAGGCAAGCTCGGACAGCATTGTAACGGTAACAAGCTCGGAAAGCTGCATTTGTCCGATCTGACGTTTACCCATTATCTTCATTGCGGCAACGATAAGCAGATACAGTACAACGGTACGGATAATTGTTGTGGGCATATAAGACTCCTTTGGCGAATATGAACCAGAAAGGCAGATGTTTGTTGTTTAAGTTACCCATATAAAAGCTTTATTATACAAAAAGTGACTACTAATTGTGTAAAATATCCACAAAAGAATAAGTAATCGTTAAAATTGCTTGGTTAAAAGAGAGAAGAGTGTAAAAAGGTATTGACAAAACGGAAACGAGGTGGTATAATAACGGAGCTGTCAAGCGAGAGTACAAAGCAGAAGAAAAGAGAAGGGAGATTCGGGAAACGAGTACCGAAAAAAACTTCAAAAAAATGCAAAAAGTACTTGACAAGAGAG
>JAZUOO010000043.1:0-77969 GCA_045604705.1 Eubacteriales bacterium
AATGGCATTTGAGTCTTTATCAATCGGCAATTTTAAGGCGTTTAAGAATATGTCTGTTGACGGATGGAAGACAGCCTTTAAGAATCTCGGCAAGACTATGCTTGTTAATGCTTCCGAAGAAACTCTTACGGAGCTTGCGAATATTGCTTATGATACCATTGCACACGGTGACCTATCGCAATACCAAATAAGAGTGCAAGAAATTCTCGATGCAAATCCTAATATGTCAGAAGCTGAAGCAAAGCACAAGGCCGCATTAGAATTCGGTGGTCGGGTGCTTGAATCAGGTGCAAGTGGTCTTTTAATGGGTTTTGGTTTCGGTACTACAGGAAATGTAAGTGCGGCGGTCAATACTCACCAAATCGGAAAGAGCATAACTGCAAACGATAACGCAGGTAAAGTGTTTGATATGGCACAGATTTCTCCGGAAGCAAAGACAGCATATGAGGCTTACAACAGATATGCAGGCAAAGGTGTTACTGCGGAAAATGCATCGGTACAGCAAGTCGGTGCTTTAGCTCTTGACCTTAAGAATGATGCTATAAAGATTATTAATGACAGAAATTCAACAGAAGCAGAGAAAGCACAGGCAAGACAGATGCTTTCCGACCTTGAGGCTTACGGGCAGAGCAAGTCTGTATCTAAGCTCGGCAAGGGCAATATAAAAGAAATATACGGAGATGCCGAATCTATTAATGCACTTATAAGCGAAGGCATTGAGCTTGGTGAAGGCACAGAGGCTTACGAACTTGCAATGGAGTATAAGAAAAAGCTTGAGAGTGGTAAAAAGCTGACAACAGCTGAAATTACAAAGCTTGTGGATGCTAATAGTGCTGAAGTAATGAGGCAGGACAGAGCTGAGATTGCTGAAGAGCTTACAGAGCTTGGCGAAAAGGGTGATATATCAAAGCTTGCGGAAATCATTGCAAGAAAGAACGCAGGTGAAAAGCTCACATCCGATGAAGTGAAAATGCTTCAGCAGAGTGACTACGGTAAGAAGGTGATTAACGAAGGTAATGCCGAGCTTATGGAGGCTTCCGAGACTCTTAGCGATGGTAGTCCCGAATTGTTCATCGAAACCTATGAAGGTGGAGATGTTGAACAGTATAAAAAAGACTTTCAGGATGTGGCTTTCCTTGCAAACAACAACTACGATGCTGATTATATTCTTAAGAACAGAGGCACACTTACTCCGAGACAGGTGCAGAACATTTACAGCAAGGTTATTACAGAGCCGAGAGCCCAACAGCAGAGAGCGTTGGATGAGCTTGTTAAGAAGTACGAAGGAAAGCTTGTACGTAAGGCAAACATTGACGATTCCATATTCAACGGTGCTAAGGGACAGAAGCTTTGGAGAAATCTCACCAAGCGACAGAAAATGGCTATCACTTTCGTCAAGGCTTTCGCAAGGGGTGCAGGAATCAATCTTAAGATTACTTACAACGGCAAATACAAAGGTAAATCTTATAACGGATATTATGACCATGCAACGAACACAATCGTTATTGATGCCAGAGCCGGTTTCGGTACAAAGATGTATGGTATGCAGGATTCTATTATCCCTACACTGTCTCACGAGCTTACGCATTGGATGAAGAAGAAGTCTCCCGAGCTTTATGCGGAGCTTTCAAAGAAGATATTCGGTGTGCTTGAAGAAGCAACTGGGAAAACAGAGTATGATCTCATTACCAAGGAATTGCTGAAGCATCCCGAAATGACGGATGACCAAGCAAGAGACGAAATCATCGCAAGAGCTTGTGAGGATTTACTTAAGATGAGCGAGGAAGGCAGAAAAATATTCAACTCTCTTTCCGAATCGGAACAGAAGACTCTTAAGGCAAAGATTAAGGAGATAATCCAAAATCTTATTGATTGGGTCAACGAGCTTCTCGGTCAGTATGATTCGAAATCCGATGAGGCGAAGGCACTTCGTGGCATTGACGGTGCACTTCAGGATATTCTTGAGACTTGGGATAAGATGCTTGCAAATTCTGTTGATGTTACTGCGGCACTTGAGGCTGAGGGTTCTAACGCTGAGGCTTGGGCGAAAGCGGAAAAAAACACCGCTGAAACAGACGGTGTGAGAATGTCGGAAAAAACATTTGACAAACAAGTGGATGACGTGTTAAATGGTGCCGATACCGTTTCAACACACTTGCGTATAGCTGAACACACACCTAAAATTTTGTTAGATTTAGGTTTGAATGACAAGCCGATGTTAATTACGAGCGTACATACAAAAACGGCACTTGGGTATAAAATCAGAGAAAAAAACACACACAATGTAAGTGTTGATGTGTTTAAAATGTTGCCTCAGCTTATCGAAAAGCCTGCAATGATTATGGAATCGGTAAAGCAAGGAAGCATTGTTATGTTTGTTAATGCAGTTGATGCTAACAATAATCCTATTGTTTGTTCTATAAAAATTGACGGCAGGGGATTTTTCAACAATGTTGAAATCGAATCAAATGTCGTGACAAGTGTTTATGGTAAAGATACAAATCCTATTGGCTTTATCAAAAATGCGGTGGATGACAACAGACTGCTTTATTGGGATAAAAAAATGAGCCAAAAGTTGTTTGCTATCCCCGGGCTCCAATTGCCCGACAACATCAAAAACTTTGACTCTAATGTTATTATACGCAAAATAACAGAAAAAAGCAATGACCAAATTGTAAATAATGATGGTGTGCAGTTTTCGGAGAAGGACAGCGTACGAATTACCGCAGATATGAGTGATGCAGAAAGAACAGAGATACTTGCGAGAAAGAGTGTCATTGCACCGAAATATGAAGGCCAGGCTGATTCTAAAATTCAAGAAAATGCCAAAGGTTTGAATAATGCAAAGATTGGACTTGTAAAAGAGGCAATTATTTCCATAGCTAAGCATTTTGAAATTATTGGAAACGATATACGAATTGAGGATGTTGATGTTGAAATAACACTTTCAAAGTCAAATCTCAAAGAAAGTGTATCAAAAAAAGCAACTCCGACTGAACTTGCGAAATTGCTTCCTATTCTTAAAGAGTCTGTAAGTCATACTATCGGTATTGAGCAACATAATAATAGATACTATTTCGATACAGATACCATGTACTTTGAAAATCTTTTGGGTGGTTATGCTGACAATGAGTATTTTGTTCCTGTAAGATTTGGACTTAAGCACAGTAAATCCGGCAAAGCGACACTTTATGTCGTTGTTGACCAGAATAAGATTCCTTTAAAAGAGCTTGAGCAAAAAAAGAAGACCGAGGTCGTAAATACAACCGCTCCGCTTCGTAAAGAAACGGCTACGTCTGCATCTCGCTCGGTCACATACAGTATATCACAGATTATTCCGTTTGTCAAGAGTAAAGATTTACTTCGCTATATTCCGGATAATATGCTTAACACTGAACAATTAACAGCGAAGTGGAAAGCAATAGCGGAGACAATTAAAACAACTAATGAAAAGAATGACAAAAGGTACAAGGAATATATCTCCGATGGGAAAATATATGAGGCTCAGAAAATGGTCGAAGAGGCGGCGAGAGCGAATGGGTATACTGTTAAAGCTTTTCATGGAACATCAAATGGTGGTTTTACTGTATTCGATACATATGCATACCATTCCAAATTCGGTTTGTTTGGAAACGGTGCTTATTTTACCGAAAACAGAGATATTGCGGAACAGTATACTAAAAAAGGGAAAGGCACAAGACCACAAGTTTACGATGCGTATCTATCTATTAGCAGCCCGATAGATATGGATGCAAAAGCTGATGTAAATCGTTGGAATGAAGCACTTCGCAAAGCAGACCTTGACTATTTAACACTTGACAGCGGCATGACAAACGAAGAAGTCTTCAGGGAAGTTACACAGGCACTTGAGGACGAGGATATTGCGTCATACGAAGCTGAAGAAATTGTAAGAAATCTATTTGAATCCATGGGGTATGATGGTATTACACATATGGGTGGAGACAGAGCGAGAAGCAGCGACGGTACGATGCATCGAGTTTGGATAGCTTTTTATCCCGAACAGATTAAGTCGGCAGATACAATTACATACGATGACAACGGCAATATTATTCCGCTTTCTGAAAGATTCAATACGAAAAATGACGATATTCGTTTTTCCGAAAAGGACAACGATATAGATAACTATTCGTATGATAATCTTTCGGCATCTGACTATTACGAAAACGGTAAAATTTATTCTTATAATTTCCTTGTTGCACAAAAGAATATGGTTACTGTGCAACTTCCAAAAACGGGAACTTTAACCAACGAAAAGGGAAAAATTGATGATAATAAAGTTATAGATTTTGGTATAAAAAATACTCTTTCTGTCGGAACAAAAAGAGGTAATAAAGTTTATGTTGAAAATGATTATACCAAAAGGGAGTTGCGCATAGACAACAGCACTATAAAGCATGGGCTTGATGGTACATATAATCGCCATTTAACAAATGCAAGAATCGGCTCTGTAATAGGAAATATAGTAAAAAACGCTATTCCTGTAAATGGGCTGAAAAATTCTTCAGACATAGCAGTAGGCACTTATGCAATGGCTTCGTATTGTTATGATGATCAAGGTAGAGAGTTTATAGCTATCGTCACTGTAGAACAACAGTCGGGCAATGTTGAGGGCGTTGAAACATATGATGTCGCACACGCAGTAAGCGGTAGACAAAAAAAGAGTAGCCAGGTTGACACAAAGTCACAGGGAGTTTACCCTATCAAGGCTACCGATATTAGTATATCACATTTAATTGAAATTGTCAATAGTACACATCAAAGTATTTTATCTGATGATGTTCTTGAGCATTTGGGAGAAAAACGAAATCCAAAAGGTAGTTATTCTGATAAAGTATTGTTCTCCGAAAAAGACAACGGCATATCGGCATATGACATTATGGGTGAACACAAGGCTCTTGAGAAAAGGTACAACAAGCTGAAGATTGACTTTGACAATCTTAAGGAGTTGCTGAAGATTGAAAAGAGTCTTACAAATGGTAAGATAATGCAGAAGAGCCAGCTTGAAGCAGCGGCAAGATTCCTTGTTAAGTACGGTGACAGTAATTACAATGTAACTGAGCTTGCAAAAATGCTCAATGACCTGTATGTTGACATTCAAGACGGTGCAATGGATGACAGTATGACTTGGGATGAGATGTACGCAAAGGCTTATGAGATTGCCAAGGTAATTCGAAGCGAAGCAAAGGTTAAAATTGAAAGACCTGCTCTATATGACAGGATACTCAAGGACATTCGCTCTGCGAGAATTGCTCCTAATTTAGAGCAGAAGGGTGATGCGAAGCACCGATTCGGAGACCATTATGTCGGCAAATTCAGAGGTAGGGTGACCATTGCGAATGACGGTACTCCTCTTGACGAAAAGTGGAGTGAATGGTCGGCTGAATATCCTTCTGTGTTCGACAAGGATATAAGTCCGGCACAGCAGCTTGTGGAGCTTTATGACATCTATGATGACTTGCGTAATGCAGGTGATGTAGTTAAAGATTACGAGGAATCCGAAATGCTTCACTATCTTGCTACAGAAATTGTCAACAAGGCATGGACAGTTGCGAAGTTTGAGTCTACGGCTGACAAGTATGAAAAGAGAATCAAGGAGCTTAATGCCGAGCATAGAAAGGCTATGGATGAGCTTCGGGAAACTTACAAGGATAAGGTTTCAGATGCAAAGCTTCTTGAGCAGATGTACTACGGCAAGAAGCTTCTTGAAAAGGATAAGAAAATTGCCGACCAAAGACTTGCTGACGATATGCATTACGGAAAGCTGCTTCACGACTTGAGGGTTAAGAGAGTGAAAGAGGTTGCCGAGGCAAAGCAGCTTGGTAGGGAAAGACTTGCACAGTACAAGGAGAATGCGGAACGTAAGACGAGGATACAGAGTATTACAAGCAATGCTTTGACTTTGAACAAGTGGCTTGTTGCCAATTCGAAGGATGCACACGTTCACGAAGCTCTGAAGGGACCGGTTATAAACCTTCTCAATGCAATTGACTTCTCTTCAAGGAGAATGGTTGATAAGGGCATTCCCACACAGAAGGACATCTCGCTTGCAAAGGCTCTGGGCAAGTTGCAAAAAATGATGACTTCCGCAAGCAACGGAAACGTTGACCTTGTACAGCTTTACGGACACGGCTTGGATGCAGATATTGAAAAAATGATGGAATCTGTTGAGGCTATGGACAGAACTATTGCCGACAACGAGTACATACTTCAGAAGATGAATCTTAACGACCTTGTGACTCTTGACAAGGTAGTGAGAACAATCAAGCAATCCGTTACAAAGCTCAACAAATTCCACGCAGCAAATCACGCAGAGGGAATTGCAAATCTCTCTCGGAAATCTATCGAGGAAATGGACAGTTTAGGCAAGGCAAAAGTGTATGCCGGTTTTCGAGGAAAGGTTGACAAGACTCTTATGTGGAACAACGCTCTTCCTTATTATGCCTTCAAACGATATGGCGAGGGTGGACAAAAGATATTTGAGGCTCTGCAAGACGGATGGGACAAGTTTGCATTCAATGTGAAGGAGAGCATTGATTACGCAAAGGAAGCTTATACCGACGATGAGATTGATAAGTGGGAGAAGAAAGTAAAGGTCTTTAAAATTCTTGTGCCGGCAACGGAGCTTGATCTTGCTAATCCCGATTACAAGCCTCAATATCAAAAGGTACAGATGACTATTCCGCAGATAATGTCGCTGTATTGTCTACAGAAGCGTGAGCAGGCAAAAGGGCATCTGATTGGCGGCGGTATCAGAGTGGCTGACTTTACCATAGAAAAGAAGCTTGGTGATGAGGTTGTTTCGCAGACAGAGGGTGCTGTGATTACCGAGAAGGATATTGAGACAATTGTAGGTTCACTTACAAGCAGACAGAAGGCGGTTGCCGATAAGCTGCAGGAGTTTATGAATACCGTTTGTTCCGATTGGGGTAACGAGGTATCGATGGCACGATTCGGTATAAGGCAATTCGGTGAGGAGAACTATTTCCCGATTCAGTCTGATGAAAACAATCTTGCTGTAGATAATGCAACCGAGAATGAGGCAAGTCTTTTCAGGCTTCTTAATATGTCGTTCTCGAAGCCACTTGCCGATAATGCAAATAACAGAATTGTTATCAGCAACATATTCGATGTGTTTGCACAGCATTCATCGGATATGGCAAAGTATAATGCTTTGGCGCTCCCGGTGCTTGATGCATTCAGGTGGTATAATTATACGGAAAAGCAAAGTGTAGGTGACGAAAAGCCGTTCATTACCAAGGGTGTAAAGCAATCGATGGAAAATGCTTTCGGCAAGGAGGGTCAGAATTACTTCACAACATTCCTCCAGGACATCAACGGAAAAAAAGAGGTAAGCCGGGACACAATAGGAAGCGGATTCTTTAAGAATGCCAAGGTTGCCGCTGTCGGTGCAAACCTCCGAGTTGTAGCTCTTCAGCCTACCTCCTATGTGAGAGCAAGTGCTGTTATTGATAACAAATATCTTACAAAGGCTCTTGGACATAAGCCTAAAATCAAATATGCAGAAAAGTATTGCGGAATTGCTTTGTGGAAGTCTATGGGTTACTATGATACCAATATTCAGAGAGGTGTTACTGAGCAAATCAAGCACAATGAGACTTGGAAGGACAAGGCAACAGAATGGTCTATGAAGGGCGCAGAGATGGCGGATAAGATTACTTGGGGCTATTTGTGGAATGCCTGTGAACTTGAAGTCAGAGACAAGCGCAAGGACTTGAAGGTTGGCAGTGAGGAATTCTACACGGCTATAGCCAAGAGACTTCGTGAAGTAATCTACGCTACTCAGGTGGTTGACTCTACAATGACACGAAGCCAAATGATGAGAAGTAATCAGTTTTACGATAAAATGCTTACTTCATTTGCTTCAGAGCCTACTCTCGCATACAATATGCTGTTAGATGCATATATGGGCTGCAGTCTTGATGCGAGAAAGATGGGCACAAAGGAAGCACTTAAGAAGAATGGCAAGAGGATGGCAAGAATATTTTTAGCTTATACAATGACAAATGCTGTTGCCGCTTTTATTGAAGCTGCCTTTGATGCTTATAGAGATGACGATGAGGAAGAGAAGGACCTTGGGTATTTTGCAAAGTTATATTTTGAAAACTTCTTTAATGATATGAGCATTACCGCAAAGATTCCTTACATCAAGGAATTCCATTCTGTTATAAAGGGTTTCAGTACATCACGCACCGATACTCAATGGATGGAGAGCATATTCAAAGCTATGTCAAGATGGTGGAAAATTTTTACAACAGATAAAGGAAACACGGCGCAGGCAGTTAAGGATTCGCTAAAGGCTATTTCGTATATGTCGGGGCTTCCTTTCTACAATTTGTACAGAGATACTAAGCTTGAAAAACTAATAGCAGAGTTGTTCGAGGGCTAAATTAAACTTGTGTTGGTGGGGTGGCAAAGCTCCACCAACTCGGATATAATAAAACCGAAGAGGGGGAATAAAAATGGAAAAGATAATCTACAGAAAAACACTTGACGTTCATAAGAACGGTATTCAGTTTACATTGCAGGGGTTTGAGACTGCTGACAATATGTCAAGGCGACTTGAAATAAGCCTTATGGCCAGTGGTGATGCGATAGATTTTCCTTTGGAGGATGTGGTAGCACAGGTATATGTCACCACTCCGAATGCGACAGAGCCAAGTATCGAGCATTGTGTCATCAGGGACAATGTGATAATTTATGATATGACTCCGATAGTCAAGGAGGGCATTACGGAAATGCAGATAAAGATTATTGGTATGCGAGTAGGTGGTGCTAAAGCTGTGCTTGCATCTCCGAGGTTTGCCGTTGAGGTGACAAAGAGCAATATCGATGACGAATCTGCGATGCAAAGTACATCTTTCACAGCTCTTGAGAATGCTGTTGCGAAAGCTAATGCTATATATAATGCTAGACTTCTCAGAATTGAGGTTGATGATAATTGCGTATTTAAGGCGTACTATGCAGACGGAACGGTATACGAAACAGATGCGATACAGAAGCAGATTCTGCAGGTAACTACTGATATGGATTTGACAGCTCTTGTAAGAGATGGTCTTACCAATTTCACGGCAGATGAGGTTGCATCAGAGCTGGATGAGAGATACAGCAAATTGTTCAGCACTGCGAAATATACTGCAAACCTTTTATTTGACTGTCCTGAAGCAATGTTTGTAAGGTGGGATTCGGAGACGGAAAATACACCATTCAAAGCAGGTCTTACAGATATTCAGGAAGGATTTGCACTTGTTTGCGGCAAAAAAGATAAAAACCATACTATAACAGCATGGACTAACGGGGGTGCAGGCTCTTGTTGCTTTGTTTATTCAAAAACAGAAGAAAACATAGGAGGTTGGAACAGTCTTTTTGAATCTTTAGCAGGCGAGGGACTTGCGAGAAAAGACCTTTCAAATGTTGATGACGAGGTGTTTTCGGAAAAGATGGAGCGTGCAGAAAATTTTGGAACAATAAAGTTTCAAGACGATTTGTACGACTGCGTTCTCGGAAATCCATATTTCTATCTGTCAAGCACCGTAAGTGTCTCTGAATGTAAGGGCGTATTTCTCAGTGAAGATTGCATTGGGTATATATCGTACACAACGCAAGCTTTTTATAGCAGAGAGACTGGAGAACTTCTCTATAAATTTACTGTTGATATGACTGGTAATGGTGATAAAATTACAGTTTTTGAAGAACATCCGAAAGATATATGTATAGTAAGGTGTTCCGACCGAGTTCATGACAAGTGCTATCAGCACATCTTCAATTATAAAACTGGCAAGCATGCCTGTTTACGAGAATTTGATGATGGCGGTGACGATGTATTTACTCACTTTGGTGGTCAGAAAGGAGACTCATTATATTTCTATCATCCAGTTAATGTATTTTCTTTTCGCTCTGATGCAGTCAAAGTCACAGAGTTGAATGCAAGCACCTTAGAAATAATTTCAACATCCAGACAAATAAATTTACCAAAGCCGAATAATTCATTAATTTGTTACGATGACGAAATAGCTTATTGCTACTCTGAAGCGTGCTTCTATATACCTTGGGTAAATTATACTTCTGAAATATTCTATCTATATAAAGTAGATTTATCTGCTGGTGATTGTGAGACTATGACAATAATAGATGTCACTGAAGAGGGCTTAAAATTAAATTCTCAAGTATTGTTTATGGATAGGGATAAATCTGAGCTATATTTCAAATATAGAACTTCGCTAGATGGCAATGTAGTAGATGATAAGTTTGCAAGATATAATTACGAGAAAAAGTCTCTTACAGTATTGTGTAATAATCTAGTTGAAAAAAATGTTAATCGCTACATAGGTAATACCTCTAATAACGCGGTTGTATTGGAGTATGAAGATTACTACTTGCGAGAGATAAATTTAAATACCGGTGAATTATTAAAAATCTCTCCAGAAAAGCATAGATATTACATTAATTCCGCCGCCTATAATAAATATTATCGTGATGTATATGGAAAATATATATTCTCTTATGCTTATAGTGTAAACAATGTCGTTGATACAATATGTCTCGCGGAAATATCTAACTTTGAAAGATTTAAATTGTCTTACAAAAAATTAGGTAGTGAATCTAAAGGTTCACAAGAAAATTTGTTAATTCAAAGATTTGGAAATGAATATATAATGTTTTCTGATCCATACTACACCATATATAACGGAAAAGATTTACCTAGTGCGAGAGACATAATAACACTTATAAGAAAATAAAATAATAATACAAATTATCAAAGAATTGTGGTCAAAATGTGGTCAATTTCGCTTTAAGCCTTGTATACTGGAGGATGTTAAGAGTTCGAATCTCTCCTTCTCCGCCACAAGAACTAAGCCTGAAAACGGTTTGGTTCTTTTTTTGTTTTTATGTAAAAATGCTTGAATTAACTGTTAAAAAAACAGAAATGACTTGAAATGTATTTTTCCCTGTGATATAATTATTCAATGAAATTTTAATTGAGGTAAATGCCATGCTCCCAAAAATGAAAATAGGCGACCTGGAAGTATCAAGAATTATCGTTGGAAGTAATCCTTTTACCGGTAAATCCCATATGAACAACGAAGTTGACTTAGATATGAAAGAGTACTTCACCGAAGAAAAAGTCTATGAAATGCTCCGAAAATGTGAAGAAGTCGGCATTAATGCGGTACAGTCAAGAGGAAGTATGCCCATTATGGGACTGCTCGGAAAATACCGCACAAACGGCGGAAAGCTCATGTGGCTCGCTCAGACAGGCAAGAATCTCACAACATTTGATGAAGAGCTTGATGAAATGATGAAATACAATCCGTCGGCAGTTTGCATCCACGGTGAATTGTCGGATGATCTGTTTTTGACGGGAAATCTTGATAAACTGTCCGCACTTCTTGATAAAATAAGACGTAAAAATATACCTTGCGGTGTATGCTCCCATTTTCCTGAGGTACTTACATACACCGAAGAAAATAACCTCAAACCGGATTATTACATGGCATCAATGTACAATCTTTTTCAGCCGGATCGTTCCAAAGACCTAAATCCGATCGGAGAACGGTTTGAAGACAGCGACCTGCCGATAATGTATAACGTCATTCGTAGTTTGTCAGCTCCTACATTCGCTCTGAAGATTCTCGGTGCGGGAAGAAGATGTTCAACGCAGGAACAGGTGCGAAATGTATTTATAGAAGCCTTCACCTCTATGAAAAAAGGAGACGGAGTGCTTGTAGGTATGTTTGACAAATATGTCGATCAGGTAAAGCTCAATGCCCAATATACTGTTGAAGCAATACAGATTGCCGAAAATTTCGATAAGTAATTTAAAAATGATTCTATAATTAAAGAGTGTTTATGAAAAGAATATCATTATTTGCTTGTAGTTTAATATTGACTGTGTTGACTGTATGTCTTACGGTTTTTGCTGTCGATAACAGCGAAATAATTCTGAAATCAGATTCTTCGTTCAATTCCGTTTATTCAGGAAACAGTGGTAGTATAACCATTAAAGGTGAAAATTCCGGGATAAAACTTTCACTTCCCTCTGAAATTATCCTTAGCTCCGATATAATAATTACAAATCTCACATTATCAGGCGAATCCACAATATACGCAAACGGATACCACTTATACATAGATGAAACCGTAACCTCCGATTCAAGGCTTAGCGTATACGGCGGTGCAAAGGGAGGTTCAGTGGAAAGTACAAGCATTGAGCTTTACGGCGGTCTTTATAAAACTGTATATGCAGGCGGCTACAATGGAACCGTTACAGGAAATACAAACCTCATTTTCGGAGGAGACAGCAACAGCGGTGACGGCATAAACGATCAGAATACATCAACGTTATCCCCATGCTACATATATGGCGGTGGAAACAACGGTCAGGTTCTCGGGAGTACGAATGTTACACTTGACGGAAAAGCAGTTGCAAGATATATTTTCGGTGCGGGAACAGGCACAAACGGGACGGCAGTGAACACGAACATTGTAATTAACGGCGGCAAAGTAATGAACGTATACGGCGGTGCATCAAGCACGATGCTTACAAGCTGTGATACAAACATCATCATGACCGGCGGTATGGCAGAGTCGGTTTTCGGAGGAAGTTCTCAAAACAACTTCGAGGGTAATACCTATGTGACACTTCTTGGCGGAGAGGTTACAAGACGTGTGTATACGGGATGCTACAATGATTGGTCTGTGACATGGAAATCGTCTTATTTTGTAAACGGAACGACAAATCTTATAATAGGCGCAAATGTAAAACTCAACACCCAAAACGGACTCGCCCTGCAGAATCAGACAAATGTTGGTGTGTTTGCAGGAAGCAGACTCGGAAATAAAGGCAATACAAATGAAATAAATACTATAATATTCATTGATGACTGCTATTCTGTTCAGAAAAATAAGATAGGTGAAAACTCTTCTTTCTCCTGGTTGTTTTACAGTCATGCTAAGTATTCGGTTGATTGCGGAGAGGGTGGAGAAATCAAAATCGGTGAATCAGAGGGAGAAATTATATGTAGACCCGATTTCGGAAAGTATTTAAGCGTAAACGGAGTTGTTTCCGAACAATTCGGTGTAAAATTATCCGAATCTCAAGTTACTGCTGTTGATTTTTTCGATAATTTTGCAATAAACTCAGTTGAAGTATCCGAAGCGGGTAATAACACCAAGAACGTAAATATCAACATTACCCATAAAAATGTATTTGAAGCAAAATCTCCTATGCTGATAGTATCACTTAAGAACTCTGCTGGTCGTATAATCGGAATATACACTGCACGTATAGAAAAAGACGACTACTCGTTTGTCATAGATACTACAGAAAAAGAAACGGATGCGATAGAGGTCTTTATTATTGACGCATCCCTCTCTCCGCTGTGCAGTTCCTATGGCAAATATGATATTAATATTTGGCAACCATAAAAACTCATATTTTCAAAAGTGGCGAAATTCTGTTTTGTGAATCTTAAACAATAAATTAGTTTTATGAAGTGGTAGACAGCTTTGATTTTTGTCATAAGTGACGCTTTTTTCATCGGGCTGTCCCATAGCATCAACGAAGCATGAACGTCCTGTACAATTGCATAAAAGAGCCGAGGTCATTTGCGTTTCTTTGCACATTTGACCTCGGATTTTTGTTGATTATTCACAGGTGTTGTCTTGGATAAACCAATTTCAGACAGCCGCTTTTTATTAAATTTTCTTGACAACATTCTATGTATATGTTACAATATAATTACAGAATTAAACAAGGAGGCTTTACCATGAAAAAAACAGTTATTTTCCTTCTGGTACTTTCACTCGTGATATTCTCGGGATGTATATCAACATCCAATACCAAAACACCGGAAGCTTCTTTGGAAACCGGCAGTACCGAAATTTCTCACGTTAATGATTCCTTACAAGATGAAGAAATACTTCCGACCGTCGATGAAACACAACCGGAAATGCCGGAAACGCATGAAACGACCGAAACAAACGACACATCCGTTGCACCGCTGTTTGATGTATCATTGTACTCGTCAAAGGCTGTCCCCACCGTAATTGACGCAGCTAACCTTGTTCAGACTGAAGTTTTTGACGGAAGCTATGAGTACACCTATGTGGTAAATATCCCTAAAATAGCTTCGGATAAACCGGGTGCTGTATCTTTTAATGAAAGAATATATTCGGAATACGCCGATTTGCTTAATATACCGGAATACAAATCGGGAGGCAATCTGCATCAAATAACATATACTTATTCAGATTATGACGGAATAATCGTTATACACTTCAATGAGGCTTACGGTTTGTATCAATCCGAGGGTGCAGGATGCGGAACAACATTCTATTATGACAGCGTAACCGACAAGGAACTGACCAAAGAGGAGTATCTTGCACATTTTGGCATTGATGAAGAAATACTTGTAAGGATGTCAATGTGGAGCGTGGGTGACTCGGAATGGACCAAAATGAAATACGGTCGTACTCTCACAGCCATGGAAGAATCCGATTTTGTATATAAACCGGGATTTGGAGAGCTATGGTTCTCTCGACCCGATACCACTTCAGAACCTGAAGGCTTTGCCGTAAGCGATAAGACAGTTTCAGTTTACTATAATCTGCGTGCATATACGGGCTTTGAACAGGTTGTTGAAATTGATGTTGAAAAAGGATTGCCGTGCCATCCTAAATTCTTTATATCAACCCAACCTACGGGCATTTATGAGAGCGATGCCGAAGGACTTTGTGTTACATACAAGGACGGAAAAATCGAAAGTGCTCTTGTCAGTGAGGGGATACCGGTTGATGAGATTACAATAACAAATTCAAGCATTCAGATAATAAGTGACAGAGAATACCGCGGATTTACCTTTGATTCCTATGTTGAAGTAAACGGCAAAGCGGTTGACAGCGGAGGTTCCGCAGGATTATACGGTGCAGATAAAGTCTGCGATATATATTACTTCCCGAGAGCCGAATATACAGATACTCTTGTTATAAAAATCATTAATGAGCAAAAATAATATCACTGAAAGTCTAACAAATAAAACACTTTGAAAAATGTGTATCAAACACCCTCGCAGGAAGTGCAATTCAAAGCTATTTTATAACCGATAACAAGGACTGTGAATAAACAGGCATTTGCAGACATTGGAATCGAGGATGTGCAGCAGATAATCTTCGGCGGCTCGGAAAAGTGAATAGTGAAGCCCGAAGAATTTTTTATCTCCGATGAGTTTGAGCTTACAGGTGAAAAAGGGGATTATATCTGCATCGAAATAACCTTTAAGGGTACAAAAGTCCCATATCACGATGAAGCACAAATACCGATTTATTTTTATGAAGATGGCAAATTCATATTCTGTCATAACCACCGGTACGGTGGTTATGACAGATTTATTTATTTGATTGAGTTTCGGTTTTTCTTTGTATCTTTGACGGCAGTTCCCATTCTTGATTCTTCCGTCGGTACATCCTCAAACATATCGGAAAGACTGTCAGCCTCTTCCTCGGATAAAGGCAGCTTTGCACCGTATCCGGTAAATTCATTGACGCTTGCAACGGGATTTGTCAGAAAAGCATCGGCACTCGGATGGGGCTTGTCATTTTTATTTTTATTCATAAAGATCATTCCTTTCGGCTTTATTATTATAAGTTATATTACTATAATATTCTGCCACGTGTGAAATGATATTATAGATGAAAATAATTCTACTTTTCCTGAAAGCTTTTGGTGTAGTACCCTTTAAGGTCTTAAATGTTTTTATAAAGTAACGCAGATCCGAAAATGAGGGGTTTTAGAGATGCCCAATTCATAATTCTATGGAACAGATTCGATTTCGTTTTGGGAGGCTTGCCTTTTTTGAGTTATGAATGGTATATATAGGCAAGTTTGAAATAGACGCAGAATAATGAAAAGTTCACAACAGTATATAAGAAAAGAGCTGCCCGCTGTTATTTCGGACGGCTCTTGCTGTTTTACTGTCTTTCCTTGAAAGTATCACATTCAGTTTCGGTGGTACTCTTCGCATGAGCAGTACCTACCTGAATCTTTTCAGCTGTACAGTATTCGTTTTCGTTGTACACACAGTTTGTAACATCACATTCAATTTCCGTATCACTGCAGGGGCATCCGTTTGTGCAGGCACAGTTTTTCATTTCTGAAATCTTATCGGAAAAACTGTCACAGTAGGTTTCGCAAGCCTCATGTGCTTCGCAGTTCTCGTCTACTTCAATGTATTCCCTTGAACAGCCTCCGTGAGTGTTAAAAACACATTTTACAACATCGCAACCGATATTAGGCATAATAGTCTCCTGTTCCTATTGTATTTCCGCCGAAAATTGTGGCGGTGAAACTAGTATGCTCCTTTTTCTGTTTGTTATTCAAATTCCTTTTTGTATATCCCGATAAGAAACTGATAAATGCACTCCCTTGTGTTACAAAGCTCATTGCAGGCAACGGCATAAAGAACTCTGTGCAATAGCTTTGCAGTCATATTTTTTGGGAAAAGCCCACATGAAGCAATATCACCACCGGAATAAGCCAGCTTCGAGTTTGTATATATACCGTTTTCTATAAAATCATAAAGCTTATGGATAGGAGATTTAGAAAATTCAAAAAGAGATATAACATAATTTACAGGATAATCACATAAGGCTGTTTTTGTCTTATTATCAAACAAAACCTTTTTACCGTCCCTTGAAAGCACATCATGATATAATATATGCATCTTCTTTATCTTATCCGAATCTGCATTGGATAACTTTAAAAAGTCGCAAATTCTGCATATCTCATCATAACTTTTATTATATATACATGAAAACAATTTCGATGCAAAATTTCCTTTACCCGAAAGGAGAAATTCATCAGGAATAAAACCGGGTATTAATTCACAAATGATGTCAAGACAGTCGTTAAGTATAGTATAGGAATGAGGGTAGGAGAGAGTTTCTTTAATCTCTGCCTGAATTCTTTCTGCCGATATATTTGCAAGAAGTGATTTGTGTAGGCTCATTGCGACTCTTGTTTTTTCTTGGATTTCAAATCCAAGTCTTGATGCAAACCTTATAGCACGCAAAATTCTCAGTGCATCCTCGGCGAATCTCTCCTGCGGATCACCGACACACCTGATTATTTTATTGCCGAGATCTTCACAACCACCGAAAATATCCAGTAAATTACCATCTTTGTCCATCGCCATGGCATTAATGGTGAAGTCGCGCCTTGAGAGATCCAACCTTATATCTTTGACAAATTCCACATTATCAGGATGTCTTGAATCATTGTATCCGCTTTCAGTCCTGTATGGAGTAATTTCAATAACTTCACCTTCAATCAGAACGCCTACAGTACCGAATTCACGTCCTTTAGGAATGGTGCGAAAATGATGCGACTGAAAAAAATTGACAATCTCTTCAGGTGAAGCACCAACCGTTATATCAAAATCATGCGGAGTTTTATTCATTATATAATCACGGACACATCCGCCTACAAGATAAGGAGAAAAGCCGTTGTCATGCATAAGCTGCATAGCTGATAAAATATACTTTGGTACAGAAAGATTCACTATAAATCCCTCCTTTACTCCGATTATAAAAGAATATTTTAAACTTGGAGGTACTTTATAGAGAAAAATATGTAAATTTAATTATTAAATTTAAAAATAGACCAATATGTTCATTCATTTTTATAAAATTATCATGAATGTTTACAGTTTAGTAAGTCAAAAACTTATATAGTATTGTATAATAAATATATCAAATATCAGATGGGTAATTATCATGTACGAAAATATAGAAGTTCTTGCAAAAAACGCCGGGAAAATGATGCTTGAAGCTTCCGGAAATATAAGCCGTATAGATGAAAAAACTTCAAATTCCGATATAGTAACGGAATATGATATAAGAATTCAGAACTATCTTACATCTGAGCTTTCAAAGCTCTATCCTGATGCCAAATTTCTCGGCGAAGAGGGAGGAGAGGACGAAAACACAGATGTTATCCTTTGTGAAACTGCGTTTATAATAGATCCCATAGATGGTACAACAAATTTTGTCAGAAACTTTTACAAGAGTGCCGTTTCAATTGCACTTGCCGAGAACGGTGAAGTCATATACGGATGTTGCTATATTCCGTATACCGATGAACTTTTTACTGCAGAAAAAAACAAAGGTGCGTACTGTAACGGAAAGTCAATCAAATGTGCGGACTCCACAATAGAGCACAGTATAGCTTCTGTCGGTACAACACCCTATAATAAAGAAAGGTTTTCAGCTGCTACATTCGGCATTATGCGCATTCTTTTTGAAAAAGCAATGGATATAAGAAGATTCGGCTCCGCCGTAATAGACCTTTTGGATGTTGCCTGTGGAAAGACCGATATTTTCTGTGAGATAAGACTTTCACCGTGGGATTATGCAGCCGCCGGATTTATAGCACAACAGGCAGGTGCAATACTCTCGGATATGAACGGCAACAAGCTTAAATACGATGGCAGATATTCTGTTATTGCAGCGTCCCGTCCATGTTATGATTTCTTTATGAACTGTCCGGAAATACGGAGATTTAAAGATTTCTTTTAAAGCCTGTTGCTATTATTTATGAGTATAAACTAAATGGGGAGTACAACCTCGGAAAGGAATATTTTACCGATATGACAGATACAACTACAAATGTAGCGGAAAAGTCCGTGAAGCCGAAAAAAAAGAAGATATATTTGTACATTGCATTATTCGGTCTTGTGGGAATAGTATTGGCGGTATTTATGTCTTACTGCCAGATTTCGCATACACAAATGTCGGAAATTAGTTATGGCTCAATGAATATCCTAACCTATTCCGAAGTGTCATCCGAAACAAAGATACTGACATATTTTGACAATTCCGCATCTGTAATTGTGTTTACTTGGAGCTGTATTGTTTCCGTGCTTCTTGCCATGCTTCTGCCGGCTCTTACAATAAAGAAATGTGATCTCCGATGTGAGACCAAAAACAGTATATTTACAGTCTTTGCTTCATCTCTTTTGGGCTTTTTATTTGCGGGTTATGTTGTAAATTTTATCCTTATTCCTCTGCGTCATTTCTGGACAAATGTAGAGTTTCCCGGCCCTGATTTTGCTACCATGACTCCCATGCTCAAGATTATATTCTTCTGCGGCATTATAACGTCAATTCCCTGTGCAATTTATTTCCTTCTTATTGCCACACAAAATGAATTTCGTCAGAACAACAGAATGTGTATTCTTTCCGTATTCCCGGTTATCTGGCTTGCCTTAAGATTGGTATTCTACTTTATGTCTACCTCCGCACACGTTAATCTCGCAGGCAGAAAGTTGTTTATCGTCTCTATGGTGCTCTCTGTCATATTCTTCCTTCAGGACGCAAAAAGATGGCTTCCGAAAGAGGAAAGCGTTGTCACGACAAAGGAAAAATTAAAAAATACAAAGCTGTATCTTGCAACGGGATTTGCTTCTGTTGTTACCTTTTCCGCTTATCACTTGTCCATGACCTTCCTTCAGGCATTTTGGATTATCAAAGCCGAGGATACTTATCTTCTCAACGGCATATTTATTGCAATGATCTTATTCATTACTTTCAGACTTGCTTCCGTATGCCACAATAAAGAATAATGCAAAAATAACGACTCGCTGTCTTTTTTTGACGGCAAGTTTGAATTTTTTGTGAACGGTGCAAGCTTCATGGGGAATAACTTTGATATTTTTTTAAATTACTTCCGAAACACAATTCTCTACCATTCGCTTAAACGAATTTTTATACGACAAGAAAAAAGAACATTATTCGACATGATTTTACAAAACTTTTTTGATATTGCATAAAATATCAGTGCTATCTTTAGTTTGTTATACAAAAAACAGAAAAATGGAAAATGTTGGTAAAAAACTATTGAAAACATTCCCGTTTCATGGTAATATATAGGTGTCAAAACAGAATATACTTTTTTTGAATAGCTTTCCGTCATAAAATGATGAGAAAAAGCATTTGCTCTTTTTGTCAGTTTTTGAAAATACTCTAAATGACAGTAAGTGTATCGAAATTTTTAAAAAAGGTGTATGACGTAAAAAAAACTACCTTGGATGGTATAAAAGAAAGGAAAATCATTATGAACATCAGGCTATACGTAGCTGATCAAAGCATGGAATTCAAAAGGACAATTTACGATTATTTTCTCGGATCGGATATTACGGTTATAGGCGACAGTGCGGATGGAAGAAAAGCATATGATGACATCATGTCTTTACACCCGGATTTTGTTGTTCTTGATCTGTGGCTTAAGGAGATGGAGGGGGCACAACTTATAAGAGAAATCAAAAAATCCATGAAGGATGCACCCCATTTTATTATTGTAACACGAATTCATAATACTGCAATACTTGAAGAAGCAATTGAAGCCGGAGCATCCTTCTGCCTTACAAAGCCATGTGATCTCTCATCTCTTGCAATGAAGATCTACAGGATTGCGGGCACAAGTAATGTTGTACAGGATCATGATGTCCCCGAATCCTCCGAAGCAATACTTGAAAATTATGTTACACGTCTTATTCATAAGGTCGGGATTCCCGCACATATCAAAGGCTATCAGTATCTGAGAACGGCAATACTTATGACATACGAGGATCAGAATCTCATAAATTCCGTAACCAAGGAGCTGTATCCATCCATTGCAAAGCAGTACAATACAACAAGCTCGAGAGTAGAACGAGCAATACGTCACGCAATAGAACTTGCCTGGGACAGAGGCGACTGTGATGTCCTTGATGATATGTTTGGATATACCGTTCAGAAGGCGAAGGGAAAACCAACCAATTCGGAATTTATTGCACTCATTGCCGATTACATGAGAATAGCATACAAAAATCTTCGTAATTGTCACGGTTATATTGTATCCTCGGACAGCCTTCTTACTCTTGACAAGCTTACCTGAAAAATCGAAAGCCGATATAACATTATAAAATAAGGAATTGCAAATAACAGGGTGTATCCGAAAAAGATACACCCTGTTGCATTTATTAGATATTAAGAATAAACTGTTATTTTAAAGTACCGATTATTCATTGAGCAGATTGATTGCGTAATCGGCATTATCTTCAGCTTTTTTGCGAAGTTCTCCCAACGACTCAATAATATCCTCGCGTCTTTCTGAAAGTTCATTTATTAGCTTTTCAGACACTGAGAGAAGCATATCATACTCAAGCCTTTCGACATCAAGACACAAAGGCTGATGTATGGACTGCATAAACGCTGTAACCTTTGGGTCATAGGAAAGAGCAATAACGGGTACACCGAGCGTAGTTGCATAGATCAGAGTATGCAAACGCATTCCCACAGACAGTGTTGAAAAACCAATCAACGAAAAAACCTCATCTATTTCAAGCGGTCGTCGGATCATATATCCCTTAGTTTTCATTTTTGATATGATCAGTGTCGCAAGCTGCTCATCCTCCTTGTACTGCATGGGGAGAAACAGGGATGAAATTCCATGCTTTTCTGACAAGCTATCACAGAAACCCGCCATAAGGTCTGTAAAATTTGTGACCGAATTCTTCCACTCGCGCACAGCAATTACTGCATATTTTGTACCTGTTGGAATACCGGCTTCCGTAAGCAGTGCATCGTTTTTCGGCAAATCATCGAATCTGAGTGTGAATGCAGGATCGGCGGTAATATGGATGGGAGGCTTGTTTACTCCGATTTCAGAAAGAAGCTTGTCCGAAAGGTCATCACGTAAGGTTATAAGACTTACCTTATTCAAACATTTAGCTGTTTTAATTCGACTGTTTTTGTGCACGAGAGGTCCGATACCATTACCGTAAAGCATAACTTTAATACCGGTTTTGAGTGCCATATTCAAAATTGTAAGGTAATAATAGAGCGATCTTTTGCTTGTTGCGTCCTGAATAAGACTTCCGCCTCCGAATATAAACAGATCCGAATGTCTGAACAGACTACATATTTTAATAAGATTATATCTGTAAACAGACTTTACATTATACAGTTTTTCGGTTGACTCGGGATGCATCGACAATACCGTAATGGATAGGTCGGGATACTTTCTCCTGAGTATGTCTATCATGGCTTTCAAAAGTGCTTCGTCGCCGCTGTTTGCAAAGCCGTGATAACCGCATATTACGATTCTTTTCAAGGTATCAGTTCCTTTCGCCTACAATCATTTTATACATGGAATACAGTTCCTTATTTTTTGAAAGACCGGGGAGAATGTACTTCACGAAAAGCTTCTTTACGACTTTCACCAATAAGAGATTCAAAATGTATGCTGCAACAGAACAAACAACACCGATGATTACTCCGTTCACAACTCTGCCGTATATAACATCCACCGTTGTGAATACGTGGCAGAAGCTGTTGGCAATGGAAGCAGCAGTTATAGCCGAGCCACAGAAAAGAACAGCCTGAAGTATCTTGATCTTTGTATTCTTATAGTAGTAAATGAAAAGTGTAATGCAAGGATAGCCGACAAGAAATTCCTTTGTTCTTGGCCGAGCGCGGAAAATATCTGTTATAAAATTACGCATGGCAGATTCAACGGAGCTTATTGAATTCACATTCCCACTTCTGCGAATATAAATGTAAACAATGCTGTATCCAACAAACAAAACCGCAAGGAGTGCAATGATGTAGATAATTTTAATATCCGACAATCTGTAATTTACAATGGTGTTAAGAATCTTCTTGCAATCAATCTTAAAGAAAAGGATTATATAAAGAACCAAAGCATATACAAGGGGTAGGAACAGTGAAAGCTTGATTCCTCTGAAAATATCGTTGTTTACATAATAATCTATACCTGAAAGAAGTGAGGACTGAACGATACCGAGAAGGCTCATAAGACCTACAAGAACTACAGTGGAAAGTATAATAAGAGGTATCGTGGTGAACTTTTTATCGTACTTCTTTACAAACCAAAGCATGACCGAAAGTGCAAAGCAAGGTGAAAGCACAGCCCATGCCGTTGGGAATGCCCAGTGAAGACTCTCGGGGATAATGAAGCTTCCTGCAAACCCGACAGCCGCAAGAAATAGAGTGATCGGGAAAAGGAATTTAATCTTTTTGTCTGTAATGATACAGAGTATAAGGTACAGCATAAGTACCATTATTGCCGTGGAAACTGCATTGGGAATACCAAGATCAATATTATAATTAAGATCAGGTGTATTACCGTTAACGGTGTAACCAAGCTCTTTGATCTTTTTAATATATTCACCGACGGCCTTCAGTGTAAGCTCTGTACATTCTTCGTATGACTTATATGACAAATGTATCTGCGAAACCGTAATAAACCTGATATTTCTGTCAATCGTGGAATTCAGGTATTGATGGTAACGGAATTTATAGTGAGTGTCCTCATCCTGTGAAGCATCATAGGTTTCATAGGAACGCATTACTTTGTTATTGTTGTTATTAAAAATATGCTCATAACCAAAGGGAGTTTCATTGGAAAGCTGGTTTGCATTTTCCGTAACAACAAGAGTAAGATTGTATTTTTCTATGAGCTTGGAAATTTTGGTATAGTGCTCTTTTGCATCTGCTTCCTTTTCCGGAGCGAATGTTGCAGGACGAATGCTGATATGCTTGATGTTGTACTTTTGGACCATGCTTTCAATATTATCTATATAATCAGTTTCCTGTGTATCGGAAAAACGCATTACAAGACAAATATCAAAACCTGCATCGGAAAATTCTTTGATCTTCTGTTCATTATAACCGAGCTGAACATCGTTTGTGGGTTTTGTTCCATCAAATATGCAGAAGATGGTAGTTTCAATGCCCGTTGTTGAGTTTATGTTGACGACTTTACGGTACTCTTTTTCAAACGTATATCTTTGCGGAAGAGTTTTTTCAAGGAAGTCTGCTGTTTGCTTGTCCTTTGTAATAAGAAGCTGTGAGTCGTATATAATCTCCGGAACTTCTTTTGCAATCTGGTTTGCCATTTCAATGCTTTCATCATCATATTTGTGACGCAGAGTATTGAATTTTATATTTGTAACGTCACCACGGGCAACCATGGAATTAATGTTTTCTTCAGACACAGAAATGGTAGTAACTCCGAGTTTTTTAAAATCCTCGATGGCATTATCAAGCTTTTCGCCTCTGAGTCTGTTTGCAATGTCATTGTAATAAAGGGAAACAACGACATTGGTATTCTTTTCCTCAACACTTATTCTCTTTGTGAAGTGGGGAATAAGGCATAAAATCAATACTATTATCAATATCGCTGACAGGATTTTTGTAAGATTTTTCTTCATTTTCCTAAATTTCCTTTCAAGTAAATACTTTAGTTAGTATCAATTGCTTTATTTTGTTCTTTTTTGGGATTTCTGATAAGTTGTTTATGAAGTCCGAGAGCAATTACGGCGGCAATATATACTATACCGCAAATCAAAATTGGAATCATAAAGGCTGGGGATGTGGAACTTACCAAATCGGGCATAAAGAACTTCAATACAAAGTAAACAGCAACCGCTGCTGCACCGGAGATGAAAATTTTGATTATATTCTTTATTACTTCCTTTGACAGATAGTTACCGATAATCTTTTTCAGCATTACAAATGCAGCAATTGCGTAGATTGTTAGAAGAATTGTTGTAATAAGCGAAGCAGTGAATGTACCGTTGATCGAGTCGCTTACAAAAACTACATTTAAAGTTAGCTTTGCACCGACAACCAAAACAGTTCCGATTATAGTAAACAAATATTTTGAAGCAAGGTACATTACCTTATTTATAAGTTCCTGTGCAAGATAACCCAGAATACCGAAACTGTAAATAACAAAAGCAGCAGCGGTAGCAATTGTTGAGGAATGCGTAAATTCTCCGCGTTCATAAACAAGACCTATGATTTGCTCTCCGAAAAGGGTAACTACAAGCAGGAACGGAACAAAAACCGCAAACATTACAGTAAAAATATATCCGATAAGATTCCGAACATAATCCACATTACCTTCTTCGTAATTTTTTGAGATTGCAGGGAAAACCACCGAGGACATCGCCACAACGAATACACTTGAAATTGTAACAAATAAATTGGAAGCGTAGTTAAGAGTGGAAGTCATTCCCGGATCACCGGAAACAGAGGCTTTATCTATCATGAAGCACAGTTGGAACATCATATTGGAGATGAATATCCACCATATGCTCATATTGATATTCTGCTTTTTCTTTGTAAGGTGGCCTGTACCGCTGTAAATAAGACAATAGCCTTTTTTGTGGAAGTCGGGAAGCTGAATAACAATGTGAAGAAACCAACCGAAGGTTGTAGCGATACCTATCTGTGTTATAGTAACCCCCGGAATAAACAGTGAAGCGATTATTATAATGTTGTAGGGTAAACTGACAATTGAGGGAATAAAGAATACTCTGCTGTTTTGAAGTACGCCGGAAATAATGTAAGCAACGGTTACAAAAACAAGAGAAGGAAGCATAATATAAGTCAGCCTTACGGCAGTTTCAAAGTCAGCCCCCTGAACCTCCGGTAGCAGCAGCCTTGTGAATGGGCGAGCCAGAATATAAAGTAGCGCACTCACGCCTATAAGACACAAAACTGTTTTTCCGATAAATGAAGAAACATATGCCTTTTTACGTTCCGGCAAAGAGTTTTCTTCTTTATTCAGGTTCATTATGACCTGTGTCTGCAAAGCAATCCCGATACCGGTGAAAATCAAAGTTACAACACTGAAAATCTGGAAATATATATCGGAGGTAACATTTGTTCCATATTGATGAGCAAAGAATATATCGCGTGAAAAACCGATAATCTTAGCAACAACAATACCGAGTACGACCGTTATATAAGTTTTACTGTTCATTAAACCTATCCTTTCCAACGCCAAAGTGCGGCAATATAAATTATTTTCTTGCATTAAATATGTCTATCTGGATTATTATACTACACATTCATGAGTATTTCAAGTCTTTAAAATACATTTTTTATTAAAAACATATATTTTTATAATGGCCTCATGAATGTCTGAAATAGCAAGACAAGACCGGTCATTAAAAACATGATTATGTAAGTTTTCTTGCGTTTTTGCAAGTTTACTTTTGATGATAAAAGTCAAAAATAAGTTAAAAAATAAAGGAATCAAGCTATTGCTCAATCCCTCAAAATGGTGCCGGTGGTGGGACTCGAACCCACACGATGTCGCCACCAACGGATTTTGAGTCCGTCACGTCTACCAATTCCATCACACCGGCAAAAATTAATGTTGTTACTTACTTTCACAACATTGGTATTGTACCATATATTTTTCTTTTAATCAAGTGGTATCATTTGGTGTTTTAAAAAAATTAACATTTACAAAAGATGGTTTTTGGTGAAAACTAAAATTCAGTACCGGTGAGAATCCGTGATTTTATAAGAATATCCATGTTCTTAAAAATTTTCCGTAGACCTGATTTCAGGCTGCGGATTAATTACATATCTGTTTTTTTATAATGGTGACAATTTTGCTGATTTGCAATATGCAAAACGGCAGGCAGTTCATTGCTTGCGAATATCGCATTTTATTGGGCTTCCAACTTATTTGTAATTAACAAAATATACTTGAATATATAATACATTTGTGGCAAAATAAAATCAAAATAATATTTAAAAAAGGGGAGGTAACTTGATAAAAAAACTTGACTATTATTATTATTTGAGCGATGAGAAGATTGCAATTCAGTGTGCGGTTGGTGACGCAGACGGTATGCACGGACATGATTTTCTTGAACTTGCATACATAAAAAGCGGAAACGCCCGTCACTATTTTGAAAACTCCAGGGCAGACGTAAAAGAGGGAGATTATTTTATTATTGATTACGGTGTCAATCACTCCTATCATTCACTTGATGAAAAGGAAAAAGTAACGGTAATAAATTGTCTTTTTAAGCCGGGCTTTATAGATAAGACCATTGCCGCCAGCTGTGACAGCTTCAATACTCTTCTCGGAAGCTACATGATAAGAGCCTCGGGAAACGCAAACAACGCCAAGATGGCAAATATCATTTTTCATGACGATACGGGAGAGATTGGTACACTTCTTTCAAAGATGGACGAAGAATACCGCAATAAAAACCCAGGTTATCTTGAAATTCTAAGATGCTCTCTCATTGAAATAATAATCCTAACAATGCGAAAAATGGACACCGAAAGAAACTTTGAGCTTGGAGATTCTACCTGTGAGCAGATAAAACATTATGTCAATGAAAACTATATGAAAAACATTAGTCTGTCCGATATAAGCCGAAAGTTGAATTTCAGTCTCCCGTACCTCTCAAGACTTTTCAGCTGTAAGGCAGGAATCTGCTTCTCTGACTATCTCCAAAATGTCAGAATAGAGCAAAGTCTTAAAATTCTCGCGAACACCAACGCAAAGCTTTTTGAGGTAGCACAGCTTGTCGGATACAGCGACATAAAGTTCTTTACCAAGATATTCAAAAAGAAAATGAATATGACCCCGGGAAAGTACAGAAAGCTCATGCATGAATGATTTACAGTATGAAAAATAAATTATTCGTTAGAAAAAGAGATTGTAAAAAGCATTACCGAATATGGTAATATAATTGCAGATAAGATTCTGCGGAAAGGATGTAATATGCCGCCTCCACATGAAAAAACGGGAAATAATAAAATACTGAAGCCAAAATCAATTAAGGAGGTCCCGGGCTATCTTGTAAAGCTACTCGGAGATTTCTTCGGACACTTATTTTACATAATCAAGCTGGTATGGGAAACAAGTCCGTGGATTCTCATAGTTATGATGCTTTTTGCACTTTTAAACGGCGTAATACCTGCTGCCAACTCGATTGTAGGAGCAAGCGTCCTCAATACCCTTGCAGGGGTAATAACGGGGGAAACGACAACATTTCAACCGGTAATTTATCTGCTTGTGATACAATTTACGCTTATTTTCCTCGGTGGTATCATAGGGCACATTGAGGGAATTGTTGTAAATATTGCAGGAGAGCTTGTTTCAAACCATATAAAGACTAAAATAATGGTAAAAGCTAAGGACATAGATATTTCGGATTTCGACAGACCGTCCTTTTACGAAAAACTTGAAAATGCGAGCAGGGAAGCAGGTTCAAGACCGATTAGCATTCTTCGGTCAGCCTTTGAGCTTATAAGCAGTGTGATCAGTATCGCAATCTTTATTGTGGTGCTTTCGGCAATACACCCACTGGCTTCAATTGTCGTCTTTGCTCTTGCCATCCCGAGTGGTATAATCAGCTTCATCTACAGAAGACGTAACTTTAGATATATCCGCGGACACTCCAAGGAAAGACGTCAACTTAACTATTATTCGGGGATCATGACTGACAAAAATATAGTTAAGGAAGTAAAGATCTTCGGACTTTCCGGAATGTTCATTGACAGATACAAAAAAGTATTCAAGGGATATTTCAGGGGACTAAAAAAGCTTTTTGTCAGCGAGGGAGCATGGAATGTGAGTGTTTCGCTTCTTTCGGCTGCGGTAAACTGCGTGCTGTTCCTGTACATTGCATACGGTGTATTTAAGGGTAATTTCCTTATAGGTGATTATTCCCTTTATACCGGTGCACTTAATTCCGTAGCAAACGGAGCAACAAGACTTATAAGAATAGTCGTTGTGATATACGAGGGAACACTCTTTATAGACAACCTTATAGACTTTATGAAACATAAGCGCAGCATTGAGCCGACCGAAAACAAGGGTGTTGACGTTGAAAAGGGGATACCTCACACAATAGAATTTGTCAATGTAAGCTTCGCATATCCCGACTCCGACAAAAAGGTTCTTGACAATATAAATATAAAAATCTGTGGCGGAGAATCTGTAGTGCTTGTAGGACTTAACGGGGCAGGAAAAACCACACTTATTAAGCTTATAACAAGACTTTATGACCCAACAGAGGGAACAATTCTCTTAGACGGCAAGGACATCCGTGAATATAACGTTGAGCAGTTGTACTCGCTTTTTGGAATAATTTTCCAGGATTTTGGTAAATACGCTTTGTCAACCTCAGAAAACATAACAATCGGTGACATTGACAAAGAGTACAGCAAAGACGATGTAGTGAATGCTGCCCAAATGAGCAGTGCAGACGGATTTATTGATAATCTCCCCGACGGCTATGATACGCCCCTTACAAGAGTATTCGAGGAAAACGGAACCGAGCTTTCCATAGGTCAGTGGCAGAAGCTTTCCGTTGCAAGAGCCTTTTATGGCAAAAACGACATTCTTATACTTGATGAGCCTACGGCATCTCTTGACGCTATTGCCGAGCAGGAGATATACTCAAAGTTCGATGAACTGCGTAAAGGAAAGACCGCAATATTTGTTTCTCACAGGCTTTCCAGTGCCGCAACAGCAGACAAGATAATAGTCATTGACGCGGGACGTGTCTCGGAAGTGGGAAATCACAAAAAGCTCATGCAGAAAAAAGGCACATATTACGAACTGTTTTCGACTCAGGCAAAACGCTATATTGAGTCCGAGGAAGATATAAAAGAAAGTAAAGATAACAGATAAAAACAACGAAACTCAGACCTTTTGCAATAACCCTCATAAGTACCTTCACTCGTTGTTTTGTTTGGTATATAGATAAAATTCAACTCATTCAAATATCATTTCATAAAACCTCTTGCAAAATGGGGAAATATAGTGTATAATAATACCAACACCGAAGGAATCGGAGTCAATTCAAACATCTGAAAGGAAAAGTATTATGCTCAAAATCACCAAAACTCTTTTTGACAAGCTACCTGACGGCAAGCCCGTATATGCTTATACCATGGCAACAGACTATGTGACAGCAAAAATTCTCACCTACGGCGGTATTATTCAGAGTCTTATAGTTGACGGCAAGGACGTTGTATGTGGCTATGATGATATAAACAGCTATCTCTGCAGCAGCGGTTACCACGGTGCACTTATAGGAAGATATGCAAACAGAATTGCAGGTGGCAAGTTCACTCTCGATGGAATCGAATATATCCTTGCAAAGAACGAGCAGGACAGAACCCACCTCCACGGTGGAATCGTTGGTTTTGACAAGAAAATCTGGAAAGTTGCGCAAGCCAAGGCGGACGAAAAGAAAGTAACTCTCGCTCTTGAGCTTTTTAGTCCGGATATGGAAGAAGGCTACCCCGGAAATCTCAATGTCACAGTAACATACAACCTGTCCGGCAAAGATTTTTCCATAAGATACGAAGCTGTAAGTGACAAGAATACCGTTCTCAATCTTACAAACCACGCATACTTCAACATGAACGGCTACGACAGTAAGGACAGCGTTGAAACTCAGACTCTCGGTATTTTCGCTGATACATTTACGGAAATTGACAGCACTCTTATTCCTACGGGTGATGTTTCCGTTGAGGGAACAGCCTTTGACTTTAGAACTCCCAAGCTCATCGGAAAGGACATCGCCAACGATGAGCCTCAGATAAATGTTGCTTCCGGCTATGATCACAATTTCAATTTCTCCGGTGAAGATTATATTACTTATATGGGTAAAAAGCTCCGTTATGGTGCAGTTATGTCAGGCGATACTCTCACAATGCACCTTTATACAAATAAACCTGCAGTTCAGTTCTATGTAGGTCAAGGTATAACGGTTGACGATTATCCTTTCAAGAATAATGTGCCCAAGTCCCGCTGCAGAGGTATGTGCCTTGAAACTCAGTTCAAGCCGGATAGCCCCAATCATGGTGGAGCGCAGCTAGCTGCAGGAGAAAAGTACGATTACACAACACTTTTCAGATTTGAATATTAATGTAATATAATAAATTATGCACGTCATTCCGATTATCTTGGTTTGACGTGCTTTTCTTTAAAAAATTTGCTTTATAAGATTTTCCGTCATCTCGTTAACAATAGAAAAATCTGTAATATCATAATAGTATTTTTCAATTTCATCATGTATATTTGCTGCAATTGAAAGCTGTTTCGTGGCACCGTTCATAAGAATTTTCTCGGCTTTATCTGCGTATTTATAAAATACTTTATTACGTTTGAATTTCTCTGAGTCGCAAAATCTTGCTGTGTTTATAATTTTATAAGGTATTTGCTTTTTATCAAGTGCAAGACAAAAATCATCGTCATACATCGTAAAGGATATTTTACTGTCCGGTATCCAAATTCCTTTATACTGTCCCGGATAAAGCGGATCAAGTGCTACTGTAATGTCAACTCCTCTGCTGAGCAGATTATCGGTAAGACAGTCGAAGAATATCGGTGCAATATCTGCATAATCACGGATAAAATAACGAGTTGTGGCAAGTCGTTCAAAAGTATCAAGATGAATATTTCCGTATCCGCTGATACAGTCTGTAAATACCTCTGTAATACTTGATTTTGATTTTGTAAACTTCAACTTTGAGCAGATCCTCTCAACCGCCCGTGACAGCTTATCTTCAAGAATGTATGAGGAAAGACAGTTCATCTTAACCTCTCTTGCACTCATGCATGAAGAGAGATAGGCATAAGCCCTTTTATATGCGGCACTTTTTTTTGCTGTAAGTTCACGTATACCTGAATTTATACCCTTTGCTTTTTCAAGATTCCAGGCATTCCCGAGATTAACTATATTCTCACACACCCCCGGATATTTCGGATCAGCCGTGTGAGGTGCAGTACCGTCAAGCACGCCTGTTGAAAGTTCGGGAATTATAACACCGTCAAATGAGGTCGGACTTGAAGAACAGTAATAATTCTCCACATCACACCCCATGTTTTGTGCATATTCGGATATTTTGCGTATCGCAGTGCTTTTACCACATCCCGGACCACCCTTCAGAATATATATGTTTTTTAATTTTTCCGGCGAAAAAATACTGCCAAAAAGTGAGTGGAATCCTTTATATGTGTTTGCTGCTCCGTAGAACTCTTTTACCGTAGAATCGAGTGGGGTTTGTTTCATAACTGCCTCCGTAAACATATTCATAAGTAAGATAGATGGTTGTATAACCGTTTAATACCGAAGTATATACTATATTTTATGAAAAAAGTCCGGTTTTGACATTATGAAATGAATATTTATAAACCAAAAGGAGCGTACCGAAGTACACCCCTAAAAACAATATATATTTAGTCCTTTACATTGGAAATAAGCCAGTCAACAAGCTCGCTTCCGGTATATGCAAGATCCCATGAATTGTGACCTATCTTGCCGTAAAGAGTAATTGTAGCCTTACCGCCCGCACGGTTAACAGCCTTTACCATTTCAATGGAACGCTTAACAGGAACAGTAGGGTCAAGAACACCGTGGAATGCTTTTATTGGAACATCCTTGAGAATCGGAGCTCTCCACTCCATACCTCCACCACAGATTGGAGCCATGGCAGAGAAATAATTCGGGTAGGTAATACCCATTACCCAAGTACCGAAGCCGCCCATTGAAAGACCGGTTATCGAAATTCTCTTTTTGTCTGCACCATATTCATCTGCAACAAGCTCGATAAGCTCCATAAGCTCTTCAACATAGTTGTCCCAAACTCTGTCGGCAGGACATTGAGGGGAGAGAACAATAAATCCTCTGGGAGTGTGTTTTTCGTAGGTTTTTGCAAGACCGTGAACCTTTACCTTTTCAACATCATTTCCTCGCTCACCTGCACCGTGAAGAAAAACAATCATGGGAAGTCGGTCTTCCTTATTGTGGCTTTCGGGAAGTGCAACAAGATAGTTCATTGAAATCGAGGGCTTCAGTTTACTGTTAAATACAAACGCCTTATTCATTATTTTAACTCCTTTCGGGATGTTATTCGTTTTAATATAATATTACACCCTTATTATACAATAAATCAAAACATATTTCAATGGTACTTTTTTATTAAAATAAACTGCATAATTCACGTTATTTTGTAAATCTTTATTAAATCCTGTATTTGCTTGGAGAATACCGGAAGTGCTCTTTAAATATTTTGCTGAAGTAGTGAGATTTAATCTCAAAATATGACGAACTGAATTCAACAGTAAAGGAATTTAAATAGAAAAAGCAGCGTATCGAGTACAAATAGTGTCGGTACGCTGAATATTTTATTCATTTTCAGGAATGTAACTCACAAGATATTCTTCAAGAGTTAGTCCCTGTGTCATTATCTTCTGTGCATGATCTCTGCCAACAAACCTGAAGTGCCACGGTTCATATTTTACACCGGTAACGGCTTCTTTACTCTGAGGATATCTGAGTATAAAACCGAAGTCTGCACAATGTTCAATAAGCCATTTATATTCCCGTGAAGTTGCAAAGGTTTGCATAGGAGCTGAAAGATTATGTATATCTACCGCAAGACCACTTTGATGATCGCTTGCACCCGGGAAAATAACAGTTTCTGAGGTAATCTTTTCAGCTTCGGATTTATCGTATTTCTGCATATTTATACTAAGCTTTTGGTTGTAAAGACTACTTTGATAGGAGTAGCTTCTGTAACCTGTGTTGACCGCTAAGTCACCGTAACCCGCCGCCTCTGCAGCCTGAAGCATCGCCGCAAGGGCCATGGAAGCGTCAAAGCAGATCTGTTGAACAGGGCGTGATTCGTTGGTTTTGACATTTGTAAGCTCTTGTGGAACATAATCCTCTGAAAGCTTGTTCGAGTTGTTTACAAGAATCAGATACTTATCCCTATCAGCGGGATTGATATACTTTTCATAAGAAGAAACATCAATGGTATAAGTATGAATTGACTGAGAATCGGAAATGAAATCGGAATATTCGGGGGTATCAATGGAAAGATTGGAAGAACCTCCGAAATAAATCTTTGGTGATGTT
Source organism: Eubacteriales bacterium (assembly GCA_045604705.1). Lineage (GTDB taxonomy): Bacteria > Bacillota > Clostridia > Oscillospirales > CAG-382 > SIG622. The sequence continues at coordinate 33,798 of JAZUOO010000043.1, forward strand.
TTGGTTATTAAAATCTCGGTAAGTTTTCCGTCGGTACTTTTATTAATTGTTATACCGCGCACATAAGATTCAATGAACTCATAGGGAAAGTAAAATTCATTATCTGCCATAAAGGATGTTCCCTGCAGAACCTGTATCGAACCATTCACTCTTATTTCATTTGAATCAAAGTTGAAATGCGCCGTATTGTATCCTGTATACTCGGAGGTCGGACTTCCTGCCGTAAGTGATCTTGAGTTGTTGTTTCCGGCAACGGATAAACCGAAATAATCCTTAACAGCTGAGAATGGTATATATGCTACCGAATTTCTGACAATGATATGCTCACCGAGATCAAGTGACGGTATTTCTTCTCCTGTTTTTCTCGCCTCTATTTTTTTAAGGTTGGATTCGCTTGTATCCGCTGCATCAATATATTCAAATCCTTTAATGTAAAACTTTTCGGAGCTGTCGGAATATTTTGTAATTGAACGATAATAGAAAAACAGTATCAGAATACCAATAAAAACAAAAAGTAGTAATCCGGTTAAAACAGCTCTTGAAGCTGCAGTAAGCTTTTCCTTGAATCGTCTCATTGATTTTTTTCGAAGTTCTTTTTTTACGAATTCAGTTTTCTTAATTTCCGAAGCAAGTCTTGAACTTAGCACTTTTTCTTTCTGTGCAAGCTCCTTGTCTTCGGACATTTCAACGTGTGTTTTTCCCGCAGAAGGATTATCATGCTGTCTATATGGTCTCTTGTGTGATTTGTTCATGATGGATGGAGCAGATGCAGAGCAGGTCTTAGGACCTATTCCCGAACCTTTAACGGTACTTTCCTGTCTTGTTGCACCGTTCAAATATCTTGCAGCAGAAGTTACGGGTCTTGTGGGGGTGGGCGAAGCCTTTGGTGCAAGCATATTTGCAGATGAGTCGGTTGTACTTCTGAAGTGAACTCCTTTTCTGGATGGAATTTCGCCTGATTTATTATTTCCGGGATTCATAATGCTCCTTTCTTTATTTACCTGCATGAAGATACATAATTCGACAACAGTTATATGTTACAATATCATTATACAACATTATTTTGTTAATTGCAATATATAAATAAAAATTTTATAAAATAAGAAAAATAAAGAAAATCAAAGATAATTGGTCAAAAAAGGTCAAAAATCATCCGAAACGAGCTGAGATTGACCAAAATTGACTTTGACTTTTGTTGATCTATCTATTATAATTTAGTCAAAGAAAGTCAAAGTGAGATTATATTTTGAAGGAGTGAGGGTGTAATTTATGCTTATATCCGAAAAGATTACAAGAATAATAGAAGAGATGCTGAACGACGGCAATGGTATCACGGAGATTAAAAGAAACGAATTTGCAAACACCGTAGGCTGTGTACCGAGTCAGATCAACTATGTTATAACATCGAGATTCAATAAAGAACGTGGCTACATAGTCGAAAGTCGAAGAGGCGGTGGAGGATACATCAGAATAATTCGTCCGGAAATGACGGGTAGTGAATACCTGTGTCATATGCTCGGATGTATTGGAGAGAAAATAGATGCCGAAAGTGCGGTGTATCTGGCCAAGGATATGTATTCAAAGGGGATAATTGATGAAAGGGAAGCAAACATAATAATTTCCGTACTCAACAATAAGGCTTCTTACGATCTGGCTAAGGAGTATTCTGAATACTCAAGAGCCGAAATGCTCAAATCCATCGTTCTTACACTTATAAGATTAAGATAAAAGGAGGAACTTAATATGCTGTGTGAAAAATGCAAAAAGAACAATGCTTCCGTACATTACAGATACAACGAAAATGGAAAAGTAACCGAAATACATCTTTGTTCCGAATGTGCCAAGGAAAAAGGTCTATTACTTGATAATGGCACAATATCCTCGGATTTTATGTCCGATAAAAGCTTGTTCGCAGACAATTTTGTAAAAATTCCTTTTTCTACACTGTTTAACGGAAACTGTTATATAAAACCCCAAAGCACAAGTCTTAGAGTCTGTCCGAGCTGTGGTATGACGGAGAATGAACTGAGATCCTCCGGAAAGCTGGGCTGTGAAAGATGCTACTCCGTTTTTTCCGATCTTGTGGATGTCATGTTAAATAAAATGCATATGTCCACAGAATATAAAGGCAAGATTCCTGCGGGAAGAAACGAAAGCCTTTCTTTGAAGAGGAAGATTGAAAAGCTTAAGAATGATATGCATTCGGCGGTTGAAAATCAGGAATATGAAGAAGCGGCGAAAATCCGTGATATAATTCGCAGTCTTGAAGATAACGACAATAAGGCGGAAAATAACGGGGGTGAATCCTGATGAAATGGTTCAATAATATGCAATGTAACGGTATTGTGCTAAGTACACGCGTAAGACTTGCGAGAAATATCAAGGGTTATCCGTTTGGTAAAAAGCTCACCTTCGAGCAAAGGGCGGTGCTTCTGAAAGAAGTAAGACAAACCTTTGAAAAATACGGAACTGACAGATACAACTACATCGATATGACCGGTAAATCTCTTATTGAAAAGAATATACTTGTCGAGGAACACATCATCAGTACGGAATTTGCTTCAGTGCCGTCATCCGAAAACAGTATGCTCGTTTATGACGAAAACAGTAGTATCTCGGTAATGATAGGCGAAGAAGACCACATCAGAATCCAGGCAATCAGACCGGGTTTTTCTGTAAAAGAAGCCTTTCAAGCCGCCGATTCAGTGGATAATACCCTTTCATCGGGACTTGAATTTTCCTTTGATGACAAACTTGGTTTTCTTACCTGCTGTCCATCAAATACCGGAACCGGCATGAGAATATCCTGTATGCTTCATCTCCCGATGCTTTCGAGAAATGATTATATAAAATCTGTAATAGAATACTGTTCAAGATTTGGACTCACAGTCAGAGGTTTTTTTGGTGAGGGAAGCAGAGCAGAGGGAGAAATTTATCAAATATCCAATCAGATAACACTTGGTATATCCGAAGATGAAACAATAAAAAGAATAGAAGAAGTAATAAACGTCATAGTAAACAAGGAAAGATCCTTGAGAAATCAGCTTAAAGAATCCCCCGAAAAGATTCATGATAAGCTCTGGAGATCATATGGTATTCTCAGTAAAGTAAGATGTATTGACTCAAAGGAATTTCTGTCGTTGCTCTCCGACTGTATGCTTGGAAGGGAATGTGGCATATTGACGGATCTGAATGATAAAAATCTTGTACGAATACTGATCGACTGTATGCCCGCTCACATCATCAGCACAAATCCCGAATGCAAGGACGCTACTCTAAGAGATGTTTTAAGGGCGCAGAAAATAAGAACTATGATAAACACCTAAGAAAGGATGATATACATTGAAAAGACTTACAACAAATGCGGCAGAAGCAATAAGTGCATCTCAGAGATACGCGGCGGAAATGGGACACAGCTACGTGGGAAGCGAGCACCTTCTCCTTGGGCTCTTGTCAAAATCAGATTCTATTGCTTCAAAACTTCTTATAGAACAGGGTGTAACCTATGATGGTGTCAAAAAGGCAATAGTAGAAGCCTCGGGAACAGGAGATACAATGTCCGGGATTTCACCTGAACCTACTCCGAGAACAAAAAAGATAATTGAAAACACAGTTGTTATGGCTGAAACAACCGGACAGAATTTCATTGGAACGGAGCATATTCTCATGTCCATTCTTGTTGAAACCGACTGTGTTGCCTGCAAGATCATGAAACGCCTAGGGATCAATTGCTCAGAACTGTTTTATAAAGTCAAAGGTGACAGCAGTGGAATAGGAAGTGCCGTAAACGGACAGGGATTTTCTGATCAATACGGAAGAAAAGAAACAGATAACGGTGAAAGAAAGAAATCCGGTACCCCCGAACTTGAAAAATACAGCACTGATCTTACAGATCTTGCCAAAAACGGAAAGATAGATCCGGTAATCGGCAGAGAAAAAGAAACACAGAGAGTTATTGAGATTCTTTCCCGCAGAACAAAAAACAATCCTTGTCTCATTGGTGAACCGGGCGTTGGCAAAACTGCGGTTGTTGAAGGACTTGCATCCCTTATTAACACCGGGGCGGTTCCGGAGACAATTAAAGACAAAAGAGTTGTCGCTCTCGACCTTGCAAGTGTTCTTGCCGGTACAAAATACAGAGGAGAATTTGAGGAAAGAATCAAAAATATTATGGAGGAAGTCAAGAAATCCACCGATGTCATTCTTTTCATTGATGAGATCCACACAATTGTAGGTGCCGGTGCTTCCGAGGGTGCAGTTGATGCTGCAAATATATTAAAGCCTGCATTGTCAAGAGGTGAGATTCAGGTTATCGGTGCAACCACAATAGATGAATACAGAAAGCACATAGAAAAGGATGCGGCTCTCGAAAGAAGATTCGGTTCGGTAATGGTCGATGAACCCACTGCGTCCGATGCAATAAAGATCCTTCAGGGACTAAAAGATAAGTACGAATCACATCACAAAGTTAAAATAACCGATTCAGCAATCGAAGCAGCGGTCAACCTTTCCATAAGATACATCGGTGACAGATATTTGCCGGATAAAGCCATTGACTTGATTGATGAAACAGCATCAAGAATCAGAATCAGAAGTATAACTGCACCTTCAGAAATAGTCGAGCTTGAACAAAAACTCGCAAAGATTAAGTCTGACAAGGAGGAAGCTGTTCAGACACAGAGATTTGAGGATGCGGGACGTTTGCACGCTGAGGAAAGAATGGCACAGGAAAATTTGAAAGTCGAAATATCAAAATGGGAAGAAGTTAAGAAGGTCAATAATGAGATCAATGATACCGATATAGCCGACACGGTCACAAACATCACTGGAATCCCAGTAAACAAACTTGCAAAAGAGGAACAAAGCAAGCTTCTTGGACTTGATAAAGTACTAAGAGGTCGCGTAATAGGTCAGGATGCAGCAGTTGATGTAGTTGCAAAAGCTGTAAGGCGAGGAAGAATGGGGCTTAAGGACCCAAAAAGACCTCAAGGTTCGTTTATATTCTGCGGTCCCACGGGCGTTGGTAAAACAGAGCTTTCAAAAGCACTCGCGTCCGCAGTTTTCGGTGATGAGAATGCCATCATAAGAATTGATATGTCCGAGTATATGGAAAAGCACAGTGTATCAAAGCTCATAGGAGCGCCTCCCGGGTATGTAGGCTTTGATGACGCAGGACAGCTCACCGAAAAAATCAGACGTAAACCCTATAGCGTGGTGCTCTTTGACGAAATAGAAAAAGCACACCCCGATGTTTTCAACATCATGCTTCAAGTCCTTGAAGACGGGCATCTTACCGACAGTCACGGAAGAAAAGTGGATTTTAAAAACACTATAATTATTATGACCTCCAACCTTGGATCTTCCAAAGCCGCAGAACCGCGCCGTCTTGGATTCTCTGATGCTGCAATGGAAAAAGATTCGGAAGAAAAAGCAAAAGAAGCTGTTATGAATGCACTCAGAGATAACTTCAGACCGGAATTTCTCAATAGACTTGATGAGATTGTAATATTCAATAGGTTGTCAACCGAAGATATAGAAAAAATCACAAGACTCATGCTGTCCGAGGTTCAGAACAGGATAAGCAAACTCGGCATAAAAATCGAATTTTCCGATGAAGTATGTACGCATCTCGCCAAGGTCGGATATGACCCTGTATATGGTGCAAGACCGCTTCGTCGTGCTATTCAGCAAAAAATTGAAGATTCTTTCTCAACAGATATGCTTGAAGGCAACATCAATGCGGGAGATAAGGTTTTTTGTACCTTGCTAAATGACGAAATTATCTATAAGGTAGATGAAAAACCGGGGGAAACAGAAAAAACCGAGGAAAATAGCGATAGACAAAATTGAAAAAATGAAAATAACACGGTTGATCATAGTTTCATATCTGTTTACGAAAGTCACTTAAATATTTCAAAATACTGTGTTATAATACCCAAAAATTTCAAGGAGAAATAAGACAATGGACATGAATTCAAAAATACTTGCAAAGGTAGATACAACCGTTATTACAGAGGCTGATGTTGATGCAACAATTGCCGCACTCGGTCAGAGAGGCGAAGCATACAACAATCCACAGGGTAGAAAGGCAGTGCTTGAACAGCTTATAAATAAGAATCTGATGCTGTGCGATGCAAAGAAGAATCTCTATGAGTATGATCCCAAGTTTAAAGCAGAGCTTGCAAAGATTAAAGAAGAAATGCTTGCTAACTTTGCTATAGAAAAAGCTATTTCATCCATTAAAGTAACAGATGACGAAGCAAAGAAGTTCTATGACGAACATAAGGCTGAGCTCGTAGGTGGCGAAACAGTCGATGCAAGCCACATCCTTGTTGATTCCGAGGAAAAGGCAAATGAGATTCTCGCCGACATCAATAACGGTGATATTTCATTTGAGGATGCAGCAAAGCAGTACAGCTCCTGTCCCTCAAAGGAAAAGGGCGGAAACCTCGGTGAGTTTGGCAGGGGACAGATGGTGCCGGAATTTGACAACGCTGTATTTGAAATGGAGGAAGGCGAGGTCAAGGGACCGGTTCAGACTCAGTTCGGTTACCACATTATTAAGCTCAACAAGAAGAATGAAGCAAAGGAAATTCCTTTTGACGATATAAAGCCTCAGATAATGCAGAAGGTACTTTCCGACAAACAGCAGGCTGCATATGCTTCAAAGCTAAACCAGCTCAGGATTCTTTTCCCTGTTGATCTGTTTTGATAATTGTGTGAAAAGGAAAAGAATTGTTTTCTTTGTAAGTTGCGCGATTTCGGTTCTCATCTGTATTATAATTTTCAGGTTTTCAGCACAGAACGGTGAGGCATCCGGAAATGTCAGCGAAGGATTTACAAAAATGCTGTTTCCGTCAGTCGTGTCCGACAGCATGGTATATTCCATCGAAAATGTTATTCGCAAGATTGCACACTATATGATATATTTGTCATTGGGTATATCGGTGTATTTTTCATACGATTCATATATGCAGGGCTTCACGGGGAAACATCCGAGAACTATATTAAAGTTTCTGGTTCCTTTACTTATCTGTTTTATTTATTCTATTACCGATGAATTGCATCAGTGTTTTGTTCCGGAACGTCATGGCACTTTTGCCGATTGTCTGCTTGACACTTTTGGAGCATTGAGCGGAATACTTTTTGTAATGGGGTTGTCACGTGGATTAGGGCGTTTTAGTTCAAAGAAAAATAAATAAACCTTCAGCTTGCCAATTTACGGCAAGCTGTTTCTTTACATGCTTATAAGCTCGGATACGGTTACAAATTCATAGCCCTTATTTTTAAGTTCAGGAATAATTATTCTCAAAGCTTCCGGCGTGGGACTCTTTCCGCAGATATAATCATGAAACAAAATAATATCACCATCCCGAATATTAGAAAGAACCGTATCTGTTACACTGCTTACCGGCGGACATTTCCAATCCATTGTATCCTGCCTCCACGACCATAAAACCGTAATGCAATTATTGGACGTTATCTTATCCACAATATTATTGCTCAGATACCCACCCGGAGGACGGAAAAGCTTGGGTACATATCCCGTTATCTCCAATATTACACTCTGGGTACACGCAATCTCTCTGTCAACATCTTCCGGGGAAAGCTCTCTCATCTGCGGATGCGAATAGGTGTGATTCCCTATTTCATGCCCCTCCGAATATATTCTTTTGATAAGATCCGGGTACTTTTCCGCATTCATACCTATAACGAAAAATGTTGCTTTTACATCAAATTGTTTCAGTATATCAAGAATTTCTGCAGTGTACTTATCTCCCGGACCATCGTCAAATGTGATTGCAAGCTGTTTTCTCGCATTTCTGTTTGCAACAACAATATTACTGTTTCCTTCTGCATAGGTGTAATCACTTATCTTGCCGCATACTATCGCTTCTTCGGATTTCACATTACAACATAGTGAAATGCTTAACATTGCCGCAAATATTTTTATCCACGGTTTTAATGTCATTTGTTTTCTCCGTTTCGGTCATTTGATTGATCAGGGAAGTCATCTAGTGATTTAAAAGTATACCCGTCCTGTTTCAATTTTATAATAAACTCATCAAGTATCTTTGCATTTGTTTCCGACGTCGGATGAAGCAGAACCACACACCCCGGATGCACTCTTGAAAAAAGAAGCTCCAAAGCCTTACCACATTCAAGCTGTTTGTCATTATCCCAATCAGCATAAGCAAGTGACCAGAATACCGTCTTATAACCAAGTTCCTTGGCGTGGGAAAGATTCAGTTCTGAATAGGCTCCCTCGGGAGGTCTATAATATTTTGCCATTTCAAGTTTAAGTGAATCTTTCAGGATTGCTTCGTTATTCTCCAGCTCATTCCTGAAAACATTTATATCCGTAACCTTTCCCATGTTTCCGTGAGATTTTGTGTGGTTGCAAATCAGATGGCCCTCATCGTTCATTCGAACAAGGAGCTCTGGATTTGATTTTATAAGATTCGGAAGCACGAAGAATGCTCCGGGTACATTGTGCATTTTCAGTGTATTGAGAATTTTTGCAATGTTGCCATTTTCGTAACCGGCGTCAAATGTCAGATAAATACTTTTCTCACCGCTTCTATCGAGTGATATTACATCGTATTTTTCTGTATATACGCCATTATCGGGAGTTTGAGGCACTTCTCCTTTATTTCCGTATTTAAGATACCAGCTTTGTACTTTGCTGTCCTGTGAATAAACGTGTTGTATATTCAATGAATTTATGCACAGTGTGATGCATAAAAATGCAATTAATTTTTCTTTTACGTTAATTGTAATCACCTCTCTCAAAGCTATTTTTTCATGTGAGTGAATATTTATAATATAAAATCTATGTTATATTTACCAAAAAAATCTTTTGTAAAAAAGTGGAGTTGTACTAATATACAAATGTGGAAAAAGTTAATAAATTTGCTTGACAATTGAATATTTATGCGGTATAATATATACATAATTCAAAAGATACTTTGTATCGGAAATTAAATGAGGTAACTGAAATGGATAAATCTAAGATTAAAAAGGTAGTCCTTGCGTATTCCGGAGGTCTTGATACATCTATAATTATTCCGTGGCTTAAGGAAAATTATAACAACTGTGAAGTAATCGCAGTTTCCGGAAATGTTGGTCAGGCAGATGAGCTTGATGGTCTTGAGGAAAAGGCTCTTAAGACAGGTGCTTCAAAGCTTTATGTTGAGGATCTCACAGATGAGTTTGTTGACGAATACATCATTCCCACGGTTCAGGCAGGTGCAAAGTACGAAGAGTATATGCTCGGTACTTCTTTCGCTCGTCCCATTATTGCTAAGAGAATCGTTGAAATTGCTATAGCCGAAGGTGCGGATGCTATCTGTCACGGTTGTACAGGTAAGGGTAATGACCAGGTAAGATTTGAGCTTGCAATTAAGGCTTTCGCACCCGATATGCCTATTATCGCTCCCTGGAGAGAATGGGATATCAAGTCCCGTGATGAGGAGATTGATTATGCCGAAGCACACAATATTCCCCTTAAGATAAACCGAGAAACAAACTACTCAAAGGATAAGAACCTTTGGCATCTTTCACATGAAGGTCTCGACCTTGAAGACGCAGGCAATGAGCCTATGTATGACAAGGAAGGCTTCCTTGAAATGGGTGTATCTCCTATTAAGGCACCCGATGAACCTACATATATCACACTTGATTTTGAACAGGGTAAGCCCGTTGCGTTCAATGACAAGAAAATGAGTGCAAAGGAGATTATTCTTGAACTCAATAAAGTAGGCGGTGCTAACGGCATAGGTCTTCTTGACATCGTTGAAAACAGACTGGTTGGAATGAAGTGCCGCGGTGTATATGAAACTCCCGGCGGTGCAATCCTTTACTTTGCTCACAGCTATCTTGAATCAATCTGTCTTGACAAGATGACCGCGCATGAAAAGGAAAAGCTCTCCATCACATTCGCTGAGCTTGTTTATAACGGTCAGTGGTATACACCTCTTCGTGAAGCCCTCACAGCATTTGTTGACAAGACACAGGAAAATGTAACAGGTAAAGTAAAGCTCAAGCTCTACAAGGGTAACATCATCAAGGCAGGCGTTTGGAGTGACTATTCTCTCTACTCCGAGGAAATCGCAACATTTGGCGAAGATGATTGTTATAATCAGGCAGATTCTGCGGGATTCATCAACCTCTTTGGTCTTCCCATCAAGGTTCAGGCGCAGGTCAACGCAAAGAATAAAAAGAAATAATTAATACAAATGACCGGGCTTTACCGAAAAAGCAAAGCCCGGTTGCATTTAATTTTAGGATCAAATCTGAAAGGAAGTAGTATTATGGCAAAGGAAAAGATGTGGGCAGGCAGATTTTCAAAGTCGCTCTCTCAGGTTGCCGATGATTTTAATTCATCTATCCATTTCGACTGTAAAATGTATAAACAGGATATAACCGGATCCATGGCTCACGCATATATGCTTGGGGAACAGGGGGTCATTTCAAAATCTGACAGCGAAGCAATTATTGAAACTCTCGGTGAGATACTTGATGACCTTAACAGCGGGAAAATCCAGTTTGATATGACTGCTGAAGATATTCATATGTTTATCGAAATGGAGCTCACCAAGAGAATAGGTGACATTGGAAAAAGGCTCCACACTGCAAGAAGCAGAAACGACCAGGTTGCTCTTGACATCCGTATGTATCTGCGTGATGAAACAAATGAAATTATCGACCTCATAAAGAAGCTTATCGGGGCGGTCGTAAAGATTGCAAAGGAAAACACCGATGCCATAATGCCGGGTTATACCCATCTTCAGCGTGCACAGCCTATCGTTTTTGCACATCAGATCCTCGCATACGGCATGATGTTTGAAAGAGATATAACAAGACTCCAGGATGCTGTTAAGAGAATGAACAAATCTCCTCTCGGATCATGCGCACTTGCGGGAACAACATATGATACAAACAGGGAAATGGTTGCCGAAAAGCTCGGCTTTGACGGTATAACTCTCAACTCAATTGACGGTGTATCCGATAGGGATTTCTGTATAGAACTTCAGGCAGCATATTCTACGCTCATGATGCATTTATCAAGGCTTTCCGAGGAAATCATTCTTTGGTCAAGCTGGGAGTTTAAATTCGTTGAATTGGATGACTCTTTTACAACGGGCTCAAGTATTATGCCTCAGAAAAAGAATTCCGACATGGCAGAGCTGGTAAGGGGAAAAACCGGCAGAGTATACGGAAATCTTCTTGCGACACTTACAATGCTCAAAGGTCTCCCGCTTGCCTACAACAAGGATATGCAGGAAGACAAGGAGCAGATATTCGACAGCGTTGATACGGTTAAAAAATGTCTTGAAGTATACATCCCAATGCTTGAAACAATGAACGTTCTCAAAGCCAATATGTATGAAGCGGCGCAAAAAGGTTTTATAAATGCAACAGACCTTGCCGATTACCTTGCAAAGAAGAACGTGCCTTTCAGAACAGCATACAAGATTGTAGGTAAAATTGTCGGTGAATGCATTGAGAGGGGAATTGTTCTTGATGAAATGCCGCTTGAGGATTACAAAAAGCACTGTACTGATTTTGAAGAGGATTTATTTAACGAAATTTCGCTTGAAACCTGCGTCTCTAAGAGAATATCAAAAGGCGGTACGGGACCAGATTCCGTAAGATCTCAGATAGAGTTTCTTGAAAAAGTATCTGATAAATAAAATTCAAAGTCCGAGGGAATAATCCTTCGGGCTTTTTGTATGTAACGGTATAAATACGGTTTGAATATACTGTAGCGGTGGCTGATAATAATCAGAAATCAGTTTGTATTCCGGTGGTGTATTATGGCATACAATATTATAATTTTCAGCTCCATTACCTATGCTCTGAAAGCACAGGGGATATTTGAAAAAAAAGGTATAAAATCCAAGCTTGAAAAGCTGAAAAAGGAGCATTCCTTAAACGGATGCGGTTACGGATTAAAGGTACGAAATCAGGATGTAATAATAGCAAAAAATGCAGTGGAAGCGGAAGGTATCAGAATTATAAATATTTTTGATTACAAGTAGTTTTCTATGCCCGAGCGGCATATTACAAGAGGTCAATATGAACAATAATATAATTTATTTTGATAATGCCGCCACGGGTTATCCGAAACCTTACCGAGTAAAGAAAGCCGTGTATCACGCTTTTGATGAATATGGAGGAAATCCGGGCAGAAGCGGTCATATTTTGTCCACAGAAGCGTCAAAAGCGGTATACGGATGCAGGGAAGAAGTATGTGAACTCCTTAATTTTAACTATCCCGAGAGAGTGGTTTTTACGTTGAATGCAACACACGCACTGAACATTGCGATAAAGGGACTTGCGGAAAAGGGAAGTCACATAATAATATCAAATCTTGAACACAACTCTGTATATCGTCCGGTCTATTCTCTCTGCTCAAAAGCTGAAAATGAAATGACATTCTCTATATTCGATGCAACGGGAAAAAGCGATGACAGCGTTTTAAGCAAATTCGAATCTGCAATAAGAGACAATACTAAACTCGCCGTTATAACCGCAGCATCAAATATTTGCGGTAAGATTCTTCCGATTAGGAAGATTGCCGATGTGTGCAGAAAACGAGATATTAAGCTCATAATTGATGCTTCGCAAGCGATAGGTGTAATTGATATTGACATTGATAATATAAAGCCTGACGTTTTATGCAGTGCCGGTCACAAAGGTTTGTATGGACCGTCCGGTACGGGATTTGCTGTTTTTTCTCCTGATATATCTCCCGAAACAATAATTCAAGGCGGAAACGGAATTGTATCCGAGCTTCCCGATATGGGAAATATATTACCTGAAATGCTTGAAGCCGGAACTGTCAATACTGTCGGTATATGCGGACTTAAAGATGGAATAAGATTTATTCGTGAAACAGGAATTCAAAACATAGAAGCAAACTGTCTGGAAATTGACAGATATATATCCGAAAATCTGGCAGGTATCGGTGCACAGGTATATAGTAATTTCATCAATAAGACACCGATAACGCTATTCAATATACCCGGTATAACTGCAGAAAAAGTGACGGAGCTTCTTGACGAAAAAAGAATTTGTACAAGGGGAGGCATCCACTGTTCACCTCTAGCTCATAAGGCACTTTTTACAGGTCCGTACGGTGCTGTGCGAGCAAGTTATGGCTATGCCAATACAATGCAGGAAGCTAAGAAATTCGTCTCGGTAATATATGATATATACAAAAATTTGGATTATGATTTGCACTGAATAAATTTCCGATTTTGGGCAAGAATACAAATCGGAGGTGTGAATATGAAAGGATTTGACAAAAATAAACTAAAAAAGCAGATCGTAAGCGGGGGCATATACATAGCCCTTGCCGCAGCCGTTGTGACAGTCACACTTAACGGTGTGAATAACATTATCGGAAGCAGTGAGGACTATGAGATACCGGAAGTGAATCTGGAGCTTCCCGAAGTTAATATTATTGATAAAATTGATAATCTGCCAGAGTTGAATACCAATTTAGGCATTGCCGATAATGAATCTGAATCTTTCAATAAAAAAGAGCAGACAAAGCAGGAGCTTGATGCTTACGAAAAGCAAGAGGAAATTAAAGGTACTAACGATAGTACCGGTACTCCTCAGAACGAAGAAAAGGCACATTCGTCAGGATCTTCTGCGTCGGGAATAACATCCGATGTAGTACCATATAATACCAACGAAATTTCTGTAACCGATAATGACAATGTATCTGTCAGTGGAGAGCCTGATGATATAGAATATCCGACAGAGCCTGAACCAATATCTTACGAGAACTACGCAAAGCCAGCAGAGGGATATATTGACAAAGAGTATTCGGATAATGACTTGATATATTCCGTTACAATGGGAGATTACAGAACCCATAACGGCATTGATATAACAGGAGATCCCGGCAGTGCTGTAAGAGCTATCAATGCTGGAGTAATACAGGATATATACTTTGATGATTTTTATGGCTATACCGTCAAGATAGATCATGGTGAAAATATTGTTGCATATTATATGAATCTATCCGAAGCACTTCCTGCCGGAATAGCGGTTGGGAGCAAAGTAAAACACGGTCAGACCATTGGCGGAATAGGTAAAACTGCGACCATAGAAAGTGCTGAAGTATCACATCTTCACTTATCCATTACGGTAAATGGCAAATATGTAGATCCTCGCGAAATCCTCAGAGGAAACTACTGATTAAATTTCCGTATAAATATTAAAAATAAGTCAAAGGGAGGCAATTTGAAAGCCTCCCTTGTTGCTGTCGTTTAATTGCGATTAATCAAATCTTGAAGATCTTCGTAAGAAATGATATTAACACCAAGCTTTTGCGCCTTATCAAGCTTACTTCCACCGTCTGTTCCGGCAACAAGATAAGAAGTCTTTTTCGAAACAGAAGAAGAGATCTTTCCGCCATAAGAAGCTATCAAGTCCGAAGCCGCATCTCGTGTAATTCCCGGTAAAGTGCCGGTTATAACAAAAGTTAATCCCTCAAGAGAATTGCCGCTTATGACTTTGGTGCTTGTCATAACAACGCCGGCTTCCTTAAGCAGCTTGATATTCTTTATATTGTCATAGTTGGAGAAATATTCAATTATGCTCTGTGCGCAAACGGAACCCAAATCAGAAACTTCACAAAGTTCTTCCTCAGTTGCAGAAATGAGTTTATCTATATCACCAAAAAAGGATGCAAGGGTTTCACCGGCGGTCTTACCAATGTGTCTTATACCCAACGCAAAAATAAGTCTTGCAAGTCCCGCATTTTTTGATTCATTTATCGCCAAAAGCAAATTATCAGCCGACTTTTCTCCCATCCTGTCAAGTTCTAAAAGTTGTTCCTTTGTAATATAATAAATATCCGCAGCACATGAAATGATACCGTTCTCAACTAACTGAGTTATCTGCGCTTCACCGCATCCGTCAATGTTCATTGCGTCACGGGAAACAAAGTGGATAAGCCTACGCGTGAGCTGTGCCGGACAGGAGGCATCGGTACATCTGTATGCGGCTTCGCCATCCTTGCGGCTTACTTTAGAACCGCATATCGGGCAGAATTCAGGCATAGAAAAATTCGATTCCGAACCGTCTCTTTTTCCTGGAAGAGACCTTAATATCTCGGGGATAATATCACCCGCTTTTCTGACAATAACCTTATCTCCGATTTTAATGTCACGCTCATTTATAAAATCCGCATTGTGAAGTGTAGCCTTTGATACGTTTGTTCCCGCCAAGCGTACTGTTTCAAGCACGGCATACGGCGTCAAAACTCCCGTTCTTCCAACGTTAATCTCAATAGATAACAGTTTAGTTTCTTTTTCTTCAGGAGGGTACTTGTAAGCTGCTGCCCATTTTGGAGCATTGGAGGTTTCACCCAAAGCACGTCTTGCATTGAAATCATCGACTTTTATTACCGCACCGTCAATATCAAAGGATAAATTCTCTCTGTTTTCGTTGAAACTCTCTACTTCTTTTATTATTGCCTTATCATTCGTAAAAGTATTAACGGACGGAGAAACTTTAAATCCTTGTTCTTTAAGATATATAAGACTTTCTCTGTGAGAATTAAACTCCGGAATACCGGCACCGTACTGTATATTGAAAACGAATATGGAAAGCTCTCTTGAAGCGGTTATTTTAGGATCAAGCTGACGAAGTGAGCCTGCCGCAGCGTTTCGGGGATTGGCAAGAAGCGGCTGACCTTGAAGTTCTCTTTCCTCATTGATTTTCACAAATACATCCTTTGGCATATATACTTCGCCTCGTACGCACAGATAAGGAATGGGGTCCTTAAGCTTCATCGGAATATCCTTTATAGTCCTTAGATTCTCCGTTATATTTTCGCCTGTCTGTCCGTCGCCTCTGGTTGAACCTCTTAAAAATACACCGTTTTCGTATTCAAGAGATACAGACAAACCGTCAATTTTGTATTCGACAGCAAATTTGGTATTATTAGCTCCATCGTCCAAAGCTTTTCGTGTCTTTGAAAGAAATTCTGTAAGTTCATCGTATGAAAATAAATCATTAAGACTCTGAAGAGGTACTTTGTGTGAAATTTTTTCAAATTTTTCTCCCGCTTTTCCACCTACTGTTTTAGACGGTGAATCAGCAATGTCAAACTCCGGGTAATCTGATTCAAGATTCTGAAGTTCCCTCATAAGAGCATCAAATTCAAAATCGGAAATTTCCGGTGCATCATCGTTATAATATTTGTTTCTGTGATATGTTATCTGTTCACGTAGATCCTTAATACGCTGTCCTGCTTGTTCTCTTTTCATAACCGTCATCCTTTCAGTTTCAGGATAATTCTCCATGTATAATATTACCACAAAATAATTAAAATTTCAACCTTGCGGGAAAATATATTGATATATTAATATTTTTATGGTAAAATCAAAATATAAATCAGAAATGCAGGTAAGTGAAATGAAAAGACAACTACTGTGTCCTAAATGCAAAACAGAGCTTTTAGAGGAAAACAAGAACCTTAAATGCTGTAACGGACACACCTACGATATAGCAAAGCAAGGATATGTAAATCTCGTCCTCGGAAGCTCGAAACCTGGCGGTGACGATAAAGAAATGTGTAAATCAAGGCATGAGTTCCATAATTGTGACTATTATAAATGTCTTTCGGAAAGGCTTGCTTCAATTTGTATTCAAAATAAATATAAAAACATACTTGATGCCGGCTGCGGAGAGGGCTATTACCTTAGAAAAATCCGAGATAAATATATAGGTAACAATATTCAATTTGATTCGCTTTGCGGAATAGACCTTGCAAAGGAAGCTGTATCAATTGCCGCAAGGCTTGAAAAGAATATAGCGGAACATTTAAAAATACAATATGCCGTTGCCGGAATTTTCGATATGCCGATAGCCGATGAAAGTATAGACTGTCTTTTGTCCGTGTTCGCTCCGGTGCCGGACAAAGAAGCGCACAGAGTGCTTAAAGATAGCGGAACAATGATAGTTGTATCTCCTGGTGAAAAGCACCTTGTCGGGCTTAAAAAAGCCGTATATGACAATATATACGATAATACCGTTGCCGAAAAAGATTATCTGGGATTTCAATTGATCGAACGTGAATTTGTAAGTGATACCATTACGGTAGAAGGGGAGAACATAATTAACCTCTTTCATATGACACCCTATTTTTGGAAAACCTCGGAAAAAGACTCGGATAAACTTAAAGCTCTAAGTGACCTTACAACCAAAATAGAATTTATAATTACTTTTTACAAAAAAGTCTAAAAATATTGGAACTTTTTGGATGTTTTATACGTCTAAAGGACAAATACAAAAAACATCGCATAATATAAATGCATGAAAGGAGTTCATTATGAAAAAATTACTGTCTGCGTTTATGGCAATGATGATGCTTGCATCTGCTGTATCTTTTGCCGCATTTGCTCAAACAAACGAACCCACAACCGAGGAACTTGAAGCGATTATCAAAATTGTAAAACCAAAGCTCGATGTTCCCGAAGAATGTTCGGAATTCACATGGAGATTTACCGCCAAAAGTGCCTATAACGACGCAAGTTGGAGACTCACATGGGAAACCAAAGATGATGCCGAAAAGATGCTTCGTGTTCAGGTAAACTGCGATACCGACGGAAATATTACAAGCTTCACTTCCCGTGACTATAACAAACAGTATGGTCAGTTACCCGATTATTCACTCTCCGAGCTTGAGAAAATTGCAAATGCATTTATTAAAAAGGCTGTTCCCGAGGCAGCAGAGAATGTAAAGCTATATAATGCATACGGTTCGGGTATTTATGCCGGTCAGTATAACTACAACTACATAAGAAACATTGACGGCTATCTTTTCCCTGACAATTATGTTACAGTTTCCGTTGACTACAATTCCGGAAAAGTCGTGCAGATGAATGTCGACTATGATTATGCCATTGATATAGCAAGGCATGATACAATAATTTCTCCGGAAAAGGCTGAGGAAATTCTCGGTACCCGTCAGAAGATGGAGCTTACGTATCTTACCAAGACCGTGACCGACGAGAACACAAAAGAAAGAACAATAAAGGCTTTCCTTGTATACCAGCCTTTGACATCCTATCTTGCAGTAGATGCAGGTACAGGAGAAATATATGATACAAAATCATCCTGGACCGTAAATGATTCCTTTGCCACAGGCGGAGCTGTGCTCGAAAACGGTGTAATGATGGATAAATCCGAAAGCGAATCTGTAGATGAGGAATACAAGCTTACAGATGAAGAGCTTGCAGGCATAAAGGAGCTTGAGGGACTTATCTCCAAGGAAGAAGCGATAAAGGCTGTAACAGAGAATGAATACCTCTATATTAATCCCGCACTTACAGCTGTTTCCGCAAATCTCAGCAAGAATTATTCTTTTGAAAAGACAAGCACCTATCAAAATGATAACGGCAGCTACATCTGGTATATTAATTTCTCAAATCCCGTCATTGAGGATAAATACTACGGCTACGCATATGCCGATGCATCCGTAAATGCACAAACAGGTGAAATCATATCCTATAACTGCAACCTCAACGATTACTACTATTATTCCGAAAACAAGCTTGATATTCCGGACATAAAGTATGATGCCGATGCATCCAAAAAAATCGCAGAGGAATTTCTCGGAAAGTATGCCTCAGAAAAATTTGAAAATACGGTTGCGGGTAACTATCATTCTTCCAATGTAATCAAGAAGATTCAGCAGGATGATGTCAATACTCAAAATATATACGGTGCACATAATTTCGGCTACACAAGAGTCAACGAGGGAATTAAATTTTCCAGAAACTATATCAACGTGGGTGTTGACGGCGTAACCGGTAAAATTTATAACTATAACAGAACCTGGTGGACGAACGTCGAATTTGAATCCCCAAAGGGTGCAATTACACCCGAACAGGCTCTCTCATATCTTATCTCCAACGAGGGCTACGGCGTAATATACGAGAGAAACGTAACACATATCTACACTCCCGTAACCGAAAGCTCCAAGAAGGATATTTGTGTTGCCTATGTTGCTTCACTTCTCGCAACAATGGAAAACGGCGGAGATATTGATGTTGTTACAGACAAGTACGCAAAGAACATCGACAGAGAAAAGCTGGAAGTTGTTCTGAAATCCGGAGATGAGGAAGCAATTCTCGAGTTTGTATGCGGTTACTACGGTGTTACGGTTGAAGAAGTCGAAAAGACCGCAAACGAATATGTGGATACAAGTCTTTTCTATGACAAGCAGGCAAGTGCAAGATTGGTATATACCTGCTATGACCTCGGAAGTACTTATGTTTCTCCCTTTACAGGTAAGCTCATCACTTCAAGCGGCGAGGAATATAAGCCTGTTGTTAATACATATTCATATATTGACCTTGATGGACACTGGATTGAAAAGGATGCGCTGCTTCTTGCCGATATAGGCATAGGCTTTGAGGACGGAAATTTCTCTCCCGACAAACCCATAACCGCTAAAGAATTTATTTCCCTGGCAGAAGGTATGAGTTTTTATACCTCCGAGGTGGGAAGCGATAAATTTGTAACACGAATAGAAGCGATAAAGTCTATAATCAATGCACTCGGTTATGAAAAAATTGCGAATCTCAAAGGAATATATAAGACCGATTTTGCCGATAACGGAGAAATCAAGGAAGAAGATCTTGGTTATATTTCAATCGCATTCGGATTCGGAATAGTTAAAGGTGACGGAACAAACGTCAATGCATATTCCTATCTCACAAGAGCACAGGCTGTAAGACTGCTTATAAATGCTGTAAAAACAGCAAGATAAAATATTATTGTCAAGACCCGGATTTTTCCGGGTTTTTTGTATACAGTGAATTATCAATAGTCAGATGGTTAAAACAGCTTTAGCTATGCGAGTAAAAACTCATTTGATGTATAATAAAGGTGGTCTGAAATGCCCCAAGGGTCTTAGTTAATTCAACGCAGATAAATAAAGAATAAATCGAAATGAGGATTGTTTCTGTAAATTGTAAACTATTTATATAACCTCTTGATAAACATAAAAAAATTTGTTATAATAACTAAGTATATCCGAAATTCAATGAAAAGGAAAAACATAAATGGCAAAAAAGAAAATAGACAATATCAGAAATTTCTCAATAATAGCCCACATAGACCATGGAAAATCCACACTTGCAGACAGAATTCTTGAAAAAACGCAGACAGTCTCCACAAGAGAAATGGAAGAACAGCTGCTTGATGATATGGATCTTGAGCGTGAAAGAGGAATTACAATCAAAGCAAGGGCAGTAAGACTCAAGCACACAAAGAATGGGCAGGAATACTATTTCAATCTCATCGACACACCCGGACACGTCGACTTTAATTACGAAGTTTCCCGTTCACTAAAGGCGTGTGATGGCGCTCTTCTTGTTGTTGACGCAACCCAGGGCATAGAAGCTCAAACTCTCGCAAATGCATACCTTGCCGTAGAAAATGACCTCGAGGTAGTTCCGGTTATCAATAAAATTGATCTTCCTTCTGCAGATGTAGCAAAAGTTAGAAACGAAATAGAGGACATTATCGGTATCCCCGCACAGGAGTGTCCTGCAATCTCTGCAAAGACAGGTCTTAACATTGAGGATGTTCTTGACAGTATCGTAAGCGACATTCCTGCACCTGAGGGTGACCTTGATGCACCTCTTAAAGCTCTTATTTTTGATTCCTATTACGATTCCTACAGAGGTGTTGTTGTATACGTCAGGGTCTTTGACGGAAAAGTAAAGCAGGGCGATGTAATAAAACTCATGTCCAACGGCATAACATATGAAGTGAACGAAGTTGGTCATATGAGTGCATTCGGGCTTGAAAAGGACAAGGTACTGTCAGCAGGAGAAGTTGGATATATCACGGCTTCGATTAAGACCGTTTCCGATACAAGAGTCGGTGATACTGTAACACTCGCGGATAACCCTGCAGAAGAAGCATTCCCCGGCTTTAAGGAAGCGCTTCCTGTTGTATTCAGCGGCATCTATCCCGCAGACGGTGCAAGATACGGCGATCTCCGTGATGCCCTTGAAAAGCTCGCACTCAATGATGCGGCACTTACATTCGAGCCTGAAACATCAATAGCTCTCGGCTTTGGCTTCAGATGTGGCTTCCTCGGACTTCTGCATATGGAAGTAATCGAAGAACGACTTGAACGTGAATTTAATCTCGACCTTATCACAACAGCCCCCAGCGTTATCTATGAGGTTACAAGACACGACGGAAGCGTATACCGAATTGACAACCCCGTAAACTTTCCACAGGGGGATTCTGTAGATCACGTAAGCGAGCCTATAGTTCATGCAAGTATCATCACACCTACCGAATATGTCGGTGCAATAATGGAACTCTGCCAGGACAGACGTGGCACATACATTGACATGAAGTATGTCGATTCCGCAAGAGCAGAACTCCACTATACACTTCCGCTTAATGAAATAGTATACGACTTTTTTGATGCTTTGAAATCCAAGAGCCGCGGTTATGCATCCCTTGACTATGAACTAGCCGGCTACGAACCCTCAAAGCTCGTAAAGCTCGACATTCTTCTGAACGGCGAAATCGTGGACGCACTTTCCTTTATAGTGCATACCGATAAAGCATACGGCAGAGCAAGAAAGATAGCCGAAAAGCTCAAGGACAACATTCCAAGACAGCTTTTTGAGATTCCCGTGCAGGCGGCAGTCGGTGGTAAGGTAATTGCAAGAGAGACCGTCAGAGCTCTGCGTAAGGACGTCCTTGCCAAGTGCTACGGCGGAGACATCACAAGAAAGAAGAAGCTACTTGAAAAGCAGAAAGAGGGTAAAAAGCGTATGCGTTCTCTCGGATCTGTTGAAGTACCGCAGGAAGCTTTTATGGCAGTACTCAAATTTGATGAAGACTGATTGCCTTATTATTTCGTTTAAGCGAGCATTTTGCACTTTGCAATATGCATTTCAAAAACGAAGTTTTTGAGAAAGGACAATTTATGCCAAAAAAATACAGCGAAAAAAAACTCGGTTTGTATATCCACATTCCATTTTGCGTGAAAAAGTGTCTGTATTGTGATTTCTATTCCATTCCTGCCGCAAATGAGCAGCTGAAAAGTCTTTACCTTGAAGCACTCATGTTGCATTTTGAAGAACACAGTCTTCAGCTTGCACCCTATGTTATAGATTCCGTATATTTCGGCGGCGGTACACCGTCTCTCCTTTCCGCAGAGCAGATGAATATGATTCTCAAAAAACTAAGGAAAAATTTTTACATCTCCGATAAGTGCGAGATAACTATTGAAGTCAATCCGGGAACCATTGATAAAGCAAAGTTATCCTCATTCAAAAAAAGCGGTATAAACAGATTGAGCATCGGTTGCCAGAGCTTTGCGGACAGCGACCTTAAGGTGTGCGGAAGAATCCACAATACAAGAGACAACATAAAAGCAATTACGGATGCTGTCGCAGCGGGCTTTAAAAATATAAACGTTGATATAATGTACGGACTTCCCAACCAACCGCTTCAGAACATACTTGTCAGTATAGAAAGAGCCATAAAACTCGGAGCAACGCATATATCCCTTTACGGATTGAAGGTTGAGGAGGGGACACCATTTTATGCAATGCAGACCCAGCGCAAGCTCATACTTCCCGACGAGGACACGGAAAGCGATATGTATTTCGTTGCCTGCAATCTTCTTCGCAACAGCGGTTTCCGTCACTATGAAATCTCAAACTTTGCAAAGCCCGGCTACGAAAGCATACATAACCTGAAATATTGGAATTGCGATGAATACGTGGGCTTTGGTCCGTCAGCTCATTCATTTTTCTCAGGCAAAAGATTCTACTACAAAAACAGCACATCCCTCTACATCAAAAACTTCACTGAAAACTACGAAGGTCAGGGAATAGTGGACAAATGCATTGACGTACAATTCGGTACACAGATGGCAGAATACGTTATGCTCAGAATGCGTCTTGGTGAGGGTATCAACTGCGAAGAATTCAGAAAACGCTTCGGCAGAACCTTTGAGTCCATGTATCTCGGTAAAATGGCTCCGTTCCTGCGTTCCGGACACATAATCAAAACCTCAGACGGTTACGCATTTACTGAACAGGGTATGTATGTTTCAAACTATATCCTGTCACGTATGATTGACTTCGATATAGTTATACCGGGAGTATGATTGTTTCGGGAAATACAGAATTTAAAATTTATTATCCCATGCAGAATTTCGTATTCTGTGTGGGATTTTTTGAAGGCTCACCCAAAAGTCAGCCTGTTTTTTGTTCACATCCCACTCTTTTCTGCATATTCTATAATAAAATCACATTTAAGAAAAGAGACAATAATATGCGATCAAAAAATTCATTAAATGAAGAAAAACGAGATTTTTCAACCCCAATTCAGAAATTCGAATTCCCAACTTCGACTTTTTCAGAAGAATCCCTCTACATACACGGGGCAGTACCGCGGCAAAAGCCCTGCCGTCCCGTAAGCTTCCCGATATATCAGACCGCAACTTTTGAAAATCCCGGTCTTGCCGAGGAATGTCCATTTTCATACACAAGATGTGCAAATCCCACACGTTCTGCCCTTGAAAAAACCGTGGCACTATCCGAAAAAGGGGAGTACTGTTTTGCTTTTTCTTCGGGACTTTCCGCAATTCTTGCAGTATTTTCAACCCTTTCAAAAGGGGAACATGTGGTGCTTTCCGAAGACATATATGGCGGCACTTACAGACTTATGAACGTCATATTCAAACGATTCGGAATAGAATGTACCCTCGCAGATTTCACAGACATCGAAAACGTTGAAAATGCCTGTAAAAGTAACACGAAGCTTATTTTTACCGAAACGCCTACAAACCCTATGGCGAGAGTTGCCGACATAAAAAAGTGTGCTGAAATAGCCCACAATATCAATGCAAAACTCTGCATTGACAACACATTCATGACTCCTTATCTCCAAAAGCCTCTCACCCTCGGTGCAGACATCGTAGTACATAGCGGAACAAAATACCTCTGCGGTCACCACGATACCAGTGCAGGTTTTGTGGTAACAAATAATCAGGAACTTGCCATACAAATCGAATACATATCAAAAACAGAAGGAACAGCCCTGTCTCCCTTTGACAGCTGGTTAGTTATGCGTGGAATGAAAACTCTCCCTATACGAATAGATCGACACGAAGAAAACGCCCAAAAGGTATTCAAATGGCTAAAAAACAACAGAAACGTTGAACAAGTCTATTATTCCGGGGACAGTGACAATAAAGGGTATGACATCATGAAAAAACAAGCCAAAGGCTTCGGTGCGGTTATATCCTTCAGACTTAAATTTACATCTCTTGTAGAAAGTGTCCTCACCGGTGGAAACACAATAATATTTGCGGAAAGCCTTGGCGGTACTGAATCGCTCATTACATATCCCATAACGCAAACTCACGCTACAACACCGGATGATCTGAGAAGAAAAATAGGAAT
This sequence comes from Eubacteriales bacterium, assembly GCA_045604705.1. Lineage (GTDB taxonomy): Bacteria > Bacillota > Clostridia > Oscillospirales > CAG-382 > SIG622. The sequence continues at coordinate 58,283 of JAZUOO010000043.1, forward strand.
TGACGAAAAGCTCATACGTCTGTCCTGTGGCATTGAACCTTACACAGACATAATATCCGACCTTGAAAACACACTAGGTAGAAATTTGTGATGATACCGCTTTCTTTCACAAAAATGACGGCATACGGAAATGACTACATATATGTGATCGACAGAGAAAAGAATCTTATAAAGCGTGATGAAGTATCAAGGATATTGTCGGAAAGAAACTTCAGCGTAGGTTCCGATGGTCTTATTGTAATCGAGGACAGCGACCTTGCGGATTTCTTTATGCGAGTATACAATCCTGACGGTACGGAAGCCGAAATGTGCGGAAACGGACTTCGCAGCGTCGGGAAACTTGTATACGAAAAAGGTCTTACATACAAAACAGAAATGACGATAGAAACCAAAGGAGGTATAAAACACGTAAAACTTGACATTGACGATGGAAAAGTTATAAACATCAAAGCAGACATAGGAAGTCCTGTTTTTGAATGTAAAAAGATCCCGGTTATCGGAATGGGAGAGCGACTTTGCGGTGAAAAACTTGAGATTGCTGACAGAACCTTTGTCGCATATGCAATGAGCCTTGGAAACCCTCATCTCGTACTTTTTTGTGATGACGTTGACAGGCTGAATATACAAAAATACGGAAAGGCAGCAGAATACCTTACCATATTCCCGAATCGAACAAATGTTGAATTCTGCAGGATAAATTCAAGGAAAACGATACGTCTGCGAACATGGGAAAGGGGAACGGGCGAAACCAATGCCTGTGCAACCGGATGCTGTGCCTGTCTGTGTGCGGCTGTTCTCGCCGATATGTGCGATAGAGAAATGACAGTATTTCAGAACGGAGGTAAGACCTATGTGGAATGGGACGACAACGGTCATCTGCACATGACAGCTCCCTCTCGGATCGTATACGAGGGACAAGTAATGCTTGACGAAAAGTACTTCAGAAACATAGGCGGTGAATCACTATGATCATGCATGACCTGTTTGACTGCGAAATAATGAGCTTCGACGAAAACTTCAGAAATCGCACCGTTGGATGTATAGTAACAAATACTGAAGAAGCAATAAAGAATAAGGATAATTCACCACTGTTTATATGCATAAACGGCACAAAGTACGATACCCATAAGGACATAGAAATGCTTATCTTAGAGGGAATAAAAGACATTGTTGTTGAAATCGGTCATGAAGTTCCCGAAATTGCCGATGACGTCAACATAATTTACTCCAAAAACACAAGAAAAACACTTGCTCTCGCATCAAAGTGTTTTTACAAAGATCCGGGAAGAAAACTAACGATCATTGGACTTACCGGCACAAAAGGCAAAACCACTGTATCATATATGTTGGAAAGCGTCCTGCATGAAGCGGGAATAAAATGCGGAATAATCGGTACAAATGGGATAATCTTCAACAACCAAATACACGAATGCGAAAACTCCACTCCCGGCGCCAACGAATATTATCGTTATCTTAAAGAAATGTCTGACCACGGAATAACACATGTAATATGCGAAGTAACCTCCCAATCCCTGAAACAGTATCGAACCTACGGAACGACCTTTGAGATTGCTGCATTCACAAATTTATATCCCGATCACATAGGTAAGGACGAACACTCCGACTTTGAGGAATATCGATTATACAAAAGTACCCTTTTTGAAAGCTGCAGGAAAGCCGTCTTAAACATGGACGACCCGAACAGCACTTTTTTTGCCGATAAATGCTTATTAAATGATATTGATTTCGTATACTTTTCACTCCAAAACACGGTTGCAGAATATTATTGCAGCTCTTCCAAAACAAAGTGCATAAGCTCAAAATTCAGATATAGCGGTAAAGTAATCGCCATACCTTTACCTGGGGATTTTAACATCCAAAATGCAATGTGCGCAATTTCCATTCTCGAAGAACTCGGACTAAAGATGAAGCATATCATAAAAGGACTTGCAAAAGTAAAAGTCCCCGGAAGATGTGAGAGCGTGGCAAATCCTGCCGGTATAAATATAATAATTGATTACGCACATAACAAAGAAAGCCTTGAAAATATACTTAGCACCCTCAAGAAAGACTGTCGTGGTAAACTTTACTGCGTTTTCGGTGCAGGCGGTGACAGATCAAAGCTCAGAAGAGGTGGAATGGGGGAGGCTGCATCAAAATTTGCAGATTATTCGGTGATCACAAGCGACAATCCACGAACGGAAGATCCCGATGATATAATCAAGGACATCCTACAAGGCATCCCATCCGATTATAAAAATTACACAGTGTTTCCCGAAAGACAAAAAGCAATATATCACATCTTGGCAAAAGCAAAAAAAGGCGATACCGTTCTCCTTGCCGGAAAGGGTGCGCAGAATTATGAAGAAATCTGCGGTATAAAATACCCCTTTGACGAAAGAGAAACAGTATCACAATACTATAAAAACAAAATTACTCGACGATAATTTCACCGAAATATTCCGGTCTGTGGAAATCCGGCTTTGGCGTGTCTATCTTGTTCCATGTGATATAGTGAGGATTTTCGCCATCTTTACCACACTTATAAAAATTACCTTTAAATACGTATCCGCTGGTTATCTCAAAATCACCGTAAACTGCGTGGAGAATCTCATTACCGATAACAGCATCCGCAATCCAACACTCATCGTTCTTTGTAATTGTAATTTCAGGTGATAGTCCGAGCGTTGGAAGTATACGTGTTCTCACATCGCCCCTGCCAGGACCGAAACTTAGAACAAAAGCACCGTTGGAGTTTGTTTCAAAATTAATGTAGTCCTTGCTTTTTTCGGTACAAAGATTAAAGAAGCACTCCATACAACTGTCATTAGAAACAGGATCATACGGCTTAGTATACCTTGTTAATGGATTTTTCTCGAAACAGGTCAGTCTTACAACTATTCCCCTGTCGCGGATATAGGTCATTTGTACCGTCGTTTTTGGCGTATATGGATAATTCCATGTATTGCTTGTTATTTCCACAGCGGGACAATCCTCGATAGCTCTGCCTATTTTAATTTTGTACTGATTCATATTATGCCTTTCCCGAATCCGAATTTTATATTTTCGGACCCTGTTTTGGATTTTTTACAGTATACCACCTATCTCGAATTTTTTCAAGTCTTTTTAAAAAAAGGTACAAAAAAGTAAAACCAATACATCTTGATGATAAAAGAAAAGAACGATGAGAAATAATACGGAAATATAGTAGAAATCGTAACCTGAGCCCATTGTTGCTTCAAACATTGATACATGGAAATTAAGATTTGAATCACTTATTGAAATCTACTACGAATGATAGCATTACTGTTAGATCTCCGTTGCAATATACGGAGAATTTAATTTTACAGGTAGACTTGTTCATGTTTTTTGTGATATAATATATAAAATTTTTCGTAAGGGGTAACATTGTGACTAATAAAGAAAAATTCATACAAATATTCAAAGAAAACATCAAACGAGAGGGAAGCGGTGAGCTATTATCATGGCTTGAAAAGACAGATTTCTTCACAGCTCCCGCAAGTACAAAATTCCATCTCTGCGAGGAGGGCGGACTCTGTGAACACAGTATAAACGTATACGAGTGTCTTGCAGAACGCCACGGAAGCGAACATAACGCGGAAAGTATTGCCATAGTATCTCTGCTTCACGATTTGTGTAAAGCTCAATTTTACAAAATGACCATGAGGAATCAGAAGAATGAACAAACAGGTCAATGGGAAAAGGTACCCTATTATCAGGTAGAAGATAAATTTCCTTTCGGTCACGGTGAAAAATCTGTATTTCTCATCGAACGTTTTATGAGACTTAAGGTAGAAGAAGCAATTGCAATAAGATGGCATATGGGTGGATTTGATGATACTGCAAAATCAGGTGGATTTACAATCAGCAACGCATTTGAAATGTATCCTCTAGCAGTAAAGCTTCACATAGCGGATATAGAGGCAACGTATCTGCGTGAAGGTGAAAAGAAGCCGACAATGTTTTGAGCCTTATGAGAGAAAGCAATAAACGGACAACAGTGATTTTTTAAATCCACTTACAGCTCGGACCACATATATAACGTAATATGGGATGTCATAAATAGGATTCCCGGCGACACAAAAATTATCAAGCTTAACAAAATCTCCCAAACGGCACATAAAAGTCGGATGGGAGATGTTTTTTATTTGTTTTTCTGTATAACTTCATTTAGAAGTTTCATCTTAACCTGATCAGGTTCCGGAATATCCTCAAAAGGAAATGAAATATTCATACTATCATACTTGACCTTGCAGATTTTCCTAAAAGGCAGAAGCTCAATTTTGTCAACACAAGAATGATTCTTTTTTAGTTCACAAAGCTTAAGAATATTCTTGTCATTGTCATTTAATCCCGGAATAATGACTTGTCTGAGTGTCACGGAAACACAGGCATTACAAAGATAGCCCAAAAACTCAATTACCTTAGAATAACTGCATCCAACGTATTTTCTGTATAATTCCTCTTCGGTATACTTTATATCGAGAAGAACCCTATCCGTTTCAGTAAGAAGCTTTTTTACACCATCATTTAGTAAATATCCCGATGTATCAAGACAGGTGTTGATTCCGTTAGCATGACACATATTGAACACTTCATAAGCAAATTCTGCCTGCAGCAATGGTTCTCCGCCGGAAAGTGTTATCCCACCGTCTTTACCGAAATATTCACGATATTTTTTCACTCTTTCAAGAACTTCTGTGGGAGTGTATTCAGTTCCGCTACAAAGCTCCCAAGTGTCCGGATTATGACAGCACCCACATCTCAGAGTACATCCCTGAAGAAAGGCTACAAACCTTATTCCCGGTCCGTCAACAGTTCCAAGACTTTGAAATGAGTGTATCCTGCCCGTAACAGTATCCTTTGTCATATCACCTCATGGAAGGTACGACTGATGACCTCACGCTGCTGCTCTCTGGAGAGTTTGTTGAAGTTTACCGCATATCCGGATACTCTGATGGTGAGGTTCGGATATGCCTCGGGATTTTCATAGGCATCCATCAGCGTCTCACGATTCAGAACATTGATATTTATGTGATGAGCTTTCTTTGCAAAGTATCCGTCAAGAATACCCACAAGATTGTCAACTCTGTCCTGTTCGCTTCTGCCAAGTGCCTCCGGAGTAATGGAGAACGTATTTGAAATACCGTCACGGCAGTCATCATAGCTAATTTTTGCAACAGAGTTAAGCGAAGCAAGAGCACCGTTCTCCTCTCTGTTGTGCATAGGATTTGCACCGGGAGCGTAGGGCTGGAATGCACCTCTGCCGTCGGGAGTGGCACCGGTATTTTTTCCGTACATTACATTGGAAGTAATTGTGAGAACGGAAAGAGTATGCTCCGCATTTCTGTAAGTTGGAGTTTTGCGAAGCTCGGTTATAACCTTGTGAGTAAGTTCCTTTGCAATAAGGTCAACTCTGTCGTCATCGTTACCGTACTTAGGGAAGCTTCCCGTGGTTTCAAAGTCAACAATGAACCCCTTTTCATCCTTAATCGGCTTAACATTCGCATACTTTATCGCACTGAGTGAATCCGCAACAACCGAAAGTCCCGCAATACCGAATGCCATAAAACGATGCACATCCGTATCATGCAGAGCCATCTGGATTTTTTCATAGGCGTACTTGTCATGCATATAATGAATAATATTCATTGTATTAACATACAGATGAGAAAGCCAGGCAATGTATATGTCAAATCTCTTTTCAACTTCGTCGTAGTCAAGCTTGTCCGTATCAAGAACATCCATCTGAGGACCTATATGCATATTGCTTGTGGAATCATAACCACCGTTGAGTGCAATAAGAAGGAGCTTTCCGAGATTACATCTTGCACCGAAGAACTGCATTTGCTTACCGACCTTCATCGCAGAAACGCAACAAGCTATCGCATAATCATCGCCGTAAATGGGACGCATGATGTCATCGTTTTCATACTGAATGGAGTCAGTTTCAACAGATACCTTAGCACAGAATTTCTTAAAGCCATCCGGAAGGGAATTTGACCAAAGCACCGTGAGGTTAGGTTCGGGAGAAGATCCGAGAGTGTAGAGAGTATTGAGTATTCTGAAGCTGCTCTTTGTAACAAGCGTTCTTCCGTCTTCGCCCATTCCGCCAACAGCTTCTGTTATCCACATTGGGTCGCCGCCGAAAAGCTCGTTGTATTCGGGAGTTCTCAGATGTCGTGCAATTCTGAGTTTTGTAACAAAATCATCAATTATCTCCTGTGCACCCGCTTCATCAAGCTCACCCTTTGCCATATCTCTTTCAATGTAAATATCAAAGAAAGTACTCACCCTGCCCAGGGACATTGCGGCACCGTTCTGTTCCTTTATAGCCGCAAGATATGCGAAATATGTCCATTGTACAGCTTCTCTTGTGTTCTTTGCGGGCTCGGAAATATCAAAGCCATACATAGCCGCCATTTCTTTAAGATAGCCAAGGAAAGCGATCTGCTGGTAAAGTTCCTCGTCAAGGCGTATTTCATCTGTATTAAAAGAGCCGGATGCAAGTCTTGCTTTATCTTTTTTCTTTTCTTCGATAAGCATATCAACGCCATAAAGAGCAACTCGTCTGTAGTCACCGATGATTCTGCCTCTGCCGTAAGCGTCCGGAAGACCTGTAATAACATGACACTTTCTTGCGGCTCTCATCTCGTCAGTGTAAGCTCTGAACACACCCTCATTGTGAGTGGTTCTGAATTTGAATTCTTCCTCGACCTTGTCACTGAGTTTATAACCGTAAGCCTCACAGGCCTGACGAACCATTCTTATGCCGCCAAAAGGATTAACGCTTCTTTTGAGGGGTCTGTTAGTCTGCATACCCACAATGATTTCATTATCCTTGTCAATATATCCGGGTGAAAAGCTTGTAAGTGAAGAAACGGTAGCTGTATCAATGTCGAGAACGCCACCGAATTGACGCTCGAGATTAAAGAGGCTCTGAACCTTTTTTGAGATGATCTTTGTACGTTCGGTAGCCTCAGCCAGAAAATCACTGTCACCTTTATATTCGGTGTAATTGTTCTGAATAAAATCACGGACATTTATCTCCTGCGTCCAAACACCGTAATTAAATCCTGTCCATTGCTTAAAATCCATATGTACACCTCCTGAAATATAAAATTATCTGTACTAAACAAAAAAGAGCAACACAGTACATATAACTGAATTGCCCAGACGGTCGGCTGTATATCCGTACGCTTCCTTGCGGTAAATCCGCCTGTCCGTCAGTTACATACGGTCTGTATACTATATCTTGTATACACAAAAACATTATACGCTAAGTTTCGTGGTTTGTCAATAGGTGAAAGCAAAATATATTATATTCGTCATATTTCACAAAAAGATGTCATATTTTGAATTCATCACCGACAAAAGAAAGAAAAGTTGGCAGGCAAGCCGGTACAAAGTTCAGAAATTTTCATCTTATTTTTCTTTTCGTATCGGTTATTGTCAATATGCGAGAATATAAACTTCTTAAAGCGGTACATTGGAAATGTGGGTATCGCTTTTTCAAAACATTGTGAATTAGCTCGATACAAACATCGAAATTTACTTTCAGAACAATTTTTGGAAAATCAGAAAAATCACAATGTGGAAGAATTGAATCTTTTATCAGTAGGGTATACCATAGCTTTTATCCAAAGTTTTAAAAAGCATTTGCACGCATCCTTTCGGAAAATTCCGACAATTATCTCATCCGATACACATATTATAATCAATTTACGCGTTGTATTCAATAACAATTTTTTAAGTTATATTGAATCCTACTTGACAAGTAGGAATTTATGTGTTATAATCAAAACATCATATGAACAACTATTCAAATGTTTGTTTTTAAGAGGTGCAAAATGAAACAGAATATCATTTGCGAAGAAAGTATTATCCACGCGGATACAATTAAAACGATTAGAGAAAGTATGCCAAGCTCAGATAAAGTAATGCGTGTATTCGAACTTTTCAAAATTTTTGGTGACATAACTCGTGCCAACATCATATGTGTTCTGTTCCAATCGGAAATGTGCGTATGTGATATAGCCAATATTTTGGGGATGACACAAAGTGCGATTTCTCATCAACTGAGAATACTTAAAACATCAAGACTGGTAAAATACTGCAGGAAAGGGAAGTCTGTATTCTATTCTCTCGACGATGAGCACATCAGCGAAATATTCAAGCTTGCCATAAAACACGTTTCGGAATAAAAGGAGTTTGTTATGGTACGTAAATGTAACAAAATAATCGCTAAAAAAGAAATCGGTAAGTACTGCGAAAGTGACTGCGCAGAATTTCACCCCGAGATCCTAAACAACAGTGAACACAACAACATTAAAGGCATAAAGCATATTCATATAGATAATACAGATGAATACTGTTGCTGTGAAAGTGATAAAAAAGATAAATCGAAATACACGTGTGGATGTGACGAAGATGATAAAATCCATGCTCCACATATGTCCTGCGGCTGTTCCGAGTGCTGTCACGCCAACGACGAAGATGTATCCGGACTTTCAAAAATACTCTTAGCAGTCGGCGTACTGTTTCTCGTTTTAGCAGTCATAACGTCATTTTTCAAGATCCGATTTATTCCGCAAATATTTTACTTTATTTCATATATTTCCATCGGTTACAAGACATTCCAATCGCTTGTACGTGCATTGAAAGAAAAGCAATTCTTCGGCGAAACTACCCTTATGACCGTTTCCTCGCTGGGTGCTATGATTATCGGCGAAATGATAGAAGGCTGTATGGTAATGCTTTTGTTCCGATTTGGAGAAATACTTGAACATAAAGCAATTGAAAAATCGGAAGATAATATTAAGCGACTTCTTGAAATGAGTCCGAAGATTGCAGAAAGAATACTCCCCGATGGTACTGTTGAAAAGGTATCACCCACAAATCTTGTCATTGGTGACATAGTTCTCGTAAAAGCAGGCGGCACCATTCCCTGCGACGGAGAAGTAATAGAAGGCTGTACAAATACCGACACATCATCCATCACAGGTGAATCAGTTCCCATGGTAGCGGAGCGAGGCTCATCCGTAAGATGCGGTTATATTTCCCTTGACGGCTCATTAAAGGTTAAGGTTACTTCCTCATATGAAGATAACAGTTTTTCACGAATCCTTAATATCCTTTCGGAAAACAATAAAAGGAAATCTAAAAGCGAAACATTTTTTACAAAATTTGCACGGCTCTACACACCGATAGTTATTGCACTTGCCCTTGTTATAGTGGCGGCAGGCAGCATAATAACCGAAGATATATCCTCATGGATATATAAAGGGCTTGTATTCCTTGCAACTTCCTGTCCGTGTGCCTTTGTAATATCCGTACCTCTCACATTTTTCTTCGGATTAGGTGAATGCGCAAAAAACGGACTCCTTGTCAAAGGCTCGGAATATATTGAGAAAACTTCAAAGATCAATGTAGTAGCTTTTGATAAAACGGGTACTCTTACAAAAGGCGAGCCTGTTATAGTTTCGGTAATAACAGCCTTGGGATATGATGAAAACACCATAATATCCTACTGTGCATCCCTCGAAAAAAATTCTAATCACCCAATTGCGGCAAAAATAGTTGAATACGCCGAAGATCACTCTGTATCAACATTCGAGGCCACTGACATCCTTGAGATACCGGGTGAGGGGATTAGCGGTATCGTTAACGGCAAAAAAATCAAATGCGGAAATCACAAAATAATCAAAAGCGATAACATTCTCAAAACAGACGATAACACGACTAAAGTTTATATTCTTCTTGATGAAACCCCAATTGGCGTAATTCAATTATCAGACACCGTAAAACCCGAAGCTCCCGAGGTAATGCGAAATCTGAAAAAACTTGGTATAAGCCGAATCCTAATGCTCACCGGTGATAATGAGGGAAGTTCAGCACAAACAGCGGAAATGTGTGGAATCACAGAAGTATTTTCATGCCTTGAACCGCATGAAAAAGCTAAAATAACAGAACAGGCAAAATCCGAAAATACTAAAGGAATAACAGCCTTCATTGGCGATGGTATCAACGATGCTCCTGTATTATCTGTGGCAGATGTTGGAATAGCGGTGGGTAGCACTGGCTCCGATATATGTGTTGAAACTGCTGATGTGGTGATTCTTGGTTCAACACTTGAAGTTCTGCCGAAGGGGATCAGATGTACAAGGAAGATTATGTCCCGAGTTAAATTCAATATTTCCTTTGCGCTCATTGTAAAAGCATTGATACTTATCCTCGCTGTTTTCGGGATCGCAAATATGTGGACAGCCGTTTTCGGAGATGTGGGTATCACGGTAATAGTCATACTCAACGCACTTAGAAAAATAAGGATAAAATAAATTCATGACAACGTCTAAAAACATTCGTTTTATTTGAATATAAATTGAAAATTTACCAATTATATAATTGTAGCGATATTACATTCAAATTCCGTTTTTACTCAAAAAATATATTTGTTCAAGGATAGAATATACAAAGCATAAAACGAAAATCTTCCCACTAATTTATATTTTTTCAACACATAAAAAGAATATTGCAGTACATAGTAAATAAGGTATCGAAAGATACAGCAAAAAAGAAATGGTGGGATATGATGAAATCAAATAAAAAAAGAAATATATCGTTATTACTGACGACGGCACTGTCCGTTTTTGCCTTTATATCGGCATTGGCATCCGGTGCTGCTGACAGAGTAATTCCTGATAACAAAACAATACCGGGAAGTATCGGCGTTTCATATTACAGTGACGGCGTAAACGACACAATAGTAAAGACACAGGCAAAAGCAACTGTGTTCGGTGTTCCGCTGAAAGACGTTAAGGTTGATGTGATACCGAAAATGCGTCTTATTCCCGGAGGTGATGTGTTCGGCGTTAAATTCTTTACAAAAGGTGTAATGATCGTAGGAATGTCCGATGTCGAGAGCAATCAGGGTATACTTAACCCTGCGGAAAAATCAGGACTTTGTGTCGGCGACAGTATTATATCTCTTAACGGCAGTGAAGTAAACACCGTTGAGGAAGTTGCGGAAATTGTGGAAAAAAGCGATGGCAAAAGCATTGCCGTCGAATATGAAAGGAATGGCGAGAGGGCTAGTACAACATTTGAGCCTTTAAAATCTTTGACCGATGGAAAATACAGATCCGGACTATGGGTCAGGGACAGTACCGCAGGTATAGGGACAATAACCTATTACAACCCTGACAGCGGCGAATTTGCAGGTCTCGGGCACGGCATATGTGATATAGATACAGGAAAGCTTATGCCTATGCTTAAAGGCAATATTGTGGATATAGATGTAAGGGACATCATAAAGGGAACAGATGGACTTCCCGGAGAAATAAAAGGTGAATTCGGGATTATCAGAAGGGGCGAGCTTTTTAAAAACACTGAGCGAGGCGTATTCGGAACACTGAGCGAGAGACCATCCTGTGCCTTTTCCGAACCTGTAGATATAGCACCGAGCGGTGAAATCAAAGAAGGAAAGGCGTATATATACGCATCACTGGGTGAAGAAGAAATTAAAAAATACGAGATTGAACTAACCAAGATATACCATAACGATTCCAAAACAAAAAACTTCATTTTCACTGTAAGAGACGATGAGTTGATCGCAAAGACAGGTGGGATTATTCAGGGAATGTCCGGTTCTCCCATTCTGCAAAACGGCAAGCTTATCGGTGCGGTGACACACGTGCTTGTAAATGATTCTACCAAGGGATATGGAATTTTTATAGAAAATATGTTAGCTGAAGCAGAGAAAATTAAATAACGTGCAACAGAAACACTCACTATTTTTGGTGAGTGTTTCTGTCTAAAAACTTTTATAATTTTTTAGACAAAAAGCAAATAATGAACTTTTTAAGAAAATAAATTAACCTAAAAGGTTGACAAAACAAAATTTGTATGTTATAATGAGTTTGTGATTTGAAAAATCATAATTTAGGAGGTTACAAAAATGATTACTGCTTTTGGAAAATTCTTGCGTATCCTGAGAATGGATAACGGAGAAATTTTAAAAACTATGGCTGAAAAACTGGAAGTTACATCTTCATTTCTTTCTGCTGTAGAGAATGGTAAGAAAAAAATCCCTGCAGAATGGGCAGAAAAAATTAGCAATTTGTATTCCTTATCTAATGATAAGATTATCGAATTGCAAAATGCCATAAGCGAAACAAATGAATGTGTTGAAATTGGACTCGCAAACCTCAATTTCAAGCAGAGAGAATTAGCATTTTCGTTTGCCCGCAAGTTAAATGGCTTTACTGATAATGAGTTGCAAAAGTTATGGCAAATTTTAAAGGAGGACAAAAACTGATTTATGGCAAATGTGGTTGCGCAAGGCATATCAAGAAAAAAGATAAGGGCTTTTACCAAATATGTTCGTGAATTATGTGGAATGACAGACCGTATGTATTTCCCGGTAGTGGAGTTTCTTGAAATCATTCTACCTAATTTAATTGACGATTTTACATACGAGATAGTTGAACATTCAGAAATGCCGGATAAAGAGGGCGAAACTATCCCAAGTCTTAATACAATTAAAATTCGTGAAGATGTTTACGAAAAAGCTACTCAGGGTGACGGCAGAGCAAGATTTACAATTTTGCACGAAGTCGGACACTTGCTTATGCATGATAATGATAGAGTTGCACTTTGCAGAAAATCGGACAATGCTCCTGTAAAAGCTTATGAGGATCCCGAATGGCAGGCTGATGTTTTTGCCGGAGAGCTTTTGATAGCAGAACATCTTGTCAAAGGTATGAGTGTAAATGAGATTGAAATTCGTTGTGGTGCTTCTCACGCTGCAGCAGAGTGTCAATATAAACAAATAAGGAGGTAACAAAAATGGGCAATCTCGGCTTCACTTGAAAAAAGAAAAAACACATTAGAAAAGTTGCTGGTAACAACTAAACAATGTGTTTCATCACGGATATGCTGAACGCATACCTACTGGATGAGTATAGTTTAGCATATCCGTAAACAAAAATCAATAGATTGGAGTAATTTTTATGAAATTTATTATTTTTATGTTTACGGAGGAAACAAATTTATGCAAAAAACTAAATATGACGACGGATTTCACAGTTATTTGGTAAATGGTGCTGCAATAGTGGGCGAGCCGGGAATTCCGTTACTTATGGATTTGAAAAACACACAAATACCAAGAGATATAGTGCCTTTTGAAAAGGCAAAATCTCAAACTGACAAGCGAAAATATGTGCATTTTTATATGCACGACAAAGATTTTTCTGATGTACTAACATCAACAACTAAATATCTTGACTTACTTAAACAATTTGACGGAGTTATTACTCCCGATTGTTCCCTATTGATAGGACAGTCTAAATGTCTGCAACAAACAAACACATATTTTAATCGTGCTGTTGGATATTATTTTCAAAAGAACGGTATCCCTGTAATACCTAATATTCGTTGGAGTGATGAAAGTAGTTTTGAGTATTGCTTTTTAGGAGTACCAAAACGAAGCATTGTTTCTGTGAGTACACATGGGTGCATTCGTTCAAATGAACAGAAACGAATGTTCAAAGCGGGATTAAAAGAGATGATAAAGATTCTTGAACCGACCGATGTTTTAGTTCATGGACATATGCCTGAATGTGTTTTTGCAGAATTTCAAAATGATGTTAAATTCCATCGTTACAAAAGTCAGTTTGAAAAAACTCACGAGAAAGAAGGTGCGTGAGTTGGGAACAAGCATATATAAAGGCGGAACTACAAAGCATCACAGTATATCAGATAATATTGGCAGTTTAAAATCGAACTATAAGTATTCAAAAGGATATTTTGGCGATAAAGGGCAAGGTCGAGACTTTACGAGAAATATTAGCAGTAACAATCCTGTTAAAACAGCCAAAGAATTCTATGATACCGCATCAAAAGGCGGAATAGAAACTACCTACGGCAAGGGAAAATATACCAAACTTTCCGATGGTACTATTATGTCGTATCGTGAAATATCATCATCAGATGGCACATCTGTAGTAGAAATAAATATACGACAAAGTTCAAATAGTGCTGGTGTGAAATTTCAAAAAATACATTTTGTGAAAGGGAATTAAAATGAAAAGAATAGATATGAGATTTGACCAAAACACATTGAAAAAGTGGATAGGTAAAAACTTTGTTAAATACAAGTGTGATCCATTTGCTTATACAAATTCAGTAACAGCTATCGTAGGAATTTTTATCGACGATGAAGTCTATAAATTAACAAATATTCAAACTGCCGTAGATTATTTTGGAGTAAATGATGATTGCGGAGTTTTCACTTTAGAACAAACGGAAAGCAATGAGATAAAATCTTTGTTTGATAATGTTGAACCGGTTGAAACTCCAGTTTCTGAAATTATACAGAGAATAACTGTAATTAATGAAAATCAGCAAATATACAAAAACCAAGAACAAACTTACGATGTATGGCTGACACGTTGTATAATATTCCACTTTTCAGATCGTGAAATATCATTTGAAAAAGACAATGTTCCGTTTTCGGAAGAGATAATTATTCGAAGGGGATATGAACTAAAAAATCAGTTGTCTGACGAGAAAGATTTTCTTGAAGGTTGGGATGATGAAATTATTCCACAGTGTTCAAGAGAATATATAGTCATCGAGTAAGCAAAGCTACAAGGCAGGTTTGCAAGGTCCTGTCTTTTTTGTAACAAAAATTGCATGATTTTTATTACAAAAGTGTGGCTCTCCAATTGTATAAATGCGGAAGTCCCATTTTATAAAAGTGATATTAATTTTTATTTGCATCGATGATTAACATCACATTAACCTCATTAGTATCACGATTAACCTCATAATTCGCTTCATTTCCGTCAAGATTTTCTTCATTTCCCTCATTATTACCTTCAAAATTTCAATAATAAAGAAAATTGTTGTCCCCTATTGACAACAGTCGTGTCCGGTTCTCCCATTCTGCAAAACGGCAAGCTTATCGGTGCGGTGACACACGTGCTTGTAAATGATTCTACCAAGGGATATGGAATTTTTATAGAAAATATGCTGGCCGAAAATGTAAAATAATACGCAAACCCGCCATTTAACGTAAGTGACGGGTTTAGTTTTTTATAAGCAATCGGAATGTTAAGAAATATAAACAAGACCCTTATGACATCCTATAAAAGACTATTGTGTTCTTGCAGCACAGCCCTCATTTTTCGCAAGAACATCGTAGTCATCCAATCAGGGATAAGTATTGATATTTTTTATTGTGTCCTGGATAGAGGTACAAAAGGATGCAATTATTTTCTGCGTAATAGTTATATATATTTCAATATTATTCTTTATTATGTATATTAAAAAATTATTTATTGGAAAAACCGCATTCTTTTACTAATTTCTACACAAGGGAAAATACCGTCGAAAACTTGACATATCGGAATAATTGTGTTATAATAAATATAATTGTGAACAAATTAGTCATCCATTAACGGTGAAAGGAGAAATATATTGGACGCATTTTTTGCATGGTTCTCCGAATTATTTGCATATGCATTTAATGAAGTTATAACATACATACCCGATTATTTCAGAAAAGTTTTCGATACATTTTTGTCATTCACCCGATTCGGCGAAATGAACGCCTTTGAAATTGCCAAGACTCTTAAAAACAGCTGGGGATATATAATTTCATTTCTGCTTCTTTTTCGTATTGTTTACGTGATTGTGGGTTTTTTTACGACACGAAAATTCAAGCCTGCAAAGAATCAGTATAAATACGCAATTCTTATCGCTGCGAGAAACGAAGAAACGGTTGTCGGGAATCTTATAGACAGTATAAAAAAACAAGACTATCCCTCAGATCTTATTACGACTTTTGTGGTTGCAGACAACTGTACGGACAATACAGCTCAAATAGCACGACAGCTTGGTGCGGTTTGTTATGAACGTTTTGACAACGAGAATCGTACAAAGGGATATGCACTTCAGTTTCTTCTCGATAAAATAGAGGATGATTACGGGAGAACATCCTTCGACGGATATTTCATATTTGACGCAGACAACCTATTAAAGCACGATTATGTATCCAGAATGAACGAAGCTTTTGATGAGGGAGAAAAGATAATTACCTCTTACAGAAACACAAAGAACTTTGACGAAAACTGGATCTCCGCATCCTATGCACTTCACTGGCTTCGTACAATAAGAAAATCCCACAGAGCACGCTCGATATTCAAGCTTGCCACCAATATCCAGGGAACAGGATTCTTGTTCGCCTCCGAGCTTGTCAAGGACGGCTGGAAGTATACATCACTTACGGAAGACAGAGCATTTACCGCAGATGCAGTAGCACAAGGGTATCCAATTTCATACAATGATGCCGCAGAATTCTTTGATGAACAGCCTACAAATCTCAGAATCGCGCTTCGTCAGCGAATAAGATGGGCAAAGGGACATATTCTTGCCTTTGTTGAATCCGGACTTCAGCTCTTTGTTAATATGTTTACCGCAAAAGGCTTTAAGAACAGATTTATGTCCTTTGATGTGTTTATGCTTATAACCCCGAGAACCTTGTTTGCATTTGCAAGAAGAATAATCGTAGGCATATGCTACATTGTCGTATATATCCATACAGGCTTCTTTACGGCTCTGTTTACGGTTATATGGTGGCGAGTCGGATGGCGTATAGGAAATCACTTAGCAGTCATGTTTGAAGCTGCGTATGTGTTTTTCACTGAACGCAAGAGGATTAAAAAAATATCTCTTGTCAAAAAGATTTGGTACTGTTTCACATGGCCTCTCTTTGACATAATCGGTGTTGTTTCAATGTACATAGCGCTGTTTATGAAAGTAACATGGAAGCCTATTCCGCATGAATCAAAGATTGACATCGATGATATAGAGGGAGAAGCTTGCATCGAAGAAATAAAACAAGAGACCAAGGTCTGATTTTCAAAGGCAAGTCCTACGGAAATTTCTCAATATCTATAAAGGCTTAGTATCAGAGTAATGAATAACCACCCGCCGAAAAAGTGGGTGGTTTCGTTGTATAATAAAGCAGGCGGACCAAATGACCGCCTGTTATTACGCTCAAAATCTTAATTGTCTGTGCGAAGTCCTATGACCGTATCTATCGGCATTGCAGCTACAAATCCGTTTGCTTCCGTATTGGCACCACACTTTTCACTTATAGCCTCCATGATAGCAATTTTATTTTCAGCCTCCGCAACGATCATAACAATCTCTTTTTCCTCCTGAAGACCGATTCCCCACTGATTTATTGGTTCTTCATCGGAAACCCCGCGCCCATGAATGACAGTACCGCCTCTTGCCCCTGCGTTCTTTGCAGCTTTCATAACCTCGTCACTGAATCCGGGATTAATAACGGCCGAAATCATTACTCTTTTTATATCCGACATTATCAGTTCTTCCTTTCCATCAGACTTTAAAGCTTCATCTGACACTCCGTTCATAATTTTAACAAGCTTGTTGTTTGCCGCATTCAGCGGGATCGTAAAAGCGATGCCGTTTCCGGGAACACCGAACATCAATTCAACATAAAGCTCCCGCAGAAGAATATCAGCAATCGGCTTTGTTACCATGCAGATTATAACACACTTATCCGGCGTACCGATACCTAGAATGTCCAAAATATCACTGGGTGCAGTACCCACGGCATTGACCTTATAATGATTAGGAATTTTTTTTCTTTCAAAATATTTTGTTGCCATTTGGGAAAGCTTAGGTGTTGTAACTATCACTAAGAGCCTGAATGAAATGCTTTGTTTTTTTTCGCTCATATACTTTCCTCCTCAAATTCAATAATAGCATTGTCGTTTTCTGGAATACCTGTGTCTGTTGCGCTCTCATGTTTTGCAAGCTTGATCTTATAAAGAAGACCCATTATCTGAATTGCAATAAGTGGCGTAAGTGCGACCAGTGCAACAACACCAAAAGCATCCGTCATAATGTCTCCGCCCGTCTGCGTGCAAGCACCGATACACAGGGGAAGAAGAAACGTGGAGGTTATAGGACCGCTTGCAACTCCACCGGAGTCAAATGCAATACCGACAAAAATTTTCGGAACAAACATTGACATAATAAGCGCGATAATATAGCCTGGAATCACAATAAAGCTTATCGGAATACCGGTAATAACTCTGAGCATTGCAAGACCGAGACTTATGGAAACACTGATTGACATACATTTGTTCATTGATTTTGCCGAAATGGAGCCTTCCGTAACTGTCTGTACCTGCTTGTTGAGAATCTGAATAGCAGGTTCGGCCATAACTATGAAATAACCGATAAGCATGCCTATAGGAAGAAGAAGCCACTTCAGCGTGCCGGTTGCAAGCAATCCTCCAAGCAGTGAGCCAACAGGAGCAAAACCTACATTTACGCCGCAGAGAAACAGTACAAGTCCGAGATATGTATAGAGAAATCCCATTGTGATTCGAAGCTTCTGACGGAGCTGATATCTGTGTGTCACAAGCTGGAAGACAAGGAACATTCCGATAATTGGCAGGAGTGATATTGCAACTTCCTTGAAATAATGAGGAATTTCATGTGCAAATGCAGCTGCAACATCCTTCATTGTGACAACATGGGGGATTACTGTTTCCGGTGATACATCCTCGGGTTTACAGAAGAAGCTGAGGATCATAACTGCAAGAATTGGCCCGATACTTGACAGGGCAACAAGACCGAAGCTGTCGTCCTGAGCGTTTTTGTCGCCTCGTATCATTGATATACCGACACCCATAGCCATAATAAAAGGAACGGTAATAGGACCTGTAGTAACTCCGCCCGAGTCAAAAGCTATGGATAAAAACTGACGCGGTACAAAGAATGATAAGATCAGCACAAAAGCATACAGAACAAGTAAAAGCTTTGACAAATTCACTTTCAGCACGATTCTCATAACTGCAGTTGCAAGAAATGCACCTACACCTACCGCAACAGTGAGAATAAGAATGTAGTTGTCAACGCCGGGCACTTGTTCCGACAGAACCTGCAGATCCGGCTCTGCAATTGTAATCAGAACACCCATGATGAAACTGATTATTGCAATGGTGAAAATCCGTTTTGATTTGGTAAGCTGAATACCTATACCTTCTCCGATAGGTGTCATGGCAATTTCTGCACCGAGCTGGAACATTCCCATTCCGATTATCAGCATCATAGCTCCTACAATGAACATAACCATGGGACCTATTTCCACGGGCACAAGGAAAATGCTCAGAGCAAGAACTATACAAGTAATTGGAAGAATGGCCTGCAAGGATTCGATAATTTTTGTTTTCAAAGTCTGGTTCATAAATTGTTCCGCATTAATCGGAGTAAACTCACTCCTTTTTAATTTATTACGGATTAATTATACCATCCAGCATAATTAAATTCAACCTTAATCTTTGAATAATGTTTAGTTTTTTGCAAATATAGTATTCTTAACGGAAGCTTAGCATCGGAAGCTTAGCATCGGACGCAAAAAACTCCTCTTAGGGAACCCAAAGAGGAGTGAAGAACTTATTCTGTTACAACCGTAACGGAAGTGATATGGGGATTTGCACCGTTGTACCAGTAGAGGTAACCTTCAACGTCAATAACATCTCCAATGTTAAGTGCACCAACCGCCTTGTAAACATCGGATTCCGCATCCGTAAGATAAGCCTCAACACAGAATTCGTAATCT